>NZ_AYZQ01000001.1 GCF_001436115.1 Lacticaseibacillus brantae DSM 23927
TGTCGTCAGTTCGAGCCTGACAACCGGAGTTTTTAATGGAGAGTTGTCCGAGTGGCCGAAGGAGCATGGTTGGAAACCATGTATACGGGTATTCCCTGTATCAAGGGTTCGAATCCCTTACTCTCCGTTTAAAAGTTGAATGGCCCGTTGGTCAAGTGGTTAAGACACCGCCCTTTCACGGCGGTAACATGGGTTCAAATCCCGTACGGGTCACTTTCGGAGGATTAGCTCAGTTGGGAGAGCGTCTGCCTTACAAGCAGAGGGTCACAGGTTCGAGCCCTGTATCCTCCATCAGTATTTGGTCCTATGGTGTAGGGGTTATCACGCCTGCCTGTCACGCAGGAGATCGCCGGTTCAAATCCGGCTAGGACCGCTCTTAAAACAGTCTAACGACTGTTTTTTTTTGCACAAAAAAACAGGACCAACAGTCCTGTTTCACTAGCCCTGACTTCTGGCGACAATCATGAAAACACTCAAGAGGACAGGCAAGACATTATAGACCCAAGGGGCAAGTGATTTCTTGGGGAAGGCTAACAGGAGAAAGATAATAGCCATTCCGATGATAGCGCCAAGGTTTAAGCGTTGCAGGCCATAACCGAGCGACAAAACTGCCAGTCCTAACAATGCATAACCCCATCGCGGTAATCGCGGTTGCCACAACATGATGAGGGCAGCTAAGTAAATCAACCCGAGGTCAATCAGATTGTAGATTGGCAGGCTGTGGACCAGAGCGAAAAACCAAATTAATTGGGCTAAAAGCATCTGTCCAAAGACCAACGACAGCAGTGTGGGGGTTTGCATCTTCTGTGTGGTCAATAGCCAGGTCAACACCAGCTGGACGAGTAGAAGGGGCAACAGGCGCGGTTGCAGCCCGGCTAAAAGAATGGCAAACAGACTGCTGAGCCCTAACCACCAAAGGCTGTGCCAGTGGGTATAGGTTAATCCTAGGCTAATGGCAAGGCCAATCAGACCAAGCAGCAAGGTTTGATTGTCACGCCACACAGGCCGCAACGTCAGCCAAGGAAACAGGGCGGCTTGTAAGGCGATACCCAAACCGAAGAATAATTGCGTTATTTTTGGCACGACAAGCTCCTTTCAAAGGTTGCTGCACCAATCGTACATAAGTTTAATTGAGGGCGCAAGTGCAATCAGTGACTTGAAAAAGGTTTTTTGGGGGTCAAATCTATGGTATCCTTATTGAGTTGCAAAGAATTCCCGATAGGGTTCGCCACGGCGAAGATGCCTTGTAACCGAGATATTAAAGGGGGAAACACAAGAAAATGCAAGAGAGACATTTATTTACATCTGAATCTGTTTCAGAAGGCCATCCAGATAAAATTGCTGATCAAATTAGCGATGCCATCTTGGATGCCATTTTAACCCAAGACCCCGATGCACGGGTAGCGTGTGAAACCACCGTCACAACAGGGCTGGTTCTGGTTGTTGGCGAAATCACAACCACTGCCTATGTCGACATCCAGTCTGTGGTTCGCGAAACAATTCGGACAATTGGTTATACGAAAGATTCAGGCTTTGACCCTGATAGTGTTGGGGTGATGGTCGCGCTCGATGAACAGTCACCAGATATTGCCCTAGGGGTCGATGATTCAATTGAGGCCAGGGATGATAGTATTGATCCCCTGGACCGGATTGGGGCTGGGGACCAAGGGATGATGTTTGGCTTTGCGACCGACGAAACCCCAACCTTCATGCCTTTAGCCGAAGCATTGGCCCACGCCTTGATGCGCAAGACGGCTGAGATTCGCAAGTCAGAAGAACTGACCTATTTGCGACCAGATGCCAAGGCACAAGTCACAGTTGAATATGATGACGATGATCAACCATTACGCGTGGATACCGTCGTGATTTCAACCCAACATAATCCAGATGTTTCACTTAGCCAAATTCGGGCTGATATTGAAGCTAAGGTCATTCGGACAGTGATTCCAGCGGAATTGCTTGATGACGATACGAAGATCTATGTGAACCCAACGGGCCGTTTCGTGCTGGGTGGCCCACATGCCGATTCCGGGCTGACGGGACGTAAAATCATTGTCGATACTTATGGTGGCTATGCCCGCCATGGTGGTGGGGCTTTCTCTGGTAAGGATGCCACCAAAGTTGACCGTTCAGCCAGTTACGCGGCGCGCTACATTGCTAAGAACATTGTCGCAGCTGGGCTGGCTAAGCAGCTTGAAGTCCAATTAGCATACGCCATTGGGGTGGCCCAACCAGTTTCCATCTCTGTGAATGCCTTTGGAACCAACCAAATCGCTGAAAATGAAATTGTACAAGCTATTCGTGATAATTTCGACCTGCGCCCTGCAGGTATCATTCAAATGTTAGATCTAAAGCGGCCTATCTACAAAAAGACAGCCGCTTATGGACACTTCGGACGTACAGATGTTGACCTACCTTGGGAACACCTCGATAAAGTTGAGGCCTTAACCAAGTATCTGGGTTAAACGAGTTAAGAGGCGGCCTTTGTTGGAGTTTATCCAACAGAGGCCGTTTTATTTTGAAAGGAAGTCAGTATGGCAAAGAAAAAAACAAATGTAGCGGTGGTGACGGTCGCTATTTTCATCGCAACCTTCATGACCGCAATCGAAGGGACCATTGTGTCCACGGCTATGCCAACTATTGTCGGCACCCTACACGGCGTTCACCTGATGAATTGGATTGTCTCAATCTATTTATTGACCAATGCGATGGCTACACCGATTTACGGCAAATTAGCGGACAGAATGGGCCGAAAGCCCGTCTTCATGATGGGCCTGGCAATTTTTATTACTGGTTCATTGCTATCGGGCTTGTCTCAATCAATGGAAATGCTGATTGTCTTCCGGGCCATTCAAGGTGTGGGGGCCGGAGCCATTATGCCCGTCACTTTCACGATCATCGCGGATATTTACCCATTGGAGAAACGGGCTAAGGTTTTAGGTTTTAACGGCTCGGCATGGGGGATTGCTTCCGTGGTGGCGCCGCTACTCGGGGGGTTCATTGTTGATCAATTAAGCTGGCACTGGATTTTTATTATTAATGTTCCAATTGGCTTAATCACCATGGGCTTGGTGTTCTTCTTCTTACATGAAGATTTCCAGAAGAAGGAAGAAGCAATTGATACCAAGGGCACATTATGGCTGCTTATGACTTTGTTATTGGTTATGTATGGCTTCCAATCCTTGGCTGGGGCCAACGGCGTGGTAATTTTTGTGATTACGTTACTCGCTGCCGCAGGGTTTTTCTGGTTATTCGTGCGCCAAGAGAAACGGGCGGCTGACCCAATCATCGACTTGAAGTTGTTTGAGAACCGGACCTTTGTGGTGCATAACTTAATTGCCGCCTTGGTCGCCGGATTTGTGATTGGCTTTGAAGTCTACATGCCAATGTGGATGCAAGGTGTCTTAGGACTTGAAGCATCGATGGGGGGATTTGTGATTACCCCAAGTAGTTTAATGTGGATTGTTGGTTCCTTCGTCTCAGGGGTGTTGATTGCTCGAATGCGACCACAGCGCGTTCTATGGGTAGCACTGGGCTTCTTATTAGTCGGCAGTCTTATTCTCTCTGTCGTCCCTGAAACAACACCTTATTGGTTCTTCTTAGTGGTTGCGGCTGTCTTGGGTTTTGGCTTTGGGATTACGATTACAACGACGACGGTGGCCGCTCAAGCTGTTGTGGCCAAGGATCAAGTCGGTGTGGCCACGAGCTTTAATACATTGAGCCGAACCCTGGGGCAAACGCTAATGGTTAGCATCTATGGGATTGTACTGAACATTAGCATGGCTAATGGTGTCCAAGCACATCCTGCAACCAACTTGAACATGATGAATAAATTGATTAATCCTCAGACAGCGACAGAGTTGCCAGCCCATTTGCTGCCAACCCTGCGGGAAATTCTCTACACGGGGCTCCATCATATTTACTTCTTCTCTGTGGTTATCATTATTTTAGCGATGGTGGTGAATATGTTTGATCACCAGCAACTCAATCAAGACTAAAAAACACGTGCGGCCATTGGCCGCACGTGTTTTTTTATTGTTGCGCAATTAGGCGTTCTTGTTGCCGCTTTAAGTAGCGATCAAAGAACCACCAGCTCCACATCAAACCGGTAAAGGCCATGGTGTAGCCGCCCAGCACATCAGTTGGATAGTGCACTTGAACGTAAATGCGGGAATAACCGGTCAGTAGAATCATTAAAATGCTTAAGCCAATAATCGTTCGGCGCCATCCTTTTGATTTAAGATGCAAGCTCGCTAAAATAATCACGGTGCCGTACAGCAGCATGGTGCCGGATGAATGACCACTGGGAAAACTGAAGCCACCGGCATGAGCCAACGGAACAATGCTTGGATCGGCGATGAAAGGCCGTGGTCGTCGGACGATTTGCTTGATGATGGTGTTGACGGCGCTAAATAAGAGGACATTGACGCCCATCAACACTGCTTCAGGATAAGCACGCCGCATGAGCAAGGCAATCAATAAAATGATGGCGATGATAGTGACACTCAAGGGTTCACCCAAAGTGGTCACACCAATGAGAAAATCGGTGAGGCCTTGGGGACGGAAACTTATCACCCGGGTGATAATGGCTTGGTCAAAGTATGGTACCCAAGCAACTCGCTGTGTGATGCTAATGAAGAGGCAGATGAAGACCAGCAGGCTGCCGGCACTCCATGCCAATTTATGTTGTCGAATCATGACAATCTCCTTTTGAACGTTAGGACTAGTTTAGCATTTTGGGTTGTCGTTAGCAGGATATTTTGCTATGCTTAACGCAATATCAAACGAACAAAGAAATATTAGGGTCTACCTGGGATCAGAAACAAGACGGTGCTGCGAGTCTTGCGAAGGGAGATGCCGAACTCGTCTTTGCGTTGTGGCTGTGAACAAAAGTAGCAGCGACCGGACTGGCCGTTATCCAGTAGAGGGCTGTGTAAACAGAACTTAGGTGGTACCGCGGCAATGAGTCGTCCTAATTTATAGGAGGGCTCTTTTTGTTTGTTTGAACACACAAGGAGGCTATTATGGCATACAATCATCGCGATGTAGAACGCAAGTGGCAGAAATATTGGCACGAACACAACGAATTCAACACCACTACAGATCCAAATAAGCAGAATTATTATGCATTAGACATGTTTCCTTATCCCTCAGGGCAAGGCTTGCACGTGGGGCACCCAGAAGGTTACACCGCGACAGATATTACGTCTCGAATGAAACGGATGCAGGGCTTTAATGTGTTACATCCAATGGGTTGGGATGCTTTTGGTTTGCCGGCGGAACAGTATGCGCTTGATACTGGCCACGCACCAGACGAGTTCACCAAGAAGAACATCGAAAACTTCAAACGCCAAATTAACTCACTCGGTTTCTCCTATGATTGGAATCGAGAAATTAATACCACCGATCCGAATTATTACAAGTGGACCCAATGGATTTTTGAACAAATGTACAAGCATGGCTTAGCCTATGAAGCTGAAGTGGCCGTCAACTGGAGTCCTGATTTGGGGACCGTGGTGGCCAATGAAGAAGTGATTGACGGCAAAACCGAACGCGGCGGCTATCCTGTTATTCGCAAGCCAATGCGGCAGTGGGTTCTCCGGATTACCGCTTATGCGGAACGACTGTTGAATGACTTGGATGATGTGGACTGGCCAGAAAGCATCAAGCAAATGCAACGTAACTGGATTGGCAAATCAACGGGGGCAGAAATCACCTTCAACGTGGCTGACCACGACCAGAGTTTTGAGGTCTTCACAACGCGCCCTGATACAATTTTTGGGGCCACATACGTTGTCATGGCGCCCGAACATGAGTTGGTTGCCCAAATCACCTCCCCAGAACAAAAAGCGGCTGTGGATGCTTACATTGACGAAGCAGCACACAAGAGTGATTTGGACCGGACTGATTTGAACAAGGACAAGACTGGCGTTTGGACGGGGGCCTATGCAACCAACCCCGTGACTGGCGAACAATTGCCAATTTGGATTTCTGATTATGTTCTCGTGTCTTACGGGACCGGTGCGATTATGGCCGTCCCTGCTCACGACGATCGCGACTTTGCTTTCGCCAAGCAATTTAATCTGCCGATTAAGCAAGTGATTGCCGGGGATTCAGTGGCTGACGCTGCTTATACGGGTGATGGCTTGCACATCAATTCTGATTTCTTGGATGGCTTGGATAAGCAACGGGCTATTGATGCGATGATTGACTGGCTGACAGCCCACAATGTTGGGGAAGCTAAAGTGAATTACAAACTGCGTGACTGGGTCTTCTCGCGGCAACGCTACTGGGGCGAACCCATTCCTGTGATTCATTGGGAAGACGGCGAAACAACTTTGGTCCCTGAAGATCAGTTGCCGTTAACCTTGCCAGCAGAAGTCGATATTAAACCGAGTGGGACTGGGGAGTCACCATTAGCGAACTTAACAGATTGGGTGAACGTGGTTGATGAAAATGGTCGCCATGGCCGCCGTGAAACTAATACCATGCCGCAATGGGCAGGGAGTTCATGGTACTATCTGCGCTTCATCGATCCTCACAACAAAGAACGAATTGCTGATCCTGACAAGTTGAAAGATTGGTTGCCAGTTGATTTGTACATTGGTGGCGCGGAACACGCGGTCTTACACCTGCTGTATGCGCGTTTCTGGCACAAGTTCTTGTACGACATCGGTGTTGTCCCAACCAAGGAACCATTCCAAAAGTTGTATAACCAAGGGATGATTTTGGGCGATAACCATGAAAAGATGAGTAAGTCCAAGGGCAATGTGGTTAATCCTGATGATGTGGTTAATGAATATGGTGCCGATACTTTGCGGCTGTATGAAATGTTCATGGGCCCATTGGATGCAGGAATTGCCTGGAGTACCGACGGACTGGCCGGCGCTCGCAAGTTCTTAGACCGCGTTTATCGGACATTTGTCGATGATAATGACAAGGCTCGCGATCGGATTACGACGGTTAATGACGGCAAGCTCACCAAGGTCTACAACCAAACCGTTAAGAAGGTCACGGAAGACTACGAGGCCTTACACTTTAATACCGCGATTTCGCAAATGATGGTCTTCATCAATGACGCCCAGAAGGTTGACGACCTGCCGCTTGAATATGTCGAAGGCTTCGTTAAAATGTTAGCGCCAATCGCACCCCACATGATGGAAGAAATTTGGTCCATTCTGGGGCACAAGGACAGCTTAACGTATGAAGCTTGGCCAACTTTTGACCCGAAGGCGCTCGTTGATTCAGACATGAAGTTGATGTTGCAGGTGAACGGGAAGCTGCGCGGCGAACTCATTGTCCCAGTGGATACAGCTGAAGATGAGATTAAAGCCCAAGCCATGGCTAATGAGAACGTTGAGAAGTTCGTTGAAGGCAAGGACATCGTCAAGGTTATTGTGATTCCTAAGAAAATCGTAAACATTGTTGTAAAATAACCGAAAAGGTAGGACAAAACGTCAGTTTTGTCCTACCTTTTTTGGTGGGCTGGATTGAAAAACGGCTCTGGCCGATGCTGAAAGACGTATCATTTCGAATATTAATCAGGTATGATAGTAGGGATAAAAGGGTGACCGGGCCACCGATCACTGCGAACAGTTTTTAATGAGGTGCAAGTATGGATAAGACGACGGCCACGCCGAAGCGGTCAGCCAAAGAGCAAATGATTCGCGGATCGGTCTGGATGACAGCCGGCAGCGTTTTTTCACGGATATTAGGGGCCATTTATGTCATCCCTTGGTGGGTTTGGATGGGCGGTGCAGCGCTCAGCGCCAATGCATTATTTACGAAGGGTTATCAAATATATGCAGTCTTTTTAATCATCTCCACCGCCGGCGTACCAGGAGCTGTTTCCAAACAAGTCGCTAAGTATAATGCGATGGAAGAGTACCGGACCGGACTACGGCTTTTTTACCACGGGGCCATTATGATGAGCTTGATGGGAGTCGTGGCATTTGGCGCCATGTGGCTACTGGCACCAGTGTTGAGTGCTGGTGATGAACGCATGATCCCTGTCTTTCGCTCCCTGGCATGGCCGCTATTGGTCATTCCAGTTTTGAGCCTGATTCGAGGCTTCTTCCAAGGCTACAATGAAATGGCGCCCAGTGCTATCAGTCAGTTTATTGAACAAGTCGCACGTGTCGCTTATATGCTGGCGGCAACGTTCATGATTATGCGCCTGGGCAGTCATGACTATGTGTCAGCTGTCACTCAGTCTACTTTTGCCGCTTTCATTGGGGCTGTTTTTGGCTTAGGAATTCTAATCGTGTATTTCGTTCGGCAACGGCCACGCTTACATGAACTAGCAGCGAATGGGCGAGACGACTTACATATCTCGACTAATCAAATTTTGATTGACGTTTTGCAACAAGCCTTGCCATTTATTGTGATGGATTCGTCCATTAACTTGTACTACATTATCGACCAATATACGTTCAACCCAATGATGCTCCGTGTCTTTAAGACTTCTAGGGAGCAACTTGACCAAATTTTTGCGCTCTTTGCCGGAAATGCGAATAAGTTAATTATGATTGTGGTGAGTTTGGCCGTGGCGATGGCAGTCACCGCTGTTCCATTGCTGGCTGCGGCCAAAACGCGGGGGGATGCCAAAGAACTGGCAGCTCAGATTACGAACAACCTGCAATTGTTCTTTATTGTGATGATCCCCGCTGCCTTTGGGATGGGTGCGATTGCTCAACCGCTTTACGTCGTGTTTTATGGCTATGATGCCTTGGGGATTTCGATGTTGCATCTCTCGTCATTCTTGGCGATTCTGTTAGGGCTTTTCACGGTCCTGGCGGCCATTTTACAAGGGCTATTTAATAACCGCTTAGCTATTATTGAGATGCTAATTGGCTTTGCAGTCAAAATCGTCTTGCAATGGCCATTTATTGTTTTCTTCAACGTTTATGGCCCTGTCTTAGCGACAATTGTTGGGATGGCCGTCTCATCGGGATTGATGATTTACTCCCTGCGCAAGGATTATCATTTCAACTTGAATCAGACCGTTCGACGCGTTCTGGGGATTGTCCTGTTCTCGGGGATGATGTATGCCGCCGTCCGCGCAATTATCGGCCTCTTTAATCTCGTTGTTAGTCCAGAGAGTCGTTTCTGGGCCGTTGTGATGTTGCTCGTGTCAGTTGGTATTGGTGGGCTGATTTATGCGTACTTAGTCTTAAAAACCCGGCTGGCTGATTACATCTTAGGCTCACGGGTGGCAGGCATTCGGCGTCGGCTCCACATTCGGTAATGCCATGCGACTAGACAAATATTTGAGTCATCTCCAATATGGCTCCCGCAAAGATATTAAGGCCCTAGTTAAGCAAAAACGTGTCCGGGTGAATGGCCAGCTCTCTACCGATGCCGGTTTGGCCGTTAACGAAGCGGATGCAGTGACAGTTGATGATCAGTCGGTTTCAGCTCATTTGGAAGTCGCTTACGTGTTGAATAAACCAGCTGGTGTGGTCACGGCTACTGCAGATACTCGAGATCGCACGGTGCTTGACTTAATTGCGCCTACCGATTTACGTCCCGGGCTGGCGCCAGTAGGGCGTCTGGATAAGGATACAACTGGTTTGTTGGTGCTAACGACTGATGGAACTTTGGCTCACGCGCTCTTGGCCCCCAAGCGACATGTTGATAAAGTCTATCAAGTCACCATTGATCAGCCATTAACTGAAACGGGCATTAAGCGGTTGACTTCAGGGATTGTTTTTAAGGATTTCACCTCGGCACCGGCCGCTGTAGAAGTGATCGCCCCTCAAAAGATTCTTCTAACAATCCACGAGGGCAAATTCCATCAGGTTAAGCGCATGTTGCATGCGGTGGGGAGTGAGGTCATCGCCCTCAAACGCGTCGCGATGGGCGGGCTGTGGCTCGATTCAGCTTTAAATCCTGGCCAATACAGGGCTTTAACGTCAGAAGAAATTCAACAATTAACGCAAAAAACCAGCTAACAGCTGGTTTTTTGGTGCATGTACATTATTTTACAAGACAGGTAAACTTGAATTGGAGGGATGATGATGAAAAAAACACTCTGGATTGGCTGTGGTGTCATTGCAGCATTAGTCGTTGGCTGGATACTTTTTTGGCCGAAATCGACCGCTCCTAAAGCCCTAACGACCAGTTCTCGGCCCACACTTTGGGTGCTTTCAGATCCGCATTTCATTGCACCCAGTCTTCAAGATGAAGGCAAGGCCTATACAGAAATTAAGCAAACGGCTGCTGGTAAAGATATGGATTACCAACCGCAAACAATCCGCGCGTTTGTGCATGCCGCCCGGCAAGCCAGACCAACGGCTGTGGTTATCACAGGAGATCTGACCTTTAATGGGGCCAAGGCGAGCGCAGAAAGTTTAGCCCACCGACTAGCGCCGCTGACACAAGCTGGCATTAAGCTACTCGTCATACCAGGGAATCACGATATCTATGACGGTTGGGCCAGAAAGTACCAGGGGAGCCAGCAAATCAAAGTGGGCCAAATTAGCCCTAACGATTGGCGCCAAATCTGGGCTGAGAGTTATCAGTATGCTGCCAGCACGGATCCAGCTTCATTGAGTTATCGCGTAAATTTGAATCACGATTATCAGCTCCTCTGTTTGGACAGTAATAATTATCCAATTCAACCCAGCAGCCAAGCCCCCAATACTGGTGGGGCCTTATCAGCAGATACGCTGAAATGGCTGGAAACGCAATTGCTCGCCGGCCAAAGAGCACATCGACAGAGCTTAGTCTTTATGCATCATAATCTTTACCAACATAACGCCCAAGTCCATCAGGGCTTTGTGTTGGATAATGCGACTGCGCTAAAACGCTTATTGGATCACTACGGGGTAAAAATTGTTTTTTCGGGACACATTCATGCACAAGATATCAGTCATGATCCTGACGGCAACTCACCCATCACCGAAATCGTCAGTGGCAGTTTTGCTACCAGCCCCAATGGCTTTGGTGAAGTTTCCTTGTCGCCAACCGGGTTGACCTACCACCGACAGGCATTGGATTTATCACCTGTTTTAACTCGCCAGGAACGGCGAAATCCTGATTTAGTCCATCATCAAGCCTACTTGAAGCGATTATTTGAAGAAGATGCCCAACCGATGGCATTTGCAGCTTTGGCCGAATCAAAACTGCCAGAGAAGCGTCTGGTCGCGGCGACTAAATTATTCGGCCAATTAAACTGGCAATATTTCACTGGGACCAATAATCCCAGCGCTCAGGCGTTAGCCAGCCTTCAAGCCAGTCCTGACTATCAAGCGCTCTGGTCTTCGGCAGACCTGCGTGGCTATCTCAAAACGATTGTCGTGGATAAAAATGTTCCGGATAATGTAAACTTTAGTGAGACTTGGTAATAGATACAAAAAAAACACGAATCATCATCGATTCGTGGTAAGTAATGCCGCAAACAGGAGTCGAACCTGCACATGGATAACCATACAGCGACCTGAACACTGCGCGTCTGCCAATTCCGCCATTGCGGCAACAACATCATTGATTTTAGCAAAGAAAGCCCAATCTGACAAGCTTAATTTATCAACTTCACGTTGGCTTCTGCAATAACCACAATCAGCAGGAGAGAAAAGAGGTTATTATGGAAACAATCAACCTGACTACTGTTCAAACGGTGGTGCGGCCGCGGCCGCAACAGTCGCACAAAGGCACATTCGGCCGAGTCCTTGTGGTGGCCGGCAATCAACAATACGGCGGCGCTGCGATTCTATCTACTAGTGCAGCCGTGTACGGTGGCGCCGGCTTAGTGACGGTCGCCACTGATCCCATTAATCATCCCGCCCTGCATGCCCGCTTACCCGAAGCCATGGTGGTGGACTATCAGTCTGACCTGAGCGCACTCATTCAACAACAAGATGTGATTGTGATCGGCCCTGGGTTGGGGACTGATGACTTAGCTAAAAGTGTTTTGCAACGGGTGTTTGCGGCTGTGCTCCCCACACAAACGGTTGTCGTCGATGGGGCGGCAATTACTTTGATCGCCGCTAAGCAGGCTCAGGTACCCAAAGCGCAATTAATTTGGACCCCTCACCAGATGGAGTGGCAACGCCTCAGTGGCATCGTCATTGCTGATCAAACGCCGGAGACGAATGCCAAGGCGGCTGCGACAATCCCGGGGATTGTGGTCGTTAAGAGTCACCGCACACAGATTTTTGGTCAGACGGCCGTTGAAAATCCTGGTGGGAGTGCGGCCATGGCAACGGGCGGCTCTGGTGACACTTTGACGGGCATTATTGCTGCGTTTGTCGGTCAATTTGGTTATCACGACCAGGTGGTGCAGGCAGCGGTTTACACGCACAGTGCCATCGCCGATGAATTAGCGCAGAGTCAATATGTGGCCTTGCCCAGTCAAGTCATTGCAGCCCTGCCCAAATTTTTAAAAACGCTAAGTCAGGCCTAATCCGGTGGAATTTGAAACGCTTCCCCTGAAATTTTGCCTTGAATGACAGAAGTTATTTTTTAGCTTTTATGCTAAAATAATCAACATTGCTTCTAAAATGTAAGGGTGGGATTTATTGTGGATCAAAAAGAAGTGGCGTTAACTAGTGTCTTCAATCCGAAGTGGTATGTGGAACAGATGAAGGGCTGGACTTTCTCCAGTTACATGCTACTGATGTTTGGGATTGGCATTATTATTGGGACGACGATTGTCGCTCCCTTAACACTTTGGACCATTTTACCAATGGTTGCCGGGGTTCTGGGTTTCACGACAACCTTGTCGATTACGAATGTCCGGCCGCTGAACGGCGTGTTTGGCCTGATTAGTGCCATTATTTATATTATTGTCGCGGCCAAAGCAAAGAACTTTGCTGATGTGGTGTTACAGCTGAGCTATATCGTGCTCTTGGATATTCCGGTCCTGGTGATGCCAAGTTGGGCAAAGAATGTGGGCCAACGGGTTCGGAAGTTAAACTTGCGGAACTGGGGACTCGTCGCTATTTTCTTCGTGATTGTCTATGCAGTCTTATATCTCATGGATACTCGGCTTTTCATCAGCCCTCGACCAATGCTGGACGCCTTTGCTGGAACAATTGGGATTACTGGTTCATTACTGGCAACATTGCGGTTCTCTGATCAGTATTACTTCTGGATTTTCCAAGGGGTCATGTCCGTGATTCTCTGGGGTGTGACTGCCATGCAAGGCGATGCGAACTTAACCTTGTTCTTCACTTATATCTTGTACTTGGCTAACGATGGGATTTCTTTGTTAGACAAGGGTGTGGCCTGGTTCCACAAAGATACCTACCTTAAGAATCAACATTCATGATGAACAAGTCTGGACGGCAAACCCGTCCAGACTTTTTTTGCGTAATTTCTTGGTGGAGGTGACAGCATGTTTATTGCCAAGAATTTAGCCGGCATCAGGGTTGAGTTAAGAAGCCACCAGCAAGCCGCAACCCTTTCGGAGGAGTCATTTACCTGCCCAGCTTGTGGCGCGCCAGTCAGAATTAAAAATGGGGTCCAGATGCCTGCACATTTTGCGCATATTGTGGGGACCTGTTCAGCCAGTGAACCCGAAAGTCAGCAGCATCTTTTGGGGAAGCGCTGGTTACAGGAATGGCTGAGTGGCCGCGCAGAAGTGGCGGAACTTGAAGTCTATTATCCAGAGATTCAGCAGCGGGCTGACGTGGTGGTTACTTCGCGACAACCGCCGCTGGTGTTGGAATTCCAATGTAGCCCGATCTCAGTGGGCGATTTAGCCCGGCGGACAGCTGGCTATCATCAACTCAGGTTGAATGTTATTTGGATTATGGGCCGCCGCTACTTCGGCTCACATTTTGGTCCTAAACAATATAAATTCATGGCTGATGATTTGGCGTTGTGGTTTCTGGACAGTTCACGGGGAATTTTGAGTCACCATCAATGGCAAAAACAGGGCTGGCAAACCACTCACTTCACCAAGGCTGCAAGCCGATTCAGGACAAGGCGTTTCTTCGACCAAGCGCAACAGGAGCAACGGCAATTGGAGAGTCGTTTGTATTATCGTGATCACACATTGCTGGCGCTCCAAGCTGTGGCATACAAACAAGGCCATCATTTGGCTGGCGTGCCGTGGGAGGTGCACTGGGCTCAAACACACCTGCCTGGATTGCCGCAGCCAGAATGGTTGATGCGGGCGCATTGGTTGCTTTATTTTGACAATCAGCCAATGACTGCAGCGGCTGATTTGGCCTTTTGGAATCAGTATCTAGCCTTGAACGCGCCGCTACGCCACCAAGCGCCAGTTTTAGAGGCCGTTAGTCATCGATGGCAGCAAGTACTTGTGGCTGGTGGCTATTTATCAGGGGATGGCCAATGGCAACGATCATTGTCATGGTTCCCAGATGGAGTCCATAAACGTCAAGCTTGGGCGCAGGCCCGCTTTCAAGCCAACTAAAAAAATCCGGTGACAGCCTATAGCGGCTGGTACCGGATTTTTTATAAGACGCGCAGAATTGGAGATTTAGGCGCTTCACGATAGAAGAGCTCAGGATTGTCAGCGATTTGCTGACAAACATTTTCGAAGACTTGGTAATCCTTAACGGTATCGAGCATGACTGCTGAATCCGTATCCGGTTGCCGCGTATCAACAAACACAGCGGAAGGCGTGTTTGTGACATCCATTTGTGAGGCGATTTGCTGGTCACTTTGGAAGCCCAAGCGCAATTCATCACGCCCGCGATCCTCCCAGAAGGCAGCGGCATCAATGTGATGCTTCTTCAAGAGGTCGGCGACAATCTCAGGACTGTATTCAAAGTCAGTATTGAAACGGGTTTGCAAATCCATTAGAAGATCACGGGCTTTAATGTTGCCCTGGAATTGCGCGGCTTTGTAGTCCAAAATGATTTCGTAACCAACATTGAACAAATGGTTGCGGTTGTCGAGATTTTTGGGATCCAAGTCTTTAAATTGCATATAATCACTGATGATCGAGAAATTCAACGTCGGGATGAAATGCGTCACGACCTTACGCTCCTGGTGCTGCGCAAAACTCATGAACTTCTTTTCAACCTCAAGGCAGATCTTGCCTAATGGGTTGACGAACAAAAATATTTCTAACACTATTTTTCCCCCATTTTTTTGTTCCGAGTAGCTAACACCTTATTCACTTTAACAGATATTCCAAAAGTTTCAACAAATTAGCCTAGACCTTTGGGGTATGTGCCAATGCTCGCGCCACCTTATTTGGAACAGGCGTAAGGTCTAGACCAAAGCGTTGTTTAAGGGTATCAAAGAACTGTTCTGCATCAGTCTGGTTATGATATTCCAATTCTACATCGTAGTCTACGAAACCATCCGCGTAACTTGTCTGGTCCAATTCCAAATTACCAAGCGGAATGACTGCAATTTGGCGGACTGTTGTGGCGGTTGCAAAGGGAATCAATGCCGAGATCGGTATGTTCAGTTGTTGCAAATAAGCGTCAACGTCGCCGCCGGCCATGATGGTATGTTGGCTAATGAGGCTAGCGCCCTGAGTACTTGTCAGGCGGTCAGTAATCTCTCGCAAATCGTGCGGATGGCCGGTGGGCACCTTGAGGGTTTGCTCCGCGTAATCGCTGAATTGCCGAATACGCAAGCCCATGTCTTTGGCCTTTAGGGCGAAATCAATGGTATCGTAATACGTATTTGTTTGACTAAAAGCCTGGGCAAATGGAAAATTCTGCTGTAGTGGAGCCAGTTGCTCAGCGGTTAAATGCCCTTTTAGTTCTTTTTCGGGTTCGTTTGACATGACGCAACCCTCCTTCACGGGTAGTGTAGCACAGGCTGAAGCCGGCGTGAACAGAACTGCCTATAACTGAAGTTTTCGCTCGATCCGTGGTGGCGCTTGCTGAATATGGTAGAATGAGATGTAATTATTTTTGACGAAGGGAAGTGTTGGGCATGGATCGCGATTGGGATACTTTCCTGATGCCTTACACCCAGGCCGTCGAGGAATTGAAGATTAAGTTTCGCGGGATGCGGAAACAATTTCTCCAGGCCAACGAACACACGCCAATTGAATTTGTCACCGGCCGCGTGAAGCCGATTGACTCGATTAAAGAAAAGCAGGTTCGTCGGTTTATTTCAGACGAACTGCTTGAACAAGATATGCAAGATATTGCAGGGTTGCGCATTCAATGCCAGTTTGTTGAAGATATTTATCAGGTGGTCGACCTGTTGCATCAGCGGACTGATATGAAGGTCGTCGAAGAACGGGATTACGTGACCAACGTAAAGCCATCTGGCTATCGCAGTTATCATGTGGTCATTGATTATCCTGTTCAGTTGGTTCATGGTGAGAAGCGGCTTTTGGCGGAGATTCAGATTCGAACAATGTCCATGAACTTCTGGGCTACGATTGAGCATTCATTGAATTATAAGTATCAAGGCGAATTTCCCGATGAATTGAAGGCCCGGCTCAAACGGGCTGCGGAAGCCAGTTTCCTATTAGATACGGAAATGTCAGAGATTCGGGAAGAAATTCAAGAAGCACAACAACTATTCTCCTATGGCAAAGGGCAAAATATTCCCCAACCACCGCCAGAGGAACCAAAGGAAGATAAAGACTAATGCGGATTTCGGTATTTCATAATTCAGGTCAAAAGTCGATTGATACGGCTTCTCAGTTGGAGAACAAACTGAAGGCGGCGGGGTTTGACATCGACGATAAGTTACCTGAGGTTGTCGTCACCGTGGGTGGTGATGGCACCTTGCTCTCGGCTTTTCACCGCTATGCGAATATGCTTGATCAAGTTCGGTTCATCGGGGTTCATACGGGTCATCTGGGCTTCTATACGGATTGGCGCGATTTTGAATTAGACGAATTAGTGACCGCTTTGGAGAAAGATTCTGGTCAAAGTGTCAGTTATCCTTTGCTTGATGTAGTGGCGACCTTTGCAGATCGGACCACCAGTCATTATTTAGCGCTTAATGAATCAACCTTGAAACGGATTGACGGCACAATGCGGTCGGACGTTTTCATTAAGGAGAATTTCTTTGAAAGCTTCCGGGGGGATGGCCTCTGTATCTCCACCCCAACTGGGTCCACGGCTTATTCGAAATCGGTCGGTGGCGCTGTGATTCATCCGCGGCTAGACGCGTTGCAGATGACCGAGATTGCTTCGATTAATAATCGTGTGTTCCGGACGTTATCAGCGCCGGTCATTATTGCACCAGATGAATGGATTGTGCTGCGGCCGATGGATTCAAAGGATTTCGTCTTGACTGTCGATCAGTTCTCCTTACAAACCCAACCATTAGTGGAATTGCGTTACCGCATTGCCAGCGAACGCATTCGCTTTGCGCGTTATCGGCATATGCATTTCTGGGACCGGGTTGAGGATGCCTTTATTGGAGCTAAGAAATAATGCGGTTTGAGTGGACGTACTTGGATGCGACCCCGCTCAAGTTGCAGAACTTTCTTCGTCAGCAGGGCTTTTCGCGGGCTCAATTGACGAAGTTGAAATTTCATGGTGGTAGCGTGTTTGTCAATTCCAGGCAACGCAATACCGCTTTTGTTTTGCACAAAAACGATCGTATTTTGCTCGAATTAGCGCCTGAGGTCCCGGCAGATGCGGTTGTGCCATTTGATGCCCCGATTGAGATTGCCTTTGAAGATGAGCACTATTTGATTGTGAATAAGCCCGCTGGCGTGGCATCGATTCCAGATGCGGCCAAAGGGGATGACACGATGGCAAACCGGGTCAAGGCCTATTTGATCCAAACTAAGGCGGAAAGTACGGCGATTCATGTTGTGACCCGCTTGGATCGAGATACAAGTGGACTGATGATGTTTGCTAAACACGGCTATGCCCATAGCCTGGTTGATCGCCAACTACATTCAACGCGTTTTATCAAGCGCTATCTGGCATTGATTCCATTGGCTCGGCCAATTCCGCCGCATGGCTGGCTGATGTTACCCATCGGCCCAAGTCGAGATTTCTATATGAAACGAGCAGTTAATCTGGCCGGCAAGGCATCAGTGACTGAGTATCAGCTTGAACGCCAAACTGACGACTTTGGCCTTGTGCGCGTGACATTGCATACAGGGAGAACGCATCAAATTCGTGTCCATTTTGCCGCGATTGGCCATCCGCTCATTGGGGATGACTTGTACGGGGGTGAATTGTTGTTAAACCGCCAAGCGCTCCATTGCGCGGAATTGGCTTTCTATCATCCATTTCGCCACGAGACCATTGCGCTGACGGCGCCGTTACCACCTGACATGCGGGCCTTGGCGCAGCAGTTGTACCTATGAACAATTAAAAAGCCCTTCGACAGTTGTTGTCGGAGGGCTTTTGTATGGCTAAAACAATTGACGCGCAGGCTGTGCCAGCGCATACTCTGGCTAACAAATTGCTTTGGCGTTTTGACTTATCACAGCGGGTTTGTAAAGGACTGATGACCATGATATTTCCCATAAGTCAGATTATTTTTTTCGCCGCGTTGTTTTTAACGCTTCATGAGCGCAAAAGCACCCATCAACATCGCATGTTGTTGACTAGTGGGTACTATTTGATTACCTTGCTTGCCTTTATTGGCTTGGAGGTTTACCCGTGGGCGCTGCCAATGACGGTTAAGTTATGGCTGACATTCGCTCTACTGATTGCAGGCATGCCAATGTGGTATTTTGGCGTTTACAAAAAAATTGGACAATGAGTGACTGCAAGAAAAAGCCCTTCGACATTATGTCGAAGGGCTTTTTGTCTTAGCCTAAAATTTTGGTCCCGTGGGCTTCATTCACGCCAAGTTGGGCACCAATTTCATCCACATTCTCAGCTGTGATGCCACCACCAGGCAAAATCGTAATTTGATCGCCTGCCGCTTCAACGAGCGTTTTCAATTGACCAAGGGTCTCTTGAATGGGCGTGGTCAATGGACCGCCATGGGTGAGAATCCGGCTGACACCATGCTCGGCTAGCCAAGTAATGGCTTCGGCCTGACGGCTTTGCGGAATTGAATCAAAGGCCATATGGAAGACGATATCCATCCCAGCACTGGCACCAATCAGATTCTCCAAGGCTTCTTCGTCCAACCAGTTGTCGGCGGTCAAAGCGCCGAACGCCACGCCGTCGACGCCTTGAGCTTGGGCTTCAAATAAGTCAGCTTCCATCATTTTTAATTCCAAATCGTTATAGACAAAATCGCCGCCGCGGGGGCGAATCATCGCCACCACGCTGACTTGATGTTCATGAGCATAGCGCGTCGCCTCGGCGAGCACACCTTTAGATACCGTGGTCCCACCGACGGCTAAATTATCGTTTAATTCAATCCGCCGAGCGCCAGCATTGATGGCCTTGGGCATGTCGGTAAAATTTTCAATGGCAACTTCTTTTAACATCATAGCCTCCTAAGAAATTAGTGGAAGAACATCACAAGTAAAACGATAATCCCCAGGGCAATTCGGTACCAGCCAAATGGCTTGAAATCGTGCGTTTGAACGAATTTTAACAACCATTTAATGGTGGCCCAGGCAACGATGAAGGAAACAATCATCCCGGCCGCCAGAATCAAGACTTGTTCGCTGCCGAAACTGTTACCTTCACGGAAGAATTTCCAAATCTTTAACAAGGAAACCCCTACCATCGTTGGAATGGCCATAAAGAATGAGAATTCAGTCGCGACAAACCGCGAAGCTCCCAGAATGATAGCTCCGAGGATGGTGGCGCCAGAACGGCTGGTCCCTGGAATAATCGACAGCGCTTGGAAAATCCCAATGAAAAAGGCGAGGCGATAACTGATCTGGCCCAGACCCGTCACCTTAGCGGGCGTATTCTTGAAATGGTTCTCAATAATGATGAATAAAATCCCGTATAAGATCAACATGGATGCAACGACCACCGGGGTGTGCAGGTGTTCGTCCATCCAACTGTTTAGTGGTAAACCAATGACGATTGATGGCAGACAGGCCACCAACACCTTGAACCACAGCACCCAAGTATCGCTGCGTTCTTGTGGTGTTTTCTTGGTGGTGAGCGGGTTCAGCTTATTGAAGTAGAGCAAGATAACGGCAAGAATGGCCCCAAACTGAATGACATATTCAAACATTGCAGTAAAGGCCGCGCTTTGGTTCATCTTGATGACACTATTGACCAAATCAATATGGCCGGTGGAACTGATTGGCAGAAACTCCGTGAGCCCTTCCACAATCCCAATAATAATGGCTTTAAAAATGTCTAACATGGCAGACGTACTCCTCCTTTGTCAATGGTATCAGTATACCGGCAAAAGTAGGGATTACCAAACATGTCAGACATTTTTAAGAAAAATTAGTTAAGCGCGGGTAAGAACAAGACATTCACTGCTTCGGGCGTCGGAATATCTTTGACTAGTTCAGTCAGTAACCCCGAGTCAACATCCCGTGCATAAAGCGTCCCGTTATTGGAGTTTTGGTTGACGGCTAGGAGAGCCGTTTCGGTCAAATCAAGATTGAAGTCGCGGGGGAAGTCACCTTCAGTACTAATCTGTTGAATGTGATTCAGCTTTAAACCGGAATTATCAAGCGCAAAGACGGCCAAGCTATTGTGGCCACGATTGCTGACGTATAAGAAACGGTCATCGTGACTGAGGCGAATGGCTGCAGCACCGTTATGCGCTGTCCAATCGTCCGGAATTGTTGCTACGGGCTGCCCCACTAGCGCAAATGTGCCGTGGTCATATGTCAAGACTTGCACCTGACTGGAGAGTTCACCGAGAAGATAAGCAATATTTTGCTGATGGTTGAAGACTAAGTGCCGTGGGCCAAAGCCGGCCGGAAGTTTAAGAATCTTTGGTTCACCCAACTTACCAGCATCGCTGACTGGATAAGTGAAAATTTCATCTGTGCCTAAGTCAATGACGGCTAACTGTTGATCAGGCGTCAACGCGGCAAAATGAATATGACTGGCTTCTTGTTCAGGTCTAGGCCCAAAGCCATGATTCGTCGCGACGTCCGTTTGGGTGAGACTCTTATCAGTGTTGATCCGGTAAACGTTCACGCGGCCTTCGTGGTAATTGCTGGCAAAAACTAGTTGGCGCGTTTCATCAATACTGATGTGGGCTGGGGATGAGCCGGTTGCCAACACGGTATTGAGCACGGTCGGGGGAGTGGTACTCAAATCAACAGCTGCCACGCCGCCTTGATCGCCATCAGCGTCAACGGTGTATAGGCCGTTCGCTTTAGAGACCGCCAAGTAGGTGGGACTACCAATCGATGTGATAAAAGGGGTTGGGGTGGTCAACTGTTTGCTGTCACTATCGAAACTGGCCCGATAAATTCCCTTGCCGCTCTGGCGCGTATAACCACCGATCAAAACTGTTTCTTGCATAAACGTCGCTCCTTTCAGATATTTCTAGTATAACACGCCAGGTAAGCGGATTCTTTGTGGTAAAATATGGTTAACGACATAAAGACAGGTGGTAAGGTCATGACAGTAACAGCGACAATTTCTGCGATTGGTCCGCAGGCGTTAAGCCCAGATGATCCGATGGTCATTCTTTTTGACGATAGTGCGACTGAAGCATTACGCGCAGTCACTTTAATTCAAGATTTCCAGGCTAGAACGGCCTTGGAGACAATCAATCTCAGCATTGGCGACACGATTGATATCGATAATCAAGAATTTACATTAACGTACGTTGGTCAACTGGCTAATGAGAATCTGCATGCCATCGGCCACGTGGCGCTGGTGTTTGCACCGGTACCCGAACATGATCGCCTTGAAAATGCGCTGTATTTGACCCCAACTCAGGTCCCGGATTTTCACGTCGATACCCGCATCACGTATTAAGGCGGAAGGTGTCGCCGGCATTTGTGCCACACAAAAAACGCCTATCGGCTAACCGATAGGCGTTTTTGAGTGGCTTACCAAGAAGCCTTGCGGACACCAGGAATTTGACCCTTGTGCGCGAGGTCACGGAAATTAAGCCGTGACATCTTGAACTTCCGCATGTAAGCGTGTGGCCGGCCGTCAAGCTCGTCACGATTGTGCACCCGAACAGGGGAAGCATTACGTGGCAAGGTTTGGAGCGCAGCGTAGTTCTTTTCTTTCTTGTACTGAGCACGTAAATCCGCGTACTTATCAACAGTGGCTTGAATCTTCTTTGCTTTTTCGATCTTGGATTTTTTGGCCAAACTTTTCGCTCCTTTATGCGTAAAATATGATATTCGACGACGTGAGTCATCACCAGATTAACAATAACCTCGATTAGAATAGCACAGGCATAAAGGCGTGACAAGGAAAACTTATAAAAAGTAAGTTAAATGGAGTCGCCATTAAAAATCGAATTCTTCACGATGACATAATCAACCTTGGTCAAGGCTTCGACGTCTTTACCACCGGCATAGGAAATGGCCGATTGTAGGTCTTCTTGCATCTCATTTAAGGTGTCAGCCAGCTTGCCTTTAACGGGCATCAGCATCTTCTTGCCTTCGACATTATGATGTTCACCCTTTTGATATTCGGATGCGGAACCAAAGTATTCTTGGTAGAGCTGACCGTCAACTTCGACTTTTTTACCGGGTGTTTCTTCGTGACCGGCAAACAGGGAGCCAATCATGCACATGGTGGCGCCAAAACGAATTGATTTGGCAATGTCGCCGTGAGTGCGAATGCCACCGTCAGCGATAATCGGCTTGCGAGCCGACTTGGCACACCAGCGTAGCGCCGCTAACTGCCAGCCGCCGGTCCCAAAGCCAGTCTTAATTTTGGTAATACAAACTTTACCGGGACCAATGCCAACCTTGGTGGCATCAGCGCCAGCGTTCTCGAGTTCCCGGACGCCTTCAGGTGTGCCGACGTTACCGGCGATCACAAAGGTATCAGGCAAATATTTCTTAATATGATGGATCATGTCGATGACAATCTGCGAATGGCCGTGCGCGATATCAATCGTGATGTAGTCGGGTTGTAGATTGGCAAGTGCCAAGTCTTCAATGAAAGCAAACTCTTCTTCTTTGACCCCAACAGAGATTGAGGCAATCAAGTTACGGCGCTTCATGTCGGCGATGAAGTCCGCCCGCCGTTCGGGATTAAATCGGTGCATGACATAGAAGTAGTCATGTTCAGCTAGCCAAATGGCAAGCGGTTCATCGATAATGGTCTGCATATTAGCGGGCACCACCGGTAACTTGAAGGTGTGCGCGCCGAGACTGACGCTGGTGTCGACCTCTTTGCGGCTGCGGACGATACACTTATTGGGGATGAGTTGAATGTCTTCGTAATCAAAAACTTGCATGAACGCCAGTCCTTTCTAAAAACCGAACATTATACATAACAATCGCGTGCAATTTTCGCACCACCAGGTAATATACGTGTATCTCGTGTAAAAGTCAATCGTTTAGTTAAAAATTATGTTTAATGTTCGTGTTTTTAAAGCGAAAGCGCACATAAAAACCGCCACAACTGAGCGGCGGTTTATTTTTTAGAAGAATTTGCGGCGCCAGAAGAAAATTCCCACGATGAGGGAGATGATGCCGGAAATGGCAATAGTCGTAATCCAACTGAAGCTGTCGCCTGCCAGCGGCAGTTTGACGTTCATCCCATAGAACGAAAAAATAATGGTTGGAATGGTTAACACAATCGAGTACGAAGTCAGGAATTTCATCACACTGTTCATATTGTTGTTAATGACCGACGAATAGGTATCTGTGCTTTCATGAATGATGGAATTACTAATCTGGGCCATTTCGCCCCCTTGTTGGTTTTCAATCATGATGTCATCAAGAAAGTCCTGATCGTCTTCATCAAAGCGGAGCGGGTTGCCGCGTTGGATGTTTTCTAAGACGTTGCGATCTGTCCGCAAGCTCATCATGAAATAAACCAAACTTCGTTGAATATCCATCATGCTATACAGTTCTTCGTTGCGCAGGTTATGTTGCAGATTGCGTTCGATTTGTTGGCGGCGCTTGTTTAATTCCCGGAGATAGGTGAGGTAACTCACCGTCACTTGATACAGGAATTGCAGCAAAGCGCGCTGGCGAAATTGCGGATTGAAATGAGCAATCTTGCCTTCAGCAAACAAGGCCAACATTGACACCGGCCGATTGTGTAACGTGACAATCGCTGTTTTTGTGACCACAATCGCTAAAGGCTCTGTTTCATAGGCGAAAGTGTGATGGGGTTCCGGTGTCACTGTGGGCATATCATAGATGATTAAGTGCGCTTGGGCGTCTTCATCATATTCATAGCGGGCGCTTTCGTCAGCATCCAACCCATAAAGCAAAAATGCTTCTGGCACATGGGCCTTATTCTGCAAGAGATCCATTTCCTCAGTCGTCGGATCAACCACGTTAATCCAAACGTTAGGCTCAAAGCGCGCTTGTTTCTTCACTTGCTTATCGGTATTATCGTACTTATAAATCGCGAGCATTCTTTTTCTCCTTAACTGTTTTCTCTAGTCTACCGGAAAAAAGCATGCTTTCAACTCCGGGAGCAGATTAATGCGTAAAATCGAACAAAAAATTGAATTTGTCCAGGCTAATCCGCATTTGTTTGCGTGTCCGGTCTGTGGACAAGAATTAAGGCCAGATCAGACGAGCTTAGTTTGTGACAATCAGCATCGCTTTGATCTGAATAAAAAGGGAACCGTCAACTTCCTCAATGCGCCAGTGCCCACTGAATATACCGAAACGATGCTGGCTGCCCGCCGGCGTGTGTTAGACGCTGGCTTCTTTAGCCCATTTGTGGATCGGATTGCCGCTGAACTAAGCCCACGTAACCGAGTCTTAGATATTGGCTGTGGTGAAGGCACGCCAACTGCCGCGTTGGCCCAGAGTGGTGCCGCCACCGTGGGTTTTGATATCTCTGCGCCGGCCATTAAATTGGCGGGCGCTTTAGCGAGTGAGGCTTTCTTCTGCGTGGCGGACTTGACTAAGTTGCCATTTCTGGCTGGTAGTTTTGATACCATTGTCGACCTGTTTTCACCTGGAGCGTATGCAGAATTTGCTCGGGTAGCGCCAGGGGGACGGCTTTTTAAGGTTGTTCCTAACGCTGATTACTTGAAAGAATTACGGCAAGGCTTGTACGCCGGTACTGCTAAAGCAACTTATTCGAATGAACGCGTACTCGACCGTTTATTAGCGACTTATTCCAATGCAACCATTACGCCAATTCGATATGCTTTTAAGGCTTCACCAACGTTATTTTCAGACGTTGTCACGATGACACCACTGTCTTGGCAGGCACCCGAAGAGGCGCGGGCCGAATTACTGGCCCAGCCGCCCACGGAAGTCACGGTGGATGTGAGTTTGGTGACGGTCGCCAGCCTTTAAAATGGGCTTGCACTGCGCTAGTAATAATGTTATATTACTCTCAAGCTTTTTTATCACTCACTTTTATCAGACGGCTGCTTTTGTCGGCGGTGATAAAAGTTAGCGCTAGAAAACTTCACTAACGCATTGCTTCGCTGTGGATAACCGAAGCTATGCGTTTTTTTTGTACGTTGGCAAATCCCCGTACGCTAATCAAGTTTATATTTTTGGAGGCTCTTATGGCAAATCATATCGTATTATTTGAACCCTTAATTCCCGCAAATACAGGCAATATTGCTCGGACCGCTGCCGCAACCGATAGCTATCTTCATCTCATTAAACCCCTTGGTTTTGAAGTCGATGACAAGCATTTGAAGCGGGCAGGGCTTGATTACTGGAATTCAGTGAAGATTGTTTATCATGACAGCTTGGACGACTTCTTAGCAACCGTCCCAGACGATCAGTATCTCTATTTAATTAGTAAGTTCGCCGATAAAACCTATTCTGACCAAGATTTGTCTGATACCACTGTGGACCATTATTTCTTATTCGGGAAAGAAACGACGGGCCTGCCTGAACCATTTATGCGGGCCAATCCAGAAAAGGCGCTCCGCATTCCCATGACAGACAAAGTTCGAGCACTCAACCTTTCTAACACTGCTGCCTTAGTAATCTATGAAGCCTTGCGACAACAAGATTTTGCTGGGCTTGAACGTCACCACATGTATGAACACGATAAATTAAAGTAAGGAGACCAAGATGAAATTAGTGCTGGCTGAAAAACCTAGTGTCGGGGCCGAATTGGCCCGCGTTTTGGGCGCAAAGCAAAAACATAATGGCTATTTTGAGGGAAACGGTTATGTCGTGACCTGGTCATTAGGCCATTTGTTGACGCTGAAAATGCCGGAACAATATCACCCCGAATGGGCGGAGTGGACCTTTGATACTCTGCCATTAATCCCCCAGAAGTTGGAAACCACTCCGCTCAAACAAACCCGCAAACAGCTTGCCGTGGTGAAGGCACTCGCCAAACGCGCAGATATTAGTGAGGCCATCATCGCCACGGATGCCGGTCGCGAAGGCGAGTTGGTCGCGCGATATATTTTTAACTACCTTAATTTTAGCAAACCCCTGAAGCGACTGTGGATTTCTTCTCAGACCGATCGGGCGATTCGGGATGGCTTTGACCACCTTGCTTCAGCCAAGCAATACGACAATCTCTATCAAGCGGCATTAGCGCGGGCTGAAGCCGACTGGTTGGTTGGCTTGAATGTCAGCCGGGCCTTGACAATTAAGTACGATGATTCGTTATCAGCTGGCCGCGTGCAGACACCGACCCTGGCCTTTGTGGCTAATCAAGAGCAAAAGCGCAATCAATTTAAGCCGGAAAGCTTTGCAGTTGTTACCGTTCAGACCGCATTGGGCAAAGCAACGTTGAAACAACAATATGCGGCGGATAAAGCCAAACAAGTCGCCGCTAGCTTGAATCAACAGCCACTCAAAGTGACTGCTATAAAGGTCAAGCAACAGCGCGAGCAAGCACCACTGCCGTTTGATTTGAACGAGCTTCAACAAGTGGCGAACCAGAAATTCGGTTATTCACCGAAGCAAACGTTGAACTACTTGCAGAATCTGTATGAACGCGAAAAGGCTGTGACTTATCCGCGGACTGACTCGCGGTATCTGACGACTGATTTGAAAGCGACGATGGCTGATCGACTTCAGGCAATTCGCCGGTATCATGACGAGTCGATTAAAAATCCAACGTTACCTAAATACGTGTATAACGACGCTAAAGTGGGCGATCACTATGGGTTGATTCCCACAGAGCAGGCTGTTGATCCCGCCAAACTTGATCGGGATGAACTTAATATCTATCGCTTGATTGTGGGCCGCTTTATTGATTTATTTAAGCCAGCGTACGAAGCAGAGCAACTGACCTATACTTTGTCCGCTGGTGATTTGACCTTAACGTTGAAAACGGTCAGCGTCATCCAGCCAGGTTTTAAGGCAGTCGAGAAGAATCAGGCGGCTAAGTTATCAATTGGAGAGACAATCACTGGCAATGCCAGCGTCGAAATGAAACAGACTCAGCCACCTGCATTGCTCAATGAAGCTAGTCTGCTGGGTAAGATGGAGCAATTTGGTTTAGGGACCCCTGCAACCCGGGCCGATATCATCGATAAGCTGCAAAACTCGGGCTCAATGGCCAAGCAAGGTCGCGATTTGACTGTGACGCCAAAGGGGAAGCAGTTGCTCAAATTAGTCAATCCCCGACTAGTTTCGCCTGATCTCACCGCAAAGTGGGAAAGTAGCCTTAAAGCTATTGAGGCCGGCAAGCTATCTCGTACGACCTTCATCGACGAAATTAAAACCGAGACTAAAGCATTGGTCCTTGAAGTCAAACAAAGCCAGGCTAAATATGAAGATCATTCCGTCACCGGCAAACTCTGTCCGGACTGTGGCCAGAATTTACGCGAGAAGCAGACTAAACAAGGTGTGCTATTAGTCTGCAATAATTGTGGCTACAAGCGGTATCGGGATCCTAAGGTCACCAATCATCGCTGCAGCCAATGTCATAAGAAGATGGTCATTTTGACGGGATCCAAAGGCGATTACTTCAAATGCTTGAATTGTGGTAATACTGAAGCAATGTCTCAGGCCAAGGGCAACAAAAAAATGAACAAGCGAGAAGAACAACGGTTGCTCAAAAAGTATAGTCAAGACGAAGAACCGGCAGAAAGCCCATTGGCTGCGGCCTTGAAAGCAGCCATGAAGCAAGACTAGTCACGTGGTATAATCAAGGCAGCGCCGAATAACAGGAGGTTATTATGCAAACGAAACGGTTTTCAATCATTGTCCAATCATTTCATTATGATTTAGTCGGCCCCGATGCCGAATTGAAGCAGGATGTCCAGGTTGCCATGCGGCAAGTGGAACCAACCGATCCGGAACGCCAGGCCGAAACTAAGGCCGGGAATTTCTTTGAAATTATGGTACCCTTTGATGTTATTGCGGGAAACACTGGCTTTGAAGTCTCCGGTCAGATTACGCAAATCGTTCAAACTCTGGACTATTTTGGTGAGGCAAAAGACATTGCGCCAGATGATTTACAGAAGCTATCGCGGCCTCTGGTGGAGACCATTGAAACCTTAACCTATCAGGTAACCGCTGTTGCCTTGGATCAAGGTATTTCTTTGAATTTTCAAGCCGCAGACTAACGAATCAAGATACAAGCAAAGCAGAGGCTATGACATCACCCAAGGGATGGCGTCATAGCCTCTTGTTTATGCATTAGCCTTCAGTAAAATCGCTTTAGATTGAATTTTAAATCCAGTTGCACAATTGCCTGCAACTTGCAGAAATGTCCTTGAGATATTTGAGTCGGTTCCGATTACTCGAGCCGTCTGACAGGGCAACGCTTTTCGTGTATAATCTTTTCAGTAAAGGAGGGGTCTTTTTGGCGCAAACACGACGTACCACCAAACGCAAACCCGCAAAGAAAACCGCGTCCAAACGACGCCCACAAAAACATGTTGATAACACCCTCAATTGGATTGGCGTGTTGTTTCTCATTATCGCTGCCTTTGCTGGTTTCAGGTTGGGCATCGTCGGAATTTTCACCGCCAACGTGTTACGTTTGTTTGTCGGGGACTCCTTCCTGATTGCTAGTGGGCTGCTGGCGGGTGTGGGGGCTTGGCTTCTTTTTGCCGGGCGGCTACCATTAATTCCTCGTCGGATTCTATTTGGATTCACTGGACTTTATGTGAGCGTACTCGTCATGCTCAGTGCGCTAACAGCTAATGCACTCGACATTCATGCCCATTATTTTACTGCCACTTGGCATTTACTCCAGAATGATTTCAGTACGATGACGACCGCCTCAGTTGTTGGCGGTGGCTTGATTGGGAGCTCCTTGGACAGTTTATTAGCGCCACTGTTTTCTCAAGTTGGCGCGATTGCCTTGGCTGGCCTCGGGGGAATTGCTAGTATTCTGGCTATTTTCAATGTTAAGCCGCAACAAGTCTTTGCCGTTTGCCAAGGCATTGGTCATACGCTGAAATCGAGTTGGCTGAATCTGACTGACCGCTGGCGTAACCGGGCCCCACGACCAGCAAAACCACAACCACAGCCCAAAGTCGCAGTTGTGGCGCCCGATAATGAACCTGACTTACCACCAGCCCGTGAAACAGCTGAATCTGATGACTTTACGATCAACGCACCTGAGCCAGTGACACCGCCAGTGAACCCAACACCGAAACCGGTCGTCAAGCCGGTCTCTAGTGCACCGGTAACGCCAAGTGCGGGTGACTCTGATATAGCGAGTGATCCGGATTTTGTGGATTACGACTTGCCAAGCTTGGATTTATTGACGGTCACGCAAGCAGCTGATCAAAGCACCGAATATGATGCTATTAAGCGCAATCGCGTAAAATTAAAACAAACGTTGGACAGTTTCGGGGTGGATGTCTCAGTGAAATCCGCAACCCTGGGCCCTGCGATTACGCAGTATGAAATTCAACCTGCAGTTGGCGTTAAAGTCAGCAAAATTGTGAACCTATCTGATGACTTGGCCTTGGCACTGGCTGCAAAGGATATTCGGATTGAAGCGCCCATCCCTGGGAAACCACTGATTGGGATTGAAGTTCCAAACCAACAAGTTGCCATGGTTGGTTATCGCGAAGTGCTCGCGGCAACACCCAAACATCCTGATAAGCCGCTTGTGATTCCGTTAGGGAAAGATGTTAATGGTCAAGTGGTCACGTTTGATCTGACGAAAATGCCGCACTTGCTGATTGCGGGGTCGACCGGGTCGGGTAAGTCGGTCATGATTAACGTAATTATTACCAGTATCTTGATGACCACAAAACCAACCGAAGTCCGCTTGATGCTCATTGATCCTAAACGAGTAGAGTTGTCGATTTATAACGGCGTGCCGCATTTGTTAACGCCCGTTGTCACGGAGGCCAAAAAGGCGCCTAGTGCCCTCAACAAGGTGATTACAGAAATGGATCGCCGGTATGAGGCATTTGCTGCAGCTGGTGTCCGCAATATTGATGAGTTTAATCAGAAAGTTTTGGCCAACGATACACCAATTCAGAAAATGCCTTACATTGTCGTTATTGTCGATGAGTTATCCGACTTAATGATGGTGGCGGGTAATGAAGTTGAAACTGCGATTGTGCGCCTAGCCCAAATGGCCCGAGCAGCCGGAATTCACGTCATCATTGCGACCCAGCGGCCTAGTGTTGATGTTATTACAGGTCTGATCAAGGCCAACGTGCCATCCCGGATTGCGTTTGCGGTATCATCTGGGATCGATTCCCGGACCATTTTGGATGCCAATGGTGCTGAAAAGTTGCTGGGCCGTGGGGATATGCTTTATGAACCTGTCGATGCAAATAAACCAGTGCGGATCCAAGGTGCGTTCATCCCTTCTGCCGATGTTGAGGCAGTGGTAAACGCGATTACCAGCCAAGTCGCACCGGCGTATGATGATAATATGGCACCGAGTGAAACTGATGACACGGCCGGTGGTGCTGATTCAGAAGATGAGTACTATGATGATGCTGTCGATTTTGTTCGTCAGCAAGGCTCAGCATCGACCTCTATGCTGCAGCGACGCTTTCGGATTGGATACAACCGTGCTGCTCGGCTTATTGACGATTTAGAAGCTAATGGCATTGTGGGGCCGAGCGAAGGTAGCAAGCCACGCAAGGTTTTCCCTGCCAGCGGTGAGTAAGCGTCGGTTTCAGCACATTGGCACTTTCTGGTAAGATGACAATAGATAAATGACTGTGACCGTGAAAGGACCCAGCTAATTTGAGAATCGAATTAAAACCAGGTGTTCATTTGAACATCATTGAAACGCAACAATTTAAAACCACCCGTATTTCGATCCAATTCATTGCGCCTTTGGCCAAAGCTACGGTAACTCAGCGCACTTTGCTGACAAGTATGCTGGAGACGAACAGCGCAGATTATCCAACCCAAGCTAAAGTTTCAACGTTCTTAGAAAGTCTTTATGGAGCATCATTTGGCATCGGGGTAGCGCGGGAAGGACAGGTTCACCGAATTTCAGCGACGATGAATTTAGTGGCAGATCAATTTGCCGACAGCTCATTATTACCGGCAGCCTTTGACTTCATTCAGCGTCTGATTTTTCGCCCGAACGTTCAAAATGAGGCTTTTGATCAGGTTACTTTTGACCGCGAGCAGGAGAATCTCATGCAATACTTGGCCAGTCTGGACGATGATCGTCAAACTCAGGCGGCTTTGGCCCTTCAGCGCCTGTACTTCGCCGCTTCACCGGACCAGGCTGTGCCAAGTTTCGGCGAAATTGACGCCTTACGTGAGATCACACCGACAAGTCTGTATCAGTACTATCAAGATGTGTTGGCCCATGACCAAATCGAAATTGTCGTTCTCGGCAATGTTGATGCAGAATTGGTGACGAAATTAACCGAACAATTACCTTTTGGCCCTCGAGCAACCGTTGGCAGTTTGAGTTTTGATCAACCGGTGGGGCCAGAGATTGCAACTCAAACTGAAACCGCCAATGTCAATCAAGCCAAGTTCAACCTAGGCTATCATGTCGAGATTGACGACTTTGGCCCCAAATATTTCGCGATGCTAGTAGCTGAGTCACTATTTGGAGGCTCCCCGCTATCCATGCTATTCACGAATGTCCGTGAAAAAGCTAGCTTGGCGTATTATGCCAGTTCGCAGTTGGATGCCTTGCGCCACTTTATGTCGGTGCAAACAGGGATTGACGCTGACCAACAACCGCGGGTACTCGATTTAATTAGCCAGCAACGCCAACTCATTATTGATGGTGAGTTTGACGAAGCGCGGCTACAAGCTATTAAGGACGGCCTGATTAATGCCCGCGTGTCTGGCGCGGACAGTCCACGATTCTTGAGTAATCAGGCATTATTCCATGCGCTAACACCTGGTGCGCCAACTGACTTGGCTAGTTTCACTGCTAAAGTTCAAGCCGTAACCAAAGCCCAGGTGCAAGCAGCAGCTAAAACGATGCAATTGCAGGCAACGTACTTCTTAACGGGGGCAAATAATGGATAAACAAACTTACGCGGATGCGGATGAGACCCTCTACCGGCAAGTACTCCCGAACGGGTTAACCGTGATTGTGGTCCCTAAAGCTGACTACCATAAAACGTATGCATTGATGACGACTAACTACGGTTCAATTGATACCCGCTTCATCCCGCTTGGCGGCGATCAATTCGTTGACACGCCTGATGGCATTGCGCATTTCCTGGAACATAAGCTCTTTGAAAAAGCCGATCACGATGCTTTCGACTTGTTTGGCGAAACAGGGGCCAACGCCAATGCCTTCACTGGCGCGACTCGGACGAGCTATCTTTTCTCCACCACTGCGGCAGTCGAAACGAATCTTGAAACCTTGCTTGATTTCGTGCAGGATCCATACTTCACCGATCAAACGGTGAATAAAGAAAAAGGGATTATCGGGCAGGAAATCCAGATGTATCAAGATGATCCTGGCTGGCGGTTGTATTTTGGGATGATTGGTAATTTGTACCCAACTCATCCGGTGCACATCGACGTGGCTGGGACGATTGATTCAATCGATAAAATTACCCCTGAAATGCTCTATGACGTTCATCGCACGTTCTATCAGCCAAGCAACATGACACTGACGATTGTCGGCAATGTCGACCCTGACGCTATTGTGGCCCTGGTGGCTAACAATCAAGCCAAAAAGCAGCTGGTGAATGGGCCTTTCACTCGTGGGGTCGAAGTTGATACGGATATTTCGACGATTTTGCCATACCGGGTTCTTGAAATGCCAATCGTTCAACCGAAAAGTATCGTGGGCATCAAAGGCACTCGGGATGTGCAAGATGATTTTGAAGGGTTAAAATATCAGATTGCCGTCCGCTTACTGTTAGAAAGTATCTTTGGGGATTCGTCAGAGTTATATTTGAAGTGGTATGACGATGGCTTGATTGATGATTCTTTTGATTTTGAATACTCCGCTCAGCGCACTTACAACTTTGCCACCATTGGCAGTGACACGAATGACCCTGCTGCCTTCTCGGATGCGGTGATTGATGTCATTAACCGCGGGGTTGATCAACCAGAGCTGAATGAGGCTCGGTTTAAACAGCTCCAACGGGCGGCGCTAGGCAAGTACTATCAATCGCTGAATTCACTTGAAGGGATTGCTAATCAGCTGAGTGCCCAAAGCTTTGGGACTTCAACCCTGTTTGACTTTCCTAAGGCCCTCAACAGTCTAACCTTGGCTGATCTACAACAAGTGGCTACTGAGTTTCTTAATGTTGACGCAGTGTCTGTCTTCCACTTATTATCGGAGGGTGAATGATGCCAGCAGCATTGATTCTGGGGGCTTCTGGTGATATTGGCCAAGCGATCAGTCGGCGGTTGGCCGCTGATGGCTGGTCATTGTATTTGCACTATTTCTCCCATGAGCAAGTGATTGCCGCACTGCAATCCGAGCTGCAAGCCACTTATCCGCAGCAGGATTTCTTAACGCTGCAAGCCGACTTATCCGACCTCAGTCAACTCAATCAGATTACTGAGAACATTTTTAGCCTCGATGCCGTGGTTTTTGCGGCTGGGGTCACGGCTTATGGGCTGCTGGTTGATATACCAGTCGCTCAGATTGAAGCGCTGACTCGAATGCATCTGGTGGCACCGATGGCTCTGTTAACACAGTTGCAGTCCAAATTGGCCCGCAGCGGCAGTGGTCGCGTGGTTTTCATTGGCTCTGTCTATGGTGGCCGCGGTTCGGCGATGGAAGTCCCTTATAGCACGGTCAAAGGCGCACAGTCCGCCTTTGTCCGGGCTTATAGTCAAGAGGTGGCTAGCTTGGGCATGACAGTCAATGTCGTCGCCCCAGGGGCAGTGGCTACCAAGATGAATCAGATGTTTGACGCTGACACAATGGCGGCAGTGCAAGCTGAAATCCCGGCGGCCCGGTTAGCAACGCCACAAGATATTAGCTACTATGTGACCATGCTTTGTCAGCCAGAAGCAGCATATATGACTGGTCAAACGCTCTATGTCACTGGTGGCTGGCGGCAGTAAGAATAAAAATAATTTCTTAATTTATTGCCTTTAGGAAACATGTTATACTGAAAACGAACAAAAAACGCTAGCGGGTGAAGAAAACAAATGGATGAAATCGGTCAAAAATTACAGGCAGCACGAGTTGAAAAGGGCTATACCCTTGACGACCTACAACAAGTCACCAAAATTCAAAAGCGTTATTTAATTGCGATTGAAGAAGGGCGGTTTGATGCGTTGCCAGGGGACTTTTACGTTAGGGCCTTTATTAAGCAATACGCCCAAACTGTTGGTCTCGATGGGGATGCACTTCTCAATGAATTTCAAGAAGATGTTCCAGTGGCTCAACCAACTGTTGAGTCTGATCAAAATGTCGACAGTCGGACCCGCACTAACCGGACACCTTCGGCCTCACCCGCCAACCGGATTCGTCGTTACTTACCACAAATCTTAATTGCTGTGATTGGTTTAGCCATCATCTTGGTAATTTATATCGTGACGATGCGCCAAACGGCGAGTGAACCGAAGCCGGCGATTCCAATCGAATCCTCGGTCAAGGTTTCTGATAAGTCGAGCTCATCAGAGCGTGCCGACAGTAGCAGTAAAACGAGCGAGTCTAGTAAGAAAAAGGCGAGTGAGTCTAGCAGCAAGAAGGCTGATAAGAAGGACCTCAGTGTTGATGTGACACCGGCTGACGGCGCGACCCAAGCGGTTGCAGTCAAGAACCTACCTAAGACGGGGAATAAGATTACTGTCGGGGTTAGTTCAGGTCAGGCCTGGGTTTCTGTAATGATTAATGGGGCGACCACTTGGCAAGGTCTGCTGCAAGCTGGCACCAACCAGGCTGTTGATTTGCCTGATGGTACGACTGCCTTTTCCGTAAAGTCCGGGAATGCGCCTGTCACCACTATCCAGGTTAATGATAGCAAGGTTGACCTTGGTAATGCGGCAAGTATTGTGCGGACCATTAATTTCACAGCGACGACCGCTGAGTAGGAGAGCGACATGAATTTACCAAATCGATTAACCATGATTCGGATCATCTTGATTCCAATTTTCACTTTAATGTTGGCCTTCAATTGGCCGGCAGGCAGCGTGGATGTCTTGGGAACTGAAGTTGGGCTTTCCTGGCTGATTGCGGTGATTATTTTCATCGTGGCTTCCCTCACTGATTTCGCTGACGGCCAAATTGCTCGGCGCAATCACCTGGTGACAAACTTTGGTAAGTTTGCCGATCCACTGGCTGACAAGTTACTTGTTATGACAGCGTTCATCTTCTTAGCTGTTGACGGTCGGATTCCAGCCTGGGGTGTCGCAATCATTTTATGGCGTGAACTAGCTGTGACTGGGTTACGGCTGTTATTGTCAAATGAAGGTGAAGTCTTGGCAGCTGCCTGGCCAGGCAAAATCAAGACAACAACGCAGATGTTTGCGATTATTTTCTTAATGGTTAATAACGCCGGCTTTGCAGCGTTGCACATTCCGATGGCACTGATTCTTTTCTATATTGCTGTTTTCTTCACCATTTACTCTGGTGTTGAATACTTCTACAAGAATCGTGGCGTCTTCAGCGATTCATTCTAATGATTATTTTTCAACCGTCGGCAGCAATGGCCGACGGTTTTTTGTTGGTTTGGAAGATATTTCTTAACGGTGTATCATGAACAGTATTTAAATGCGAAATATAAGGGGTGCAGAGATGGAAGCAGAAATTATTGCGGTAGGCACGGAAATCTTACTAGGTGAAATCGTCAACACTAATGCCAGTTTTGTTGCCAAGCAGTTAGCAACACTGGGAATCACTAGTCATTTCCAACAAGTCGTCGGCGATAACGGCGAACGTTTGGATGATGCGATTAGCTTAGCCCAGAGTCGATCGGATTTGGTCATTCTCATTGGCGGCCTTGGACCAACGCCTGATGATTTAACGAAACAAGTCTTATCAGCTCATATTGGCAAACCATTAGTCGTCAACTTTAAGGCAATTGATAAATTGATTAAGTGGGGGAAACAGCAGCAGCGAGAGTTGACTGATAACAATCGCATTCAGGCGATGTTACCACTGGATGCTACCCCCCTTGATAATGAAATCGGCCTCGCTGTGGGTGCGATGACTGAGGCTTTTGACACGCAATTTGTCCTTTTGCCAGGTCCTCCAAAGGAAATGGAACCGATGGTGATTAATCAATTGGTTCCCCGATTATTGGATCTACAGGCTGACCACCAAATTCTTGTCAGTCGTGTGCTTCGGTTCTATGGCATCGGCGAATCAGCCTTGGTCACTGAGTTAGCTGATGTGATTGATGGGCAGGATAATCCAACGATTGCAAGCTATGTCAAAGACTACGAGGTCACATTGCGGCTGACTGCTCGTGCCGATAGTGACGAGGCGGCTCTGGCGTTGTTAGCGCCAATGGAAGAGACCATTATGGGTCGCGTGGGTGAATACTTCTATGGTTATGGCGATCATAATAGTCTGGCCCAGACTGTGGTCGAGGCGCTTAAAAGCAAGGCAATGACAATCACAGCCGCAGAGAGTTTAACTGCTGGTGCCTTTCAGGCCGCTTTGGGAGATGTTGCCGGTGTCTCAGCGGTCTTTAATGGTGGCTTTGTGACCTATGCAGAAGCAACCAAGGCGAAGTTTCTGGGCATAAACCAGGTTGAACTGGCAGAGCATGGCGTTGTGAGCGAATTTACCGCTAAGGCAATGGCAACTGGCGCACTCAACGCTGCAAACGCGACTCTGGCAATTAGTTTCACCGGAGTAGCTGGCCCAGAAGAATTAGAAGGACAGCCAGCTGGGACGGTGTGGATTGGTGTTGCCCATAGTACCGGTGTCTCAGCGCAAGTATTTCATTTTCCAGGCAGCCGACAAGATGTGCGCTATCGTGCGGTTAAACAGGGCTTGTTCATGGCTTTGCGGGCTATTCAAGCCCACTAAAAGCTATCGAATCGCGATAGGAACATTTGTTCGCTTTTTGCTTGCTATTCTCTGACCTGACCTGTAAAATAGAGATATTGAATGACTCGTAAGGAGGTCACTATGGCTCAAGATGAACGTAAAATGGCACTTGATAATGCCTTAAAGAAAATTGAAAAGAACTTTGGTAAGGGCTCAATTATGCGGATGGGGGACAAGGTTGATACCCGGGTTTCAACCGTCTCTACAGGTTCCTTAGCTCTCGATGATGCACTCGGTGTTGGGGGCTTTCCTCGTGGCCGGATTGTTGAAATTTATGGACCTGAGAGTTCTGGTAAGACCACCATCGCCTTACACGCCGTTGCCGAAGTCCAAAAGGCTGGTGGGACTGCCGCTTACATCGATGCTGAAAATGCGATGGATCCCAAGTATGCCACCGCTTTAGGCGTTAATATTGACGAATTGCTGCTTTCTCAACCGGATACTGGGGAACAAGGGCTTGAAATTGCCGATGCCTTAGTTTCATCAGGGGCCGTTGATATTGTCGTCGTCGATTCAGTCGCAGCCTTAGTGCCACGGGCTGAAATCGAAGGCGAAATGGGTGACGCTCATGTCGGGTTGCAAGCGCGGCTGATGTCACAAGCCCTCCGGAAGCTTTCTGGCTCCATCAATAAGACCAAGACTATTGCCTTGTTCATCAACCAGATTCGTGAAAAAGTCGGCGTGATGTTTGGTAACCCCGAAACAACTCCTGGTGGTCGGGCCTTGAAGTTCTATGCCACCGTGCGGTTAGAAGTCCGGCGGGCAGAACAAATTAAAGACGGTACCAATGTTATGGGGAACCGGACCAAGATCAAAGTGGTCAAGAATAAGGTTGCACCACCATTCCGCGTTGCCGAAGTCGATATTATGTATGGCCATGGGATTTCTCAAACTGGCGAAATCATTGATATGGCTGTTGAGAAGGACATCGTCTCCAAGTCCGGTTCATGGTATGGCTACGGTGAAGATCGCATTGGTCAGGGCCGTGAGAATGCCAAAGCCTATCTTGATGAACATCCAGAAGTGAAGGCCGAAATTCGCGCTAAGGTGCGGGAAGCTTATCACATGGATGGTGTGCCTGAAGCAGAGCCCGAAAAGGCTGAAGATCAGACAGCATCAGATAAGAAGAGCAAGTCAAGCAAGACTAAAGATGTCGAAGAACCAGTTCTTTTTGAAGAAGTGGCCGCAGACGACAAAGCTAAATAGTTTATTAAACGCTACCCTTGCTTGATTGAGGGTGGCGTTTTTGCTTGTTAACGCATTGTTGGAGCCGTTTCCAAACACCACAGCCATGGTCTTGGGCGGTTGACACACCCCGGTCTAACCAGTACAATCGAAAGAGTATGAGAATATAAAATAATGCATCAAAGAATGGTTAATCGCAAAATGATTGAATCGCTTAGATGATGCGGAGGTGAAAAAATGAGCTCAGCAACACTGGTCTCGATAATCCTCGCAGTCATTGGGTTAGCGGTTGGTATATTGATTGGAGTATCGCTTCAGAAACGAAGCCACGATAAGGCAATGCAAGCAGCAGGACAAACTGCTACGGGAATTATTGAGACAGCTAAAAAAGAAGCAGCAACACTCAAAAAAGAGACACTGCTTGAAGCAAAAGATGAAACCCACCAGTATCGTAGCCAAGTTGAAGATGAGTTGAAAGAACGACGTAGCGAGGTTCAAAAGTCTGAACATCGCGTATTGCAGCGGGAAGAGACACTCGATCATCGTGAAGAAACGCTTGACCGTAAGGAACAAAGTCTTTCTGATCGAGAAGTGAATTTAAATCAACGCCAGCAACAACTGGATGAACGTGAACAAGCTATTACCACCGAGATTGATAAGCAACAAGCTGAATTAGAACGGATTGCGGACTTAACGCAAGACGAGGCACGCGAGCAAATTCTTTCAACGACATCAGACGAACTCGCGCATGAACGAGCCGTCATGATTAAGGAAAGTGAACTTGAAGCCAAAGAAACGGCTGATCGCTCAGCCAAGGCATTGATTGCCGATGCCATCCAACGGAGCGCATCTGATATTGTGGCCGAAACAACAGTCACTGTCGTGAACCTACCGAATGATGACATGAAGGGCCGGATTATTGGCCGTGAAGGTCGGAACATCCGAACCTTGGAAACACTGACCGGGATCGATTTGATTATTGATGACACTCCTGAAGCCGTGGTTCTGAGTGGCTTTGATCCAATCCGGCGCGAAATCGCACGGTTGGCATTAGAGAAGTTAATTCAAGATGGTCGGATTCATCCGGCTCGAATTGAAGAAATGGTCGACAAATCCCGTAAAGAAATGGATGGCCGCATTCGCGAAATTGGTGAACAAGCCATCTTTGATACGGGAATCCACAGCATGCATCCTGACCTAATTAAGATTTTAGGCCGGCTCCATTTCCGGACGAGTTATGGTCAGAATGTGCTTGATCACTCAATTCAAGTCGCGAAGTTAGCCGGTGTCATGGCTGCCGAATTAGGCGAAGATGTCACCATGGCTAAACGTGCTGGCTTGATGCACGATATTGGTAAGGCACTTGACCATGAAGTTGATGGTTCCCACGTTGAAATTGGTGTGGAAATCGCCAAGAAATACAAGGAACCTGCAATTGTCGTCAATACGATTGCGTCTCACCATGGTGATGTGGAACCAACAAGTGTCATCGCTGTGCTGGTGGCAGCGGCAGATGCCATTTCTGCTGCTCGTCCTGGCGCCCGGTCTGAATCATTAGAGAACTATCTGCACCGGTTGGAGAAACTGGAAAGCATTGCCAATCGCCATGCTGGTGTTGATCATAGTTTTGCGATTCAAGCTGGTCGTGAGGTTCGCGTCATTGTGACACCGGAAGAAATCAACGATGAACAATCCGTTGTTTTAGCCCGTGACATTCGAAACGAGATTGAACATGAACTTGAATATCCTGGCCACATCAAGGTGACTGTTATCCGTGAGAAGCGGACTGTCGAGTACGCCAAATAGATGAGGTCAAGCAGCGATTCAACTAGTCATAGTTGGGTCGCTGCTTTTTTTGCGTGTTGTGCTTGTATCGCGGGGTTAGTATAATGAAAGAAGTTTACGAAAGCAGGTTATTAACATGCCGATGTTCAGTATTATTGTCAGCTTTGTGGTTACAATGCTGATTTCTGCCGCGATTACGCCGTTTGTCCGAAAGCTCGCCTTTGTTTTAGGTGCCGTGGATAAGCCAAACGCACGTCGGGTGAATACGAAAGCCATGCCGACCATGGGTGGGCTGGCCATATTTTTATCGTTCACCTTTTCGACGTTTGTGATTTTGCGGCCCCAATTTAACACGCACTTATTATTTTCCTTGTTTCTGGCGGAAACGGTCGTCATTATTACAGGGATGATCGATGATATTAAAGAATTAACCCCCCGGCAAAAGATGCTGGGGCTCACGGTTGCAGCGCTGATTGTCTACTTCCTCGCCGGCGTTAAAATGACTGAAGTAAACCTGCCATTTATGCATTTTAACCTTGGCTGGCTGAGTTTACCGGTCACCATTATCTGGATTCTGGCCATCACCAATGCCGTGAACTTAATTGACGGTTTAGATGGTTTGGCCACTGGAGTTTCAATCATTGCTTTGTTCACCATGGGTATCATTGGCTTTTTCTTCTTGTCAGTTGGCGAGGCAGGGACGCCGATTATGATTTTCACATTAGTCGCGGCCCTCGTTGGGTTTCTTCCGCATAACTTTCATCCGGCGAAGATATTTCTCGGTGACACCGGCGCACTCTTCATCGGCTTTATGCTGAGTGTCTTGTCTTTGCAAGGCTTGAAGAATGTCACCTTTGTGGCCTTAGTCATTCCAGTCGTGATTCTCGGGGTTCCAATTACAGATACCCTGTATGCGATTATCCGGCGGAAGCTGAATAACAAACCAATTACCCAAGCAGACAAGCACCATTTACATCACCGTTTAATGCAAATGGGCCTCAGTCATCGTCAAACTGTGCTTGTGATTTACGGGATTGCATTAATTTTCTCATTGATTGCTCTGCTGTATCCGCTCAGTACATTCTGGGGCAACATTCTCCTGACAGTGGCACTGATTTTCGGACTCGAATTGTTCGTTGAATCGATTGGACTTTTGGGACCGAATCGAGCACCTTTGCTTCATGGTATTCGCCGCATCGTCAAAAAGATGGCCCGGGATACCCCAAATTCAACTGAATAGTGGATCAATAACAAGGTCGCTCTCGTCAGGGAGTGGCCTTTTTACATATGGCAGCAGCATGAGAAAACTGATTTTTAAGGCTTAAATAATCTTATCGATTTTTGAAACATCCAATAAATCAGTCATTGTCGCTCACTGGCCCATTCCTTCAAAAGTTTGAACTTTCAGACATTATGCCACTAAAGCCTTTCCAACTTTTCAGGAATTGCACTTCGATTTTTGATTTTTTGAACGATAAACAATCAATAAATTTATTCCATGGTGTTCGCTTCTAATAAACCTATTACATTAATTGAAGCAGAACTAATTTATCAGTAAGATAACCCCTGTAATTAATGTGCACTGTTTGTCATCATCAGAACGATGACACGGATATCTATAGGGGGAACTATCGTGAGTGTAATGAAAATGGGTCGGCTGTGGCGCCAAATAGTGAGCCGGGTGACGATTGTGGCTGCAATGCTGGGCTTAACCGCTAGTGTCGCTGCACCAATCGCAGTGATGGCGAGCGAGGCCTTGAGTGCTCAAGCCAATTTTGTGCTGCCAGATGGCTATAAGCAAATTGATGGGGCTAATGGGTCATGGAAAATCGTGCCGACTAAGAACTATGAAAATCAGGCCAATGCGAAGAGCCTTGATTTGGTGCCAGAATCAGAACTAGCGACGGCAATACCAGAGCGCCTGCAGGGAATGTTTAACCAATATTCGGCCGTTGTCTTCGGGTCGGCTTCAATCAAAAAAGGCGGTGCTAATACGGCTGATCCGCGCCTGGCCGTTGGCGGTGACATCCAATTGAATGCTGATTCATTTCAACCGCTTGCCGCCAGTCAGCCGACCGTTATCGGTGGTGATTTATACGAACAAGGGAACATCAGCAGTGTTCGCTCAGCCTCGTTAGGGACTGGCCCAATTGTGTTTGCCCCCGGTCACGGGATTACGGGTAAGGGGAAGATTTCTTCGAGGCTTCAGGCCCTGCTAAACAATCACCAAGTCTTTATGACGAACCAAATTTCACCTCAGTATTTTGACCATTTGAAGACTGCAGCTAAGACGATGTCGGCTAGTTTTGGCGAGGCTGCCACAAAGGTAGCTGATGCCTCGAGCACCACGGACTCGCATAGTCGGCGTCTGTTTCAAGTGGATGATGCGCATTACAATGCCGGAACCAATGCGTATTATTTTAATGTGGATGCGAGTGAGTTTGAGAAAGCCAATGGGGCACTGGTCTTTTCGGGCCAGACTCATCCAAATGCGAAAGTTATTGTGAATATTCAATCAGAGAACAACGCTAATACAGAGCTTAGTTTGAATGGTTGGCAAATTCTCAAAACAGACGGGTTTAGTGCTGACGCCAAAGACGTCATCTTAAACTTCTCGCAGGCGACGACTTTGGATACTGAGAATACTGGAAACTCGTTACGAGCAGCTGTTACCATCTTTGCACCGAATGCTGCCGTGACTGAAACTGATGTTTTTCCAATCGGGACGTTTCTAGAATCAAACGCGAGTGATGTGAACCCCTTTGAACCTGTCCAGGCCAAGGCTCTGGTTCAATATTTCAATGTTGACACTGGCAAACAAGTTGGGGATTCAATTCCGGTCAGCGGCGAAGTTGGTGCGCCAATCAATCCGAATCATACTTTACAAGAGAATCCGGATGTCAATCGGTATATCGTGAAGAATCCAGGCGTGCTCGATCAAGCCACTTTTACTGGTGGCAATCAGATTATTGTCGTGAACCTTTCTGCGCGGTATGAACAGAAATTGATAGCGTCAAAAGTGATTCGCCATATTTATCAAGACATTGATGGCAAGCGCATATCCCTGACTGACCAAGAGGTCACATTTGATGGGACAGCCCGGATTGATCGAGCAACTAATACTGTCCAAGAAGATTGGAACAAAAGTGAAGACCATTGGGATGAGTATGTTCTACCAGCCAAACCGGGTTATACGCGACACATCAAAACGGCTTCGAGTCAGCTGTTGCATTCCCGCCGTCAAGCTGCGGATGACGTTGCAGTCGTGCCAGCACAAACGGTTTATCCCCATTCGCTAAACGTTAATCTTTTTGCTGAATATTCACCTGTCAAGCCAGATCCTATTACCACTGGCACTGTAAATATTCAGTATCGCGTTGACGGTCAGTTGGTTAAGAACGATGTTGAAAGTGGGAAAGTTGGCGACCGCGTCGCGTATAGTCCTGAGGCGACTATTGCTGACTTTGAACAGCAAGGTCGGCGCCTGATTACCAACACATTTCCTGACAATGCGACCTTTGCAGAGAATGCTCAGACGTTTGTTTTAGAATTTGAGACGGTCAAAGTCCCAGTCCCTCAAACAGGCGTTATCAATGTGACCTATGTAGCTGGCAATCAGATTCTCAGAACTGAGAGTCAGCACGGTCTGGTGGATGCGCTGGACGGTTATACAACGGCCGGCACGATTGCGACATTTGAACAACAGGGTTATCACCTCGAGTCTGACGGATACACCAATCACGGGCGGGTTTTGTTTACGAGCAAACCCCAAACCTTTGTGGTAAAGCTTGAAAAGGCAACGACTCCGGGTGACCCTTCAAAGCCCGTTGAACCTGGAAAACCAACTACGCCTGAGCAGCCTGGAAAACCAGAACAGCCAAGCTTTCCTGCTGTGCCACTGGAACCGAGTCTGCCTGTTGTGGAGGAACCGGGGACTGGGACTAAGCCAGAACAACCAGGTTCCGTTCAGACGCCAGCCCAACATCCAGCGTCTGCAAAGAACATTTCAGACGCGCATCGGCAATTGCCACAAACAGGGAATCAAAAATCAGGCATTCTTGTTAGTCTGGGATTATTAGTTTTGTTAACGGTCAGCGGCTTTGCATTCAGCCGTTGGGTGATCACGCACAAATCATAGAAAAAAGCGAGTCGCTATAGCGACTCGCTTTTTGTGTCTAGCGGGACTTCACGGTAACTATCTTGGCCAATTTCAATGTGAACCTGGCCATTGAGTCGATCAGTGAGCTCAGTTTCAAGAATTGCGACACGATTAGCGTCGATGAATAGCTGGACAGTGACGACATCAGTGTACGTTGTCTCGGCAATTGGCTGATTAGCTTGTTCAAGAAAATTCTGCACGGTGCCTAACTGGGCATAGGTGATATGAAGGCTGACATTTTTTTGCAAACGGCGTTCAACGAGTCCGATGTGATGAGCAGCTTCACTGACGCTATTGGCGTATGCCCGAATGAGCCCCCCCGCGCCGAGTTTAGTGCCACCAAAGTAGCGAGTCGTGACCGCCACGACGTCTTTCAGATGCATTTGTTGAATGACTTGTAACATTGGCACGCCGGCAGTGCCAGTGGGTTCGCCGTCATCAAAAGCTCGCTGAATTTCATCATGCTCGCCGAGTACATACGCGGCGACGTTATGGGTCGCTTTGTATTGCTTCTTCTTAATTTCAGTAATGAAAGTTTGTGCAGCCTCGTCGCTCTTGACGCGGGCCATTTGGCAGATGAACCGCGATTTTTTCTCACTGAACTCGTATTCCCCGTCATGGGCAATCGTAATATACGGTGTCATTGGCGTAATCTCCTTTGAGGTGATCCAAATGGATTTAAATGGGCGGCAATTAAGTGAAGGTGAAGTGGCCCGGTTAATGCTTTCAGAGTCTAGTTTAGCACATGTCCAAAGGGTGCCTGCCATCATCGGCCGGGGGCAAAAGTTACAGTGTCAGCGATGTGGTTCGCAAGTATTGGAAGCTTTACCTAATGGGCAGCATTATTGTGCGAGTTGTGTGAATTTGGGGCGCATCACTGATCAGGATAGCTTGTATCGGTGGCCGGCTCAGCCAATGACACAAAATGGTACTCTTACCTGGACAGGACACTTGACGCCAGAACAAGCGCAGGTGAGTCAAGCTCTCATTGAAAGTGCCATGCAAAGGCATGACCACTTATTGTGGGCTGTCACCGGTGCCGGGAAAACCGAGATGCTTTTTCCAGTCATTGCCCATGCTTTAGCAGCCAATCAGCGCGTGGTCATTGCTTCACCGCGAATTGATGTCATTCTGGAATTAGCGCCCCGCTTGCAGGCAGCCTTCGCGCATCTCCCTATCGCCGTGTATTACGGTGATAGCGGAGAGCAACCTGAAAGCCAGCTTGTTTTGGCAACGACCCATCAACTTCTGCGTTTCTATCAGGCGTTTGATTTGACCATCGTTGATGAGGTGGACGCTTTTCCATTTGCCGCTAATCCCATGTTAGCTTTTGCGGTTAAACAGGCCTCTAAAGGAGCGGTAATCTACCTCACAGCGACGCCCAGCCAGGAGCTAATCAAACGTGTGCAAACAAAGACATTGGCTGTCAGTTATTTGCCGCGGCGATTTCACGGGGCACCCTTACCAGTGCCAAAAATTGCGTTTGGGCGTCATTTTCAACGAGTGCCGGCCAAAGTCAGACGGGTGTTGCTTGAGACCGTTGCTTCCGGTCGCCAGGTGCTGGTGTTCGTTCCCCAGGTTGACTGGTTACCGGTGATTGAACGATTAGTCGCCAAATTAGGCCTATCTGTCGCGTCAGTTCACGCCCAAGACCCAGAACGGGCGACAAAAGTCCAAAATTTTCGCCACCACGTATGGCAATGCTTGGTTACGACCACTATCTTGGAACGCGGCGTGACTATTTACCGCTGTGGGGTGATTGTCCTCCAGGCAGACAGTGCTTTGTTCAGTGCGGCCGCCTTGATACAAATGGCCGGCCGGGCGGGTCGCAGTGCTGATAGTCCAGATGATCCAGTCTGGTTCTTTGCCAGTCACTATACGCGGTCATTAGCCACAGCAACAAGTCAAATTGCGTTAATGAATCGGAGGGGCCAACATGCGCTGTCGACTGTGTAACGCTGCCATGAGTGGCAATCTTCAATTGAGTGACTTGGCTTGGCGGCCCTACCAGCGGCTTCACCTGTGCCAGCGGTGTTTACGAACTTTTGAGATCCTTGTCGATCGACCAACTTGTCCTGGTTGTGGTCGGGCCAATGATGGCGCACTGTGCCAGGATTGTCACCGTTGGGAGCAGCAAGGGGAGACACTATTGCACCATTCCGCCTTGTTCACTTATAACACCGCCATGAAGGCTTTCATTCAACAATATAAGGGCTTAGGTGACTATCGGCTGCATGATGCCTTTGCGGGCATGTGGCCCCACTGGTTGCAACATTGGACTTTGGTGCCAATCGTCAGCGAACCGGGGCATTTGGACCGTCGGGGATTTGATCCCGTGTTGGGCTTATTCGCGGACTTGCCGTTGCGGCAGTTGCTGGCAAAAGCAGCCACAGACAAGCCGCAGGCCCAAAAGACGCGAGCCGAACGGTTACAAACGCCACAGTCATTTGCGGTGGTTCAGCCAGTGTCAGGAATTAAACAAATTCTATTGCTTGATGATTTGTATACCACGGGCCGGACACTGTACCACGCCAAAGACGCTTTAGTGGCTGCTGGTTTTCAAGGAAAAGTCCAATCCTTTTCACTGATTCGCTAAAGAATTCACAGCCTATTAATTGTTTTAGCACAGCGGGTTCGCTATACTATAGGTACAAGGTTGGAAGGGCTTCATAGCCCCGAAAACCGGCGTATGGCATAGTGTCATGCGAACGAAAGGGGAGAAGTTTTATGCTAACATACAACGTTCGTGGCGAAAACATCGAGGTCACCGAAGCAATTCGGAGTTACGTGGAGAAACGTATTAGCAAGTTGAACAAGTTCTTCAACGATTCTGCTGACGCCATTGCCCACGTGAACTTGAAGGTGTATTCCGATAAGACGGCTAAGGTTGAAGTCACAATTCCTCTACCATATCTGACCTTGCGGGCCGAAGAAACAAGTCCTGACCTCTATGCCAGCATCGATTTGGTGACTGACAAGTTGGAACGGCAGATTCGCAAGTTCAAGACCAAGATCAATCGGAAGTCTCGTGAAAAAGGCTTTGATCAATTTGACTTATCAGTGCCTGCAGTTGATGCTGGTGCGGATAGCAATGAGGACGAAAGTGATGGCGACAATTTAGCAGTCGTTCGGACCAAGCGAGTTTCATTGAAACCAATGGACTCCCAAGAAGCCATTTTACAAATGGACATGTTGGGCCATAACTTCTTCATCTTTGAAGATGCCGACACTAATGGAACAAGTATTGTCTACAAGCGTCGCGACGGCCGGTACGGTCTGATTGAAACCGACGAATAATTGTGCGGTGTGGGCGTTTGCTCACCCCTTTATAACCTGCAAATCGGTGTTTTAGATTTGCAGGTTTTTTCTGCCGAAAAGTCGCTTTTATTCCCAGAAAATCACTTGACTTCTCACTCACGAAAATGTTTCAATCTAATCCAATCAATGCTAGAATGTACTAGATACTGTATGGTATATAACTATGGCTGACTGGCCATAAGTGTTGCACGACTTAGACTTACGATGAGAGGGCTTTTTAAAACATGGCGAACATTTTACGCAACTGGGTCGAAAACGACCAGCGCGAAGTTAAGCGCATCGGCAAAATTGCCGACAAAGTTCAAAGCTACGAAGATGAATATGCTGCATTAAGCGATGAAGATTTACAAGCAAAAACTCCGGCCTTTAAAGAACGACTGGCCAATGGTGAAACCCTAGACGACATTTTACCTGAAGCTTTTGCGGTTGCCCGTGAAGGTGCCAAGCGCGTGCTGGGTTTATTCCCATTCCGCGTCCAGATTATCGGTGGGGTTACCTTACATGAAGGTAACATTGCTGAAATGAAGACCGGCGAAGGGAAAACCCTGACCGCGACCATGCCGGTTTATTTGAATGCGCTCGCTGGCAAAGGGGTTCACGTGGTCACAGTTAACGAATATCTCTCCAGTCGTGATGCGACTGAAATGGGTGAGTTGTACAACTGGCTCGGCCTGACTGTCGGCTTAAACTTAAACTCTAAGAGCAGTGACGAAAAACGCGATGCTTATAACGCTGACATTACCTATTCCACCAACAGTGAACTTGGGTTTGATTACCTGCGGGACAACATGGTGGTCTATAAGGAACAGATGGTTCAACGCGAATTGAACTTTGCGATTGTCGATGAAGTTGATTCCATCTTGATTGATGAAGCGCGGACCCCACTGATTATCTCTGGCGGTGCTGAAAAGTCGACCGGGATGTACATCCGGGCTGATCGCTTCGTGAAGCAATTATCTGAAGATGAAGATTATAAGATTGACTGGCCGACTAAGACCATTTCTCTGACTGAAACCGGGATTCGCAAGGCTGAACAAAACTTTGGCCTTGATAACCTCTATGACACCGAGAATACGGCTTTGACTCACCATTTGGATCAATCATTACGGGCGAACTACATTATGCTCAATGATATTGATTATATGGTTCAAGACGGTAAAGTCTTAATCGTTGACCAATTTACTGGTCGGGCCATGGAAGGCCGGCGTTTCTCTGATGGCTTGCACCAAGCGATTGAAGCTAAGGAAGGCGTTGAAATCGAAGACGAAAGTCAAACGATGGCCAACATCACCTACCAAAACTTCTTCCGGATGTACAACAAGCTGTCTGGGATGACTGGGACTGCAAAGACCGAAGAAGAAGAATTCCGCGAAATTTACAACATGAATGTGTTGTCCATTCCCACAAACCGGCCAGTGATTCGGGTCGACAGTCCTGATTTGCTCTACCCAAGCTTGGAATCCAAGTTTAATGCGGTGGCTGATGATATTGCAGAACGGCATGCGGCCGGTCAACCAGTCTTGGTTGGGACAGTGGCGATTGAATCGAGCGAACGTTTGAGTCAAATCCTTGACCAGCGTGGGATTCCACATACTGTCTTGAATGCGAAGAATCACTTTAAAGAAGCTGAAATTGTGATGAATGCCGGCCAAAGAGGCGCGGTCACGATTGCGACCAACATGGCTGGGCGTGGGACTGATATTAAGCTTGGCCCTGGGGTCAAAGAAATTGGTGGCTTAGCTGTCCTAGGGACTGAGCGTCACGAATCCCGGCGGATTGATAATCAGTTACGGGGTCGCTCTGGGCGGCAAGGAGATCCAGGTGCAACTCAGTTCTACCTGAGTCTTGAAGATGACTTGATGAAGCGGTTTGGTTCTGAACGGATTAAAGCGTTCTTGGATCGAATGCAAGTGGCTGACGATGATCAAGTTATCCAAAGTCGGATGGTGTCACGTCAAGTTGAAGGTGCGCAAAAACGGGTTGAAGGGAATAACTATGATACCCGGAAGAACACCTTACAATACGATGACGTGATGCGGGAACAACGTGAAGTCATTTACGATCAACGGCAACAAGTCATCCGGGAAACTGGCGATTTGAAACCAGTTTTGATGGCAATGATTAAGCGGACTATTACTCGAATCGTCCAAACTCATACTCAAGGAGATCAGAAGAACTGGGACTTACAAGCCATCTATGACTATGCCATTACGAATATGGTCAGTGAAGACAAGATTGCCTTGAGCGACCTTGAGGGCAAAACCAGTGATCAAATCATTGACTTCTTGATGGGCTTAGCTGAAACGAACTATGAAACCAAGAAGAATCAACTTGCTGACGAAAGTCAAATGCTTGAATTCGAAAAGGTTGTCATTCTGCGGGTGGTTGACTCCATGTGGACCGATCATATTGATGCCATGGATCAATTGCGGCAGTCAATTGGCTTGCGTGGTTATGGCCAAATGAATCCGTTGGTTGAGTATCAAGAAGAAGGCTTCCGGATGTTTGAAGAAATGATTGCAAACATTGATGAAGACGTGACGCGCCTGTTCATGAAGGCTGAAATTCGTCAAAATATTCGTCGCTAATGAATAAAGGGGCCACTAAAACGTCACGTTTTAGCTGGTCCTTTTCAATTAAAGGAGAATTTAACATGGAAATTGCTCAAATGCGCAACACCTTGGCCGATATGCAGGCCAAAATTAATTCATTTAGGGGGTCACTTTGACCTCGATGCCTTGAACGAGCGCATCGCCGAAAACGAGGGCCGAATGGCCGAACCGGGCTTTTGGGATGACCAAAGCACGGCTCAACAAGTGATTGATGACAACAATGCCCTTAAGGCGAAGCATGACCGATTTATTGCGATGGCAGACGCCTTGGCCGACCTGCAGGTGAGTTTTGAGCTGATTCAAGAAGAACCTGACTCGGAACTGGAATCAGAATTTGTTGGCGATTTAGAAGCCTTAAATGAGCAACTTGATCAGTATCAGATGCAGCTGCTGCTGAATCAACCCTATGACCACAACAATGCGATTCTGGAAATTCATCCGGGTGCTGGTGGGACTGAATCCCAGGACTGGGGCTCGATGTTATTGCGCATGTATGAACGCTGGGCTGATCAAAATGGTTTTTCAGTGGAAGTAGCCGATTATCAAGCCGGTGATGAAGCTGGGATTAAAAGCGTGACGCTGCTGATTACGGGTGAGAACGCGTACGGCTTCTTGCGGAGTGAACGCGGCGTGCATCGACTGGTGCGAATTTCGCCGTTTGACGCGGCTGGCCGCCGTCACACATCATTTGCTTCTGTCGATGTGATGCCAGAACTGGATAATACCATTGACATCGACATTCGCCCTGAGGATGTGAAGATGGATGTTTTCCGTTCAAGTGGGGCTGGTGGACAGCACATTAACAAGACTAGTTCGGCGGTGCGGCTGACCCATATTCCCACGGGGATTGTTGTTTCCAGTCAGGCACAACGCTCTCAATTCCAGAACCGGGATACCGCGATGGCAATGTTAAAGGCAAAGTTGTACCAGCGTGAGCAGGAAGCCAAAGCTCAAGAGGCTGCTGCCATTAAGGGCAGTCAAATGGATGTCGCTTTTGGCTCTCAAATTCGTAGTTACGTGTTCCATCCCTATACGATGGTGAAAGATCACCGCTCCAATTATGAAACTGGGAATGGCCAAGCAGTCATGGACGGCGATCTCAATCCATTCATTGATGCGTACTTGCAGTGGGAGTTGTCCCAGCAGAATCCGCAATAATCGCCGAATTAGCTATAATTTGGTAGAATGAGTGTGGGTTAAAGCTAAAGGAGGCGCAGTATGACCAAAACAAGTCGGACAAAGCGGTGGGTCATTCGAATCATCCTCATGCTCGGTGTGATGGTTGGTCTGGCCCTTGTTTTCAATGAGCAAATCAAAATCTTCGTGATTCAACAATTGTCCTCCCGGACAGTGGAAAAACTAGACGGGAGTGATATTCAACGCAATACCAAACGCAAAGCGAGTTTTGATTTTAAGGCGGTCAAAGCGCTTGATGTCGGGACGGTGGCCCATGCTGCGGTGACAAACAACCCAAATGCGATTGGCCAAATCGCGATTCCTGATGTGGGGATGCGCTTGCCGATTCTTAAGGGGCTAGCCAATGACAACTTGGCGCAAGGGGCGGGCACAATGAAGCCCACCCAAGTTATGGGCCAGGGTAATTACGCGTTGGCTGGTCATTACATGACGAATCAAGGTGTCTTATTCTCCCCGCTCAAAGGGGTTAAAACTGGCGACTTTGTTTATCTGACGGACAAGACCAAGGTTTACACCTATCAGGTCACACTCAAGAAAGTTGTGTATGAGGATCAAGTCCAGTGGATTGACGACGTGTCAGGCAAACAATTGCTGACGCTGGTGACTTGTGCATCGCCAACTGAAGGCGAGACCGATCGGATTATCGTGCGAGCAACGTTGACCAAGGTCGCAAAGGCGACAACTAAGACGTTATCAGTTTTTTAAAAGCTTCTAAAAAGCAGGCATTTCCGCTTCATTGGCGGTAGATGTCTGCTTTTTTTGTGGATATGCGCGGTGAAGATGGTCAATTACGCGTGGACGTTTTATAATTGTTGAGATGACTTTTTGTCACCGCTCATGGCAGCGGGCGGCGTGTTATACTAAATGCAACTATTCTGGGAGGTTGACCTATGTGGTGGCTAGCAAGTATCAGTGTTTCAATTCTCGCACTTGGTGGGTCATGGTTTTGGGCCAATCGTCGAGTGGCCAAGGAACGGCAACAATTTCGCACCGCCATTCATCGCCAGCAACTTGAACTCTGGCCAGGTTTATTGTGGGGGATTGTTGCTAGTGTCATCACTAGTGGTATTGCCGTTAGTCTTGGTGTGATGTTGCCACAAGCCATTGGCTTAGGCTTAATGGGCATCAGTGCGGTCACCTTTCTGCTCGGTGGCCTCACGTTTAGTCCCGCATGGCTAGGGCTTGCAGGCTTGGTTTACTTCTGGCCAGGATTACAACTGGGAATCAATTGGATCCCTGGGTTTGCTAGCTTGATCGGCTTAATTGCTTTGGCCCAAGCAGCTCTGATTCGGTTTGGCCGTGTCCCGGTAGCCTCACCATTTGTCCGAGAAAGTAATCGCGGGCGCCTTGTTGGGGGGTACCGCTTCAGACAATTCTTCTGGTTCCCGTTGGTATTGCCCATTCCTGGGAGCTGGTTTGCCGCCCTCCCATTTTGGAACACCTTACATATCACGGCCCCGCGCTTCAGTTTGATTTGCCTACCAATTATTTTAGGGGCTAGTTTCGCGAGTCGCAAACAGTTGCCCGATGCCGCATGGCGTTTTTGGCCGCGCCAGTTTCTCTTTGGCGCGCTCATGGCGTTTGCCATTAGTGGCTTGGCCTACTTTGATGTCCTTGAAGCCAGTTGGAGCCTGGGATTGTTGGCGGTGGCGGCATTGCTGTTGGGCGTCAGTCTGTGGCGCACGCATTTTAAGGGACAACCCCAGCTGACGCAAACTGAATCGGGTGTCCGCTTATTGGCAGTCGTGCCCAATACACCGGCCGCTAAAATGGGGCTTGTCGCAGGGGATTTAGTGTTAACTGTCAATGGCTTGGCCGTGTCAGATAACGCTAGTCTATATGCAGCAGTCCAGAGTAGTCCCACTTATGCACGCTTGAAAGTGGCGCAACTGGATGGCGAAATTAAATTAACCGAGGCGGCGATTTTTGAAGGTGCCCCACACGAACTCGGCATGATTACATTCCCGGAGGAGACGCATCAATGAAGAAAATTCTTATTGTCGACGATGAACCGGCAATTTTGACTTTGCTGAAATATAATCTCGAAACTGAAAACTATGACGTGACGACGGAAACTGATGGTCAGGCGGCCTTAGATTTAGCGCTGAACAATTCATTCGACTTCATTATTTTGGATTTGATGTTACCAAGCTTGAGTGGAATGGATATTACCCGCCGCTTGCGGCAAGAACGTATTGACACACCGATCATGATTTTGACTGCCAAGGACAATGAAACCGATAAAATCGTCGGTCTCGAGCTGGGTGCTGATGATTATGTGACTAAGCCGTTTTCGCCGCGGGAAATTATTGCGCGAATCAAAGCGATTGAACGGCGCGCTGCCAGCTCGGTGCCGACCAGTCCAACCGATGGCAATCGGATTGTCATTGGCGATTTAGTGGTCGATGAGCAGAATTTCAACGCCACGATTCGGGGCCAACGGCTGCATCTGACCCCAAAAGAATTTGAATTACTGGTTTATTTTGCCAAACGTTTGGGCAAAACGCTCAGTCGAGATGCCCTCCTGAATGGCGTATGGGGGTTTGAATATCCTGCTGCCACCCGCATGGTTGATATTCAAGTGAGCCATCTGCGTGACAAGATCGAAACTGATCCGAAACACCCCGAGTATATTAAGACGGTCCGTGGATTTGGCTACCAAATGGAGGTGCCTAATGCGTAAAACCACTACCAATCATGTCTTTTCTCTCAGTCTGCTTGCTGTAGCAGGCTTTTTTTGCCTGCTGTTGGCGATGAGCCACGTACTAAATGTCTCGCAGACCCAGGCGCTCAAAACGATTTATGCGTTGAGCCAGGATAATCAGTTAGCGGCCAAAGATGGCACTGTTGTGACGCAAATCGGCGCCAAAGCAGCGGGGACCACTCAGAAGGTCCTTCAAGACACGGCCAACCGCGCGCAACATCCCAAAACATTCACGACTTCAGTAACATTAGCCAATCAACGCCAACTGGCCTATTTTGTTCGGACAAACACAGGTTACACAGTTGTGACGCAACCGCAAGCAGGCTTGTGGGCCACGGACGGATTGGCGATGACCCTATGGAGTCTGGGTTATTTCGTCATTGTAGGGGCGCTAATTGTTCGCTATGCCACCCGCCGGCGCCGGTTTGGTGAAGTGCTCGGCCAATTGACCATGAACCTTCAGCGAACGCGACAACATGCTGCGCCAGAGCCCGTCATTGTTAATCCCAATGAACCGCTGGGACCACTGGCAGAAGAGGTCAATCTGCTGAACACAGAAATGGGACACCTCCGGCAAAAAGTCGCACTGCGTCAGGTGAGTTTTGACCGATTGATCAACCATCTCCCCTTGGGGGTCATGTTGATTGATACGGATCGTGAAGTCGTGCTGAGTAATGAAGCGATGGGCTCAATGCTCGGCCATCCGATTGAAGCGCATCGCCATCCGTACGTTGATGACGTCAAAACGTACGCGTTAGCCCGGATGATTGAACATACTTTCCGAAATGAGAAGACGCACCATCAAGAACTTGAGTTGATGATGAGTCAAAAAGCAGTTGATGCTTCAGTGGTCAGTCTGAACCCCGGGACCGACCAGTTTCAAGCCCTGGTGATTCTCTATGATGTCACTTATCTCAGGCGGATTGAGCAAATGCAGATGGATTTTGTTGGCAATGTTTCTCACGAACTTAAAACGCCAGTGACTTCGATTACTGGCTTCGCCGAGACCTTGTTAAACGGGGCGAAAGATAATCCGGAAACCTTGACCCAATTCTTGCAAATTATTTACGACGAAAGCCGCAGACTCACACAATTAATTACAGATATTTTGGCGCTGAGCCGTTCTGAGTCGGGCACCACTCATGTCAGGTCGTTCAATGTGCTTGAGTTGGTCAACCAAACTTTAGGCAGCTTAGATCAAACCGTTCAAGCTAAGAAACTACAAGTGACAGTGACGGTTGATCCAAATCTGACCCTTAAGAGCGATAGTGTGAAGGTGTCGCAAATTGTCCGGAATCTGTTGAATAATGCGGTCTTTTACAATCGAGATGGTGGCCAGGTGACCGTTCACGCCGAGATGCTGGCCGGTCAATTCAGGTTGTCGGTGCAAGATACCGGTATTGGGATTGAAACTGATGAGCAGCAGCGAATCTTTGAGCGGTTCTATCGTGTTGATAAGGCCCGCAGTCGCAACAACGGCGGGACTGGATTGGGACTGGCAATCGTGGCTGAATTAGTTCGTAGTCTGGACGGGTCTGTAAGCGTGTCTAGTCAGCTGGGGGTCGGGACAACCTTTACTGTGACATTGCCATTGAGCGATTAGTAATCATTAGCGCCCGGGGGCTGCCTCCGGGCGCTTTTTTGTCTGAGTGTATCAAACGGCCAAGCAGCGATTTGCGCGGTATAATTAGGTTGTGAATGAGGGAGCTTTTACGTGATATTTACATAGCAACAGCAGAAGCTTTACACAGCATTGGTACACTGGCGATAGTGTAAAAAATGGAGGGCTTTTCGTGAAAAAATGGCTGAATTTGGTACTTATTCTCGCGGCTGGGTTGATGCTCACCGCTTGTGGTGCCCAGAGTCAAGGTGAATCAATTACGGCAGTGGGCTCAAGTGCCTTACAACCGCTCGTTGAAGCGGCTGCCGAACAATATCAAACCGACCATTTAGGGGTTTTTATTAACGTGCAAGGTGGCGGAACTGGGACTGGCTTAAGTCAAGTGCAGTCTGGTGCTGTGGCGATCGGGAATTCTGATTTGTTTGCAGAAGAAAAGCCTGGCATTCAGGCTAGTCAATTAGTCGATCATCAAGTTGCCGTTGTCGGCATTACACCGATTGTGAATAAGGGTGTTGGGGTCGACAATGTGAGCATGGCCGACTTGCGCCGGATTTTTACCGGTGAGGTGACCAATTGGAAACAAATCGGTGGAAAGAATCAACCGATTGTTGTGGTGAATCGGGCTCAAGGTTCTGGCACCCGGGCCACCTTCGAACATTGGGTGCTTAATGGGCGCCAGGCTGTGCCCGCTCAAGAACAAGATTCCACCGGGATGGTGCGGTCAATCGTTGGCAGCACGCCAGGAGCAATTTCTTACGTGGCCTTTTCCTATGTTGATAAAACTGTTCGAGAATTGAAGGTTGATCAAGTCGCACCGACAGACAAGAATGTTACGACCAATACGTGGAAAATCTGGGCCTATGAACATATGTACACGAAGGGCCAACCCAAGGGCTTGACCAAGGCATTCTTAAATTACATTCTCGATGCAAAAACGCAAGATAAGCTCGTTCGGAAGATGGGCTATATTCCAGTCACTGATATGTTGGTTCGCCGCGATGCGACTGGCAAAGTCATTAAGTAAAGGAGGGTGACACATGGATCCAATTCGTGAAGCAATGTTAAAACGCTCTCGCTCAGCCAAATTGGAACGGCGCGGGCGGCTCATCAGTCTTTTTTGTATCGGACTGATCGTGGTCATTGTCGCCGGTATCTTTTACTTTGTCGCTTCCAAGGGTTTAGCGACTTTCTTTAGCGACGGTGTCAATCTCTGGGACTTCTTAACCCATTCAGTTTGGAGCCCAGGGGTTAAAGACGCCCATGGTAGCCCGCAGGTTGGGGCTTTACCGATGATTGTGGGTTCTTTTGGGGTGACGTTCTTGTCTGCCATTATTGCGACGCCGTTTGCGGTGGGCGCAGCAGTCTTCATGACCGAAATTTCCCCTAAAGTTGGCCGTAAAATTCTCCAACCGGTCATTGAATTATTGGTTGGGATTCCTTCTGTTGTTTATGGGTTTATTGGGTTATCTGTTGTGGTGCCTTTCATCCGTAGTATTTTCGGCGGGACTGGTTTCGGGATTCTGGCGGGGACATTTGTCCTCTTCGTCATGATTCTGCCAACCGTGACGTCAATGGCGGTTGACGCATTACGGGCAGTGCCAAGTCATTATCGCTCTGCATCCCTGGCCTTAGGAGCGACCCGCTGGCAAACGACCTGGCGCGTTGTTTTGAGAGCAGCGACGCCTGGTATTTTGACTGGGATTGTCTTTGGGATGGCGCGGGCTTTTGGTGAAGCTTTGGCCGTGCAAATGGTCATTGGGAACGCGGCCTTGCTGCCAAATAACTTAGTCTCACCAGCTTCAACACTGACGTCTGTGTTAACTAGTGGTATTGGGAATACGGTCATGGGCTCACTCGAAAATAATGCGCTTTGGTCACTCGCACTACTGCTGCTTTTGATGTCATTATTCTTTAACATCATGATTCGTTGGATCGGGAAGAAGGGGGAATTGAAATGAATCCGAAACAAGCTGACAAGTTGGCAACTGGCGTGCTCTACACCGTTGCCGGCATTATCATTGTAATTCTCGCCAGTCTGTTGGGCTTTATCCTCTTTCAAGGGTTACCCCATGTCTCCTGGCACTTCCTGACCAGTCCGGCTAGCACGTTTGAAGCCGGTGGTGGGATTGGAATTCAACTTTTTAATTCCTTCTACTTGCTTTTACTCGCGATGGTCATCTCAGTGCCGATTGCGATCGGCGCCGGTATTTACTTGGCTGAATACGCAAAGAAGAATTGGATTACCGATTTAATTCGCACCTCCATTGAAATTCTGAGTTCGCTACCGTCGGTGGTTGTTGGCTTGTTCGGATTCTTAGTCTTTGTGCTGCAGTTCAAAATGGGTTTCTCGATTCTGTCTGGGGCGTTAGCTTTGACCGTGTTCAATCTGCCATTGTTGACGCGCAACGTTGAAGACTCCTTGCGTCAGATTCACTTTACGCAACGAGAAGCCGGGTTAGCCCTGGGCTTGTCCCGGTGGGAGACGGTTGTGCACGTGGTTATCCCAGAAGCGTTACCTGGGATCATTACCGGGATGATTCTCGGTGCGGGGCGGGTCTTTGGTGAAGCGGCCGCCTTGATTTACACCGCCGGACAATCAGCCCCAGCCCTTGATTTTACGAACTGGAATCCACTAAACATTGCGAGTCCGCTGAATATTTTCCGGCCGGCTGAAACATTAGCGGTGCATATTTGGAAGATTAATTCAGAAGGGATTCAACCTGATGCGGCCGCCGTTTCGGCTGGTGCATCTGCTGTTTTAATTTTGGCTGTCCTCTTATTCAACCTGGTTGCGCGCTATGCTGGCAATCGATTGTATAAAAAGATGACCGCAAGCTAGGAGGCCAACATGGACAATTATTCTTTAGATGATATCTTCATCCGCGATTTTGATCGCAAAACGCAAGAAATCGCCGTGGAGACTGAGGACTTGCGGGTCTTTTATGGTGATAATGAAGCCATTCATGGCGTTTCACTGCCGTTTGAGCGCTACAAAATCACCTCTTTAATTGGTGCTTCTGGGTCAGGGAAGTCCACGTTCCTTCGCTCCATCAATCGGATGAATGATAATATTGATGGGACCCGGGTGACGGGTAAAATTATGTATCGCGATGTGGATATTAATAGTGACAACGTGGATATTTATGAAATGCGGAAGCACATTGGAATGGTCTTTCAGCGCCCTAACCCATTTGCAAAATCAATCTATGACAATATCACATTTGCCCCGAAACGCTTCGGGGAGCATGATAAACAGAAACTCGATGAGATGGTTGAGACCAGTCTCAAGCAAGCGGCTCTCTGGGATCAAGTGAAAGATGACCTGCACCAAAGTGGGTTGTCACTGTCCGGTGGGCAGGCCCAACGGCTCTGTATCGCTCGGGCGATTGCCATGCAACCAGACATCTTGTTGTTGGATGAACCGGCTAGTGCGCTGGATCCAATTTCGACCTCAACTGTTGAAGAAACGCTGATGACATTGAAAGATCAGTACACGATTATTATCGTGACGCACAATATGCAACAAGCGGCTCGGATTAGTGATTATACGGCCTTTTTCTATAGCGGTAAGGCGCTGGAATATGATGAGACCCGAAAGATTTTTACCCGGCCAAAGATTAAAGCAACTGAAGATTACGTTTCTGGGCATTTTGGCTAGGAGGAATTTGAATGAGTGAAAAGGCAACTGTGATTACGAGTTCAGACGTGCATCTGTTTTATGGCAAATTTGAAGCCCTCAAAGGCATTAATCTCGACTTCAAGGAACACGAAATCACCGCATTGATCGGACCTTCTGGCTGCGGGAAGTCGACTTACCTCCGGTGCTTGAATCGGATGAATGACTTGATCGATGATGTCACCATTACGGGAAACATTGCCTTGCGGGGTGATAATATTTACGCCCCAACTGAAGATATTGTGCAACTACGTAAGCAAGTCGGGATGGTGTTCCAACAGCCTAATCCGTTCCCATTCTCCATTTATGAGAATGTGGTTTATGGCTTGCGGCTGGCTGGCGTGAAAGATCGGACTGTACTCGATGAAGCTGTTGAGTCAAGTCTCAAGGCGGCTGCCATCTGGGATGAAGTGAAAGATAAACTCAATGAAAGTGCCCTGTCTCTTTCTGGTGGTCAACAACAGCGGGTCTGCATTGCCCGGGTGTTGGCAGTGAAGCCTGATGTGATTCTCCTGGACGAGCCAACCAGTGCACTGGATCCAATTTCTAGTACGCAAATTGAAAATATGCTGTTAGAATTAAGAGATCAATATACAATTATTCTGGTGACCCACAACATGCACCAAGCATCACGGATTTCGGATCGGACGGCTTTCTTCTTACAAGGGAATCTAATTGAGTTCGATGAAACCAAGAAGATTTTCCTGAATCCGAGTCAAAAAGAAACCGAAGACTATATTACCGGTCGCTTCGGATAGGAGGAAATTATGCGGCAATTATTTGAAGATGAACTGAATGAATTACACGTTCGGTTCTCAGAAATGGGGATGATGGTCAATGAGGCCATCTTTAAATCCGTTAAGGCGTTCATTAATCATGATAAAGAATTGGCCCGGGAAGTGATTCGGGAAGATAAGCATATTAATGAACGTGAAGTTGAACTGGAAAAACACAGTTTTGAAATGATTGCCTTACAACAGCCAGTCACCACTGATTTACGGATGATTGTGACAATCATGAAGGCAAGCTCTGACTTGGAACGGATGGGGGACCACGCGGTTTCGATTGCGAAGTCAACCATTCGGGTCAAAGGTGAAACCCGGATCCCAGGCGTTGAAAAAGAAATTGCGGACATGTCGGCGGCCGTCAAGGCAATGGTTGAGCAAGTCCTCGACGCCTACGTCAAAGAAGACGACAAGCGGGCCCGGGCAATTGCCGAAGAGGATCATGGTATCAATGATTTCTCAAACGAAATTTACGAACGCTGTGTGGCCGAAATGCAGCGCGAACCCGATACCGTCGTTGGGGCCATGGATTACATGTTCGTCTCATCATATCTTGAACGGATTGGGGACTATGTCACCAACATCTGTGAGTGGATTGTTTACTTGAAGACCGGCAAGTTATTGGAACTCAACTCGAATGCCACTGAAGATGAATTCTAGTCGATAGTGACGACGAATCCCTTCGATTTTTCAAAAGCGTTGCTGGTTGCCGCCCGCAGCGCTTTTTGTGTGACTGAGCCGCAGAATGGCTTATTCCTGCAGGCGGAAATGAAAATCAACCTTAGGACCTATGCACATTTGCGAGGCAGCGCGCATACTATAACCATAGTCAAATAAGAAAAACCGGAGGGATAAATCCATGAATGAACGTGAACGGATTCTTGATTTAGTGAAGCAGGGTGTCATTTCCAGTGAAGAAGCACTCTTGCTTTTAGAAAATCTTGCCAAAAATACTGACCCCCACGCCCAAACTGAACAATCTGACAACCAACCAACTGATAACGAAGCGCTTGATGAAAATGAGCAAGAATTAAACGCCCTTAATACAGAAATTGCGGATGTATCAGGGAATTTAGCAGCAATCGAGACCCAACTTGCTAGCCTACGCAAGCAAGTGGCTGCTAATGAAGAACAGATTATTGTTTTGGACACGATGGAAGATCTTGATACACTCACGCAAGAGAAGTATCAGGAACGCGGCCAATTGAAACAAGAGAATCTGGCTTTGAACCAAGAAATCACGGAATTGAATCAACAACGCCCAGAACTACAAGCTGAACTGGCCGATTTAGAAGATCAAAAGCGCCAACTGACCAAGAAACGTTTCAGCGATGTCTTGCCTGATGACTGGCAAGATCAAGCGCGCGAACGACTCAACGATTTTGGCTCAACAATGCGCGACGCTTCATCGCAAATTGCTCACCTGGTGAAAGATACCGTTGGTAATGTGATGGATAACGTCGATTGGAAGGATATCACCATTAAGGTTCCTGGCTTGGCGACTGAAAAGTTCAGCCAAACTTTCGACTATCCCGATAGTCAAGCGACCATCCTTGATCTGAAGGTTGCCAATGGGGACGTTGTTTTTGAACCATGGGACAAACCAGGATTCAAAATTGATGCTGACATCAAGCTCTATGGCAAATTCAAGGAAGAAACACCCCTTGAAGCCTTTAATGCCCGGGCCCGGATTGACGTCAATGACGACCATCTAATTTTCCAAGTGCCAAACAAGCGTGTTTCTGCTGACTTGCATGTCTTCTTTCCAAGCCGCGAGTACGACCATGTGACTGTCCGGCTGTTGAATGGCGACGTTCGGTTTAATGAGATCCACGGTAAAGACTTCTATGTTAAGAGTACTAACGGTGACATTCAATTCTTAAAGAGCCAAGTGGTGATGATTGAAGCTCAAGGCGTGAATGGTGATATTAAGGTGAATGAGGGCACGGTGCATGATGTGTTCTTAGAAACGGTCAATGGTGATATTAAGTTAGCCAATTCACCAGAAACAGCCCAGATTACCACGGTCAATGGGACAATTCGCGCTACTTACCAGCAAGCATTCCATACCTTGTCGGCTAGCTCAGTGAACGGCGATGTGAAGTTGGCTTTCCCAACGACCGCCGCCCTCAATGGTCAGGCTAAAGCACGCTTGGGTGAGGTGAAGTCTCGGCTTGACCAAGTCCCGGCCAAGAAGAACAGTAAGTCGGTTGACTTGCAACGCGCTGGCGAAGGTGCCGGTGCCATCACCGTTTCCACGACGAGTGGTAGTATTTTACTCAAAGATTCAGACCAAAAATAATTAAATAAAGGAGGATTGGCTGATGCCTTTTCTACTAATACCATTGGTACTTTTCGGAGTCGGACTGCTGATTGCCGTCCCCTTGATGATCGGATTCTTCCTTTTACGGGTGCTGTTTATTCCGTTGCTAGTGATTGGCATTGTTTGGTGGGCGCTTTCTGGCGGCCGCCGGCAATTTCGGGGTAACGAGTTCGTCTATCATACGCGTCGCCACCACAAGCGCCGTTATGAGTGGGATCAACCAACACAAGCCCAACCCAAATCAAAGCAATCCCGCAAACCTGCGGAGAATGTTTCTGAAAAAGATGACGATAACTGGAGCGATTTTTAATGGGATTTTTTAAACGCACGATTCTCACGACATTAATTTTTGTCGCCTATGCGCAACTGTTTCCCACCCAATTGATGGTCAGCAGTTTTGGGGTAGCCCTTGTGGGTGCCTTGGTCTTAGGAATTCTCAACGGGATTATAAAACCCATCTTGAGTTTCCTCTCGTTTCCACTCACCATCATCACTTTCGGCCTATTCGCCATTGTGATTAATGCCTTGATGCTAAGTATGATGACTTGGTTCGTCCCTGGCATCGTGCTCAGTAGCTTCGGCAGCACATTATTGTTAGCCATCGTGATTTCCCTTGTCAGTGCCATTTTTGGGGATAGCCGCGATAACTAACGGTGTCATAGCTAAAAAACAGTCGTGCCTGACTCGATTTGAGTTAGCACGACTATTTTTTTGGCCAAAAATAGGGGTAGGGCAGGATTGGTGCTAAGGCGGCGTGATTGGAATTCGGTGAATTCTCTGCGGGCGCGGCCAAATCATGGTAAAATCAAACTATCTATTGTGAAAGTCAGGTGGAACCAATGGCAGATAGTGTCACGGTCGGGAAACTTGTAACCGCAACGAATCTTGAGGTTGTGAGTGGCTCAGATTATCTGAATGAACGCCGAATTGAGGTCAGCGACATTTCGCGGCCAGGCTTGGAATTAACCGGCTATTTTAATTATTATCCTCATGAACGAATTCAACTTTTTGGGCGGACTGAAATCTCTTTTGCTCGGAACATGACCAGTGATGAACGCTTGCTGATTTTCAAGCGCATGGCATCAGAAGACACACCTGCATTTCTCGTGTCCCGTGGGTTTGAACCACCGGTTGAAATGCTTGATGCTGCCGGCGCAATGCATATTCCAGTGCTGCGGTCAAAGTTACCTACCACGCGTTTATCCAGTTTAATTACTGAATATCTGGATGGCCAACTGGCTGAACGTCGGAGCATGCATGGTGTTCTTGTGGACATTTATGGCCTTGGGGTGCTGATCACTGGCGACTCTGGCGTTGGTAAATCCGAAACCGCTTTAGAACTGGTTCAACGTGGTCATCGGCTGATTGCGGATGACCGTGTGGATGTTTATCAGCAAGATGAACAGACCGTGGTGGGGGAAGCCCCAGCTATTTTGTCACACTTGTTGGAAATTCGCGGTATTGGGATTATTGATGTCATGAATCTGTTTGGCGCCGGCGCCGTGCGGGAGAACACTTCGATTTCTCTGATTGTCCATTTGGAAAACTGGAGTCCAGATAAGACTTTTGATCGCTTGGGCACCGGTGAGCAGTCACAGCAAATCTTTGATGTGCCTGTTCCTAAGATTACCGTTCCCGTGAAGGTTGGGCGTAACTTGGCAATCATCATTGAAGTAGCAGCGATGAACTTCCGGGCCAAGTCGATGGGCTATGACGCAACCAAGACTTTTGAGAATAACTTGAATAAACTGATTCAGACTAATTCGGGGGACGAAAACGCATGATGGCTGCATTAAATCCGATTGCGTTGCAACTTGGCGGCTTATCAATTCACTGGTATGGGATCATTATCGCCAGTGGGGTCTTGTTGGCTGTTTATCTCTCTAGCCAAGAAGCAAAGCGCCGCAACGTTAATGAAGATCATATTTTGAATTTAATTCTCTGGTCACTGCCGTTTACCTTAATTGGCGCTAGACTGTATTATGTTGCGTTTAAATGGCCATATTACGCGGCCCATCCAAGCGAAATCATTGCGATTTGGCATGGCGGGATTGCGATTTATGGTGGCTTGATTGCGGCAGTTTTAGTATTCATTGTCTACACCAGGGTTCAGTGGTTATCCATTTGGCTGATTCTGGACATTGTTTCGCCCACGGTGATGATTGCGCAGGCAATTGGCCGCTGGGGCAATTTCATGAACCAAGAGGCTTTTGGCGCTGTCACGAGCAAGGCGTTTCTTGAAGGCATTCATTTACCAAGCTTTATCATTCAGCAGATGTTTATCGACGGGGCTTATCGCCAACCGACATTTCTATACGAATCGTTCTGGAACTTAGTGGGCTTCGCGTTGATTATGTCGATTCGCCATCATCAGCACTGGTTTAAACAAGGTGAAATTTTCCTAAGCTATGTCATGTGGTACAGTTTTGGCCGTTTCTTTATCGAAGGCATGCGGACGGACAGTCTGTATGTGATTCCGGGGCTGCGGGCCTCACAACTTTTGTCGGTGATTCTGTTTATCAGTGCGATTGCCATTTGGGTTTATCGGCGCCGGCACAATAATTTGTGGTATCTGGATGGTAACGAACTCAAATACGCGAATTAGTCGCAACAAACATGATGTGCTTGGCACCGGCCTGGGTGAACTGACCCAGGCTTTTCATTTAAGGAGGACAACTTGTGTCAAAAATTGCAGTCTTAGGAGCAGGCTCGTGGGGAACCGTCCTCGCGAACCTTTTAACTGATAATGGGCAGAATGTCTACTTGTGGACACACAGTGCTGATCAGGCTCAGACTTTAACGACAACCCATATGAATGAACATTACTTAGGTGATTTCAAATTAAATCCCGACTTGCAGATTACGGCTAATCTGGAAACAGCGATTGGTGATGCCAGTGTTATTCTGTTCGTGGTCCCGACTAACGCCGTTCGCAGCGTGGCTGAACAGGTCCAACCATTCTTAGCGGCTCAGCCAAGTTGGCGGCCAATCCTGGCCCACGCGGCCAAGGGCTTGGAAAAGGGCACTGAATTACGCGTGTCTCAAGTCATTGATGAAGTGATTAAACCAGAGTTGACCAGCGGCTTAGTGGTGATTTCTGGCCCGAGTCATGCCGAAGATGTGGCGACTCATGACATTACCACGTTAACCGCGGCATCAACGTCATTGGCCGCGGCTAAGTCGATTCAGAAATTATTCATGAATGACTATTTCCGCCTGTACACCAATCAAGATGTGTTAGGCGTTGAAATGGGGGCGGCGTTGAAGAACGTGATTGCCATTGGCGCTGGGGCGTTACACGGTCTGGGCTATGGCGATAACACGAAAGCGGCCTTACTCACGCGGGGCTTGGCTGAAATTACGCGCTTGGGGGTTAAAATGGGCGCGGATCCATTAACCTTTATTGGTTTGTCTGGCGTGGGGGACTTAATTGTTACCGGCACCTCGGTGCATTCACGTAATTGGCGAGCTGGGAATGCGTTAGGTCAGGGTGAAACCCTTGCTAACGTTCTGGCAAATATGGGCATGGTGGTCGAAGGGGTCTCAACAGCCAAAGTTGTCCATGGGCTGGCGGCTGAACTGGGCGTCGAAATGCCGATTAGCGACGCCATCTATCGCGTCTTGTATGAAGATGCTCCACTCAAGCAGGTAATCGCAGACCTGATGAAACGCGACGGTAAACCTGAATTCGATTTTGAAATCGAGACTTTATAGACGACTTTACATTTCATTCAAAAAACAGTATAGTGTGTCAGATAGAAGCTTACCTTTTGTAAGCATTCATGAAGGAGGGCGCTTATGGCAAAACAATATGATGTCATTGTGATTGGTGCTGGCCCTGGTGGGATGACCGCAGCATTGTATGCTTCTCGGTCGAACCTTTCCGTATTAATGCTCGATCGGGGTATTTACGGCGGGCAGATGAACAATACGGCTGAAATCGAAAACTATCCAGGCTTTAAGTCAATTCTAGGCCCAGATCTTGGTCAACAAATGTATGATGGCGCGACCCAATTCGGCGCTGAATATGCCTATGGTAATGTCAGTCAGGTCATTAATGATGGCTTGTGGAAGCGGGTTATTACCGATGAAGAGACGTTTGAAGCCAAGGCAATTGTGATTGCCACTGGTGCTGAACACCGTAAATTAGGTGTTGAGGGTGAAGAAACCTACAGTGGTCGTGGTGTTTCTTACTGTGCGGTCTGCGATGGCGCGTTCTTTAAGAACCGTGAACTCGTTGTCGTTGGTGGCGGGGATTCTGCCATTGAAGAAGGGCTCTATTTGACGCAATTAGCTTCAAAGGTGACCGTTATTCATCGTCGTGACCAATTGCGGGCACAACAAATCATCCAGAAGCGGGCATTTGCCAACGACAAGATGAACTTTGTTTGGGATGCTCAAGTCGAAGATATTCTCGGTGATGACATGAAAGTCACCGGTGTGAAGTATGTCGATAAAGACACTGGTGAGGAACACGTTGTCCCTGCTAGTGGTGCCTTCATTTATGTCGGCATTAAGCCAATGACTGATTCATTCAAGGATTTAGATATCTTGGATGACGCCGGTTGGATTCCAACTGATGATGAAATGGCAACGCGTGTCCCTGGCGTCTTTGCAATCGGCGACGTTCGCGCGAAGAATCTGCGACAAATTACTACGGCTGTTGGTGAAGGTGGTCAAGCGGGCCAGAGTGTCTTCAACTACTTGCAAAGTCTTGAAGATGAAAAAATCAACGCCTAATCTCAGGTTAATTAAAATATAAATGTTTTTTTGAGCAAAAAATGCAACTACACCGATACCCAGTTCTTTGGTTCTGCCAAGGGGCTGGGTATTTTTGTGTCTAGGGTTGTAAGCGATTGCTTAAGTGGGTCCCGACTTCTATACTAATTATGGCGACAAGGGCACCAGGAATTCTTGCAAATGGAATTTTCCACCAAGCGTGGCATTATTCGGTATAATGTCAGTAACGAGACAGGAAAGAGGAGTCGACGATGAGTTTTCAAAGCGAATACGAAAAATGGGTCCAACAACCAAATCTTGATGTGAGTGTGCAGAAGAGCCTCGCAGCAATGAAAGACGACTTAGCCAGCCAAGAAGAAGCCTTCAGCGTGCCGATGTCCTTTGGCACGGCTGGGATGCGCGGCGTGATTGGTGCGGGGATTAACCGGATGAATGTCTATACCGTCCAACAAGCGACGGAGGGGTTAGCCCGATTCATGGACAGCTTGCCAGCCACTCAAAAGCAACAAGGGGTGGCCATCAGCTATGATTCGCGGTATATGAGTCAAGAATTTGCCTATACAGCAGCTGGTGTTTTGGCTGCACACAACATTCCTAGTTTTGTCTTTGATAGTTTACGGCCAACGCCTGAACTCTCATTTGCCGTGCGCTACCTCAAAACCTATGCCGGGATCATGATTACTGCCAGCCACAATCCGAAACAATATAATGGATACAAAATTTATGGTCCGGATGGTGGGCAGATGCCACCTGAGGAATCTGATTTGATCACTAAATATGTGCGTGAAGTCACTGATATTTTCGATATCAAGACTGTCGACGTTGAAACGATGCGTAGCAATAACTTGCTGAATTTGATTGGTGAAGATATTGATGAAGCTTATTACGCCGCGGTAGCGACAGTGACAATTAATCATGACCTCGTTCAGTCGGTCGGCAAGACGATGAAATTGGTGTATACGCCGTTGCATGGGACGGGCAGAATTCCCGCGCAAATGGTGTTGCGGAATGCCGGATTTGAAAACTTCAAATTGGTGGCCAAGCAGAGTATTGCCGATCCAGAATTTGCTACCACACCATTCCCTAACCCTGAATTTCCACAAACCTTTGATATGGCCAAAGTACTGGGGGAACAAGAACAGGCTGACGTGTTGATTGCAACAGACCCTGATGCGGATCGACTCGGGACGGCTGTTCGAGTTGGCGATGGCTATCAGTTGTTGACGGGTAACCAAATTGCTTCATTGCTGCTGCACTATATCCTGGAAGCGCGCAAGCAGGCGGGAACGTTACCGAAGAATGGGGCAGTCGTCAAGTCGATCGTCTCAACTGAATTGGCAACGGCTATCGCCAATGACTATGGGGTCGATATGATCAACGTTGAAACGGGCTTTAAGTTTATTGGTGACCAGATTAAACATTACGAGGCTACTGGTGAACATGAATTCCTCTTTGGTTTTGAAGAAAGCTACGGTTATTTGATTAAGCCATTTGTCCGTGATAAAGATGCTATTCAGTCAACCGTGTTGCTCGCTGAAGTAGCTGCGTATTACCAGGCCCAGAACATGACACTTTGGGACGGGATTCAGGCGTTGTACAAGCAGTACGGCTATTTCGCTGAGAAGACCGTTTCGGTTGATTTCGAGGGGGTTAGTGGTCCTAAAGAGATGGCTGACTTGATGACGAAGTTCCGCGATCATCAGCCAGCGGCCTTTTCTGGGGTTGCTGTCAGTCGAGTTGAAGATTATAAGCTCCAACAAGCGACTGATGATAATGGCGAAATCGCTAAGATTGATATGCCTGTCAGCGATGTGTTGAAATATATTCTGAGTGATGGTTCATGGATTGCCATTCGCCCATCAGGCACCGAACCAAAGGTGAAATTCTACGTGGGCACAAGTGCACCAGACGCACAAACGGCTAATCATAAATTGAATGATTTTGAGCAAGCTTTGACGGCCTTCCGGCAAGCAGAGTAATGCAAAAGCGGCAGGGCCGTAACTCTAAAGTTACGCTCTCTGCCGCTTTTTTGACGGGATGGCTATTGAGGCAGGTGGCAAACTGTGCTAACATTGGAGAAATTTTAACCAAAAAGGAGAGACACACATGGGAATGCACCAATTTATTCAAGGCTTAAACAATTTGGAAAGCTTACGGCGGGCGCCTGGATTCTTCAAGTATGCCGAACACAGTGTGGCGGCGCATTCCTTTAAGGTCGCAGAAATTGCTCAGATGTTGGGTGATATTGAAGAAGAGGCGGGGAATCCCGTCAACTGGCAAATGTTATACGAGAAGGCCTTGAATCATGATTACACCGAACGGTTTATTGGTGATATCAAAACACCAGTTAAATACGCCACACCAACGCTTCGGGAAATGCTTGCAGATGTTGAAGCATCCATGACGGAAAACTTCATTCAAAATGAAATTCCTGCCCCATTTCAAGATCGTTATCGGCGCCGTCTCTCTGAGGGTAAAGATGAAAGCTTGGAAGGTCAGATCCTATCCATTTCAGATAAAGTTGACTTGCTTTACGAATCTTTTGGCGAAATCGAGAAGGGCAATCCTGAACAGGTTTTTCTCGATATTTATACTGAGTCTTTGAGTACGATTCTTGATTTCAAATCACGGCCAAGCGTCCAGTATTTCCTCAAAAATGTCTTGCCAGATATGCTGGAAGAACAGTTCGGCGACCGTGATTTACTTGCACAATTGACTCGTGACACCTTGGCGGCTGCGGACGCTAAAGAGTAGCGAAAGTATGTTCGGTATGCTATAATTGTCGTACGAATAAAACAGGCGCAAAGCATTACAGCAGTTGCATAATCGACGCGTCATCGCCATTGTGCACTGCAGTGGCCTGTGAACAAAACATCATGTTTTGTCACAGGCCCTTTTATTTGCCTGATAGGGAGGTTTTTGGATGATCGAACGTATGAATGACCAGAAGTTTGACCTGGTATCCCCATATCAACCGGCCGGGGACCAGCCGACTGCAATAGACAAATTGGTCAAAGGGTTTGAATCGGGCAAGAAGGAACAAGTCCTCCTTGGCGCCACCGGGACCGGCAAAACGTTCACGATGAGTAACGTGATTGCCCAGGTGAACAAGCCGACATTAATTTTGTCACATAACAAGACATTGGCAGGCCAGCTGTATGGCGAATTCAAGGAATTCTTCCCCAATAATGCGGTTGAATACTTCGTGTCTTACTATGATTATTATCAACCAGAAGCTTATGTCCCTAGTTCAGACACTTATATTGAAAAAGACTCCGCCATTAATGACGAAATCGATAAACTTCGCCATAGTGCCACTAGTGCCTTGCTAGAACGCAATGACGTCATTGTCGTGGCTTCAGTGTCCTCCATCTTCGGGTTAGGGGATCCTCACGAGTATCGTGACCACGTGTTGTCACTGCGGCAAGGGATGGAAATTGATCGCAACACATTGTTGCGTAAATTAGTGGACATTCAATTTGATCGCAATGATATTGATTTTCAACGGGGCCGTTTTCGTGTCCGTGGTGATGTGGTTGAAATTTTTCCTGCTAGTCGTGATGATCATGCGATTCGGGTGGAATTCTTTGGTGACGAAATCGATCGAATTACTGAAGTCGATGCTTTGACGGGTGAAGTGTTGGGCGAGCGCGAACACGTCGCTATTTTCCCAGCGACTCACTTCATGACCAACGATGACCAAATGGAACACGCGATTACCAGCATTTCAGCTGAATTGACGGACCGTTTGGCCGTGTTGCGCGGCCAGAATAAGTTGCTTGAAGCCCAACGGTTGGAGCAGCGGACGAATTACGATATTGAGATGTTACGCGAAATGGGCTTTACCAGCGGCATTGAAAATTATTCCCGCCATATGGATGGCCGCCTGCCTGGCGAACCGCCATACACGCTGCTCGATTTCTTCCCGAAGGACTTCATGATTATGGTCGACGAAAGTCACGTGACCATGCCCCAGATTCGGGGGATGTATAACGGTGACCGGGCGCGCAAGCAAATGCTGATTGATTATGGGTTCCGGTTACCAAGCGCTTTGGACAACCGCCCGCTAAAAATCAACGAATTTGAAGAACACGTCAATCAGATCCTCTATGTCAGTGCGACTCCCGGCCCTTATGAAGAAGACCGGGTGCCAAAGGAAGACTTTGCGGAACAGATTATTCGGCCTACTGGTTTGTTAGACCCACAAATTGAAGTTCGGCCGATTATGGGCCAAATTGACGATTTGGTGTCTGAGATTAATGATCGCGTAGAGAAGAACGAACGCGTCTTCGTCACAACATTGACCAAGAAGATGGCTGAAGATTTAACGGATTACCTTAAAGAAATGGGGATTCGGGTTAAGTACCTGCACAGTGATATTAAGACGCTGGAACGGACGCAAATTATTCGTGATTTGCGACTTGGTAAGTTTGACGTCCTGATTGGGATTAACCTTCTGCGTGAAGGGATTGACGTGCCAGAAGTGTCACTGATTGCGATTCTAGATGCCGATAAGGAAGGATTCCTGCGGGCTGAACGGTCTTTGATTCAAACCATTGGTCGGGCGTCACGGAATTCGCATGGACGCGTCATTATGTACGCCGATAAAATGACGGATTCGATGAATGCTGCCATCAATGAAACGAAGCGTCGCCGTGGTATTCAAGAAGCTTATAACGAAGCGCACAACATTACACCAACGACCATTATCAAACCAATCCGTGACGCAATCAGTAGTCTGGAAAAAGTTGATACAGATGATGACAGTAACAAGACATTTGCCGAAGTTGACTTTGAAGATATGACCAAAGCCGATAAGCAGGCCTTGGTCAAGAACTTGCAAGAACAAATGCAAACTGCCGCAAAGAAGCTGGACTTTGAACAAGCGGCCAGCCTACGGGATACGATCTTAGAACTACAAGCAGATATGTAAGGAGTCGGATGTATGGCAAATGACAAAATTGTGATTCACGGGGCGCGCGCCCACAACTTAAAGAACGTTGATGTGACCCTTCCTAAGAACAAACTGGTGGTCATGACTGGGCTGTCAGGGTCCGGCAAGTCAAGCTTGGCCTTTGATACGCTGTATGCTGAAGGCCAACGCCGCTATGTTGAGAGTCTGTCGGCATATGCGCGCCAATTCTTAGGCCAGATGGACAAGCCAGACGTCGACTCAATTGATGGGTTGTCACCGGCTATTTCGATTGACCAGAAGACGACTTCAAAGAATCCTCGGTCAACCGTGGGGACAGTCACTGAAATCAATGATTATCTGCGGTTGCTCTGGGCGCGGGTGGGGACACCCATTTGTCCCAATGATGGCACAGTGATTTCCAGTCAATCAGTTGAACAGATGGTTGACCGGGTAATGGATTTGCCTGATAAAACGCGGATTCAGATTCTTTCGCCCGTAGTGCGCCAGAAGAAGGGTGCTCACAAGAAAGTTTTTGAAAAGATTTTGCGTGAGGGCTATGTCCGGATGCGGGTCGATGGCGAAGTGATGGACGCCAACAAGGACTACGAACTCGACAAGAATAAGAAACACGACATCGACATTGTCATTGACCGGATTGTAGTCAAAGACGAAGTGCGTAGTCGGTTGTTTGATTCTTTTGAAGCAGCACTGCGTTTGTCTGAAGGCTACGCTAACGTTGATGTCATTGGTGGCGAGCCATTAATCTTCTCTGAACACTATGCCTGCCCAATCTGTGGCTTCACAGTTGGCGAGATGGAACCACGGTTGTTCTCTTTTAATGCGCCCTTTGGTGCGTGCCCAGAATGTGATGGCTTAGGTCAGAAACTGACGGTTGATGTTGACCTGGTTGTCCCTGACCAAGACATGACCTTAGAAGAAGGCGCCATTGCCCCTTGGAATCCAATTAGCTCGCAATACTACCCAGCCATGCTGGAGCAGTTTGCCAAGCAATTCAAGATTCCCATGGACAAGCCGTTCAAGAAGCTGACCGATCGGCAAAAGGACCTCGTACTTAATGGCAGCGCCGGTAAGGACTTCCATTTTTACTATGAAAATGATTTTGGCGGGGTGCGGGATGTCGATGTGCCTTTTGAAGGCGTCCTGCCAAACATTTCCCGGCGTTACGCTGAAACTAATTCTGATTTCACTCGCGGCCAGATGCGGACTTATATGACTGCGTTAACTTGTCCAGTCTGCCATGGCAAGCGGTTGAACCGGCAAGCATTGGCAGTGAAGATTGGTGGCAGTGATATTGCGGATGCCAGCGATTTGCCAATCAAAGATGCCCTGCCATTCTTTGAAGGTGTCGATCTTTCTGAAGCCCAAGCCATGATTGCTCAGCCGATTGTGAAAGAAGTTGTTGATCGGCTGACCTTCCTGATGAATGTTGGTCTGGATTATCTGACTTTGAGTCGGAGTGCTGGGACCTTGTCAGGTGGGGAAGCCCAACGGATTCGGTTGGCTACTCAAATTGGGTCAAACTTATCGGGTGTGTTGTATATTCTAGATGAACCATCGATTGGTTTACACCAGCGAGATAACGCCCGTTTGATTGATTCCTTAAAGAAAATGCGCGACCTCGGGAATACCTTGGTTGTGGTTGAACATGATGAGGATACGATGCTGGCCGCGGATTACTTAGTCGACATCGGACCTGGTGCGGGTGAATATGGCGGCGAAGTGATGGCTGCCGGGACACCCGCGCAAGTCAAACGCGTTAAGAAATCCTTGACCGGTCAATACTTAGCCGGTAAAAAGTTCATTCCAGTTCCTGAAACCCGGCGCAAGGGCAACGGTAAAGCGATTCGCGTTGAAGGGGCAACAGAACATAACTTGAAGGACGTCAACGTTGATTTCCCACTTGGTGAATTCATCGCTGTGACTGGCGTCTCAGGTTCTGGGAAGTCCACTTTGGTGAATTCTGTGCTCAAGCGCGCCTTGGCGCAGAAGTTGTACCGCAACTCCGAAAAGCCAGGGGCTTACAAGAAGATTCTTGGCTATAAGAATATTGAAAAGTTAGTCGACATTGACCAAAGTCCAATTGGTCGGACCCCGCGGAGTAATCCGGCGACCTATACGAGTGTCTTTGACAACATTCGGGACCTCTTTGCGCAAACCAATGAAGCTAAGTTGCGTGGCTATAAGAAGGGACGCTTTAGTTTCAATGTTAAAGGCGGCCGCTGTGAGAATTGTAAGGGCGACGGGATTATCAAGATTGAAATGAATTTCTTGCCTGACGTCTATGTGCCCTGTGAAGTGTGTCATGGTCGGCGCTACAATTCTGAAACGCTTGAAGTGACCTATAAAGGGAAGAATATTGCGGAAGTCCTTGATATGACGATTGATGAAGCGGTTGACTTCTTTGCCCCAATTCCAAAGATTGCGCGTAAGTTGCAGACCATCATTGATGTTGGCTTGGGCTATGTCACCATGGGTCAAAGTGCGACGACCCTTTCTGGTGGGGAAGCCCAACGGATGAAGTTGGCCAGTGAATTGCAAAAGCTTTCCACGGGTAAAAACTTCTACATTCTGGACGAACCGACGACCGGGTTGCACACCGATGACATCAAGCGGCTGCTGGGTGTCTTGCAGCGCTTGGTTGATGAAGGTAATACTGTCTTAGTGATTGAACATAACTTGGATGTGATTAAGACTGCTGACTGGCTGATTGATCTTGGACCAGAAGGCGGCGATGGCGGGGGTCAAATCCTGGCCACTGGCACACCAGAAGCGATTGCTGAAGTGAAGAATAGTTATACGGGCCAATACTTGAAGCCAATCCTGGAACGCGACACAAGGCGGACCCTTGAGGCCAAGCACTAGTCGCGGTTAAAGCGCAAATCACGTTGCTGATTTGCGCTTTTTTAATGCCGATGCTGTTAAAAGAGGACAATCATTGCTCATTGTTGGACTTATCGGTATGATTAAAGCCATAAAGGGGTGAGCATATGTTTCAACAGAGACGTTTTGGTTTTGATTGGACTGAATTCTTAACAGGGATTGCTTTCTTAGTGGCCGCGGTCGTAATGCTGCGGAATCCGGGTGCAACCTTAGTCACATTGACATTTATTTTTGCCGTTGTGGCTATTGTTCGTGGGGTGACGACATTAGCCGCTTACAGCAAGCTGCGCGACGTTATTGGTGGTCGCGCCGGAATTACGCTTGTATCTGGGGTTCTTGATATTATTTTGGGGCTTTTATTCCTCTTCAATATTCCAGCTGGCGCATTGACCATCACTTATCTGTTTGCCTTTTGGTTCATTATGGATAGTGTCGTTGGGATTATCAGTGCCAGCCATTTACGGTCCGCTGGGACTGGTTGGTTTATCTTTGACCTGATCTTCCAAGTCCTAGGTTTGATTGTCGGGATTCTTCTTCTCATGAACCCGGTTGTGTCAGCCGTTGGCCTGGTGACGTTATTGGCGATGGCCTTCATCGTCTTTGGAATTACCGCGCTAGTTGTCGCTTTCGGGCGTCGGGGCGCATAATTGCAGCAAAGCAGCCTGCGGGCTGTTTTTTTTGCTCAAATTCGCAATGACACGCCCGGAATGTTATACTGAGCACAAGATAAAAAAGGAGGCAGTTGCATGACGGAGACATTAGATCTGGTTGTGATTACGGGTATGTCGGGGGCCGGCAAAACCGTCGCGATGCAAAGCTTTGAAGATTTAGGCTATTTCTGTGTGGACAATATGCCACCCGCACTATTGCCAAAGTTTTGGGAGTTGGTCAAAGAATCAGGTAAAGTGACCAAAATCGCGCTCGTGATTGATTTGCGAAGCCACGCGTTTTATGACGAGATTATCGATATGCTTGCCAACATCGAGAATACGGTCTTCGTGACCACTAAAATTGTCTTTCTTGATGCAACTGATGCCGAACTCGTCTCACGGTATAAAGAGACCCGCCGTTCCCACCCACTGGCCATGGACGGCCGCCTCATGGATGGCATCAAGAAAGAACGCGAGCTATTGACTGAATTGCGCAATCGGGCCCAGATGATTGTCGACACGACTGATTTGTCGCCGCGGCAATTACGCGAGAAGCTTTTCGTCGCGTTTAAGTCGAGCAGCCACCCAACTTTTCATATTGAGGTGATGTCGTTTGGGTTCAAATACGGCTTGCCGATTGATGCTGATATTGTCATGGATGTGCGATTCTTACCGAATCCGTACTACATCCCTGAATTTCGAAATGAGACCGGCTTGGATCAAGCTGTGTATGAGTATGTGATGGATCAACCTGCCGCTGAGCAGTTCTATAATCAGTTTTATAAGATGCTGGCCTCTATCATGCCGGCCTACCAAAAAGAAGGCAAGACCAGTGTCACGATTGCGATTGGCTGCACCGGCGGTCAACACCGCAGTGTCGCCTTTGCAGAACGGATTGGTAAGGCCTTTGGGACAGAATATGCGGTCGACATTACACATCGGGATATTAATAAACGGAAAGCGACGGTGAATCGGTCATGAGTGCAGATAATCGAATTATTCGCGTCATCAAGGGGCGGCGACCTAAAGTCGTTGTGATTGGCGGCGGGACAGGATTACCCGTGATTGTCAAAAGTCTCCACGAACAAAACGCGGATGTGACAGCGATCGTGACTGTGGCCGACGATGGCGGTTCATCAGGGATCATTCGGGATTATATCAACGTTGTGCCGCCTGGAGATATTCGGAACGTTTTAGCTGCCTTGTCTGACTTGCCAAGTCTGTATTTGGATATTTTTCAATATCGGTTCAATTCTAAGGACGCCTTTTTTGCGGGCCATGCGATTGGGAATTTGATTATCGCGGCCTTATCTGAAATGAAGGGCGGTATCTTTGACGCGGTTCAGCAACTCAGTCAAATGTTGAAAGTGGATGGTCATGTCTATCCGGCCAGCAATACCCCACTGACACTGAACGCTGAATTCACTGATGGGACAACTTTGTCTGGGGAGGCCGAGATTACTGGCGCGGGTAAACATATTCAACGCGTCTTTGTGACAGAATCGGATTTGAACGCCAAAGAACCACCTCAGGCTGTTAACCAGGTGATTGATGCGATTATGAATGCGGATGTCGTGGTGCTTGGCCCAGGTAGCTTGTTCACGAGTATTTTGCCTAACCTGATGATTTCTAACCTTGGGGATGCCGTGAAGGCGACTAAGGCGGAAATTATTTATATCGTCAATATCATGACGCAAAAAGGCGAAACAGAACACTTTACTGACGCTGATCATGTCCGTGTTTTGAATCGACACTTAGGTGAAGACTTTGTTGATACGGTGCTGGTGAACATCGCCCCCGTGCCGAGTGATTACCTTGATCATCAGAAGTACGATGAATATCTGGTCCCTGTGGAACACGATTACCAAGGTTTGCGCGATCTCGGCTGCCGGGTCATCTCGGCCGACTTTCTACAGTTGCGCAATCATGGCGTCTTTCATGATGGCGACAAGGTCGCAACTGAAATTTTAAATCTGGCCTTTCAAGTGGGCACAATGAAGAAGAGGCGATATTAATGGCAAGTTTTGCCAGTCAAGTGAAGAAAGAACTGACACAACTCGAAGTCCATCCGGAACATGCTAAGGCAGAATTATCTGCCTTGATTCGGATGAATGGTTCATTAGCGATTCAGGCTCATCAATTCGTGTTGAATGTCCAGACAGAGAACCCGGCGATTGCCCGCCGAATTTATGCCTTGATTCGCCAGGTTTACCATTTGGAAGCCAATTTGATTGTTCGAAAGAAAATGAAACTCAAAAAGAATAATCAGTACGTGGTCCGGTTGAGCACTGGAGTGAACGATGTCCTCGAAGATTTAGCGATTATCGATCGCGAGACGTTCGCCATTCAAACGAAGGTGGCTGAATCAACATTAAACGAGCCCCAACGGATGCGTTCCTATCTCCGTGGCGCCTTCTTGGCGGGGGGATCGGTGAACAATCCCGAGACATCCCGGTATCATTTGGAGATTTATTCACTGTATGCCGATCACAACCAGAACATCTTAGACATGATGAATCATTTCAACTTGAACGCACGAACTGTTGAACGGCGGTCAGGCTATATTGTCTATTTGAAGGAAGCTGAGAAAATCGCGGACTTCTTGCAAATTGTCGGTGCAACCAATGCCATGCTCAAGTTTGAAGACGTTCGTATTGTTCGCGACATGCGGAACTCCGTGAATCGGTTGGTGAATTGCGAAACGGCCAATTTGAATAAAACGATTGACGCCGCCCAACGCCAAATTGAGAATATTAATTATTTAAAAGAACATGTGGGTTTGGACAATTTACCGGACAAACTGCGGGAAATCGCAATTCTTCGGATTGAGCATCCTGATGTCTCTCTGAAGGAACTGGGTGACATGGTCCCAAGTGGGGTGATCTCGAAGTCGGGGATTAATCACCGGTTGCGCAAGCTAAATGAATTGGCTGAGCGCTATCAAAGTCCTCAAGAAGCATAAGCAAGGGTGATTGCTTTTATGAGAAAAGGGAATCAAAACTTGTCAATGCAAATTAATCGTGTACAATTTAGATATTAAAGGAGGCGAGTTAAAATGGTTGAACCACTTAGGTTAGATGATCAACTGTGTTTTGCGCTGTATAAGGCACAAAAGCAATTTAATCATTTCTATGCTAAAGCGTTAGCGCCATATCAATTGACGTATCCACAATACATTAGTTTATTGTCGCTGTATGAACATGGCACGATGTCTGTGAAGGCCTTAGGTCAAACGTTAGACCTTGATAGCGGGACTTTGACACCATTGTTGAAGCGGCTTGAAAAGGACGACTGGATCGTGCGCTCGCGCTCGACGGAAGATGAACGGCGGGTCGACGTTAGTTTGACTGACAAGGCTTTAGGATTGCGCGACGAAATCTTTGCTCATGTTGGAAGCTGCATGGAGCTTTTGGACATGGCGCCTGAAGTCTATGCTATGATTCGTGGCAATGTGGCTGAGGTTGACTCACAGCTCAGTAAGATTGACGATGAACAATTAACCGCGATGAAATAGGACCCACTTGGACAATTTCAGGTAAAAAGGCTTGGCGAAATTGTCTCAAGCAGGTATAATATTTTGTTGTACGGAGGGCTGGCAGAGCGGTCGAATGCACTGGTCTTGAAAACCAGCAATGGTGATGAGCCATTCAAGGGTTCGAATCCCTTGCCCTCCTTAATGAACCGTTTCGGCGGTTCTTTTTATTTTCAGATGGCTTTTGCAAAAATCTGCTTGCAATTGCCGGGTGTTTCCCGTATTATAATCAAGTACTTTGCGCGGTTAGTGTAATGGATCGCACGTGAGATTCCGGTTCTCGAAATCCGGGTTCGACTCCCGGGCTGCGCACTTTTATTACAGAGCCACTTGATAGTTGGCTTTACAAAAAAGCCACACCAGAAAAATGGTGTGGCTTTTTTGTGTTTCAGTTCGCATTGAAAATTAAAAGCTCAACATCCTTTTGCGATGGACAATAAGTTTACGGGGATGCCTGGATGCGGGCCTACTAGTTTTAAGATAGCCGCTTTTTACCAAAACTTCCCACTCAAGATAAAGCCCAAATTAACAGGTGAATTTTTTAAGTTACCATGCTGATACATAGGCAGCAATCTGGGTGTTCACAGATTTGTATGCTTCTTTGAACTCTTCTTTAGTTTTTCGAGCTTGGTAGTGTGGCATACTATCGATTATTTCAACCTGATGACCAGCATGGGCAAATCTTTCCTTGATTGCCTTTTGAATGTACTTTGGCTTTAAACTGGTGTGCATTGAGACGATGACAAAATGTCGAGGAACTTCAAGAATGTCCACCAACTCATGGACCAAGCCGTCCGCGTTATGACTCACTAGTTCTCTGCGACTTGCGCCTTTGTATTCCTTAAAAAGCTCAGCGGCAGTGGAAGTAGGGAGCCCCGTTGCGACAAATTTTGTGTCATCAAGCGGGTACTTGAAGAAGTCGGTCATGTACGCTCCATGAATGTAGTCGTGCCGCATCTGTAAATTCCTATGGTTTAAAGATTTTTGACCATATTTCTTCCCGTACTGGTTAGACATGTAATTCATGGATTGCCATATCTCTAAGATTTTGGCGGAATCATGGTGAACGGCATTAATTTTTGCCTTGATGGCCGCAGGAACGCCAAAGTTTAACCCGAGTAAAATTACTGATTTGTTAAGACAGGGCTCTAAGTGCGCAGAAAAGTGCTCAGAATCGACGATCAGATCCTCTGCCGCAGATTTGTATCTTCCAAGCGGTGTGCTGTTACTTTCTGGTTTCGGCCAGTAAGCAAAACTACCAACGTGGGCCAGTTTGTTACTGACGTTGCGATATTCTTTTTCAGTCAATCGGGATTGTTCCTGAAATTCTTTCCAATTCATATCTTCCTCCAACAAAGATTTATTTAGTACACCCATAATATACATTATATCGAGGAATTTTTCTCTTCCAATTGTTATTTATTTGGACTTCTCGACCACGAATAATAATATACATTCGTTGATTTTTCGTAAGCGTTCTTTTAAACGGGGCGATTTTTCGCTGCGCGTGCGATGGAGAAAAGTGCTTCACGATGAGTTTGACATTTAGGGTCAAGTGAGACTTTGGCGAAGATAAAGGAAATTCGAACCAAGAAGACCTTTAAGAAGGAACGAGCTGGATTAAATTTTGCAGATATTGTTTCATCAAATATTTTTACTCAGCACTCCCGGGCTGCGCAGCTAATGAAAGTCGTGTTAACCTTTTTCGGTTGGCACGATTTTTTTACATTTTTTAGGGCAAAATAGTTTGACCTTTGCTGACTTTCGTTTTATACTTAGCACTGTACTTTAAAGAGTGCTAATTTAATTACGTATACAACAGGAGGCGTCAAATGTTAGTTCCTACAGTTGTTGAACAAACGAGTCGTGGCGAACGTGCCTACGATATTTACTCTCGCTTATTGAAGGACCGGATCATCATGTTATCCGGTGAAATTAACGACCAAGTCGCTAACTCAATCATTGCTCAATTGCTTTTCCTTGATGCACAGGATTCCGAGAAGGATATCTACTTGTACATCAACTCACCAGGTGGGGTTATCACCAGTGGCTTGGCAATCTTGGATACAATGAACTTTATCAAGTCTGACGTCCAAACTATTGCCATTGGGATGGCAGCGTCCATGGCTTCCGTTCTGTTAGCAGGCGGGACCAAGGGCAAGCGCTTTGCATTGCCAAACTCTGAAGTTTTGATTCACCAACCTTTAGGTGGCGCGCAAGGTCAACAGACTGAAATTGAAATTGCGGCTGAACAGATTTTGAAGGCTCGTCAAAAGCTGAATCAAATCTTATCTGACGCAACAGGTAAGAGTGTTGAAACCATTAAGAAAGATACTGATCGGGACCACTATTTGACCGCTGATGAAGCGAAGGAATATGGCTTGATCGATGAAGTGATGGTCAACAAAGCTAAGTAAGACGATCTAAACTAAAGGGCCCGGAAACGGGCTTTTTTTATACATATAATTAGAAATAGATGAGGAATGGCCCGAACTTGGATAAACTGTCATAGGCTTCGTTCAATGAAATATGAAAATTTCCGAATGATTATGACGGTATCTGACTGAAAGTCCCATTTCTTTCGTTTCACGCTTGTTTCACTTTGGTGAGGTTTGTAACTTGATGACTAAACTTGCACCAGGGTGACAAGGTTGATATAATGAGCTTGTTGGTAAGGGAGAACAGGTACAGTACTTGGGATTCCTAATTTTTTTAACTGACATGGGTCACCAAATGTCACGGCTGGCCATTCAACGACCCACATGAGGGAAAAGCTTATGCATTCTGATTTTGCCTGGATTGAAACGATTGCACCTGATTTGCTAGGTGTTATTACCAAACGGTATCAGATCCTTCAGTATGTGAGTTGGATGGCGCCAGTTGGCCGCCGAACCTTAGCTGAGCAGATGAAGATTTCTGAACGCGTCTTACGGACCGATACGGATTTCCTTCGTCATCAAGGCTTACTCGAAAGTTCCAAGTCGGGCATGGTTCTTACAGCCAAGGGGATTGACGTTTTTCACGGATTGGATCAGCTCATGAATGAATTATTGGGCGTTCAAGAAGATGAGAAACGTTTGGCCGAGATTCTTGGCATCGATCATTGCTTAATTGTTTCGGGAGATGCGGATCAAAGTAGTCGCATTCTTGATGAATTAGGCAAGTGTTTGGACCAAACCCTGCAGCTGATTTTGCCTTCTGGCAACTTCACGATTGCTGTCATGGGCGGCACAACCATGGCCCGCGTGGCCACACAACTGAGCTACAAGCTTTCTGCCGGTCGAGAACTAACTTTTGTCCCTGCTCGGGGTGGGGTTGGTGAAGCGGTTGATATTCAAGCTAATTCAGTTGCGGAAAGTATGGCCGATGCCACTGGTAGTAAGTACCGGGTCCTGTATGTTCCTGAAAACGTCAGTGCCAAAACTTACCAGCCACTTTTGAACGAACCAGCGGTCAAGGAAGTGCTTTCGCTTATTGACAATTCGCAGGTTGTGATTCATAGTGTAGGGGACGCATTGGTGATGGCACATCGCCGTCAGATGTCGTCAGATACGATTCAAATGTTGTCTGAACACCATGCAGTTGCAGAAACTTTTGGCACGTTCTTCGACAAAGATGGTCGTATCATTTATAAGATCCCAAGAATCGGTTTACAGATTCCGGATCTTGATCAAATTCCGTATGTGTTTGCGGTTGCCGGCGGCAAGAGTAAAGCCCAAGCAATCGTCGCATACATGCACAACGCACCGAAACAGACGTGGTTGATCACGGATGTCGGTGCTGCCCAAATGATTTTAACAGGGGAAACCCGTTAGAATAAAACTCTTATTTCCTAAAGGAGGAAATTTTAGCATGACTGTTAAGATTGGTATTAATGGTTTTGGCCGTATCGGTCGTTTAGCTTTCCGTCGTATCTTCGAATTGGGTGAAAAGTCCAACGATATCGAAGTTGTTGCTATCAACGATTTAACCAGCCCAACCATGTTAGCTCACCTTTTGAAGTATGATTCAACTCATGGTGTCTTCCCTGGTGAAGTTAGCGCAACCGATAACGGTATTGTCGTTAACGGTAAAGAATACCGTGTTTACGCTGAACCTCAAGCACAAAACATTCCTTGGGTTAAGAACGACGGCGTTCAATATGTTCTTGAATGTACTGGTTTCTACACCTCAGCTGAAAAAGCACAAGCTCACCTTGACGCTGGTGCAGAACGCGTATTGATCTCTGCTCCTGCTGGCCCAATGAAGACCATCGTTTACAACGTTAACGATGACACATTGAACTCAGACGACAAGATCGTTTCTGCTGGTTCTTGCACAACGAACTGCTTGGCACCTATGGCTTACTTCCTTAACCAAGAATTTGGTATCGAAGTTGGTACAATGACAACTGTTCATGCTTACACTTCTACACAAATGCTCCTTGATGGCCCTGTTCGTGGTGGTAACTTACGTGCCGCTCGTTCAGCTGCTGCTAACACAATTCCTCATACTACTGGTGCTGCTAAGGCTATCGGTTTAGTTATCCCAGAATTGCAAGGCAAGTTACAAGGTCACGCACAACGTGTTGCTGTTGTTGACGGTTCATTAACAGAATTAGTTTCAATCTTGAAGACTAAGAACGTTACTGCTGACCAAGTTAACGATGCAATCAAGAAGCACACCGTTGACAACGAAAGCTTTGGCTGGAACGAAGACGAAATCGTATCATCCGATATCATCGGTTCAACATACGGTTCAATCTACGACCCAACCCAAACCGAAGTTACTACAGCAGGTGACTACCAATTAGTTAAGACTGTTGCTTGGTACGATAACGAATACGGCTTTACTTGCCAAATGGTTCGTACTTTATTGAAGTTCGCTACTCTCTAATCTAGAGATTAACAACTTGATATAAGCGCAACACATAAGGAGCGGAGGGAGGTTAACTCCCTTCGCTTTTTTTCATGAAAAAATTTCAAATTTAGGAGGGTTTTATTCAATGGCTAAATTAATTGTTTCTGACTTAGACGTTAAGGATAAAAAAGTTTTAATCCGGGTTGACTTCAATGTGCCAATCAAGGACGGCGTTATCGGTAATGACAACCGGATCGTGGCTGCATTACCAACCATTCAATATGTGATCGATCACGGTGGTAAGGCAATCTTGCTTTCTCACTTGGGCCGGATCAAGACCAAGGAAGATGAAGAAAAGCTGAGCTTGCGTCCAGTTGCAGAACGTCTTTCTGAATTATTGAAGAAGCCTGTCACATTCATTCCAGAAACTCGTGGGACCGAATTAGAAACTGCCATTAACGATATGAAAGATGGCGATGTTTTGGTTATGGAAAACACTCGTTTCGAAGATCTTGACGGCAAGAAGGAATCAGGCAACGATCCTGAACTTGGCAAGTATTGGGCAAGCTTAGGCGACCTCTTCGTTAATGATGCATTTGGTACAGCTCACCGTGCCCATGCTTCAAACGTTGGGATTGCTTCTAACATGCCACAAACTGCTGCTGGCTTCTTAATGGAAAAGGAAATCAAGTTCTTAGGTGACGCGGTTGACGATCCTAAGCACCCATTCGTCGCTATCTTAGGTGGCGCGAAGGTTTCTGACAAGATTGGGGTTATCTCAAACTTGGTACCAAAGGCTGATCACATCTTAATCGGTGGTGGGATGACTTACACATTCTACGCTGCTAAGGGTATGAGCATTGGTAACTCATTAGTTGAAACTGACAAGATTGACCTTGCTAAGCAAATCATGGCTGAAGCCGGCGACAAGCTGGTTCTGCCTGTTGACTCTGTTGTTGCAACAGAATTCAACAACGATGCACCTCACAAGATCGTTGATGGCGATATTCCTGATGGCTACATGGCATTAGATATCGGTCCTAAGACAATTGCTGAATTCAAAGACATCTTAAAGGATGCCAAGACTGTTGTTTGGAATGGCCCTATGGGTGTGTTCGAAATGTCTAACTACGCCGAAGGTACCCTTGAAGTTGGTAAGGCACTCGGCGACTTGAAGGACGCAACAACAATCATTGGTGGTGGCGATTCAACTGCTGCTGCTGTTCAATTAGGCATTGCTGACAAGATTACCCACATCTCTACTGGTGGTGGTGCAAGTCTTGAATACCTTGAAGGTAAGACTTTACCGGGTATCGCAGCAATTTCTGATAAGTAATTTACAGCACGAAGTTTAATCGTGTACACTGAATGTGGTGGGCAACCACCACTACATACGAAAGGAAGTTATGTTCATGCGGACCCCAATTATTGCTGGGAACTGGAAGATGAATAAGAATCCAGAACAAACACAAGCTTTTCTTGAAGCAATTAAAGGCAAATTACCAGAATCTGGTGTTGAAGCCGTTATCGCTGCACCCGCAGTTGATTTGAACGCTTTAACTTGGTTCTCAAAGGATGAACCTTTAAAGACAGCTGCTCAAAACAGCTACTGGGAAGACGAAGGTGCCTTCACTGGTGAAACCAGTCCTAAGGTGCTTTCCGAAATGGGTATCGATTATGTTGTAATCGGTCACTCAGAACGGCGTGAATACTTCCACGAAACTGACGAAGACGTGAACAAGAAAGCTCATGCCATCATCAAAAACCGGATGACGCCAATTATCTGCTGTGGCGAAACACTTGAACAACGCGAAGCCGGCGATACAAATAGCTGGGTTGCAGGTCAAGTTGAAGCTGCTTTGAAGGGTTTAACCGACGAAGAAGTGGGTAACTTAGTCATTGCCTACGAACCAATCTGGGCTATCGGTACTGGTAAGACTGCTTCTGCTGATCAAGCACAAGAAGTTTGTGGCCACATCCGTGAAACTGTTAAGAAGTTGTATAATGAAGGTACAGCCGAAAAGGTTCGTATCCAATACGGCGGTTCTGTTAAGCCTGCTAATGTCAAGGAACTTATGGCTAAGAAGGATATCGACGGCGGTCTTGTCGGCGGTGCTTCATTAGATCCAGAAGACTTCTTAGCATTAGTGAACTTCCAAAACTAATTTGGTATCAAATTTTAAAAACTGCCAGCTGGCAAAAAATGAAGGAGATTACTTAAATGTCTATCATTACTGATGTTTTAGCACGCGAAGTCTTAGACTCACGTGGCAATCCTACTGTTGAAGTTGAACTTTACACCGAAGATGGCGGCTTTGGTCGCGCACTTGTTCCATCAGGTGCATCTACTGGTGAACACGAAGCTGTTGAATTACGTGACGGCGACAAGTCTCGTTTCGAAGGCAAGGGTGTTTTAAAGGCTGTTGCTAACGTCAACGATGCTATTGCTAAAGCTGTTATCGGCTTAGATGTGACTGAACAACGTCTTATCGACCAAACTATGATCGAATTAGATGGCACCCCTAACAAGGGTAAGTTAGGCGCTAACGCAATCTTAGGTGTTTCATTAGCTGCTGCCCGTGCTGCTGCTGACGAAATCGGCTTACCATTGTACGAATACCTTGGCGGCCCTAACAGCTTCGTATTGCCAACACCAATGATGAACGTTATCAATGGTGGTGCGCACTCAACGAACACTATCGACTTCCAAGAATTCATGATTATGCCTGTTGGTGCAAAGTCTGTCCGCGAAGCAATCCGGATGGGTTCAGAAACCTTCCATGCTCTCCAATCCTTATTGAAGGAAAAGGGCGACATCACCGCTGTTGGTGATGAAGGTGGTTTCGCACCTAACTTGAAGGATAACGAAGAAGCATTCGAATTCTTAGTTGAAGCAATCACTCGTGCCGGCTACAAGCCAGGGACTGACATTGCTTTGGCCTTCGACGTTGCCTCTTCAGAATTCTACGATGCTGAAAAGAAGGAATACACTTTGAAGTGGTCTGATCCAGATACTTCATACACAACTTCCGAATTCATCGACTTAATCGCTGGTTTCGTTGACAAGTATCCTATCGTTTCTATCGAAGATCCTATCGATGAAAACGACTGGGAAGGCTGGCAAGAAATCACTGCTAAGCTTGGCGACCGTGTTCAATTAGTTGGTGACGACTTGTTCGTGACAAACACAGAATACCTCCAAAAGGGTATCGATATGCACGTTGCTAACTCAATCTTGATCAAGTTGAACCAAATCGGTACCTTGACTGAAACATTCGATGCTATCGAAATGGCTAAGGAAGCTGGTTACTCAGCTGTTGTTTCTCACCGTTCTGGTGAAACTGAAGATACGACGATTGCTGACTTGGTTGTTGCAACCAACGCTGGCCAAATCAAGACTGGTTCAATGAGCCGGACTGATCGTATTGCTAAGTACAACCAATTAATGCGGATCGAAGACCAATTGGGTTCTGTTTCTCAATACAAAGGTCTCAAGTCCTTCTACAACGTTAAGAACCCATTGAGCAAGTAATTTTTTGCTCACTTAAACCGCTTGGCTTTTGGCCAGGCGGTTTTTTTGTGTCTAGCAAAGCTAATTGGGTGTAAGCTTAATGTTGATAGTTGGGGGAGAAAACGATGCGACGTCTGAAAACAACACAATTAGAAATTATTCTCCAGGGGGCCATTGTTGGCATTATAGCTGGGGGAGTCGTTAGTGGCTTCCGCTGGGCCATCGCCACTGGCTTAACCTTCGTGCGCGCTGGTTATCAGCATTTTTCCTGGCCTCGGCTAGGCCTTGTCGTGATGGTGAGTGCGCTGACTGTGTGGCTGCTCAGCCGGTTACTGACCCGAGAACCTGGAATTTCGGGCTCCGGGATTCCACAAGTTGAAGGCCAGTTGCAAGGTGAATTAGACTATTCATGGTGGTCCGTGCTTTGGCGCAAATTCGTCGGCGGGATTCTCGCCATTGCCCCAGGCTTATTTCTAGGTCGTGAAGGCCCATCAATTCAGTTAGGCGCTGCGGTGGGGCAAGGCTTTGCCGAAATTGGCCACGCGCCGGCGCGCCGGCGGCGAATTATGATTGCTTCCGGCGCTGCCGCGGGATTATCGGCAGCCTTTAATGCGCCTATTGCCGGGACTTTATTTGTCTTGGAAGAGGTGTACCATAATTTCTCACCGGTTATTTGGCTCAGTGGCTTGACGAGCGCTCTGACGGCGAACTTTGTTTCAGCGTATATTTTTGGTCAGACACCGGTCTTACATCTCATCTATGCGCATAGTCTACCGTTGAATTTGTATTGGCACTTATTGGTTTTAGGCGTAATCCTGGGGTTAATGGGTCGGCTGTACCAAAGCGTGCTGCTCGCCATGCCAAAAGCGTATCAACAGTTGCACTTACCACAGCGATTCTGGGGAATCGTCCCATTTTTATTGATGATTCCATTGGGCTTTTGGCGGCCCGCACTGCTGGGCGGGGGTAACGCCATTATTGTTAGTTTTAATGCCGCCATCCCATCAATTGCCGTTTTAGCTGGCATGTTAATAATCAGATTTGTATTCTCAATGGTGGCCTACGGGTCGGGTTTACCTGGGGGCATCTTTTTGCCCATTCTTTCACTTGGTGCGATTATCGGTGCATTGTATGGTCAGATCATGGTCGCCTGGCACTGGTTGCCACAAACTTACGTGATCAATTTAATTATTTTCTCAATGGCGGCATACTTTGCTGCAATCGGGAAAGCCCCATTCACGGCCATTTTGTTGGTCACGGAAATGGTGGGAAGTCTCAGACATCTGATGCCGATGGCGGTGCTTAGTTTAGTGGCGTACGCAATAGTGGATGTGCTGCGGGGGGCGCCAATTTATGAGTCGCTTTTAAAACGGCTGTTGCCGGCGGCACCCGATGATGGCCCCATGCAACAAGTCGATTTAACCGTGTTTGCCGGCACAAAACTGGCCGAGTCGCTTGTTGGAGCGGTTTCTTGGCCGGCGCAAACCTTGCTGATTAGGATTCAGCGTGGCGAGCAGATGCTGGTCCCCAATGGGCAAACTAAGATTCAGGCTGGTGATCTCTTGCGTTTTCAAACGCGACCGAATCAGGTGCGCCAATTACGCCAGCTGGTGAATCGTCCTGCTGAGGACGGACAAGATGGTCCCCGGGTTTAAGTGAGTTTGACTGGTCAGCAAGCTTGGTTTGTGATAATCTACTACTAGTGAGATTTTTAAGAAGGAGGGAATAACTTGCAAAGTTTATTCACCACTTTATTAGTGATCGATTCAATTCTGATCGTTATCGCTACTTTAATGCAACCAAGTAAACAACAAGATGCACTGAGCGCTTTGTCCGGTGGGGCAACCGATTTATTCGGGAAGCAGAAGTCTCGGGGCTTTGAAGCTTTCATGGAAAAAGTAACCGTGGTTCTCGCCATACTTTTCTTTGCTTTTGCACTGGTCTTAGCATATCTGTTTGCGCATTAACGAAGGTCTCCTGTGATAGCAGGGGCCTTTTTTTGGAGGAAAGCCGTGTTTCGACAACCGCAACCAATCGAGTATCCGGGTGGTAAAACAGGGGTTCTGTTATTGCATGCCTACACGGGTAGTCCCAATGATATGAATAAACTGGCGCACCGCCTGGCAGATGCCGGTTATGGCGTGTCAGTGCCACTTTTGTCTGGCCACGGGACACTGGAGCCATTGGATATTCTTGCGGCGTCGCCAACAACATGGTGGGCGCAAACACAGGCCTCACTGGCGGATTTGCAGACCAAGTACGCGCAGGTCTTTGTGTTTGGGCTCTCGCTAGGCGGTATTTTTGCTATGAAGGCACTGGAAACAGATCCGACCTTGCGAGGTGGGGGCGTGTTCTCTAGCCCGATTATTGCGGGTGTGAATCACTTACCAGCCGGTTTTCGCCAATATGCCCAATACATGTATCGTCTAGCTGATTCACCAGGGCACATGACTGCTGTGAATCAACAACTGCCAGCCCAACTTGGCGCTATTGAACAGTTCTCACAGACGGTAGCTAATCAACTGGGACAATTGAGCCGGCCAATCTTTATTGGCCAGGCAGGTGCCGATGAGTTGATCGATGCCTCACGGGCTTATCAACTTCGAGATGCCATTAAGCAACCAGTTGATTTTCACTGGTATCCAGATGCTAAGCACGTGATTACCGTGAATAGCGCGCATCACCAATTAGAAATTGACGTATTGAATTACTTACAACAGGAAGAGGTGCCAGCATGACCACAATCGGCCATATGCGCAACGAATTATTATCAACATTTCGCAAAAATCAAGGCGTTGCTTATTCCACAACAACGCTGAACAAAGCCCTCAAACTGGACTCAGCTGATGATTTTAAGCTGCTTGTCCAAGCTTTGACTGGCCTTGAAAATGACAACTTAATTCACCAGAACCAAAATAATCTTTATGTCCTCGGCGGTAAGCCGCAGCAGTTGCTCGGGGTTTTTCATGGCAACGAAAAGGGCTTTGGTTTCGTGGCGATTGAAGGTGAAGACAATGATGCCTTTATCGCGCCACCAAATACGAACTTCGCCTTAGATGGCGATACCGTTGAAATTGCCATTACCCGGCCAGCTCGACCAGGCGATTCCCGGGGCCCAGAAGGCCGCGTGGTTTCTGTCGTTGAGCGCAAATCCACCGCATTAGTCGGAGAATATCGTCCCCTGTCTGATGAAGATCGTCAAAAGACAGGTTTCATTGGCACAGTGACAAGCCACGAGAAGAAGATGAATCGGTATCCGATTTACGTGAAAGATACTGGTACGATCCCTGAACTTGGTGACATGCTGCTGGTTAACATTACCAGCTACCCAGACGCCGACCATCCCGATCGGATGGAGGGAATTATCGTTCAAAGTTTGGGGAATAAGAATGCTCCAGGTGTTGACGTTCTATCGCTGGTTTATGCGAACAAGATTCGCACTGAGTTCCCTGATGAAGTCATGGCTCAGACCAACGAAATTCCCGACCACGTGACTGACGCTGATCGTGTTGGGCGCCGCGATATTACTGATCAACCCGTTGTCACCATTGATGGGGATGACAGTAAAGACTTTGATGATGCGGTCGTGCTTTGGAAGTTACCTAATGGCAACTATCATTTGGGTGTCCACATCGCTGACGTTTCTTACTATGTCACTGAAGGCTCAGCCTTGGATCAGGAAAGTTATGAACGCGGGACCAGTACGTATTTGACAGATCGCGTGATTCCAATGCTACCATTCCGATTATCAAATGGGATTTGTTCCTTGAACCCTGACGTTGATCGACTGGCCATGTCTTGTGATATGGAAATCGACCGCTCCGGTCATGTGGTTAAGCATGAGATTTATCAAAGTGTTATCCGATCACATGCACGGTTGACCTATAATAACGTCAATAAGATTCTTGAAGGCGATGAAGTCCTGCGTGATTTATACAAGGACTTAGTACCAATGCTCGAACAAATGGGCGAATTACACGAAATTATGTACAAGATGCGCCATGGCCGCGGGGCCATTGATTTCGAAGAAACCGAAGCCCAAATCGTCGTTGATGAAGATGGTCACCCAATTGACATCGTCCTGCGTGAACGGGGCACATCTGAGAAAATGATTGAATCCTTCATGCTGGCTGCCAATGAAACAGTAGCTGAACACTACAACACGAAGCATCTGCCATTTATTTATCGGGTGCACGAAACACCTGATGAAGACCGCATCAAAGACTTCATGGACTTTATCGCAAGTTTCGGGATCAAGGTGACTGCACCTAAGGGTCAGACCGTGACGCCGAAAATGCTGCAACAGGTGGTCACTGATGTGACAGACACGCCTGAAGAAGCAATGGTCAATGTGAAGTTATTGCGGAGTTTGAAGCAGGCACATTACTCTGAAGATCCACTGGGTCACTTTGGGTTAGCCGCTAAATACTACACGCACTTCACGTCACCTATTCGACGCTATCCTGACCTGATTTCTCACCGCTTAATCCGCAGTTATGCTGCTGACACGAGCGATAAGAATCAAGCCAAGTGGTCTGAGAAACTCCCAGATATCGCCTTGCAAAGTTCAACCCAAGAGCGGCGAAGCATTGATACAGAACGGGCTGTTGATGACCTGAAGAAGGCAGAATACATGCTGGATAAGGTTGGGGAAGAATTTGACGCTGTCGTGAGTTCTGTCACTAGCTTTGGGATGTTCATTGCCTTGCCTAATACGGTTGAAGGCCTTGTCCACATTTCTCGCATGAAAGATGATTATTATAGTTTCGTTGAAAGCCAAATGGCCTTAGTTGGGCAGACAACAGCCAAAACTTACCGGATTGGCCAGCCATTACGCGTCAAGCTGGATAATGTCGATGTGGACCAACGCCAAATCGATTTCTCCTTGGTGCCCAGTGATGACACGCCTACCAGTAATCTCGGCGAATTAGTTAAGCCTCAGCCACGGCGTGCGCCCCGTGACCACAAGCCTAGCCAAGGTGGTCGTCCGAATAAGAATAACCAAAATCGAAACACTCGCTCAAAATAGGTGGTGAGATCCGATGAAGAAACAAAAGCCAAAGCCAACTAACTTGTTAGCTCAGAACAAGAAGGCCGGTCACGATTACAACATTCTCGAGACCTATGAAGCTGGAATTGCCTTGAGCGGCACTGAAATCAAATCGGTTCGGGCGGGTAAAGTGAACTTAAAGGATGGTTTTGCCCGGATTCGTAACGGGGAAGCCTGGCTCGAAAATGTGCACATTAGTCCATACAAGGAAGGCAATCAGTTTAATGCTGATCCATTGCGCAATCGTAAACTTTTGTTGCACAAGAAAGAAATTAGTAAGTTGACTGGTGTCGTTCAAGAAAAAGGGACGACATTGATCCCCTTGCGCATGTATTTGAAACATGGCTATGCCAAGGTCTTGATTGGTGTGGGTCAAGGGAAGAAGCTGTTTGATAAGCGGGAAACCTTGAAACGTAAAGACCAAGACCGGGAAATGCAGCGCGCGTTGAAAAACGCTCGCAACTAAAAAAACTACGGCAACCAGAAATTGGTTGCCGTAGTTTTTTTGTTATTCAGGATCGTCAGGGGCAAGTTTCAGCAAATGCGGTTTACCGTAGTAATAGCCTTGCCGCAAATCTAGCGCCATTTTATTGGCCCAGTAATCGTCATCTTCGTTCTCAACACCTTCAAGAATGAAGCGAAAGGCATGTTCTTGGGCGAGGTGCTGCCAGAAAGCGACGTGTTCTTCGGCTGAAGCCATTTCTAAGTGCTCGTGGCCATTCTGCAAGGCGTATTTCATTTCGCTGGTGAATGGCAAGAGAGGCTCAATTTCAGGCCAAGTGTTGTCGCCGGTCCCAACATCATCAAGCGATAGTTCAATGCCCAAATCAGTTAAGACAGAAGCAACCTCGAGTAGCTGTGCCATAGGTACTGGTGGCGTGACGGGTTCTTCGATCAGTTCAACCACTAACCGGACGGGGCGCAAGATTCCCTGCGCCGCAATCAGGGCCGCAATCAAGTTGCCGTCAATAATTTGGGTGCGGTTGACATTGACCGAGACGGAGCCGATTTTGAGGGACAATTTCTTGGCCGTTTCAACCAATGTGTCCGCAATGAGGCTTGCCGGCAGGTCGCTGAATGAGGCTGGTGGTTCCCAATGGTCTTTAACGTAGGTTTTCATCAACAATTCATAGCCGACCAGCGAATGATTGTAGACGTTGAGTTGAGGTTGGATAAAGTAGCGATATATGCTCATTTAGGTCACACGATCTTTCTTATTTGTGAATCACTGTACTTAGTTTACCGGCATTGTCCGGGAAACGCAAACCGGAGTTGTGCTGCCAGTATTGATTAATTTCAATAAACAGATAAAATATTGTTAGTTTGCAATATTGGAGGAAGCCCATGAAAGTTGTTGTAATTGGCTGTACCCATGCTGGGACCGCGGCAGTGAAAGAAATCTTGAATTCGCATCCTGAAACGGAAGTAACTGTCTACGAACGTAATGACAATATCTCGTTTCTTTCGTGTGGGATTGCCTTGTACTTAGATGGTCAGGTCAAAACCTTAGAGGAAATGTTCTACGCTTCTGCTGACGAATTACGCGCCATGGGCGCCACTGTGCGATTGCGGCACGATGTACTAAAAGTAGACGCTGCCGAAAAGACTTTAACCGCCCAAGATATGGATTCCTATGCGATTCTACACGACAGTTTTGACAAATTGATTGTCGCAACGGGCTCCGCGGTTTCAGTTCCGCCTTTACAAGGTATCGACCACCAGCGCGTTTTATTATGTAAGACTTATTTACAAGCCAAGGCAGTCTATGACACTGCTCAAGAAAATCATGACATTGCACTGATTGGTGGTGGCTATGTCAATGTTGAATTGGCGGAAAGCTATCGCAAAACTGGTCATGAAGTGACACTGTACCAAAGTCGGGACCAATTATTACCCAATTACTTAGACACAGATATGGCTGTCCGCGTGGCCCAACTGCTTGCGGACAATGGTGTGCGGATCCAATTGAATCACCGCGTTAATGGCTTCACTGAAGACGAGACTGGCTTAACCATTGAAACGAATCAAGGGGACTATCGCGCTGATTTAGCCATCGTTTCCACTGGGTTTGTCCCCCAGACTGACCTTCTGCGCGGTCAGGTGGCTTTAGATCGGTCAGGTGCCATTATTACTGACGAGTATGGGCGTGCCTCTAATCACGATATTTTTGCGGCCGGGGATTCCCGGGTGTCACGGTTTAATGCGACCGGCAACAATGCTTATCTTCCGAATGCTTCTAACGCTGTGCGGCAGGGACTGCTTGCGGGGATTAATGTGTTCGGCGAATTGCGGGCGGACATGGGGACACAAGGTACCAGCGCGATGATGCTGTTCGGCTATACCTTGGCGACCACTGGGATTACACTGGGTAATGCCAAATTGCGGGGGATTGACGCTGCGAGCACCACGTTTGTCGATATGTACCGGCCAGAATTTATGCCAACGACTGACGAAATTACGATTACACTGGTTTATGAGAAACAGACACGCCGAATCCTAGGGGCCCAGATGCTCAGTAAGCACGAAATTTCACAGTCCGCTAACACGCTTTCCTTGGCTATTCAAAACCAGAATACACTTGACGACTTAGCGTTTGTCGACATGTTGTTCCAACCCAATTATGATCGGCCATTTAATTATTTGAATCTAGCAGCCCAGCAGGCATTAAAAGCAGAGGGCTTGTTATAGAAGTTTGGAGTGGAGAACTTGATTCAGTCAACAGTGCTTGTCGTCATCACTGATATTTTCTGGGTGTTGGGCGTCATCTTAGTCTACCAATTTCTTATGCGCACGCTTTCTAATCCCACAGAGACTCATCATGGGGCCATGTCAGTCTTGGGCTTGGAATGGTTAAGTATCGCATATTTTGGTGTCATTTCGATTTATTTAGAGTTGCTCAGCCAGCAAGCGGGTAACAGTTTAATGTTTAATAATTTTAGGGTTATTTTTCTCTTGTTTACGACGGCATTTCTAAGTACGGGTGATGCACTCGTGCTTTTGGCTGTGGGGACTGGGGCTAGGTTGGCCGTTTTTGGGGTTAGCGCTGCTAGCCTCTGGTTAAACGGGATTTTTGCCGCCATTGGCTTGGTGATGATAGCTGCCAAACGGCTCTCCTGGTTAAAGACAGGCTGGTTTTTAACTTTGGGTTTCATCCTGACCAGTTGCAGTTGGTGGGCGGTCAGTCTTTGGGGAGCAAGCGTCGGCCTGTCGTTGACCGGCATTCATCCGGTATTGGCTTCAGTGGAGTTGGCCATTCTTTTGGCCGGGGTGTATTACGCCCTGACAGTACTGACGCAGACCAACGAATTCATGTGGGAAATGACTCGGATGGCAACGACCGATGCGTTGACCCAATTGCACAATTATAATGATTTCTCGCAGTCCTATGCCGAAATTGTCGCCCACGAGCGTGAGGTTGACGGCGACCTGGCTGTGGTTGCATTAGACATTGATCATTTTAAGGCTATCAATGACCATTATGGCCATCCAGCGGGAAATGCAGTTTTACGTTATTTGGGCGTCACCTTGACCAAAATTGCCTCCCCAGAGGTTCGGCCTTATCGGATTGGCGGGGAAGAATTCGAATTGATTATTACTGGCCATAGCCGGGCCAGGGTTGCTGCAATTATCAGTAGTATTCAGCACGTAATCGAGACGCAACCGGCGTTTTATAATGATCAGCCAATTCAAGTGACAATTTCCATTGGTGTTGCTTGGGCTCAGAATGAAGCTTATCAGCCGGATCAATTGTTTGAACGCGCCGATAGCATGCTCTATGAAGCTAAGCGTAGTGGCCGGAATCAAGCAAAATTCGACCAGGCTTTTGATCATGTTGCAAGAGTCACTCATTAAGCGATTAGCCTATGGCTGGTCGTTTTTGTTTTGCCTTTGTGACATTGACAGGTACACTAGAGGCAATTAAGGGGCGGCAGACATGGAGATTGTGGTTTTTTGGTTGATTGTGGTGCTAGTCGTACTGGCAATGCTAGCATTATTGGTATTCCTAACGCTGGGCATTGCGGGCTCAGAGTTTTGGCGCCGGTACTGGGCCTATTATCAGAATGAATACGCCCAAGATCGACCTGGCTGGCGGAACACAAAGGCTGTCTTAGCGATTAGTTGGCGGGCCCTGCTGGCAGGTTTAGGCGGCAATATCTAGGCAATATAAAGGGGTTGTGACAAAACTACGTTTTGTCACAAACCCCTTTTTGAATTTCCGATTTGCTGACTTGGCGTCCTCGCCAAGGGCAAAGCAAGTTGGGCACAGGTTGTTGCGAGTTTGAACACATTATGGGATTGATTCAAAGGCCTAAGTTCGGGCTTTATCATCAATCCTTGTTAATCCTCATTCTCAAAGCTTCTTTATCATTGTTCATCAATTGTGTAGAACAGATCACGCTCGGGCATGAGAACTTCGGCGCGAGTTTCATTATCTAGGGTTTCCGCCATCCGTTCTGGATGAAATGAATGCCAAGGGACGATGATTTTGGGATTCACCATTTTGGCCAAGGTAATTAAATCTTCGCGAAAGGCGTGCCCGGAAGCAGATAGGAATTGTAAGGGGATGTTATGTGCTTTCAGCCAGTCTTGCAACTGCTGGAAGCGGGGATCGTAATCTCCAAGCGGCTCGCCATTACTATGCACATAGACTGAGACAGGTAGTTCAGCTAACAATTCCAAATTGGCGAACTGGTTTTCCAAGACGAATTTAGCCGGTTCTGCTTTAATATCTCCAAGACTGACCGTATCGTTTAACACGGCAGTGGGGCGGTTGCCAGTAATGTCTTCCAGAATCTTAGCATCAGTGGGCGCAAAGACCATTTGACGGCCCTGGCTGGCTGCTGTCGCTACAAAGGCTTGCAAGCGTTCGTAGTTACGCTGGTAGGGGTTGACGACGACTAATTGGCTTGCTGCCTCAAGTGTCTGAGCAAAAGCTGTTTGCAGCGATGCTTCACTGAGAGGCACACTTGGTTGGCTTTGATCCTCAACCGGTGCGGCAGTGTCAAACGAGAACGTCGTGCCTTCGAGCATGAAGAGCGACAATTTAGCTTCATTAAAAATCTGTGCCCAATGGTCAACGTTTTGGCGGTGTGGACCATTGAGCCGGACATCTCCAGAATGACCATAACGATGGCGGCCGTCATCGACCAGTAGGGCCATGACGCCTGGTTCATCATGATCACTCGCAAACCCTGTCACTGTGAAGTCGCCAATTGTCACTGGTGTTTCAAATGGTAGGGGGTTGAGGTTATCGACTGGCGCCTCGATGCCTTGGGCAATCAACGACTGATAGAGCCGGTAAGAGGGCTCAGAAAGGTAAATGGGAATATCAGCCTGCAAATATTGGAGCGCGCCCATGTGGTCAATATGCAGGTGAGAAATGAAAATAGCTTCGTGGTCGAACTTATCTGGTTGGTTGAAGAACAACTCTGGAACGTTAGGCAGCTTACCATTGGCGATGGCCGATTCCACAGTTTCGTCGGTCAGATCACTGGCCACCCCAAAGTCCATGATGACGCGACTATTGCCATTACTGAATTCAACGATGTTGCCGCCAATTGTGTCTAACCCATTTAAAAAACGCACTTCTGTCAAAGGATTCACCTCGTTTTAGTTTCGTTTTAAGATTACCACAAACCGTGCTGGCTCGCTCGACCTACAAAAAAAGCCTCTGCCAATTGGCAGAGGCTTTTGGATATCATTATTGATTGCTCTTGATGATGGTTTCGGTTTGATTTTGTAAGGTGCCTAAGGCCTTGCGGGTTGATTCGTGCTTAGTCAACATGGCGTCAACGGCAGTTAACAAGTCATTCCGGTATTCAGAGAAGCCAACAAAGGCAGTTGATTGGAATCCAAATGGTAATGAATCAACGGCAGCTTTAGCAGTAGGATCCTTCTTCAAGTAATCTTGGAAAGATTGATCTTCTAAAGCAGACTTCCGTAATGGAACATAACCGGTTAATTCAGCCCATTTAGCCGTTACAGGCTTGCTCATTAAGTACTTCATGAATGCCCAAGCGGCTTTCTTCTGATCAGCAGTCGCACTCTTGAACATTACAATGTCGTTTCCGGCTAATTCAGTTGCCTTTTCACTCTTGTATGAAGGTAATGGCATTGTGCCCCATTCGAGATCCTTAGGTGCGCCTTGCTTCATGTGGGTAATCCCAGCGGATGAGCCAGCGTAGAAGAGGGTCTTGCCAGAAGTGAAGTTCTTGTCCCCATAAATATCTTCACCAGCAGTCTTGGCAGTACCATCATTAACCATGTCCATGATTAAGTTGGCAGCTTCAAGTGACTTCTTGGAATCAACATTAACTTTGAAACTCTTTGGTGAAACCAATGGATTGCCGGCTTGGCGAGCTAAGCCTTCAAATTCCATATCGAAACTCTTATCAAAGCCAACAGCAGCAACACCCTTAGACTTGATTTGTTGACCAATCTTTTGGATGTCTTCCCAACTCGTTGGCATCTTGACGCCCAGTTTGTCCATTAAGGTTTTGTTGTAATACATAATCCGCGTCGACTTACTCATTGGGATGCTGTAATACTTGCCTTCATACTTTGAAGAATTCAAGAAAGCAGGATAGATATCCTTCAAATCAGCACTGGTTAATTTGTTACTGCCATCGATCATATAAGCATCAAGAGGTTCGATGAAGCCTTGCTTACTGTAGTCTGGCACGGTGGTGTAAGTTGTTTGTGCAATCACAGGTAAACTCTTGGACTTGGCCGCAGCCATAATCTTTTGTTGCAAGGTGGTGTAGTTCCCTTGTGCGGTGCCGACAACTTTATATTGGCTTTGTGACTTGTTGAAGTCTGAAATGATTTCATTCAGCGCTTTTTGGTAAGGGCCGGTCATCCCATGCCAGAACGAGATGGTCGTGACTTTGCCGTCACCCGAAGACTTATCTGAGGTGCTAGAGTTGGAGTTACCAGCACCACAAGCGGTGAGCAGCGCCACCAGAGAAACGGTTAATGCACCAAGTAAAACTTTACCCAAGCAATTCTTTTTCATTTTTTGTATCATCCTTTCAATCCTGCCTTTGAAATACCAGCGATAATGTATTTTTGTAAGAAGATGTACAAGATAACCATTGGAATAATGACGAAGGTGGAGGCTGCCATCAACAGTTGATACTGCGTGCCAGCGTCCGTGGTGAAGGCCTGTAACCCAACAGGCAGCGTCCGCATACTTTCAGAGTTCGTCACAATCAGAGGCCACATGAAGGAGTTCCATGACCCGATGACTTGTAGAACGGTGACAGCTGTGATGGTTGATTTACTCATGGGAACCAGAACCGTCCACAAATACTTCCAATCAGAAGCGCCATCAATTTTGGCAGCGTAGTAAATCTGATCAGGCGTCGACTGGAACGTCTGGCGCAAGGTGAAAACGGTGAAGAAACTGGCCAACCAGGGAAGAATCAAGGCCCCATATTTGTCGATTTGCCCCAAATGTGACAAGGTCACAAAGTTTGGAATAATCAACATTTCACCGGGAATCATCATTGTTCCCAGAAAGATAACGAAGAGAATATTTTTACCCCAGAACTTTAAGCGCGCAAATGCGAAAGCGGCCAAGATACTGGTGAACAAAGTGCCAGCAGTCGATAAGGTCGTGACCACAACACTATTGATGAAGTAGCGACCAAACGGTGCAGCGTGCCAAGCAGCCACGTAATTGCCCCATTGTAATTGCTTAGGAATCCAAATGGGTGGCACTTTGATGGTTTCAGGTGCGGTCTTTAAGGATGTTGAAATCATCCACAAGAATGGAATCAACATGGTGAGCGCCCCTAAGATGACGATGACGTATAAGAGAATTTTGCTAATTGTTTTTGCCATCTGCGTCCTCCTAATAGTGCACGTGCTTGCGGGAATACCACAATTGCACGAGCGTGACTAACAGGATCAAGAAGAATAAGACCACACCACTGGCGGCCGCGACCGGATACTTGTATTCGGTATAGAACTTCTGATACAAGTAATAAACAATCGTCAAATCAGCTTTCCCAGGGCCGGGTGTGCCTTGGAACAGGGCAAAAATTTCATCGAAGACTTTGAAGCTACCAATGACCCCATTGATTGAAACTAAGAAAGTGATGGGGGACAGCAGTGGCAATGTCACGTTCCAGAAACGTTGGAAGGCATTGGCACCATCGATTTCGGCGGCTTTGTAATACCCGTCGTCGATGTTGTTAATCCCAACCAAGAACAAGATGATATTAAAGCCCAAATTCTTCCAGATACTCATGATAATGAGGGCGAGAAGCGAATAATTGGGATCAGTCAACCAGTGGATCGGGTGAATCCCAAACCACCCCAGAAAATAATTCATCAAGCCGTAATCGGAATGATAAATCCAGTTCCAGACCATCGCGATGGCGATGGTGCTGGTGACAAAGGGGAGGAAGTAGATGGTCCGGAAGAATCCGGATAAGAACTTAATCTGATTGAGCAACAACGCAATGACTAATGACAGAATGACAGTAATTGGCACGACCGCGATGACAAAAATCAGGGTATTTTTGACGGCCAAGTGGAAATCCGGGTCATTCCAGAGATACACGAAATTATCAAAACCTAATCCGCCCACCTTATCCGTATAGAAGTCGTACTTCGTATACAAGCTCATCGCGAAACTACTGATGATGGGATAAATGTGGAACGTGATTGAAATGACGAGCATTGGTAACAGATACAGCAACGCTATGGCAGATGACTTCAGGCTAGGTTTTTCATTGAGCATGAAGATCACCGCCGTAAATCATTGTGCCCGCGTCATCAAAAAGGAAGAAGCCCTTCTTGGTGAGATAGAAATCGAGCTGGGCTTGATCTTCTGGCACCCCAGACATCTCAGTACTCAGGATGGTTTGTCCATTGTACGTGACGTCGCTGGTGGCTTCTCGACCAAACTTTTGGCTGTGAGTGACCGATCCAGAGAGTTTGGTGAGGACGGCATCCCCGGCATCGTAAGGAATAATTGCTTCCGAACGAATTCCGGCGGTTTCAGCCCGCTCCAGTATCTCGCCTGGAATGATCCCAGCCAGTGCGTCTTGTAACACATCAGCAGGGATGGTATTGATAATTGGCGTCCCAATGAACTTGGCGACAAACAGATTGTTTGGCGACTCATACAGGTCCGTCGGGGAACTGAATTGTTGGATATGGCCGTCACTCAATACCATGATGTTGTCTGAAATATGTAAGGCTTCATCTTGGTCATGAGTGACAAAAATCGTGGTAACCCCAGTTTCACGCTGAATGCGGCGAATTTCTTCCCGCATTTCAATGCGTAAGCGTGCATCAAGGTTAGACAATGGCTCATCCAACAATAATAAGCTTGGGGACTTCGCTAGCGCCCGCGCAATGGCGACCCGCTGTTGTTGTCCACCAGATAACTCGCCAGGTTTCTTATCGACCTGGTCATCAACATGGACGAGAGCAGCCAGTTCAGCGGCGCGTTTGCGACGTTCTGCTTTTGGCACTTTGGCCATCTTGAGGGGAAAAGCGATATTATCCAACACTGTCAAGTGCGGATACAACGCATAGTTTTGGAAAACCATGCCCACTTTACGGGCCAACGCGTCTTTCTTGGTGACATCTTCATCGCCAAAAAAGATTTGACCGCTGGTTGCCGTCAACAACCCTGAAATCAGATTCAGGGTCGTCGTTTTACCGCCGCCACTCGGTCCGAGCAGCGAGACTAACGTACCGTCAGGGATGGTGAAATTCAGGTCCCTGAGCGTGTCAGTCTTGCCATCATAGGACATCGTGACGTCTTTGAAAGTAACCTTCAACCCAGTCCGCTCCTTCGATTTTAGTCATTGGCGTTGTTTGCCAACAGAGGCTCCCTGATAATCAGGCAGCGCACTTCTTTATGATACCGTAAAATTTCAAAAAAAGGTCACGGACTCTTCTTTTTTATGTATCGATTTTGTAAACAACCTTCCAGGTCTCATTAGACTGGGATTCGGAACATTTTTTTGGGAAAATTTGTGGTCTAGTGGTTTCTGTGTGGCTTCACAATCGGTGGAAGTGTTGATTTGACGGGCCCGGAACTTGCTCAGAGCCTTCAGGACGTTAAACTGACTTTAGGAAATGCCACATTGGGTTGCAAAGCGATAGGAATCGATTAGCACAATGTGACTAACCCCACTGACTGGTTCAGTGGGGTTTTTGTCGGTTTAACCGTCCTTTTATCAAAAGTTTGATACACTGGAGGAGTAAAGGAGGGCATAATATGATTCGTAAAAGTACACCCGCAGATGCCCACGGCGTCGTGCCACTCATTGATATCGTCTTTGAAGAGATGGAAATCCCTCAATTGATGGTACTATCTAAGTCCGTGACTTATCCCGTGTTTGAAAAGGCGTTTCTTCTGCCGGATTATCGGTATGGCTATCCCAACACGTATGTCGCTGAAGAAGATGGCAAAATTAAAGGCATTCTTGTGGGGTATCCGCATGAAAAAGAGGCTCACATTGATGATGCCTTTGCGCCTTTATTGCCTGAATTAGGAATGGACCCTAATGAACGGTTCTTCACCGATCAGGAGAGCTACCCTGGTGAATGGTATCTGGATACATTTGCTGTAGCTGAGGATTCTCAGGGCCAAGGCATCGGGACTAAGTTAATTGAGACGGTCTTGCCAGAGCTGGCCGCTTCTGGCGTTGAACGTGTCAGTTTGAATGTTGATCAAGCCAATCCTCGGGCGCAAAAATTATATGAACGGCTTGGATTTGAAAAAACAGGCGAGCTGATGATTGGTACACATCGCTACAACCACATGGTCAAACTGCTGGCCAAAAATTAAATTAGCCACACCTCATTGTCGGTAAGACAATGGGGTGTTTTCTTACGAATGACAGCGCTGGCTGGCCTATTGACAGTAGGGGGTGGCACCCAGTAAATTCAAAGTATTGATAGCGCTGTCACAATTTGCGCACTGAGGCCATCAGGGGGGTGGGAGAATGACAATTACAGGGCTTAAGGTCTTTAAATTTGTATCGATTGTTTCCACAGTGACTGCCATCGGATTCATCTGTGTCGGCTTATTGACGGAGATTTCACTAGGGGATTTCGTGAGGGAACTCAGTATCATTAGTGGCAATTTAATTCTTTATCCCATTATCTCCAGACACATGGAATTGGAGTAAGCTGCACCATGCAAAAAGGGTTGTGACAAAACTACGTTTTGTCACAACCCTTTTTTAATTTCTGAACAAACTAGACTAATCGCGTTCCAAAAGACCGAGAATTCCGGTTAACAACAAGTGTGAAAACTCGCGTTCAGCAACCGAGCCCCGACACAGTTTTGCTGCCTTGGCGTCCTCGCCAAGGGCAAAGCAAGTTGGGCACATCTGCTTTTAATGTGAATTAGTCAAAGCCCAACACGGGGTTGCCGGTTTTGAGTGGGTGGCCGACGCGGCTGAAATGATTCAAGATGACCGCGACTAAAATGCCATTGATGGTGTCGTCAGGCGTCAGGCCATCGATTGCCACGACTTGGCCACCGCGAACAGATGAAACTGACATTATGACGCCGACACCGCGGTAAACGCGATAAACATCATTGGTCAAATTCCCCATGACAATCCAATTGAGCTTGGAAACATAGGCAAATTCGTTCCAAACACCAAACATTTGCTTGATCGTGCCAGTTTCTTGGTTATCGACGAACAGGCCGTACCGCGGGAAAATTCCCAGACTTTGCTGGCGAATTTCACCTAATGGTTGCCTGGAGAGATTGGCCAAGACATAGCCGGTATTGATCAAACCCCGGCGGCCACTAATAAGAAATCGATTCTGGTGGTGTTGATCATAGATGGGAGTGATGCCGACTTGCTGCAGAACTGGTGGCTCAAAATAGAGGGTCATGCTTATTCGGCCTGGTTAATGGCGATGGCTTGATAAATTGCTTTGGCCACGCCGTCTTCAAGATTTGTGGTTGTTTCTCTCCAAGCTAGGGCTTTAATTTCTGGGACAGCGTTACCCATCGCGACGCCGTACTTAGCTTGGCGAATCATGGATTCATCATTGAGATTATCGCCCAAGGTCATGACTTCATCCATGGAGATGCCACGTTGTTTTGTAAATTCGGTGAGGGCACTCCCTTTTTGGGCATGGATATTGTTAATTTCGATGTTATTGGCCGAACTACTCGTGACGACCAGTTCCCCGGTGGCATTGAATTTAGCTTTTGGCGCGTCCAAGGCCGCTTGGTGTTCCGGACTGAAAGCGATGATTTTCATAATTTCAATCCCGGGGGTTTTGAGCAGTGCATCGTAATTATCCACGTAATTAATGTTCATTAATTCAAGGCGAGCCGCTGCCAGGACAACGGCAATCTTATAGGATGTATCAGGATTAAGGTCAACGAGCAAGTCAGCGACATTTTGAATCCGCGCAACCTTGCTGTCGGAGTAGATGCCTTGATTGGTAATCAATTCAAAATAAATGCCGCGGGCCTTCAAATCATCACTCACGTAAGTCGTCATCGCCGAACTGAGCGGAATATCGACCACTAATTTATGTTGTTCATCAAAAACCTGAGCCCCATTCAGCGTAATAAAGGCCGGGTGTAGATTCTGGGCTGCGAGTAAAGGTTGGGCCTCGCTCAAACCGCGGCCAGTAGCCACCACGAATTGAATTCCAGCTGCTTTGGCATCCAGAATCGCTTGGGCATTTCCTGCAGACACCTGCATCTTGTCGTTCAGCAAGGTGCCGTCCATATCTGAAGCAATCAATTTGATCATGGCTTATCCTCCTATATTCTTCCTGAGTTTATCATGAAATCGCTCTCTTTGGTAGGCGATTCCTGGTGTTTTGGGGCTAGTCCTGCCTCCAGGTTTCGATTACAATGAAGCTGCAGCAAGCGATGGGAGCGGATAACAATGAAAACTTTGATTCATAATGACTGGCAAAATATTCTTGCACCGGTTTTTGCTAGCGAGGACTATCAAGCCTTACACGCATTTCTTAAACAGGAATACGCGACTCAAACAGTGTATCCGGAAATGCACCATATTTTCCAGGCTTTTGAATGGACGCCTTTTGATCAGGTCAAAGTCGTTATTCTCGGCCAAGATCCTTATCATGAACCCGGCCAGGCAGTGGGCGCTAGCTTTGCCGTCGCGCCGGGCATTCCCTTGCCGCCGTCGCTCCGAAATATTTATCAAGAATTGCAAGCTGATGTCGGCGCTACCCCGGTGAATCACGGCTATCTGAAAAGTTGGGCGACCCAAGGGGTGCTGCTCCTCAATGCCGTGCTAACAGTTCGGCGCGGTGTGGCTAATTCCCATCAGCAAAAAGGCTGGGAGCAGGTTAGTGATGCGGCTATCTCGGCCCTATCAGCTCGAGGCGGGGTCGTGTTTATTCTGTGGGGGAATTCTGCCAAGCAGAAAATTCCGTTGATTAACCCACAAACCAATCGAATCATCACTTCGCCACATCCCAGTCCCTTGTCAGCTTATCGGGGCTTCTTTGGCAGTAAACCTTTTTCACGGGCTAATGCCGATTTAGTGTCGATGGGCGAAACGCCAATCGATTGGCAACTACCGCAGAACCCCGAGGAGGAGTCAGCTAATGCGTAGAATTTACTTTTTGTGCACGGGTAATTCTTGTCGGAGTCAGATGGCGGAAGGATATGCCAGACAAATGCTTGCAGCAGAAGTTCAGAGTGCTGGAGTAGAAGCTCACGGTCTGAATCCTATGGCCGTGCAAGTCATGGCTGAAGACGGCATCGACATTTCGCATCAACAATCAACTTTGATAGACCCTGAATTTTTTGCCGGCGCAGATTTAGTGGTGACACTCTGTGGGGATGCCCAAGACCGCTGCCCGACAATACCGCAAGGCACTCACCATTTACATTGGGACTTACCTGATGCGGCCCAAGCCCATGGGGACCAGGCGGCGATCCTGGAGATGTTTCGAACTGTTCGCGATCAAATTAAACAGGAGATTCAAACGTTGGCGGACTGATGCTAGTCACTGCGCCTAAAATCAGCTATGATAGTCGAGTAATCGCTTCACTAAAATTGGAGGTTTGTTGATATGGATTTATTTGAAGAGCTTAAACAAAAAATCACCGGCAAGCAGATTAAGATTGTTTTTCCAGAAGGCGAGGAACCTCGAATTCTCGGTGCTGCAGTCCGGCTGGCCGCTGAAGGCCTCGTGCAGCCGATTGTCTTGGGAGATCCTGATACGATTGCCGCTGTTGCAAGCGACAATAGTTGGAGTCTAAATAAGCTGACAATTCGTAACCCAGCAACGGATGCTGAATTTCCAAATTTGGTGACAGCTTTTGTTGAGCGCCGCAATGGGAAAGCCACCCAAGAACAGGCCGAAACTGGCTTACGCGACCCCAATTATTTTGGCACAATGCTAGTCTATGTTGGTGATGCTGACGGCATGGTCAGTGGGGTGGTCCACTCCACAGGTGATACTGTTCGCCCAGCGCTTCAAATTATCAAAACGCGGCCAGGGGTGAGTCGGACTAGTGGGGCCTATATCATGCAACGGGGCCGCGATGAACGGTATTTATTTGCCGACAATGCCATCAATATCGATCCTTCAGCACAAGAATTAGTTGAAATCGCCGTTGAATCTGCAAATACGGCTAAGTTGTTTGGCATTGATCCAAAAGTGGGGTTATTATCCTTCTCAACCAAAGGCTCGGCCAAGGCACCCCAAGTGGATAAAGTCGTCGAAGCCACTAAGATTGCGCATGAATTAGCCCCTGATTTACCACTTGATGGTGAATTGCAGTTTGACGCCGCTTTTGTCCCATCAGTCGCTCGCCAGAAAGCTCCTGATTCTGCAGTTGCTGGTGAAGTCAATGTCTTTATTTTCCCAGAATTACAATCGGGGAACATTGGTTACAAGATTGCCCAACGGTTCGGGGGCTTTGAAGCAATTGGCCCAATTCTGCAAGGCTTAGCTAAACCAGTTTCTGACTTATCTCGCGGTGCTAATGAAGAAGATGTCTACAAACTTGCCATTATCACGGCTGCGCAGACATTGATGAAGTAGGTTAGATATGGAATTTGATAACGAAACCCAACTTCAAGCGTTTGCCACCGCTTTGGCAGATAAACTTGTTCCTGGCGATGTCCTCCTGTTGGATGGTGATCTGGGTGCTGGTAAGACGAGTTTTACCAAAGGCCTGGCCGTTGGTCTTGGGATTAATGATCCGATCAAAAGTCCCACGTTTACGATTGTGCGGGAATATCAAGATGGGCGGTTACCGCTCTATCACATGGACATTTATCGTCTTGAAGATGGCGGGGCTGAAGATCTGGGTTTAGAAGAGTATTTTGAAGGCGATGGTGTGAGTGTTGTTGAGTGGCCAGAATTCTTGCGCTCAGCTTTACCGGAGACTTATGTGTTAATCCATTTCTTAAAAGATGACCATGATGACGACAAACGGACATTAACATTTGAAGCTGTCGGTGAGCGTGCCCAACAGTTGATTGCCGATTTGCATTAAAAAAAGTTGTGACCAGATGATTCTGGTCGCAACTTTTTTTAGGTGGTCAATTTCATAAATGGTCGAATGCGCCCCTCACCGAACTGTTGGGTTTCGGTGACCAGAATCTCAGCGCATGCATACGCATCGGCCAAAGCGTGATGGTGATGGGGCAGCGGGATTTCTAAAGCGACACTGACCGTATCGAGGCGATGATTAGGCAAATTCGGGAAGAATTTACGACTGGTTTTGACGGTATCAATGACCTGATAATGTGGCACTTTAACGCCATAACGTTGCAAGCTATGTTTCAGAACTGAGACGTCAAAGGGCGAGTTGTGGGCGGCCACAATTTGCTGCACCGAAAAGAAACTCTGAATGTGAGGCCACATGGTGGCAAAGTTAGGGGCATCAGCGACCATTTCGGGTGTAATGCCGTGGATGCGGATATTTTGCCGGTCAAACTCAGTTTCAGGATTGATGAGGCTATAGAAACTATCAATGACTTGATTATCGCGAACGACGACCAACGCCACTGAGCAGGCAGACGCCCGTTTTCGATTGGCGGTTTCGTAATCCATCGCAATGAAATCCATGCTAAGCCCCCAATAGATCGACGGTGTCGAGTTCGACTGGGCAATGATCACTGCCCATGATATCGGTCAAAATTTTGGCATCGACCAACTTGTCTTGGAGCGGATTGCTCGTGACGAAATAGTCAATCCGCCACCCGGAGTTGTTTTTGCGGGCCGAGAAGCGATAGCTCCACCAAGAGTAGACCCCACCTAAGTCAGGATAGAAATGGCGGAAGGTATCCGTGAAGCCAGCATTCAGTTGGCGGGTGAAGTCTTCGCGTTCTTCATCGGTGAAGCCGGCGTTTTTATGGTTAGTTTTAAAGTTCTTCAAGTCGATTTCTTCGTGGGCAACATTCAGGTCTCCACAATAAATCAACGGCTTCTTTGCCGCTAAAGTTTTGGTGTAGTCCAGGAAGGCTTGGTCCCAGGCTTGCCGGTAATCCAGGCGTTTGAGTTCTTGCCCGGAATTCGGGGTGTAAACTGTCATTAAATAGAAGTTTGGGTATTCAAGTGTAATGACGCGACCTTCTGTGTCGTGTTCCGGTAGGCCAATGCCATAAGTCACGGCCAGGGGTTCATGTTTGGTGAAAATAGCTGTGCCAGAATAACCCTTACGCTCGGCATAGTTAAAGTATTGATGGTAGCCTGGCAGATCGAGGTCGACTTGACCGGCTTGCATTTTAGTTTCCTGAAGACAGAACCAGTCTGCATCTAAGGCATTGAAAGTGTCCATGAAGTCTTTTTTTAAGACGGCCCGTAAGCCGTTAACATTCCAAGAAATAAATTTCATTGTCGATTCCTCCGCTTATTGAATAGGTCTAGTGTACCAGATTTTGCGCCCAGCGCACGGTGTTCAAACGTTGAATCTATGCTACACTACAAAAAGAGAATGAACGAAAGGAACTGGTCTTGTGGCAGACAAATTGCACGCGACTGCGATTGCTTTACTGAAAAACGAACCACTAAGCAAATATACATTTACTGAAACAGGAGGACCGGCTGACCAATTGGCTTTTCCACGCACGGTGGCGGAAGTCAAAATTCTTCTCGATTATGCGGCCGATGAACAGCTACCGGTCACAATTATTGGTAACGCCAGTAACCTCATCGTTAAAGATGGCGGGATTCGTGGCTTAACCATTATCTTGACTGCCATGCACGAAATTGAAACCGTTGGCGAGCGTATCGTCGCCCAAGCCGGCGCCCGTTTGATTGACACGACTGAGGTGGCATACGAAGCCGGATTAACTGGCTTAGAATTTGCTGCTGGCATTCCGGGCAGTATTGGCGGGGCCGTTTTTATGAACGCTGGGGCCTATGGCGGTGAAGTCGAAACTGTCATTGAAAGCGTCGATGTGATTACTGCCGATGGCAACTTGAAGACTTATCAGCATGATGAGATGCAGTTCGCCTATCGCCATAGTCTAGTTCAAGACACTGGCGAAATGGTCTTAGCCGCCACGTTCAAGTTACAGCCTGGGGACAAGCCCACCATCCGCACCGAAATGGATCGGCTCAACGCTTTGCGGGCCGCTAAGCAACCCCTGGAGTATCCATCTTGTGGATCGGTCTTCAAACGGCCAACGGGTTATTTTGTCGGGCCCTTAATTCAAAAAGCTGGCTTGCAGGGTCATATTCTTGGGGGCGCGCAGATTTCAACGAAGCACGCTGGTTTTATCGTGAATATCAATCACGCGACGGCAACCGATTATCTTGATATGATTCATCTTATCCAGCAAACGGTGAAAGCTGACTCGAATGTGAGTCTAGAGCCTGAAGTGCGGATTATTGGTGAAGATAAACGTTAACATAGAGAGGGGAGTGGACGAATGCATTTAGTCGAGGCAGTGATTCTATTAGTGACCTTGGTCATTATTTCAAACGTCCTCAGCCACTACATCGTGGCCATTCCGGTCTCATTGATTCAAACCGCTTTAGGCTTAGGTCTGGCTTTAATTTTTCATTTAGAAATCAACATGGCCACCGATTGGTTCATGCTGTTGTTCATTGCACCATTGCTGTTCAATGATGGCCGCCATTTCCCACGGCAAGAGCTGTGGAAGCTGCGCGGGCCAATTGTGGCTAATGCGATTTTCTTGGTCTTTACCACGACGCTTTTGGGCGGTCTGTTTATTCACTGGATTGTCCCCAAAATGCCGTTGTCAGCAGCTTTCGCCTTGTCAGCCATTATTTCACCAACGGATCCGATTGCTGTGCAATCACTGGCAAAGCGGGTTCATTTACCCAGTGAGGTACTACATTTAGTCAGTGGCGAAAGCTTGATTAATGATGCCAGCGGCCTAATTGGATTCAAGTATGGGATTGCGGCGACGATGTCGGGTGTATTTGTCTTTCGAGACGCTGCTGTGGATTTCTTATATATTTCCATTGTGGGGGCCATTGCCGGGGCCGTTTTGATGTTACTCATCAATTTAGTCCGCCGCTGGCTATTGCGACAGGGGATAAACGACACGACCTTGCATACGATTCTGCAGATTGTGACGCCGTTTGTGATTTTCTTACTCGTGGATGAAGGGCTACAAGCGTCAGGCGTGATTGCAGTTGTTGTGGCCGGGCTATTGAACAACGCTCGCAGTAACCGCTACATTGCCGCGCTTCCCGAGCTACGAATTGTAACTGAAAGAACCTGGTCGTTGCTAGTCTATTTGTTGAATGGGATAATTTTCCTGATTTTGGGAATTGAATTGCCCCTGGCCATGCACGATATCATTGAAAATCATGAGATCAATACCTGGCAGGCGTTTGGCTATGCCGTGCTTGTCTACCTTGCAGTCTTGGGCATCCGAGTCGTCTGGACTTACGGCTATATGTGGGCGCAGTCCCTCAATCACACGGCTGAAGTCAAGCCCAGTCTCAGAACAGCCTTGCTTTCAGGAATTTCTGGAGTTCGGGGTGCCATTACGCTGGTCGGGGTCTTGGCCGTCCCGTTGTTGTTACAAAATGGGTCCGCATTTCCAGAACGGGGCTTGATGCTTTTTATCGCCGCCAATGTGGTTGTCTTGAGTTTGGTTGTGGCGGTCATCACACTGCCGATTATCACCAAAGCTTGGACGCCTTTACAATTGCGGGGGTCAGATTTTGAAGACAACGAGTCTGATGATGATCAGGACGTGCGCCAGCTAACTGAGGACCAAGCCAAAAAATATATTTACCAAACGGCCGTCCGGCGGTTGGAATCGGAGCGACGGGAAGAGAATCAAAAACCCGTGCTTGATTTGATCAGCGAGTATCAAGCGTTGATTCGCCGAATTGAGCTTCAAGAAGATACCAGTGATGATATTCCACCGCTGGTACAAGATGAAATTGACCTGCGCCGAGTCGGCATTGAAGGTGAGTTACAGACCCTAGCTGAAATGTGGGAAACGCACGAGATTTCGGTTCGAACTCATCGGCGTTTTAAGCGCTCATTAGAACAGCGGCTGAGAGAACTCACGGCCTTAGCCCGTCACAAAGGGCGCCCGTCAATTCACATTACCTTTGATCGATTTATGGTGCTCACACAGCATTGGTTGAACCTACTGCGCGAAACCGGCCGCTTACGGTGGTTATATAAAGAACAACTCTTTGCAGAAAAAGAATTGGCCAAAGGTGGCCTCAAGCATCTTTCAAGTTATCTGAAGCAACCAGAAGTGCGTAAGCACAATTACAATCGCCAAGTGATTTACACGTTGATTATTCAATATCGGAATCGCATTGCCAGTGTCAAAGACTTGGGTCAGCACAAAACCACAGTCTACGATCACGAACTGCAACGGTTGCGGGCGATTGCCTTTGCAGCTGAACGCACAGCCATTCATGATTTAGCGGAGCAAGGCTACCTTGGGACGACCATGGCCCAACGGCTCAGCTCTAGTGTCAATTTCTCAGAAAATGCGACGAATTTGACCACCGTCGAAGATGTGTAAATTGTTTATCTGAGCCTAAGTTTCGACAACCCGTCGGGACTTAGGCTTTTTTTTGGTTTAAAAGCCAGATGGCTTGAAAATCACGGCCGGCTCAGTATAATTGTTTACGAGTATTAAACTTAAAGTTTAGTTTAACGAAACTTTTGGGGGTGGCACATGGACATTGGGCAGAAAATTCGCGATCTGAGAATTCGCAAAAATTTGACCCAAGAAGAATTGGGTGAACGGACTGACTTATCAAAGGGATATATTTCGCAACTTGAACACAATCAAAGTTCGCCATCGATGGAGACATTTTTTGATATTTTGAACGTTTTGGGCCAAACACCGGCCGACTTCTTCAATGATGCGGCGCCAAGCCAATTGGTTTATCGTCAGGCCGATCAAACGGTCTACGATGATGATGAGAAAGGCTATTCGTTGCGGTGGCTGGTCCCAGAGAGCAATGAGAACGAGATGGAGCCGGTCCTCATCACCTTTGAGCCTGATGGGACGTTCAAAACGTTTGAGCCATCGCCGGCAGAAACGTTTATCTATGTCGTTTCTGGACAGATTAGTCTGCAACTTGGTGAAGATGAATATATTGCCAAACGGGGCGAGACGATTTATTTCCATGCGACTAAGCAGCATCAAATTCATAATCATTCAACGGGCAAGAGCGTCTGCATTCTCGTCGCGACCGCCTCATATTTATAAAAAGAGGAAGTGTATGGAGTGAGTGAAGTTATTGTTGAGTTAAAGCACGTCAACAAAATGTATGGGCAGACGGTGGTCTTGAAAGATATCAATATCGAGATTGAACAGGGCAAGTTTTACACCTTGTTGGGGCCATCAGGCAGTGGTAAAACAACAATTTTGCGGGCCATTGCCGGTTTTTTGGATGTGACTGAGGGCGACGTTCTGTTCGAAGGTAAACGCATTAATGACGTGCCGGCTAACGAGCGCAAGGTTAACACAGTCTTTCAAGATTACGCGTTATTTCCGCATATGAATGTTTTTGATAACGTGGCTTATGGGCTACGCATTCGTAAAGTTAAAAAAGACGACATCAAAAATCGAGTTGAAGCAGCTCTCAAAATGGTGCGCTTAACTGGTTATGATAGCCGCGAAATTTCTGAATTATCAGGGGGCCAACAACAGCGGGTGGCGATTGCACGAGCGATTGTGTTAGAACCGCAAGTCCTGTTGCTGGATGAGCCTTTGTCGGCATTAGACGCAAAACTCCGTAAAGACATGCAATATGAACTGCGAGAACTGCAACAACGTTTGGGCATCACGTTCTTATTTGTGACTCATGATCAAGAAGAAGCCTTGGCTTTGTCAGATGAAATTTTTGTCATGAATGACGGGAAAGTTCAACAGTCAGGGACGCCAGTTGATATTTACGATGAACCGATTAATCATTTTGTGGCGGACTTCATTGGCGAAAGTAACATTATCGCCGGTCACATGATTGGTGACTATCGGGTAGAATTTAACGGTAAAGAATTCGACAGTGTGGACGCGGGGATGAAGCCAAATGAACCGGTTGAAGTTGTCCTGCGGCCAGAAGACTTGGATATTACGCCGGTGGGTGAGGGTAAGGTGACCGTTGAAGTTGATACGCAACTATTCCGCGGCGACTACTATGAAATCGTGGCTTATGACCGTTTGGGCAATGAATGGTTGGTCCACTCCACCAATCCCGCCAAGGACGGTGAAACCGTTGACCTGACTTTCGACGCTGAAGATATTCACGTTATGCGGTTGAATGAATCTGAAGAAGACTTTGATGCCCGGCTTGAGAGTTACGAAGGCGACGAATAGGAGGGGTACGATGAAAAAATCTACAAACGCGGCGTACTACATCCCCTACGGTTTCTGGTTGATTTTCTTCGTCATTGCCCCAGTGGTGCTGATCATTTATCAATCCTTCTTTGATATTAACGGCCATTTCACGCTGAGCAATTATCAGACCTACTTTTCTTCGGGGACTTACATCTTGATGACCGTGAATTCGGTTTGGTATGCCTTTGTAATCACATTCTTTACGCTTTTGGTTTCGTATCCAACGGCTTATTTTCTGCATTACACCAAGCACAAGCAATTGTGGTTACTGCTGATCATTCTGCCGACCTGGATTAACTTATTACTCAAAGCCTATGCGTTTATCGGAATTTTTAGCCAGGATGGTGGCATTAATTCGTTCTTAGGATTATTCGGTATCCCAGCCCAACAAATTCTGTTCACAGATTTTAGTTTTATCTTTGTGGCGGCCTATATTGAAATTCCGTTTATGATTCTGCCAATCTTTAACTCAGTCGAAGAACTGAATGAAGGTTTAGTCAATGCGAGCCGAGATCTAGGCGCTAGCAGCTGGCAAACCTTCCGCCAAGTGATTGTGCCAATGACGATGAGTGGCGTGAAGGCCGGTGTGCAGGCGGTCTTCATTCCCTCACTGAGTCTCTTTATGATTACCCGATTGATTGGCGGTAATCGCGTCATTACGCTGGGGACGGCGATTGAAGAACATTTCTTGACCACGATGAATTGGGGGATGGGTTCAACCATCGGCGTCGTTTTGATTGTGGCAATGTTTATCATCATGTTCCTGACTGGCGAACGAAATCACCATCGGAAGGAGGCTCGCCATGAAAACTAAATTTAAATGGTCTCATCTCTATTTAGTGATTGTTTTTATCCTTTTGTATCTGCCGATCATGTACCTCATCACCTATTCGTTCTCTGATGGCAGTCGGATGACTAATTTTACCGGCTTTACTTTTAAGCATTATGCCGCCTTATTCGCGGACACTCGGATGATTCAAATCGTGATTGATACGTTATTGGTCGCGCTCTTGTCTTCGTTGGTGGCGACTATTATCGGCACATTGGGGGCCATGGCCATTAACACGACATCTCGCAGTGTCGTGCGGAATAGTGTGCTTTCATTGAATAATATTTTGATGGTTAGTCCCGACGTCATCATTGGGGCGAGCTTCTTAATCTTCTATACTGCCCTAAAAATTCCACTTGGATTTGGTTCGGTCCTGATGAGCCATATTGCTTTCTCTATTCCAATTGTGGTCTTAATGGTCTTGCCGAAATTGCAGGAAATGAGCCAGTCAATGTTGGACGCAGCCCGAGACTTGGGCTCAACAAATGGCCAAATTATTTCGCGGGTCATTTTTCCGTTCATCACCCCCGGCATTTTCTCCGGTTTCTTCATGGCTTTCACTTATTCCTTGGATGACTTTGCGGTGACGTTCTTCGTCACCGGGAACGGCTTCCAAACCTTGTCTGTTGAAATCTATGCGCGGGCACGGCAAGGGATTGATCTTGAAATTAACGCGTTGTCAGGAGTGATGTTTATCTTTGCCCTCTTGTTGGTGGTCGGGTATTACTTCATTCAAACCAACAACCAGTCGCGTAAAGCCAAACACCAAGCACTCGAAGAAAGTGAGGCGTTAGCACATGAAACGACTCATTAGTTTGGCTGTCTTGATTCTGGCCATTTCATTAGGACTAGGCTTGTGGAGTCAGAATTTACAGAAGTCTCAAGGCGCCACCGGGGACAACACGTTAAACTTTGCTAACTGGGGCGATTATATTGACCCAGCGTTGATCACCAAGTTTGAGAAGGAGACTGGGTATCATATTAATCTGGAAACCTTTGATTCGAACGAAGCCATGTTTACCAAAATTCAGCAGGGCGGTACCAGTTATGACTTAACGGTGCCTTCTGAATATATGATTGAAAAGATGAAAAAGGCGAACCTCTTGGTGCCGTTGGACCATAAGCGCCTAACCGGGTTGAAAAACTATGGCTCGCAATTTATGAATAAGAGTTTTGATCCCGGGAACAAATACAGTGTGCCTTATTTTTGGGGGACGCTCGGGATTATTTATAATGACAAATTCGTCAAAGCGGGCGAAATCCAACACTGGGATGACTTATGGAATCCACGCTACAAAAACAGCATCATGCTGATTGACTCCGCCCGCGATATTCTCGGTTTTTCACTGGTGTCACTTGGTAAGTCGATGAATACGACTGACGCGCCAACACTTCAGGCAGCCAAAGGCAAACTCGATGAATTGGCGCCGAATGTGAAGGCGGTGGTTGCGGATGAAATCAAAATGTACATGGCTGAAAATGAAGCACCTTTAGCTGTGGATTGGTCGGGTGAAGCCGCCGATATGTTGGCCAACAATAAGCATTTGCATTACGTGGTGCCAAGCGAGGGCAGTAATTTGTGGTTTGATAACCTGGTGATTCCAAAGACGGCGAAGCATTATAAAGCCATCTATGCGTTCTTAAACTTTATGTCGCAACCAAAGAATGCGGCTCAGAATGCTGAATACGTGGGTTATGCGACACCAAATGCCAAAGCTAAGGCCCTTTTGCCAAAGGCTGTGCGTGATGATCGTCAGTTCTATCCCGACAATCAAACCATGGCACATTTGCAAACTTATGCAGATCTCAGTCCCAAGACTGTTGGCTTGTACAATGACCTTTTCCTTGAATTTAAGATGTACAGAAAGTAGCAATGACTACAAAAAAGCCCTGCTGGAATCGCCAGCAGGGCTTTTTTTGTCGTCATTCTTCTGATTGAGCGTGTTGGCTCAAGACGATTAGGCCATAGCCGGCCATTTGGACGGCAAAAATGATGAGAGTGAAAATCCACATTCGCGGTGACCACATCGTTAAAATCCGATTCATAATCCAGTCAGGCATGAGCAGATAAACCGTGTGGATGCGCAGGAATCGCCCGATGTATATCCCCAGACTGCTTAAGAAGAAGACCGTTGGAACCAACCAAAATACCATTCGTGGCCGCTTAAAGCGCCGACTAATGGCGGCCACCACGCTTTGAACGCTGAGAAAGCCGCCAACTGTGCCGAGACCAACGGCAAGGACTAACTCGGCAAACTTGAACCAGACACGTGGGGAATTAACTAGTAGCATGGTGGTCGGCGAGTAGGCGTCAAGCAACGTCAGATGCACCAGATCAGTCAATAAGTATGGGGCATTAGGTAGAAACAGCATCCAGATGACTAACAAAGGATAGAAGAGCCAAGGCGAACGCTTCTCAGTCAGCCAGAAGCCGATTTCCACCGGAATATAGGCCAACAAGAGATTGAGACTTAAGAAGTCATAATGCCCATGTTCGAATAGAACTAAGTAGACAATGCTAATCCAAAAGAGGCCGCGGAACAGCCATTTTGTCCGTGTATTCACAATTTCACCCCACTAATTTCCGCCCTCAATTATACGTTTGTTCGTGGTATAATGTAATTACGTTTTACATAAAAAATTGGAGGACGACGTATGCAGACCTTTTTGACAAACTTTCTAACATGGTCGACGGTGGCAAATGTTGTCGACATTCTGTTGGTCTGGTACGTGGTATACCGGCTCATCATGCTGGTTCGCGGCACCAAGGCAGTCCAGCTGCTCAAAGGGGTATTCGTCATTGTCGCAATTAAGATTGTGGCTTGGTACTTCCAACTGCGGACCATTTCATATATTGTCGATCAAGTCATTACCTGGATTGTACCAGTCCTAGTCATCATCTTCCAACCTGAGATTCGGCGCGGCTTGGAACATATCGGCCGGGGATCAGTCTTTTTGCGGCCGAAGAATAATGTTCATGAAGCTGAGACTAAGATGATTAACGAACTCGATAAAGCCATTCAGTATATGAGTAAACGCCGCATCGGGGCGTTGATTACGATTCAGAAGAACACAGGCCTGGAAGACTATATTGAAACCGGGATTCCCTTGGACGCTGATATCACCGGGGAATTGCTGATTAATATCTTCATCCCGAATACACCATTACATGATGGTGCCGTCATTATTCGGGACAACCAGATTGCCGTCGCAGCGGCCTATTTACCACTTTCAGAAAGCAGCATGATTCCTAAGTCCTTAGGGACGCGGCATCGGGCCGCAGTCGGGATTAGTGAAGTTACTGATGCCGTGACCATTGTCGTTTCTGAAGAAACTGGTGGCGTGACGCTGACGAATAATAACAATTTGATGATTGATATGAGCCGAGAAGACTATTTGAAGTTTCTGACCGCTCAATTGGTTCATGAAGAAACACCAAGCGGGAGCGTTTGGCATGAATTTGTCGCCGGCTTTCGGAGTAGTAAGGGGGCCAAGAAATGAGTAAATTCTGGAACAGCTCGTGGTTTTACCGCTTATTGGCCTTCATTTTGACGATTGCGTTGTTCGCTTATGTCAATGTCGAAAAAATTGATAACACGCGCCAGACAGGCACCAAAAATCTGACCATTCTGGCGACAAAGAAGCAAACCGTCAGTGTCCCATTACAAATTAATGCGAATACTGATAAATACTTTATTACCGGCTATCCCCAAAAGGTTAAAGTCACCCTCGAAGGGAACGCGTCATTGGTCACTGTTTCTGCGAACACCCAGTCTTTTCGGGTGATTGCTGATCTGACCAATCTCGGTATTGGGAAGCACACCGTTCAACTGCGTGAAGAAGGTCTCAATAAGGATTTGGCCTACAGTATTGAGCCTAAATCCATTGAAGTGAATATTCAGACTAGGGATACCAAGACCATGCCAGTCCAAGTGAAATACAACAAGGACGCGTTAGCTGAAGATTATGTGGCCGGCCGAGCAAAAGTGAGCTCTGACACGGTTGAGGTCACTGGTGCCCGCAGTGAAATTGATCGCATTTATCAAGTTGTGGCAAACGTGGCGCTTAACCGCAATACCAAGAACGATGTGGAACAAGAAGCCTTGTTGCAAGCTTTAGACAGTAATGGCAATACCGTCAACGTGGTCATTGCCCCACAAACGGTTCATGTAACCTTACCTGTCAGCTTACCAAGTAAGAAAGTTGATCTGAAACTAAAGCAAAGTGGGACTGGTGAAAGTAATCGGGTCTACGTGCTGGATAGCGATACCAAGACGGTCACAATCCACGGCCCGCAAGCCGCGCTTGATAAGATTTCGAGCGTTGAAGCGGCCGTCGATTTAACTGGCGTTCAGCGCTCGACGACTAAAACGGTTGATTTGAAGTCGCCAGCAGATGGTGTCACTGTGACCCCAGAGTCTGTCTCGGTCAATATTAGCGCCACGGCATCTGATAACACGAGTGCTTCAAATGCCAGCAGTAGCTCCAGCAAATAGGCATTTAACTAATCGGTAAAAGAAATGAGGAAAATTTCATGACAAAGTATTTTGGAACAGACGGTGTCCGCGGTATTGCCAATCAAGAATTAAGTCCAGAATTGGCGTTTCGACTTGGCCGCGCAGGTGGCTATGTTTTAACCCAGCATAAGGCTGATACCGATCACCGGCCACTAGTGCTTGTAGCGCGTGATACACGTAAATCAGGCCAGATGCTTGAAGATGCATTAATCTCAGGATTGCTATCCGTGGGGATTGAAGTCCTCTCCCTGGGTGTGATCACCACGCCGGCTGTTGCTTACCTGATTAAGGTGCAAAGTGCTGATGCTGGCATTCAAATCTCGGCCTCACATAACCCCGCCGAAGATAATGGCATCAAGTTCTTTGGCTCTGATGGTTACAAGCTGTCTGATGATACTGAAGACGAAATCGAACGTTTGCTGGATGCACCCGAAGACACTTTGCCACGGCCTTCTGCTGAAGGTCTCGGGACAGTTGACGTCTATCCAGAAGGCGCCCTCAAATATACACAATTTCTTGAACAGACCCTCTCCGATGAACTGTCAGGTATTCGCGTGGCCATTGATGGAGCGAACGGTGCCACCAGTGGCTTAGTGAGCCGCTTGTTTGCTGATCTTGATACTGATTTTGTGACCATGGCTACCAGCCCCGATGGCATCAACATCAATAAGGGTGTCGGGTCAACCCATCCAGAAGCGTTAGCCAAATTTGTGGTTGATGAAGAAGCGCAAGTCGGGCTCGCTTTTGATGGCGATGGTGACCGCTGTATCGCTGTCGACGAACAAGGCAATATTGTCGACGGGGATAAAATTATGTACATCCTGGGCAACTTCATGAAAGACCAAGGCCGATTGATGCAAGATACCGTGGTCACCACGGTAATGAGTAATATCGGTTTATACAAGGCGCTTGAAGCAGCTGGCATGAAGTCTGTGCAAACAGCTGTTGGGGATCGCCATGTGGTCGAAGAAATGCGTGAAAATGGTTATAACATTGGCGGGGAACAATCGGGACACGTGGTCTTGTTTGACTACCATAACACTGGGGATGGTATGTTGACGGGGATTCAATTATTGAATGTCATGAAACAGACCGGTAAGAAACTGTCCGAATTGGCAGCGCCCGTGCAGAGCTATCCACAGAAGCTGGTTAATGTGCCCGTCAGTGACAAGAATCGTTGGGAACAATACCCGGCTATCTTGCAAGCTATTGATACCGTCGAAAAGGAAATGAATGGCGACGGCCGGGTGCTGGTTCGCCCTAGTGGGACAGAGGCATTACTCCGAGTGATGGCTGAAGCCAAAACTGAGGAACTTGTGAACCAATATGTTGATCAAATCGTTGCCGTTGTTGAAAAAGAAATGGGCAACTAATCAAAAACATAACTCCGACAAAAAACGATTGATCTGCGTAAAAGCAGGTCAATCGTTTTTTTAGTCTATACCATTTAATTAAATCGACCTATACCACTTTATAACAAATGCTTGACAGTCTTTAAAATACTCGATATATTTGTCCTTGTCATCGCGTACCAATTAAAAAAGTGATAAGAACCAATATGAAGAAAAGAGGCTGTTAGTATGTGTGGAATTGTTGGCGTTATCGGTAAAAAGAACACCACTGAAATTTTGATGCAAGGTTTAGAGAAGCTCGAGTATCGTGGTTATGATTCGGCGGGCATTTATGTCAACGACCAGGCTGGCCACGATTACTTGGTGAAGCGTGTTGGCCGGATTAAAAATCTTGAAGCAGCAGTGGATGATTCCATTCAAGGGACGCTTGGTATCGGGCACACGCGTTGGGCAACCAATGGGAAGCCATCAGTGGCCAACTCACATCCACACATTTCTAACGATGAACGATTCTACCTCGTGCATAACGGGGTCATCACCAATGCGAATGAATTGAAGCGCCAATACCTTTTGGATATCGAATTTGCCAGTGAAACTGATACCGAAGTGGTTGTGCAATTAATCGCCTTGTTCGCTCGGGAAGGCTTAAGCGCCAAAGAAGCCTTCCGGAAAGCCTTAACAATGGTTGACGGCTCCTACGCTTTCTCCTTGGTGGATCGCCTGACCCCAGACACGTTGTTTGTGGCCAAGAACAAGAGCCCACTGTTGATTGGTAAAGGTGACGGCTTCAATGTCGTGGCGTCTGATGCTTTGGCCATGTTATCAGAAACGGATCAATTCGTTGAAATGAAAGACGAAGAAATTGTTGCCTTAACTCAGGACGGCATTGCGATTGAAACGCTCGACGGGACCCCAGTTCACCGCGAGGCCTTTACTGTGAAAATGGAAGAGGGCGATGCCTCCAAGGGCACGTACCCATTCTATATGCTCAAAGAAATCGACGAACAACCGATTGTGATGCGGCGTTTGGTGAAAAAGTATACCAACGACCGTGGCGAAGTTGAGTTGCCAAAGCCATTGCTTGCAGCCCTCAAGGCAGCTGACCGTTTATATATTGTTGCCGCTGGGACCAGTTATCATGCTGGGCTTGTTGGTAAAGGGCTTTTTGAGAAGTTGGCTGGCGTGCCAACGGAAGTACATTTGGCGTCTGAATTTGGTTACAACCAACCACTCTTATCGGAGAAACCATTGTTTATTTTCTTGACTCAAAGTGGGGAAACGGCTGATATTCGCCAGGTCTTGGTCAAGGTGAAGGCCCAAGGCTATCCAACCTTGACGATTACTAATGTCCTGAGTTCCACCCTGGCTCGGGAAGCTGATTATCAACTCGGGTTGTATGCTGGCCCTGAAATCGCAGTGGCCTCAACCAAGGCTTATACCGCCCAAGTCGCCGTTGAAGCACTCATCGCGCAAGGCTTAGGCGAAGCCAAGAATCATCGCGAAGCTGAAGCCTTTGACGTCGTGCACCAATTAGGGTTAGCTGCAGCTGGTCAACAAGCGCTCATCGACCAAAAAGACGCCATTCACGACTGGGCGACTGATTTATTTAGTCAATCCCGTAATGCCTTCTTTATCGGGCGGGGCACAGACTATGACGTGAGTCTTGAAGCGGCCCTCAAGCTGAAGGAAATCTCTTATGTGCAGGCAGAGGGGTTTGCCGCAGGGGAATTGAAGCACGGCACCATTGCCTTGATTGAGCAAGACACCCCAGTTGTGGCCTTCATCTCTGATCCAAAGACCGCCGCTCACACCCGCAGTAACGCTGATGAAATTGCAGCCCGTGGCGCCAAAGTCTTACGCATCGCGACTGAGAGCCAATCCAGTGAAGAAGATCAATTAGTGGTGGACGATATCGATCCAATGTTAGCGCCTCTACTGATGATTATTCCTGGCCAATTGTTGGCTTACTTCACAAGTTTTGATCGTGGTTACGATGTCGACCGCCCACGGAATCTGGCTAAGTCAGTGACAGTGGAATAGAATTGAAAAAGCGCAGTCTCGGCTGCGCTTTTTGTGTGGCCATTGACAGTCAGCGAACGGCCGCCTAAGCTGGGGAAAACGGAGGGCGATTATGAACAGAGCCATAATGTTAGCGACGATGCTCCAGTATTGTTGGCAGGGATTTTTTGTCCTAATTATCGGGGCTACTGGTCTTGAAATATATGCCTTAGGTTTGGTGAGCGGTCGGTTAGGCAATATGCCGCGGCACAAGGTTTCTAAGGTGAATTACGCGGTGATTATCCTGATTGTGGCAGGCTATCTAATCGATATTGTGGCCGAACACCAGTGGCCGCCATCATTGCGCTGGGAACTTGTCGGTCTCGTCACGCTGGCCGTTGGTTTTGTCGGTATGGGGATTCTTCTTGGGATTGCCTTAGCCAAAAGAAAGTCGATTCGCGGCGTATCGCTGAACAACCGGGAAATACGGTTGATCACCATCTGCCGCTGGTTGTGGATTGCGGCTTTGATTTTGGGATTGGCGGCCTTATCAATTCAGGTTATTTTCATTGTTCAGTTTCTGCTGAGCCGCGGTTAAACGCCAAAACACCGCAACGGCTGATTGCCATTGCGGTGTTTTTATGTGACGAGTATTGTTTTCTGGCGACAAGCGGTACAATTTATGAATGCACAATGCACCCTATCGGAATCGAACCGATGACCTACCGCTTAGGAGGCGGTCGCTCTATCCAGCTGAGCTAAGGATGCAAACTAGTATATATTTTGACTGAAGAGACTGGGCATGTCAAACGGATTACGAAAGGAACACACTTATGTGGGATTTATTATGGCGGACGCTTGGCCAAACATTGGTTATCTTTATTGTCGGTGTTGCCACTTTGAAATGGCTAAACGACGCAACGGTGCAATTGGCGGTCAATCGCACGGGGCGGAGTAATCACCAAATTTGGTGGATGCAGCCGGGAATTTTTATCCATGAACTCTGGCACGCCAGCGTGGCGATGATTTTTGGCATTCGCGTTAAAGGTTTGTCAATGCGTGCAGATGAAGCTGCCGGTAGCGCCGCGCATGTGACCTTGAACTTCAAACCTCACAGCATTTGGCAACAGACAGGGATGTTTCTATCTGCCACGGCACCAGTGTGGGGGAACGCGCTGGTAATGAGCCGGTTGACGCAGCGGGCTTTTTTGCCAACGGGCTTCAGATTGTTTTTGATTGGCCATGGGTGGCGGCCGCGCTGATTGTGGGAATGGTGATTGTGTTTGGGATTAGCCCCTCGCGGCAAGACCTGACCAATGCACTCCATGGTTTTCCTTTTTTTCTGGGCCTGTTAATCATCGTTTGGCTTGTGGCTTGGCTGGTGACCCCAGATTTACTATGGTGGCTCAATTTCAATCGCAGTCTTGCAATGACATTTGGTCTGTTATTGGGGTATAGCATCATTATTCAAGGCGGCTTGCGACTGGTTTTAAGAAGATGAGAAATTGGAAGATAGAAAAAATCTCTGAGAGAAATTACGTCTCAGAGATTTTTTGATTTTTGAAGTCTTGGGGAATTGCTAGGCGGTTTCTAGTGGATGCTTGTCCAAGTATCGCAGGAGTTTTTTACTTTTGTGGGTCGGCGTTTTGTAATTTGATGTAGGAGTTGCAATTCTTTTTCTTGAGGTAAGGAACTTGTTTCTTTTGCTTTAACTAACAAAGCCGCTACGGGAGCCTCATCTTTAATGGACCAAATAAATCGCCTTGAGTTTGCAAAATATATCGAGTTGGGCGCTTCGATGTTTTTAACCGCTGGTTCGAGGTGGCGAGGTCCGTGAAAACCTGTTAGTCGGCAACCTCAATCAGTGGATCATCGGGTAACACCTCATCCAGTACGGCGGCCACTGGCGCGTCTTGTCGGCCGACTTCAACAATCGGGACACCGGCACGCTCATCGGTAATCATAAATTTCACGCCGTTAACGATGTGGAAATTGATCACGGCAGCAAACATGCCTTTGTTAAGGTGTTTCAAGTAGTGACGCTGGAGCATCACATTGGTTAATAACTGCCGCAGCGCCCGATGTTTGCGGCTGCTATAGTGCATGGATTCCGGCTTCTCGGTTAGAAATCCACAATGATAAAGATAACGGTTCAAGTGATTAAAAAGGGTGATGGTCGCTTTGGTGCTCGCGGTTCGATAGAAAGTAATTAACGTATCGATAACGAGAGCAACCACTTGATTAATGAGCTGTGTTTGAGTGGACGCACGATCAAAACGCACCATCCCATACCGCAAAATATCTAATAAGGATTGTAGTTCAGTTTCAGTAAAAAAGGCTTTTAAATTAGCGGTGAAGGGGTAATGCCAGTCCGGAATCGAATAACTAATGGTGCGACCAACGCAGATGGTGCCGGGGACTTGATAGAAAAGATCCGTGAAGTCTCGGTTGAATCGCAGATTGGTAATGTGCATTTCTGGCATGGTGGTTTCCGACTGCAAGGCATTGGTTTGCGCAAGTGCGTGCCATTCCTGTGTTGAGAAACGTTTAGGAGCAGCGTGCCGCAACTGCCGTAACTGTACAGGTACGGTGTTAATGGTCAACCCAGCCGTGAAAGGGTGATCCAATAGCTGGACGGCTTGAACTAACTGGCCGCCAAGTGAATGCCCAACACCGTAGAGTGCGGCCGGCACATTGTCTTGTTTCAGTTGGGCCAGCGTATATTGTGCGAAACGGCGGGCATAGGGCAACTGGTCTTCGCGATTATCCTGAGCCAACAGAATACTTTTGAGCATATACTGCCAATCCAAGGCCGTTTCAGCCCATTCTCCAGCCTGGCCAGTCCGTTCGGCGCCGCGATAAACGAGATAGCCTTCGACTTGTTCGCCTACTTTGAGACAGTATGCCCCACCGGATAGACCGGTTGGTGCAGCTTCTGAAATCTCGGTTCGGAGATTATAGACAACAGCGGAATCAATCAATACGCCTGTTCGCCGGTAAGCCAGCCAAGTCAGGAAAGTGGGCGCGTCCACCTGCGGATAATCATGCGGGTAGGCATCATATTGCATAAGGTTGACCAAGAATTGTCGGTCGTGATATAAGGAGCCGGCCGTGTATGGCTTGGTCTCGGGTGGTTGGCCGGCTAATAAGGCCATTTCCAGCCGAATAACCAGAGACCGGAGGCCAGCCAAGTGTTGAGCGGTAATATTGGTTTCAAGTTGGGTGAGGACGTCATCGATTGGGACGTCCAAGTCAAAACTCTGAATGGCCGGTCGATTGGCCAAGGCGGTTTTGATTTCTTGAAGAAACGGATGAGTAAGAGAGTCAGGAATCTTGGTTCCAAGTGTGTGAGAGGTCAATAAGAACCGCAAATGAGTTAGCGTTGCACGAATCCGCTTAGCCAATGACTGTTGTTGATCATTAATAACCATCAATTCGCGGTTTGTCTCGCTGGCCTGCGCATTAGGTATCAGTGTCCCTAATTTAAAGACCAGGCCTTCAAAGTTTTCGCACAGCGCCCAAAGCGTGGTTGTCTGTTGACGCAATTGGTCCCCAAGATTCATTTTTAACCCCTCCCTTCGCAATTTCCAATTATACCAGTCTCTGTGATGATGTGTACAAATAGCACGCCCGGTTGCCCCACAAAAAAAGCCTGTCATTAAACAGGCTTTTTAGTGTGGTTAGGCCCAGTCACCATTGCGGAAAATAGGTTTGACCGTGCCATCTGCTTTAATACCATCAATATTCATGTTGGCAGAACCCATCATAAAGTCGACGTGGGTCTCACTACGATTGAGGCCTGCTTGAATCAGTTCCTCTTCGGTCATGTCAACGCCGCCTTCAATGGAGAATGGATAGGCTTGACCCAAAGCCATATGGTCAGAGGCATTTTCATCAAAGAGGGTGTTAAAGAAGGTAATCCCGGATTGTGAAATTGGGGATGGATCAGGAACTAAGGAGACTTCACCAAGTGAGCGCGCACCTTGAATCTTCAATAGATTCTGTAAAACCGCGTCGCCTTCGTCAGCATGGGCTTCAACCACTTGGCCGTCCTTAAAGGTGAAGTGCATCCCTTCAAGAATATTACCAGCATAGGCTAATGGCTTGGTTGATCTGACGGTACCATCAATGCGGCGAGCATCAGGCGCCGTAAACACTTCTTCAGTTGGCATGTTGGCCATGAACTCTTGGCCCTTAGGATTGAAGGAGCCAGCGCCTTCCCAGATGTGATGCTTTGGCAAACCGACGACCAAATCAGTGCCGGGTGCCATGTAGTGCAGGTGGTCAAACTGTTCTTCATTCAACCAAGCAGCCTTTTCGCGTAAGGTCTCGTCATGCTTCTTCCATGCCGCAGCAGGGTCGACTTGGTCAATACGTGTAGTCTTAAAGATTTCTGTCCATAATAAGTCGACTGCTTCGTCAGCGTCTTTAGCCTCCGGGAACACTTTTTGCGCCCATTTGGGACTGGCGGCAGCAATAATGGTCCAGCTAATTTTGTTGGATGAAATCGCGTTAATTAACTTGCTGTAAGCTTTGCCAAAAGCATCGTTATATTTCGCGACACGATCAGCATCGATGCCTTTTAGGTTGTCAGGGTCAGCGGAAATGACGGTGATGCGCTTGGCATCATGGGACAACCAGTAGTCAAATTCTGCCGGGATATAATCTGGAATATTAAATAAACGATCGTCAGCCTTATTCTGCATGTCCAAGCGCTTAATGGTGTCGTCATTCCATTGAACTAAGACTTCGGCGGCACCGCGTTTGTAGGCAGCAGCTGTCAATAACCGTGCTAGTGGGGCTTGGTCAACGGCAATTTGAATGTAGACTGTATCGCCAGGAATGACATCGATCCCTGTCCCGACAGCTAAGTCAGCATATTTTTGTAAGTTCTCAACAAAGTTTGATTGCGTCATTTCGTAACCTCATTTCCTTTATAGTGCGTTTATCATATCATACCGCCAATCATCTGGGGAATAATGTCAAATTTTGCCAATGTGACTTTATGAACAAAATATGAAAAGTTTGTGAAAAGATGAATTTTTGTTTTTTAAAGCCTTTTCTTGAATATTGATATCTGTTAAGATAACACCATGCACTAATTCAGTCGGGTGCAATGCCGGCTTGATTGGTTTTAGTGTGGATTACATAACTGATAATGAGGAGATTTACATGGCACGTAAGAAAACCATTACCCGCGAGCAAATCTTAAACGCCGCATATCAGCTGGTAGTTGAAGAAGGCTTCAAGAGCTTCACTGCGCGGAATATCGCAAAGCGCATGGACTGCTCAACCCAACCGATTTACCTTGAATTTACTTGTATGGATGATTTGAAGACGGCTGTCATTGAGAAGATTAAAGGCTTCTTAGCTAGCGAAATGCAGCGGTCTTATACCAACAATCCGGTGATTGATTTGGCCTTAGCGTATATCCACTTTGCTTTGGATAACCGGGCGTTATATAACGCCGTCTTTGTTGAAGATCATTTTGGTGTTGACACCATGCGGGAATATGCTCTGGATACCGGGTTGCGTATCCTGGATCAATATCCACCGGCTAAGAATTTGCCCGAAAGTCAACGTCTCAACACAGTCACTGGGATTTGGATTGTGGCGACGGGGATTGCTAATCTGTCCGCTTCAGGATTTATCAGCATTAATGACAAACAAATGGTCGAGATTCTTGAAGCAGTGACCGACGATTTCATTAAGAACGGTCGGTTCAGCCAGACGGATGGCGCAGCGTTCATTCATAACATTGTGGCAAGCTAATACATAAAATATTCGAGTAGGCCAAAGTATTGGCCTACTTTTTTATTGCCGTTTTTCATTGGTCCGCAATCATGGTGGGTCGCTGTTCTGGGTGATTTTATTAAACTAAGCGAGAAATTGGCGGTCAGCTCCCCAGTCGTGAGTTGCTTCTGATATACTGAGAGAAGTAAATTGAGGGGGCCAGATTGTGAATAAAAAAATTAAAGTGATGACAGTGTTTGGCACACGGCCAGAGGCCATTAAGATGGCGCCCGTCGTATTGGCTTTAAAAGAACGGTCCGATGAGTTTACGGCCGTCACTGTCGTCAGTGCCCAACATCGACAAATGTTGGACCAAGTCTTGGAAATCTTCAAGATTCAACCTGATTATGATTTAGACATCATGAAACCACGCCAAACCCTGGATGAGATTACCAGCAACGTCCTGATTCATTTGGCAGCTGTGATTGATCAAGAAAAACCTGATATTATCCTCGTTCATGGGGACACGACCACAACTTTTGCGGCCAGCGTGTCGGCGTTCTACCATCAAACGGCCATTGGACACGTTGAAGCCGGCCTGCGGACCTGGGACAAGTACAGTCCATATCCAGAAGAAATGAATCGGCAGTTGACTGATGTCTTAAGTGATTTGTACTTTGCACCAACAACACAAAGTGAAGCCAATTTGTTACAAGAAAATCATCCGGCCGACAACATCTTTGTCACTGGGAATACGGCCATTGATGCACTCAAGCAAACCGTCCAAAATGATTATCATCATTCCGTTTTGGATTTGATTGACCCAGATAAACGGGTGATTCTGGTGACCATGCATCGGCGTGAGAACCAGGGTGAACCAATGCGCCGGGTGTTCACTGTGATGCGGCAGGTGGTTGAACAACATCCCGATGTTGAAATCATCTATCCGGTCCACTTGAATCCGGTCGTCCAAGAAGCGGCTAATGAGATTCTGGGACAACATCCGCGAATTCATCTGATTGAACCCCTGGATGTCGTTGATTTCCACAACTTAGCGGCACGCAGCTATTTCATCATGACTGATTCTGGTGGGGTCCAGGAAGAAGCCCCATCTTTAGGAAAACCTGTTTTGGTGTTGCGTGATACCACCGAACGGCCGGAAGGGGTCGAAGCTGGTACGCTGCGACTGGTTGGTACACAACCCGAAGCTGTGCAGTCTGCAATGGTTGAATTACTCGAAGATGACGCCGCATATGCAAAAATGGCAAACGCTAAGAATCCGTATGGCGACGGTCAAGCCGCTCGACGGATTCTGGATGCCATCAGTTATTACTTCAAACAACGGTCTGATAAACCGGATTCTTTTGTTTAAAGCTATGGTCGAGGCCGTGACCACCGGCAGGGTGGCACCACAGCTTCGGCTTTTTGTTTGGCGGGAGTGAGTGCCGCAGTTTGTTTTGCTATAATTGAGAAAAGAAGACATGAGAGGAGGCCAAGGTGTGGCCAAGCGTACGAAACCGGTATTAAACCGGCATGCGAAAAAAGCAGTCCCCTTGACTGAGGAACAACAACAGGCCATTCGCGCGGGTCATATCCCGCTGGCGACCATGGATATGCCTGGCAAATATAAACGCCGCGAATTGTTGAAATTATCAATTAAGCGGCTCAACGATGCTGATCTAGGCACATCGGCCGCTTCATTGGCGTATTATGCGTTGTTGTCCTTATTTCCGATGTTTCTGGTCGTGGGCAACCTACTGCCACTGCTACAAATCAATTATCAGACTGTCTCGGATTACGTCGGACAAATTGTCCCCAGTAACATCATGGATTGGCTCGAACCAGTGATTCAGAATCTTCTGCAGAATGGGAGTGGGGGCGTTTTATCCATTGGGGCGATTACCACTCTCTGGGCTGCCAGTTTAGGAATCAATGGCTTGAAAATTAGTTTTAACAAGGCGTACGGCGTGCCTCCAGCACAAAATTTTCTTGTTCAACGCTTATTGTCGATGCTTCTGACCTTCTTATTAATCTTAGTCGTTGGCGCTGTCTTGGTGGCGTTTGCTTTTGGCCAGCAATTTCTTGAATGGTTGAATGCAACCTTCAAAATCTCTGACGCTTGGTTACACACGTTCTTAGCGTGGCGGTGGCCAGTCACACTCTTGGTGCTTTTTGCGGCGATAATGTTCTTGCTGTATTTCTTGCCGAACGTGCGTATTCGTCTGTGGACCGTGATTCCGGGGACGGTGTTGACGACCGTGGGTTGGATCGTACTGGCTCAGTCGTTTTCATGGTATATGCGGAATTTCGGGACGCGATACAGTTCTTATGGCACGATGGGGACGTTCATTATCTTGCTCCTGTGGTTGAACTTCTCGGCTTGGATCCTAATTGTGGGGGCTGTCATTAACTCGCTTGTGGCTGAATATTATACCGGTCGATTGCATCGGAGTCCCGGTAAAGTCGCGGATCTCATTCGTAATTCACGCGCTAAAAATTAAAAAAGACGCTGTTTGCCCTTTTGGGAAACAGCGTCTTTTAGTTTGGCTTACATGGTGGCTTGCTTATCAACGATGGCTTTAGCAAAGGCCTCAAGGGTTTCAATGTCATCTTCATCGGCATCGAGATCGATTTTGACATTTTCCGCGCCTTTAGTTGCGCCGGTCTTGGCAAATGCGACATCGAACTTATCAACGGTTGTCGCAAAGTCATCGTAGAAACGATCACCGCTGCCACAACAACCGTAAACTTTACCCGTTAAGTCCAGTTGTTGTAAGTCTTCATAGAAATCAAGGGCTTCATCGGGAAGTTCACCTTCGCCGACATCGGAATATGTATACATGGCAATCACGCAGATATCCACATCTTCAAAGTCAGCCGCATCTGATTGGGAAACTTCAGTCGTGGTGACATCAATATTTAAATCTTCGAACGCTTCTTCAACAATACCGGCAATTTCTTCATTGTTTCCGGTCATGCTGGCATAGACAATTCTGGCAGTAGCCATGAATCACGTCATCCTTCCTGCATTGTGTGCAAATCTGAAACTGATTATAGCAGAGCCAACCGCAAGTGACCAGAGGCAGTCAGTTGATTTCACATTAGGACTCGGGTAACCTTAAGGCAATAATTTGGGCGGTTCGTCACCGCTCGAGGAGGTCAAAGTCATGATTACAATTAAGTCAGCACGCGAGATTGAAGGGATGCGCCAATCAGGTGCGGTTTTAGCTGGGGTGCATCTGGGCTTACGGGATTTGATTAAGCCAGGATTATCGACCTGGGAAATTGAAACCTTCTCACGCAACTATATTGAGTCACATGGTGGCATTGCGTCCCAAATTGGGTTTGACGGGTATAAGTATGCCACCTGTGTCAGTGTTAATTATGAAGTGGCACACGGCATTCCGCGCCAGAACCTCAGCCTGAAGCAAGGTGACATTGTCAAAGTCGATATGTGCGTCGAGCTGAACGGCTATCAGAGTGATTCTTGTTGGACATACGCGGTGGGTGAAATTTCCCCAGCGCGTCAACAATTGATGGATGTCACTCGCCAAGCCTTATATCGCGGCATTGATCAAGCCGTGGTTGGCAATCGGATTGGCGACATCGGTGCGGCCATTCAGGATTTCACTGAAGGCGAATATGGTTACGGTGATGTCCGGGAACTAATTGGACATGGGATTCAACCAACGATTCACGAAAGCCCGGCTGTTCCAAACTATGGCCAAGCAGGGCAAGGCTTGCGGCTGCGTGAAGGCATGACGATTACAATTGAACCGATGATCACGACGGGCACTTGGAAAATTGCTTCGGAACGGGTGCCAGACGATAGTTGGGAATATTACGTGACTGAAGACGGGTCAGATTGTGCGCAATATGAACATACGATTGCCATTACTGCTGACGGGCCTAAAATTTTGACCAGTCAAGATCCGCTTCTGGATGCCAAATACTTATAATTGCGCTGCACAGCAAAAGACCGCTGACAACTTTATGTTGTCAGCGGCTTTTTTGATTGTCTTAGTTTGGAGCGGGTAGGCTAAGCTTTCTTGTTGTTAAATAGTGGCGTTTCGTTCGTTGTGACCGCTTTGGCACTGACAATTGTCACGTACTGGGGGACGCCATTGCGGACCACGATAGGATTATCGGCCACGGCTTGCATAAAGGCTAAGGCCTGATTAGCATCGATGTCGCCGGCAAAGGCATTCACGCGCAAAGTTTTAGTTTTATGATCGGCTGCTTGGAAGGTAAAAATTAGTGATTTCATGTGTCATCCTCCTAGGCTTGGACTGCGTTCTGCTCTGTGATAATGACTTGGGTAAGTTGGTCGCCTGGCAATAACTTTGCGTAGGCTTGGCCAATGGCCAGAATTTGTTGATCAGTTGCGTCAGACCGGACATCATTTACTCGACGGACCAACTTATAGCTGGCATTGTTGGCATTCGAATACGTGTACGTGACTGACAAAGCTTTAAACAATCGACTCATGGAAAATCGCCTCCTAATTTGTATGGTAAGTCGCGACTTACACCTATATAAATAGGTCAGGAGCGTGAAATGCACCCCCTGTTAAACTCTAAGAAACAGTAAAACCCATTTGTTAGCTTGTCAGTGAGGTGTTCTCAGCGATATACTGTCTTGTGTGACAATTTTGTAAGGTAAATAATTGGTGAAGGGTTCTGATTGAGTGGTAACAGCGCAAGCGCCTGGCAAACTGTATATTGCTGGGGAATACGCGGTAGTAGAAACTGGCTACCCGGCGATTATTGTCGCCTTAAACCAGTTTGTCACTGTCACTGTCGAAGCAATGGAGCAGTATGGCAGTATTGTTTCAAACCAATATCAAGAGAATTCACTATTATGGTCACGAGTGGGCGACGAGATGGTTTTTGATAATCGGGATAATCCCTTTCATTACATCCTCTCAGCCATTCGATTGACTGAAAAATACGCGCGCGAACTTAATCGACCACTAAGTCTTTATAAACTCTATGTTGATTCTGAATTAGATTCTATTGACGGCAAAAAGTACGGACTAGGCAGTTCTGCGGCTGTGACAGTCGCAACTGTCAAGGCACTCGATGCCTTCTATGAGCTCCACATGAGTGCTGATCAAATCTACAAGCTTTCGGCGATTGCTCATCTCGATGTCCAGGGGAACGGTTCCTTGGGCGACATAGCGGCTTCAGTGTATGGTGGGTGGATCGCTTATCGTTCCTTTGATAAAAGTTGGCTGGCAGCCAAACGCTATACAGCGAGCCTGACAGATTTATTACAAATGGATTGGCCCGAGTTGTCGATTGAATTGTTAACGCCACCGGCCGATTTACGGCTGTTAATTGGGTGGACGGGGTCACCAGCTTCAACTTCGCAACTTGTCGACAAGATTACCATTGCCAAGGCAACTCATCGTGACGCTTACCAACAGTTCTTAGCTGCCAGTCGCGATATTCTTGAGGCTTTGATTGAGAGCTTTCACCGTCAAGATTTGGCCGGAATTCAACAGGGGATTCGGGATAACCGAGCCTTATTGACGAATTTGGCTGCACTATCCGGTGTTGCCATTGAAACACCGAAGTTGGCAGCCATGCGTGAGTCCGCTGAAGCAATTGGGGGAGCGGCGAAGACCTCTGGTGCTGGCGGCGGTGATTGTGGGATCGTGATCTTGGACCGAAATCAACCAATAGAGGCAATGATTGCCCGCTGGACTGAGGCAGATATCGAACCTTTGGCCTTTAAGGTTCATGATCTCGACCATTAAGCTGACGGAACTAATTAGCAACTTGACCAAGAGAAAATAAAAGAAACTGTGACATAAGAAGCTTTGAGAATGAGGATTCTCAGTCTTGTGGCACGCGATTAGTCTAGTTTATTCGGAAATCAAAAAGGGGTTGTGACAACACGAAATGTTGTCACAACTCCTTTTTGATTTCATTTAAGTAAGTGATTGAGTTGGGCCATGATTGCTTTTGCGATGGCGCGATTACCGGCATCATTTGGATGATAATTGTCGCCCTGACCCTGAAAAGACCTGGTGGCAGGCGTGCTAATATTATCAGTTTCTTGCCAGATTGGCGTGAGGTTCACTACCGTCACGTGCTGCTGTTTTGCGACCTGCTTGACCACGGCCGTGTAATCGGCAGCCGTTTCGGCCAACCAAGATGTGAGCACGAGAATCTTGGCTTTAGGCAATTTGGCCTGCAGGGTCGCAATGACGCTGGTCAACTGGTGTTGATATTGCTTTGGGGAAGCGTAGTTTGGATTGGTGCGGTCTTGTTCGTTGGTGCCGTATTCGAGGGTGATAATATCAGGGACCATGGCGATTACTCGATTGATTTTGGGCGAAGCAAAGCCTTGCAGCGTCGCACCAGCTTGCCAGAAACCATCAAGACTGACTTGATAACCCTGGTTTTTGAGTTGATTAGCAACCAAATATTGATAGCTGTTTTTCTCAGTGGTGGTATAGTAACCGGCAGCCAGACTATCGCCCAATGCCACATACTTTATCGTGCTGTGACTAGTAATTCTGCTGATAACCGGCTGATTTGTCTGCTGACGCCGACTTGCGGCCCACCAGATGGCCAAAGACACGCAGACCATCCCGATGACTAACCCAATCCATTGCTTTGAACGCATAGGCTTCCTCCATTTCAGCTGATCAATCCGACCCTGATAGCTCGTACTGGCCTAGTCAAAATTATAGCATATTTAATGATTATCCGGCCGTAAGCGCTACACATCAATGCCCAAATCCTGTATGATTAAAGTATTACAGCAAGATGAAGGGATGCGTTATTGTGAAAGTTCGTAAAGCTGTCATTCCAGCGGCGGGGTTGGGCACACGGTTCTTGCCCGCTACCAAAGCTTTAGCCAAAGAAATGTTACCAATCGTTGATAAACCAACGATTCAATTTATTGTCGAAGAAGCGAAGGCTTCAGGGATTGAAGACATTTTAATTGTTGAAGGGAAACAGAAGCGGTCCATCGAAGATCATTTCGACTCCGCACCGGAACTGGAACAAAATCTCGAAGCAAAGCATAAAACTGATTTGTTAAAGTTAGTTCACGAGACCACAGATATCGGCGTTAATCTGTTCTTTGTCCGCCAGCCTTACCCTAATGGCCTTGGGGATGCTGTGCGATTGACGAAATCATTCATCGCTGGTGAACCATTTGTTGTGATGCTTGGTGACGATTTGATGTCGGATAAGATTCCTTTAACGCAACAACTGATTGAAGAATACAACCGCACGCATGCTTCCATCCTAGCGGTGAAGAAAGTTGCCCATGAAGATGTGTCAGCTTATGGTGTGATTGATCCTGAAAAAGAAGTCCGGCCGGGGCTCTTTAATGTGCGTAAGTTCGTCGAAAAGCCCGCTGTTAACGAAGCGCCAAGTGATTTGGCAATCATCGGCCGGTATTTACTGACACCAGAAATTTTTGATATCTTAGATCGCCAAAAGCCAGGGCTTGGTGGTGAGATTCAATTGACGGATGCCATTGATGAATTGAATCACACCCAGCGCGTTTTTGCCCATGAATTTAAGGGTGAGCGATACGATGTGGGGAACAAATTCGGTTATGTTCAAACCAATGTCGAATACGGTTTGACCCACCCAGAAGTTAAAGATGATTTGCGCGCTTATATCCTTGAATTGGCTGATCGCTTAAAGAAAGAAACGCCTAAAGCCTCGAAATAGTTAAAGGTTTTGGTGCCAATCATGCAAAAGGCAGTCCCAACGCTGAATGGTGGGGCTGCCTTTTTGTTAGCTGACAATGGCGGCAATCAAAAGAATTATCAGGATAATTGATAAACTGATGCTGCTGAGCTTGATCCAACGTGGCAAGGGATACCAGGTAATGATGGCGGTGATGATAATGAGTAAAATAATGGCAAGATAGGGCATGAGAGCCTCCTTTATATTTGATTAAAAATCAGCCGTTGACTCGTTTTTAGAACGCGCGTTTGGTATGCTAGGACTAATTCGAACGAGAAGGATGGGAATCAATTGCAGCAATTATTCAAACGCCTTTATCAACTACTCTTATTCGGGTTTGCGCTTGCACTCAGTTATAGTCTGTGGTGGCGAGCCTATGTGCCCAATCTTTGGCACCAACGCTTAGACCCAATTGGTTTTGGCATTATCGTGGTCACTGTCGGGCTGACCGCCGGTTACGCCTATTGGCACCATTTCCGGTACCGCGATTTAAAGCTGGAGCAAGTCGACTTAATGGATGGCGAACAATTTGAACACTTTTGTGCGTATTTATTGCGACGGAATGGGTATCGGCGCATCGAAGTGACCCAGTTCTCTGGCGATCAGGGTGTGGATATTAAAGCCCGTAAAAATGGCGAAAGTATTGGCTTTCAATGCAAGCGATACAGTGGCCTGGTTGGGAATAAGGCGGTCCAGGAGGTTTGGGCTGGGCGTGAGTTCTATCACCTCGATCGGGCGGTCGTGCTCACAAACAGTCAATTCTCTGACTCAGCGCAGGAGTTGGCCGAACAACTCGGGGTGACGTTGATGGATCGCATTACGCTCCGCCGTTTAATGCGTAAGTTACCGAGTTAACCAAGCACCAACTTTTGTCCTTGTTGCACGAACCCAAAAATCGCTTGGGCTTCGTCCGGGGTTTGAACGTAGACGTACATTGTGCGTAACTGGGGTTGATTGAGTAGCAGCCGCAACTCCCACAGTCGCAATGTGCGCCTTTTTTCGGGGAGTGTGGTGAGAATGAGCCGTGGCTGTTCCTGCACCTCTGCGGTCACAAAGGCATCAATATTCACGATACTGCCAGCGCTTCGGATCATGACCGGAGCGTTTTTATTTTGGTCGCTTAAAAGCGCTAGTAAGTCGATGACGCGCATGACCGGCCCTCTTTTCACTAAGATAAGTCCAGCATAGGGGAAGCACCAGCGAGAAACAAGTCCTGGGTTGACTTAAGATTTGGTTAAACGCTCTTCTGTTGGTCAGCCAAATCCTATACAATAGATAAGAATATTGTTCTTCCAATGGACCTTAGTTTTTTAATGTGGCAAGCAGAGCTTGTCTGAAGTTGTTTGCCAGAATTTTGTATGTTATTTTAAACCATAATCATTATTTGGAGGAAAACACATGACTGAAGTTGTTGTGGTCAGCGCCAAGCGTACACCTATCGGGAAGTTCGGCGGTGCACTCGCGAGTGTGAACGCCGTCGACCTGGGAATTATTGCCAGCCAAGCGGCGATTAGCGCTGCCGGGATTGCCCCAAATCGCATTGATCAAGCTATTTTTGGTAATGTGTTGCAAGCCAACTCGGGCCAAAATATTGCCCGCCAAATAGGCTTGGGTAGCGGGTTGAGCCAGTCAAGTACGGCAATGACGATCAATGAAGTCTGCGGTTCCGGCTTGAAGGCAATTCGTTTAGGCGAAGCAGCGATTCGGCTTGGAGATGCTGACGTTGTTCTGGTTGGCGGCACTGAAAGCATGAGTCAGGTGCCATTTTATGCGCCAAGTATGCGTCAAGGTCAGTTGTATGGCCATACAACTTTTATTGATGGTGTGGTGCGCGATGGCTTGACGGATGCATTTTCAGGCGAAGCCATGGGCATGACAGCAGAAAATGTTGCCAGTCAATATCATGTTTCTCGTCAAGAGCAAGACGAGTTTGCGCTGGCTTCGCATCAGAAGGCGATCGCCGCCCAGACGAACGATTGGTTTGCGCAAGAAATGGTCCCAGTGACAATCAAGACACGCAAGGGCGAAACAGTGGTTGATCGTGACGAAGCGGTGCGGGCAGATACCAGTCTTGAGAAGTTGGCCCGTCTGAAGCCAGCCTTTACGCCGGATGGCACAGTTACCGCGGGGAATGCCAGTGGGATTAATGATGGGGCCAGTGCACTGGTCCTCATGAACAAGGCTGTCGCAGACCGCGAAGGCATTCCTTATTTGGCCCGACTGACTGGGTACAAGGAAGTTGGGATTGACCCGGAAATCATGGGTTATGCCCCAAAACTCGCGATTGAAGCCTTGCTAGCGCAACAAGAAATCGATGTAGCTGCAATTGATCGTTTCGAGATTAATGAAGCTTTTGCGGCGCAGAGCGTCGCAGTGGCCCGAGATTTAGGCATTGATGCCAATCGATTGAATGTGGCCGGTGGGGCGATTGCCTTAGGTCACCCATTGGGGGACTCAGGTGCGCGCATCATGACGACCTTGATTCATGGCTTGATTCGTGACCACCAAGAAACTGGAATTGCGAGCTTGTGTATTGGTGGTGGGCTGGGCATTGCCATGCAGGTACAAGCGCATGGCTAAGTTCTATGAATTGACTCCTTCTGAGCGGCTTCAAGCTTTGCAAGCAAAAGGCGGCATCTCAGCCGAACAAGCTCGCTTGTATGCGCAAGATTGGTCTTTATCGCCGAGCGTGGCCGGCCATCTGATTGAAAACCAAGTGAGCCAATGGGCGTTACCGCTTGGTGTGCTAACAGCCCTACCTGTTAACGGCCGGTCGCACTTAGTGCCGATGGTCACAGAGGAACCATCTGTGATTGCTGCGGCCAATAATGGTGCACGCATCGCTCGGGATAATGGTGGCATTACGGTCACGGTCGCCCCGCGATTGATGATTGGGGAGATTGTCTTTGACCATTTAGATCAGCTGGCTGAGGCCCAAGCCCTGGTGACTGCGCGGCAAACTGAAATTTTTGCGCAGGCGCAGGCGGCCAAACCTTCCATTGTTGAACGAGGTGGGGGGTTGCAGCAGATTGATGCTAGTGTACTTGCCGACCGATTTCTCAAGTTAAGCCTATTCATCGATACTCGGGATGCCATGGGGGCCAATATCATTAACACCATCGCTGAAGCAGTTGGCCAACTTGTCGGAACGTGGCTTAACCAAGAGCCTCTGGTGAGTGTTTTAAGTAATGCGACGCCAAATGTCGTTAAGGCAACTGTCAATCTTGATCCCAAGACCTTGGCAACCAAAGACCATTCAGGACTAGTCATTGCCGACAAAATTGTCGCGGCGAGTGATTTGGCACTGGTGGATCCAGACCGGGCGGCCACTCATAATAAGGGGATTATGAACGGTATTACTGCTGTGGCCTTGGCGACCGGGAATGATACCCGGGCACTTGAAACTGGGGTACATACCTACGCCAGTCACTCCGGCCACTACTTACCCGTGTCGACATGGCAGTGGCAAGGTGACCGGCTAGTGGGCACATTCAGTGCACCGCTTATTGTTGGCAGTGTGGGTGGAGCCATCGGCGCGTTGCCGATGGCCCAACAGAATCTAGCGGTGATGGGAGTTCAGTCTGCTCAGGACTTACAGCAGGTTATGGCTGCAGTTGGTCTGGTGCAGAATCTGGCTGCATTACGTGCACTCGTCGGCCCAGGTATCCAAGCCGGACATATGGCCTTACAAGCCAATGCGTTAGCAATTGCGGCGGGTGCTGTTGGTCCTGAGATTGAGGCAGTGGTTCAACAGCTCCATCACCAATCAAAAGATTTGGCCACGGCCAAAGCAATACTCCAACAAATCAAACAAAGGGATTGAGAATTGTGACAATTGGAATTGATCAAATCGGCTTGTACACGCCGAATTATTTTGTCGATATGGTAAAACTGGCCCAAGCTCGAGGGGTGGATCCTGATAAATTTACTATCGGCATTGGCCAAGATCAGCAGGCGGTTGTACCATCAAGCCAGGACGTGGTGACCATGGGTGCCAATGCAGCCCAACGCTTTATGACGCCAGAAATTGCTTCGACGATTGGCTTAATTGTTTTGGGCACTGAGACTGGCGTTGATGCCAGTAAGGCTGGCAGTCTCTATATCCAACAGCTCTTAAACTTAAACGCTGCCAGCCGCGCTATAGAAATCAAAGAAGCTTGCTACGGGGCGACGGCTGGGTTGATGCTGGCTCGGGACTTTATTGCTAGCCATACCGGCCAAACAGCCCTCGTGGTTGGTGCCGACATTGCCCGCTATGGTTTGGCGTCTAGCGGCGAGGTCACACAGGGTGCAGGAGCTGTGGCGATGTTGGTTAGCGAGAACCCACGGATTCTCACGATTGACGCCGAATCGAGTTACTTCTCGGAACAAGTGATGGACTTCTGGCGGCCCGTGTATACTGACGAGGCCATTGCTTTAGGCAAGTATTCTACAGAGCAATATATTCGCTTCTTTGAGACGACTTGGGCAGCTTATCAGGAAAAGACTGGCCGCAGCTTAATGGATTTCAAGGCGCTGACTTTCCATCTGCCATATACGAAAATGGGCTTAAAGGCTTTGAGAACAGCGCTGCCCGCAGTCGATGAAGCAAAACAGGCAGAATTGCTGGCGTTCTACCAAGACAGTACCCAGTTTAGCCGACGAATTGGCAATATTTACACAGGTTCTTTATATTTGGGGCTGCTTTCATTATTAGACTTGAATCAGCAGTTAGCCGCGGGTGATCGGATTGGGTTATTCTCATATGGTTCTGGGGCGGTGGCGGAATTTTTCGCTGGCAATCTTGTGCCAGGCTTTCGGGATCAGTTACATGTGGACGCCGATTTAGCGATGCTCGATCAGCGCCAAGAAGTGACTATTCCTGAATATGAAGCGATTTTTAACGATAAGGTGCCTTATGACGCCAGCGACTATCGTAGTAATCCGGCGTATTTCAGTGGTGATTACGTGTTAACTGGGGTCACTGGGCAGCAGCGACGATACCAATCTCAGCGTTGAATCAAGCACGTCAAAATCGGGTCAGCTTTAAAAGCTGGCCCGATTTTTGTTTTCAAGCGGGGAAATGAGGGCTTTTATTGGTCATTTTCGGTGCACAATCGTATGCTTAATGTAAGCAGTCTCACAAGAAGATTGCCAAAACAGGTTTTTTGAGTTTTTCATTGAAGTTAACGCTTGCATCTGTGTTGGCATTAGCGTTATACTTTGTTCGTATTCAAAAGACTTATAAAAAGTAAGTAACGGAGGCTTTACACATGGTTGAAAAGATTAACGCATCTGATGCAATGATCAAGGTTCTTGAAGACTGGGGAATTCGTAGCATTTACGGGTTACCTGGTGGTTCATTTGATTCCACAATGAATGCTTTGTACAATCGTCGCGACACGATTAAGTATGTCCAGGTTCGCCACGAAGAAGTCGGTGCCTTAGCTGCCTCTGGTGAAGCTAAGATTACGGGCCGCATTGCCGCTGTCTTTGGCTCAGCCGGCCCTGGTGCCGTTCACTTACTCAACGGTTTGTACGATGCCCAATACGACCATGTTCCTGTTTTAGCCTTGGTTGGCCAAGTGCCAACGGCTGCCATGAACACTAATTATTTCCAAGAAATGAATGAAAATCCAATGTTTGCTGATGTGTCTGTCTATAACCGGACAGTCATGACGGCTGAACAAATGCCACACGTGGTTGATGAAGCCATCCGTGAAGCTTACAAGTATAATGGCGTTGCGGTTGTCACCATTCCTAAGGATTTGGGCTGGACCCCAATTGATGATGTCTACGTTTCATCCGCTAACCTGTACCAAAAGCCAATTATGCCCGAACCTGATTTAGATCGGGTTGACGAAGCGATTGATATCTTAACCACTGCTAAGCACCCATTAATCTATGTTGGGCAAGGCGCTTTAGGCGCTGGGGAAGACATCATTGCTTTCTCTGAAAAGTTGCACATTCCAATTGTGACGACTGCTTTAGCAAAGGGCATTATTCCTGATAGCTACAAGGCTAACATGGGTTCTGCCGGCCGGGTGGCCTCAAAACCTGGGGTTGAAACTGCACGTGCGGCTGACGCCGTCTTGTATTTAGGCTCTGACTTCCCATTCCAAGCCTACTTCATCAATCCTGATGCCAAGTACATCCAAGTTGATATTGATTCTTCAAAACTTGGGCGTCGTCACTATGTCGATGTTGCCATCCTGGCTGACGCGAAGAAGACCATCAAGGCCATGCTTGACCGCTCTGACGCTGTACCGACTACACCTTGGTATGAAGCCGCTCTGGCCAACAAGAAGAATTGGTCTGACTGGGTAACCAGTTTTGAAGACGATGCTGAAACCCCATTACGGGTTGAACCTGTCTTCAAGCAAATCAATGACATGGCCACTGACGATGCGATTTTCCAAGTTGACGTTGGTAATGTCACGATTAATGGGATGCGTTACTTGAATACGGATAAGGGGCAACGCTTCACGACTTCTGGTTGGTATGCAACCATGGGTTATGCGCTGCCAGCTGCTATTGGGGCTCAAAGTGAATATCCTGATCGCCAAGTTTGGTCCATTTCTGGTGATGGTGGTTTCACCATGGTCATGCAAGATGTGATTACACAAGTGAAGTACCACATGCCAATCATCAACGTCGTGTTGACCAACAAGAGTTTGGGCTTCATTGAAGCGGAACAAGACGACACCAAGCAACCACATTCAGGGGTTGATTTGGCAGATGCTGACTTTGGTGCAGCAGCCACTGCCATGGGTGCGAAGGGCTATACCGTTCGGACACTGGATGAATTAAAGGCTGCTTTTGCTGATATCAAGAACCAACATGGCCCAGTGGTCATTGACGTGAAGATTTCCGACTTACGGCCAATCCCAGTTGAACAATTGGTCTTGGATGATAAGACTCAAGATCCTCAAGCTGTCGCTGACTTCAAGAAGTTATACCATGCTGAATCATTAGTGCCACTGCGTCAATTACTTGAAGACGCTGGCGAAAAATAAACATTAAAAAAGACGCATTGCGATAAATTTGTCGCGGTGGGTCTTTTTTTGTCGTGATAGTCTTGATTGGATGTGACAAAAATGTAAGTCAGTTTTGACTTGAAAATTTTAGCTTTAACGAGCAGACTTAAGGCAATCTTTGATGTGGAGGCGTCAGAATGAAAAAATCAACCTTGTTGTTGAGTACAGCATTATTGGGCATTAGTTTGGGAACGTTGAGTCCAGTTGTCAGTGCGGCCAGTGTTAAGCCAGTTGTGACGAGTGCCTCAGTTGCGGCAAAGGGCGTTGTCACCATTAATTATGTTAAGGGTTATGGTGTAGCCTTGTGGAACAGCCCCGATGCTAATCGGAAGCCAGTCGCTAATCGTACTTTGGCTACCGGATCCGCTTGGAAGTATTTTGCCACTAAGACTGTCAACGGCCAGCTGTGGTATCAATTAGGTAACAATCAATGGGTTTCTGGAAAGTATGCAATTGAAAAGACTGTATCGACACCAGCGCCAGAGACGCCTAGTTACCAACCCGTAACCGGGACAGCTACCATTCGCTACGTGAAGGGTTATGGCGTTGCATTGTGGACCAATTATACCGCCGCTAAGAAAGTCATTACAGGCCGCAAGTTGCTCGATGGAACCAAATGGCATGTGACCCAAGTGGCAGGGATTGGCAGTCAAGTCTGGTACAACTTAGGTGGTAATCAGTGGGTTGATGGGCGCTACGTCACCTTTGTTGCTGATAAGCCGGCAACAAGCCTTTCTGACAGCCAATTTGCAGTTTTGGCCATGCAACAAGCTCAGAAGTTAAGTGGCATCAAGCTTAGTAATATCAAAGCGTGGCCAGTAACCAAGAATGCCGATGGTTCTCGTGAAGTGAAGGTGGCTGAAGATCAGCCTAATGCTGTGCAAACAGCAACAATCGCGGTTTATCGTTTGACTACTGCTAATGCTTTACAAAAACTTGACGTCGCCCACAACACTTGGCAGACTGTTTTAACCAACGCTTTAACAGCATAATCGTGTGGCTTTAGACCAAATAAAAAGAGATTGAGACAAACATAAGTTTTGTCTCAATCTCTTTTTATTTGTTTTAGTGGATAACCCGAACTTTGATGTTTTGGCGGCCAAACTGTAAAGCTTGAGCGTTAGGCATCGCAATATCCAACTGGTTAGGGTTGGCATAAGCAAAACCACCAGTATCACGAACCACATAATTCTTAGTCGTGCCATTAGCGAAGGTGATGGCCAACTTGGTTCCCCGAGGGAAAACGGACAAGTTAGCAGCAACGGTATCATAACCAAACGTGTAATTACCTAAGACCCGAGGGTCATAAGCAGTTGCTGTCATCGTTAAGGTTGGCGCTTGAGCCACCGGCGCACTGTCAGATAAATATTGTGCTTGCACCCATTGATTACCACCAACGTTTGCCCATTGCTTGCCACCGGCATTCACATAGCCGAAGACTTTCCAGCTGGTGCCATGTTTCAAGGTTGTGCCTGTGAGGGCGCCGTTGTAAGGCGAGTTTAAAACCGCGATGCCGTAACCAGGCTTGTAATTGACATATTTGATTTCAGGTTGCGTGCTATTGCTAGCTGCATCAGCCAAATATTGTGCTTGCACCCATTGGTCCCCGCCAACGTTTGCCCACAACGTGTTGTCAACTGTTGTGTAACTGAATACTTTCCAGCTCGTGCCGTGTTGTAAATACTTACCAGTTAGTTGGTGATCAGCATTTGGTGAAGTCCAAACTGCGATGCCGTAACCTGGAACGTAGTTAACTGTCTTGTTCTCAGTGGCAGCATTCACTGTATTGGGCTTAGCAGAGATGGCAGCGACGCTCAGTCCCGCGGTTGCGGTCAAAGTCATCAGTAACGTTTTGATTTTCATTTTAGGTCTTACACTCCTCTTATTGTGTTACTTGATGTTTCCAGTGTACCGGAGTGAGCGTGAAAAACCCGCAAAACAGCCAAAGTGTTAAGCCGCTGTAATCAAAACGTCATGCTGTAATCAGACTGTAATTTACACGCGTTTATGACAAACCGAAGTCTTTGACAGCCCGAATTAACTGCGCTTCATCCGTGACAATCTGCCCGCGCAACTTAATCAGACCGGTGGTGTAGAGATTGAGATAGTGAAATTGATTCTCAGCGACATCAGCCAGAGCAGCGATTTTCTGAGGATTGGTAGCCCCAAGCTGGCGGCTGTCGGTGTATAGGCCAATAATCGGAATTTGGCTTGCGTAGGCGACACCAATCTCACTGGCCACGCCATTATCAATGACCGGACCATCTAAGACCGCAATCATCAAGTCAGCGCTGAGTAATTCAGCGGTATCAGCCTGGGCAATCATGCGCGAATCGGCATAGCTGGACTTATCATTAATCGCGGCATTTTCTTGGGGGAGATAAATGTCGACGTGAGGGATTTCTTGGCGTAAGTGAGCCACCAGTTGTTGGTTATAAAGAAAGTCAGCTCGACTAAATAAACCATTAGCAAAATAAATTTTCATGAAGACGCCTCCTTGGAAAAAAATCAGCAAACTGCGAAATCTAACTCTGGGTCTAGTATACTAAAATTAGTAAGTCGAAAGCGGATTGTTCCTTCAAAAGTTTCCTAGGAAGCAGGTGCATCATGTTACAAGTTCAGGATTTGGTCAAACGGTTCGGTGAAATGACCGCCGTTGATCACGAAAGTTTCACGATTAAGCCCGGCGAGATTATGGGCTTGATCGGCCAAAATGGCGCAGGGAAAACCACTACATTCCGAATGATTTTGAATTTCATTCGCCCGGATGCCGGCCAGATTCTCTGGAATGGGCAGCCACTAACAAAAGCCGATTATAATCAGGTCGGTTATTTGCCGGAAGAACGGGGTCTTTATCCCAAAATGCAAGTTGAGGATCAAATTATTTATTTCGCCCGCTTGCGGGGCATGAAGACTGCCGATGTGAAAGCCCAAATCGATACGTGGTTCGATCGTTTTCAGGTTAAGGGCAAACGGACTGATAAAGTGAAGGATTTAAGTAAAGGTAATCAGCAAAAGGTTCAATTGATTGCGACACTGATTCATATGCCTAAACTCGTGATTCTGGACGAACCCTTTTCAGGGTTAGATCCGGTCAATGCGAGTTTACTGCAAGATGGGATTCAAATGTTACGAGACAATGGGTCTGCCATCATTTATTCGAGCCATGATATGGGTAATGTCGAAGCCATTTCGGATCATCTCCTGATGTTGCGGGCCGGTGAGGTGGTGCTCAATGGTCAAGTCGACACGATTCGTGAATCGTTTGGTCGGACCAAACTATTTATTGAATCAGGTCTTACTCAGGCACAATTGGCTGGTTTTCCTGGGGTGTTGTCAATCAAACCACACGGACATAGTTTTGAGCTCACATTGCAAGATGAAGCCGCCGGACAAGCTATTTTCCAAGCTGCAACCGCTAATGGCTATATTCCAGAGTTCAATCAGCAGCCCCCGACGTTGGATGAAATTTTCCGGATGAAAGTGGGTGAACAACGTGGATAAATTCTGGGTGGTTTTTAGCCAAGTGTTCAAGAAAAATGTCCGAAGTGGCTCGTGGCTGTTCTTGGTTGCTGCCCCGATTATTTTTGCCTTGATTGGTGGCGGGTTAGTGTATTACATCAGTCAAACCAACGCGTCTCCTCGGGTGGCGGTTGTCAGTCAGAATCCGGCCGTCACCAATGGGTTGAAAGCGCAGAAGACGGGGATAGATTTTGTCGCTCGGGATGCGCAAACTGCAGAAAGGCAACTGACTGCGGAGAAAGTTGATGGGGTGTTGACCGTTTCTGCCACCGACCTGACGGCCCGCTATACTGGGCGAGAGAACGCCAAGTCAGTGTCAGTTGATCAATTGAAACAAGCCCTCACGAACGTCAAGACGCAACAATCAGTCCAGCAATTGAAGCTTACACCCGCCCAGGTTTCGGCATTACTGGCGCCGGCTAAACTGACTACGCGTACTGTGACGATTCAAGATGGGCGCCAGGTGGCCAAACAGAATTCGGCTAATGCTGTCAATCGGACGTTTGCAATTGTGGTCGTTGTTTTAATCATCATGGTGACCATGACGTACGGCAGTATGCTAGCGCAGGAAATTGCGACTGAAAAAGGGTCACGCATTATGGAAATTCTGTTGTCATCTGTGAGCGCAACCACGCAATTTTTTGGCAAAATTGCTGGAATCTTTGCGCTTTTGCTCACCCAAATTGCAGTTTACGTGGTGGCCTTTGCGATTGCCTGGCCATTTCTTAGCCATTGGGCGGTTATTCGACAACTGACGGCTGGCATTGACTGGTCATTCTTATGGAATGCGCCAGGTTTAGTCACGCTCGGGTTCTTTGTGATTGGCACGCTCAGCTATGCGGTTTTGGCGGCTTTAACTGGCTCTTTGGTTTCAAATCAAGAACAAGTGTCGCAAGCTGTGATGCCATTATCAATGCTTGGGATGCTTGGGTATTTTGGGGCTCTGATTGCCCAGGCCAGTGACTCTATGCTGGTGCAAGTGGGAAGCTATATTCCATTCATCAATGTTTCGCTGATGCCTGTACAATTAACGATGGGCCATGCAAGCACGCTTCAGGCTGTAATTAGCCTGATTTGGTCCACGGCTTTCTTGGGACTGTTCACTTGGTTTACCGCGACAGTCTATAAGCATAATGTCCTGGTGTATTCTGGTTCCGGGTTCCTTCAATCAATGCGCACATCTTGGCAAATTTGGCGTTCTGAACGCAGCCACTAAAAAAACTGCTGACAAAATGAATTTAATTTTGTCAGCAGTTTTTTTTATTTGCGTGTGAATTTAACGACCGCTTCACAGCGAGCTGTTTGGGGGAACATATCGATTGATTGAATGTACTCCACATTATAGGTCTGAGCCAAAGCCACTAAGTCGCGGGCTAAAGTCGATGGATTACAGGAAATATACACAAATTTAGCTGGTTTCACCGATAAGAGAGCTTTAATAAAGTCTGAGTCCAGGCCGGAGCGTGGCGGATCGACAATGACGGCATCGGGTCGGAAGCCTTGTTTCAACCACTGTGGAAACACCCGTTCCGCTGTGCCGACTTCATAGTGGGCGTTGGTAATCCCGTTGAGCTTCGCGTTTGCTTGGGCGTCGGCCACGGCTTCGGGGATGATTTCCATGCCGCGCACTTCTTTAGCCACATGGGCCAAGCTCAGCCCGAGGGTTCCAACGCCAGAATAGGCATCGATGAGTGTCTCGTTTGGCGCCAAATCTAAGGCGTCGATGGCCAGCTGATAGAGTGTTTGGGTCTGGTCAGGATTTAATTGTAAGAACGCTTGAGGCGAGATTAAGAAGTCGCGACCTAACAGGCGCTCCGTGATGTAAGGTTGGCCAGCCAGTAACTGACTTTCTTTGCCCCACACAATAGAAGTTCGGCCGGGATTATTATTTTGCATAACCGTGACGACCATGGGGAGGTCTTTGGCAATTGCGGCCAGCAGTTCTGCTTTTTTAGGCAGGTCAAAGCCGTTAGTCACCAGGGTCAGCTGGACTTCACCAGTTGCAACTGACTCGCGGACGACAAGAGTTTTGATGGCGCCGCGATTGCGCTTTTCAGAATAAACAGGAATCTGCAAGGTCTCAATAATATGACACAATTGATTAACAACCTTCATGGTCAGGGGGCGTTGGGTAATAAAGTCTGTTAACGGAATTAACTCGTGACTGTTTGGCGCGTATAGACCTGCTTTGACGTGGCCATCTAGCAGCCGCACTGGAAATTGGGCCTTATTCCGGTAATGAATCGGTTGGTCCATGCCAATGGTTGGCCGGAGTTCATAGTGCTGCCAGCCTGCTGGTTTAAACTTAGCCAGGCTTTGCGAGACGACATCGCGCTTAAAGGCGAGTTGGGCACTGTACTTGAGTGCTCCCAACTCGACGCCTCCGACTTTTCCGTATTCGGGGTCAATGGGCTTAATGCGGTCGGGCGAAGCTGTTTTGACCCGGTGGACTTTAGCTTCCAAATAACGGTCGTGAACGGCAGTGACTTGGGCGATGACAACTTCTTGGGGAAAGGCGCCAGTCACAAAAGTGATTTTGCGTTTGTAATAGCCAATGCCGGCACCATTGATGTCCATGCGCTTAATTGTGAGCGGAAAGCGCGTGCCGATTGTAACGTTAGAATCCATTATTTCCTCCTGAGTCCTCCCATAAATCGTTTACATCCTGTATAATGATTCGGGGAGGTATTATCTTGAAAATTTTTTACGAGAATCCAACAAGTATGCGATTGAAGGCCAATGTTTGGCTCAATGATGAGATGCATGAACTCGCTGCCGGACAATCACTTGATTTACCCGTTAACCGCGGTGATCAAGTCTCATTTAAGGTCGGCCGATTTAGTGCTAAGCATACGTTATCTTATCAATCGCCGCAAGCAAGCTTCGCGATCCAACCGAACAAAACCTTACAAACCGCATTCTTTGCGGTGGTGTTTGTTTTGGTGATGGCCTTATTCTTCGTCAAAAATCCACCCACAACCTTGGTCACGATTGGTGTCGTCATCGGGTTGATTCTCTATGAGGCAATGATGTACTTCATCGGCTATCGCGCCCGGCCCAAACACTAGGTGATTATCATGAACTTATTACGGACAAACGCATTTATGTACATACTGCTGGGGTTATTGGTGCTTGGTATTGTTGCTTATGTGATGAACAATGCGGCATTACTGATGATTCTGTTAGCACTTGTCCTGATTCTGATTGTGTTAAAAATTATTGCGAATTTCCAACAGCGTGCATCACGCAAGTAGCGCTCAAAAAGGCGTGACAAAACATCGTTTTGTCGCGCCTTTTTGTTGTACTCGGTTTCAATGTTTGCTTTTACGCTTGCTGTTCTTGGCGTTCTTGATGAACATGTAGGCTTTTAAGCTGACTATAGAGTTCAAAGAACTGCTGATCTGTGCCTTCTGCCGACCAATACAGCACCGTCGTATTGGTTGATAACGGGAAGTGAATCAATTGATTCAGGCGCTGGACATCGCCAAAGCTGGTAATAATCACGTCAGGCTTGGGTTCACGATCATCGACAATGGTGATAAAGGTAATGTCCCGCAAGAATAACATTAAGTCGCGGGCTAAGAATGTCGCTGATTCAATGGCAACATACACTTTTAAGGTGACTGGATAACTAATTTCGGCAAAGTTCGCGGAAGCTAAGTAGTAGGTTTCCACATTGAGTTTCGGTGCATAGCTTTGGAAGATTGCTTCTGGTTCTGCTTCAGTCAGTGAGGCCAAGTAGCCATCAATTAACTGCCCCAAAGAGCTATCAGCCACTTTTAATGGCGATTGGGTGACAAAATCTAAGAGTAAACTCGATGGGCCGTTATGAAGAAAGAAGATGAACCCCAAGCGAAGAAAATTAGCATGCAAGACGCGGGCCTCTTGAACTTCAGCATGCCGCAGATGATTGCCGCTTTGGTATAACGTCGCCATTAAGCCGTCAGCGAAACGCTTGATGGGGTTATCATGCTGATTGAGAAATTTCCGAATTAATTCATCACTGTGATTCAGCTGGTCGGCGACGGAGAATTTCTCAAGTTGGCAGAAATAGAAATAATTACGTTCGGCACTCAAAGTGGTTGAGGTCTGCTGAGGGAAGTTTGTGCGCGTAAAGATTAAAGGGTGGACATCTTCTGGTGCATATCGCATCAGACCTTGCATCCGAATTTGTGGCGACAGGACCGCTCCCTGATTAATGCGCAACAATTGCACGGCCAATTGAATGAGATCCGGTTTCTGGACGACTGCTTGGGGAATAAAGACAAATTGCTCACCAAAGGCGTTAATGGTTTCAAGCTGGTGGTGCACGTACTCACGGGGCATGTCGGCAAAAGGCCAACCATTACCCCGGTAGCTGACCTGATAGAAGGCCACCATGGCTGAACGAATGTCGATTTCGGTGCCTTCTAGTTCCCATGAGCTCGTGTTAAGATTAACCTGGACGGACGATAGATATTGGCGAAACGGTTCAATTCGTCGTCGAAGCGTCGACAAGGAAATGTCATAATCCGTGCAGAATTGCTTGGCATCGGGCTGTGACGTGATAAATAAGGTATCAAAGAAGCGAAACGACACTGACTGCTGGAGCAGATAGAATCGGTACCGATCAATGCTCACGGTTTTTGCCATCCGCGCGAAATCATTCTCATCAGGATTCGCTTTCTGATTGCTGATGTGCTCGAGATCTTGCATCACGTCTTGGAAGGCATTGTAGGTTTGTTGGTAGGACATCCCAACCCGCTTACTGAGTTTATTAATCGAAAGGTCATCTTGGCCCCCATTTTTAAGGGCTTTGAATAACCGATTACTTGTCAGGGCGCGCTTATCAAAAAAGTAAGATTCAAACATATTTTAGCCTCAGCTTTCGCTATTATTATAGCAAAAAGCACACCGGCTTGCTGTGGGAAAGGAAATTAAAATGGCTCAAGTGATTACAAAAATTACCACTCAAAAACGTAAAGGCCGCTACAACATTTTTATCAATGATAAATATGCCTTTCCAGTCAGCGAAAATACGTTAATTCAATTTCAGTTGGCCAAAGGTTTAGAGTTATCAGACGCCGACATTGAACAGATTCAAGCAGGGGAAGTGGTTGCCCAGGCTAATAGCCTGGCCCTTAACTATCTGAGCTTTCAGCCGCGGACTGTCGCCGAATTACGCAAACACCTGTTAGAAGGCGAAATTCCAGAATCAGTCATTCCTCAAGTCATCCAGCGCCTGACGGAGTTGAATTACCTCGATGACGCCCAATATGCCCGTCAGTATATTGAAGAGCGCCTGCGGCTTGGGGACAAGGGCCCGACCGTTTTGCGCCAGAAGTTACGACAAAAGGGGATTCGCGATGACTTAGTCCAAGCAGCTTTTGACGAAATCGACCCAAAAGCTTGGATTGAGCTAGGGCAAACCGTAGCTGAGAAATTGCAGACCAAGCAGCATCATCGGGCACATCATGACGCCGTCCGCCGAGTCCAGCAGGGATTGATGCAAAAAGGATTTAGCAGTGATGACATTGCCAAAATCATGGCTGATTTACCTTGGGAAGATACGGCCGATGAAGAACAGGCAGAGCTGGAGCGCCAAGCGGAGAAACAATGGCGCCAAAAAAGGCAGTACCAGGGTTATGAGCGGCGTTCGAAAGTGAAGCAAGCTTTATATCGTAAGGGGTTTGACCTAGACGCCATTGACCAAGTCCTGACGCGATTAGAGCAAGAATAATTCTTGTAAGTTTGATATAATCGACGAGACAAGAGATTTTCTGAAAGCTGGTTCATATATGCAAATTCCAAAAGAAGGCGACTACATCGCCATCCAAAGTTACAAGCACGATGGGAGTCTTCACCGGACCTGGCGGGACACTATGGTGTTAAAAACCAGTGATGACGCGTTGATTGGTGTCAATGACCACACTTTGGTCACTGAATCTGACGGGCGACGCTGGCTGACGCGCGAACCAGCCATCGTCTATTTTCACCGGCATTACTGGTTCAACGTTATCGCCATGATTCGCGAAGGTGGCGTTTCCTACTACTGCAATCTAGCGACCCCTTTTACTCTGGATCAAGAGGCGCTGAAGTACATTGATTACGATCTTGACGTGAAGGTGTTCCCAGACGGCGAGAAACGGCTGCTCGATGTTGACGAATACGAACAGCATCGCCGCAAATGGGCTTATCCTGCAACCACTGACAAAATTCTCAAAGCTAATGTCCGGGTATTGGTTGATTGGATTAATCACGGGAAAGGGCCTTTTTCACAGGCCTATATTGATTTGTGGTACAACCGCTATTTGCAGTTATCTCACAAAGAAAACTAGAAACGAAAGGAGCACTATAATGGCTGTTGAACAATTACCAGCGCAGCAATTCTTTGGGCGGGTCTTTATGCCTGAGAGCAGTGACGAGCTCGGCACGTATGAACAAGCCTGGCAAGATTTCACCGCGGCCGGCTATTTTGACCAATTGGATGAACTAGCAGAAACTCCGAATCGAACAACGCTGCTGGTTTTCTCACCATTTGGAACTTTCCAATATTGGGTGGGAAGTGTTGTCCCCATGGATGTCACCGTACCTGAAGGCTTGCAAGTGTTGCCGTTGCCAGCCGCGACTGGTGGCCAAGCAGAGAAGCCAGCTTCACGATTAACTAGTGCTTTTCCAGTGGAAATGAACTTTAATAAAGGACTTGAAGTCATTGAAAAGGCGGGGTACCCATTACCCAGCCATATCGGCCAAACCGATCATCCTTACTTCCTCGAACAGTATCCGTTAAATGACAATGGTGAGGTCGAGAAGGTGATCTATACTTTGTACATTAATGAGGATCAGTTGGAAGGCTACGATGAAGTTGAATAACACAAAAACGGCATCCCTTGGGGATGCCGTTTTTTTAATCGTTTTCGATGTCAGTGGTATTTGGGATGACTGATAACGCGTCAAAATCAATGTAAGCCCCAATGCACAGCGAGATAAAGAGCAACGCAATCGTCCATCCCATGGGCGTGCCCATGAGAATACTCTTACCGGCTGCACCCGGGAAAATTTCCCGCAGTAAGTATGTGGAGGCAATCGCGATTGCAAAATCGATCACAAAATTAAGGGCTTGTTTCCACCATTTGGCACTTTGTAACATGAAGAAGCGCACTGAATAATGAATGAATTGCACTGTCGTATATTTACCCAGAATCCTCAGCGGATGTTCTAAGGGAATTTTGGCGAAATAGAGGATAACCGCGCCCACAAAAGATCCGACTAACGTGCGCCATAAGCTATCGCTATGCCACACCAGGGCGTTGTACGCAATCCCAATCATGAGTTGGGCTGCAATGTAAGGAATTATGAATAAGAAAATGAAAATTAAAGTTGCTCGCCGATTTGTCATCATTCGACCTCCGTTGGCCATATTATAGCATAATCAGGTAGGAACTTTAGCGCTAATTCACAGGTCCCGGCGCATTTGGCGGTGCTTGATGCCGGCATCAAGAAATTCAGGCTTGGCCGTCAGCGTGTAGCCCAGCCGCTGATAGAAACCAACTGCTGATACTTGCGCGTTTAGGCTGAGATGATGAGCCTGTTGTTGGCGGGCATAGTCTGTCATCGCCGCCAACAGGGCCTGGCCAAGATGTTGCTTCCGAAAAGCCTTAGCAACGGCGACTCGCTGCACATGAAACCCGTCGGCATCAGGTAGCAGACGCGCGGTTGCGACCGCTTGATGATCGAGGTAGCCGACAAAGTAGATTGCGTGAGCTTCATCTTCATCAACTTCAAGATTCTCTGGGACGCCTTGTTCTTGAACAAAGACAGCACGCCGAATAGCGAGACTATCCTGATAGATCGGACTCGTTAAATCAGTGGTAATTTCGATTTGCATATGCAACACTTCTTCCTGAAATTTGGTATGATGACACTAGATTATCCCAATGGAGGCAACTATGTTCGATAAATTACGGCACTCCAGGCTGATGTATTGGTCTCTTGAAGCACTTATCATTGTGTTCCTAATCATTGGTCTTTCAAACGTCTCGTTTCTTTTTACACCAGTTGGTACCTTCTTTTCAACCTTACTAATCCCAATTATTGCCGCTGGGTTCTTGTATTACTTGCTGAATCCGTTGGTAAAATTGCTGGGCAAGTTGCATATTAGTCGCGGCTTTGCGATTTTGATTATCTTTGCGGTCTTCATTGCGGCAATTGCTCTGATTATTGCCGCGGTGATTCCAAACCTGATTAATCAGGTTAGTCAATTAGTCACCAGTTTACCGGATGCCTATCGGCAACTGCGGACTTTCGTTTCACAGGCCAGCAAGTATAGTTGGTATCAACAATTAAACGTTGGCAAGTATATTAATAGCATTAATATACAACCCGCCAAGATTCTCTCTCAGGTTCTCGGTAGCTTCTCCGAAGGTCTTCCTGGCGTCATTGGTTCTGTTGCTGGCGCAATGATTGGCGCGATTACTATTCCTGTCCTACTGTTTTACATGCTCAAGGATGGCGAGAAACTAGTGCCTAGCATTCAGCGAATTGTTCCTGATAAGTATCGCGAAGAAATTGCAACAATCTTTGATCGGATGAATGACACCCTGTCCCACTATATTGCCGGGCAAGCGATTGAATGTTTATTCGTTGGGACGTTCACGTTCATTGGTTACTTAATCATCGGCATGCCGTACGCATTCCTGCTTGGTTTCATTGCTGGGGTCTTCACGATTATCCCTTACCTTGGCCCTTATCTGGGCATCATCCCAGCTCTCGGGGTTGCCTTGACCCAGGGTTGGACTAAAGTCGCGCTGGTCATCGTGGTCGTAATCATTGTCCAAATGACTGATGGGAACCTGATTTACCCCAACGTGATTGGGCGCTCTCTCGACATCCACCCATTGACCATTATCATTTTATTGTTGGTCGCGGGGAATTTGTATGGGTTATTAGGCACGATTCTGGCGGTCCCGGTTTATGCAATTGTTAAAACGATCGTCAGCTATCTCTATGAACTCTATCGGTTTCATCAGCAAACCAAAAACCAGATTTTACCGGGTGGTGGTGGCGATGATAACTTGAAGAAGTCAGATGATTCTGATATGCTAATACATAAATAAAACAGACGAGTCAGTAAAAAATGTCGGATAAGCATTGGTTTATCCGGCATTTTGTGTCACTAGACGCGTAACGAAAGGATTGTGTTGAGATTATGGGTGCCGACCCGGATAGTGCGTTATGGGGCCAGTTGATTCTGATTGTAGTATTAACGCTTATTAATGCGTTTTTTGCTGCCACGGAAATTGCACTGGTATCATTGAGTCAATCACGGATGCAATTGCAAGCTAAACAGGGGGATAAGCGCGCTGCGGCGGTGGCTAAGGTCATGGCCAATTCCGCTAACTTCTTGGCCACGATTCAAGTGGGGATTACATTTGCGGGGTTCTTTGCCTCAGCATCGGCAGCCACGACCCTAGCTGGTCGGGTCCAAACAATTTTTGGTAATGCAAGTTGGGCTCATGAAGGTGCCATCGTGCTGGTTACGATTGGGTTATCCTACATTTCTCTGGTCTTTGGGGAGCTGTATCCCAAACAATTGGCTTTACAAATGAAGGAACAAGTGGCGAAATTCGCCGTTGGGCCGATTGGGGTGCTCGGGTGGCTCTTGCGCCCATTCGTGTGGTTACTGTCTGCCTCAACTCGTTTATTAATGAAGCTGACGCCAATCGAGTTTAATCAGGATCAAGACAATATGACTCGTGACGAGATGGTTTCGGTCATTGAAACAGGGCGGCAAACTGGGGCAATTGAACCGGATGAATACGAGATGTTCGAGGGAATTATTTCATTAAACCAGACGATGGCGCGTGAGGTGATGGTACCCCGGACCGATGCTTTCATGATTGATATTAACGATCCAGACCAACAAAACATTGACGCCATCTTAGGCGAAATTTACTCCCGAATTCCTGTGTTTGATGACGACAAAGATAAGATCGTCGGCTTGATTCATATCAAGGATTTGCTGAAAGATGCTCGTAAGCAGGGCTTTGGTCAATTGCATATCCGCGACATTATGGTTGAGCCATGGTTTGTCCCTGAAACAATCACTGTCGATGATTTATTGACTGAAATGCGCGCCAAGCAACGCCAAATGGCGATTTTGCTGGACGAATATGGTGGCGTGGTCGGCTTAGTCACAATTGAAGATTTAATTGAAGAGATTGTTGGGGAAATCGATGACGAATCCGACCAAACTGAAGTTTTGTACACAAAGGTGGCCGATGATGACTACATCATCTCCGGACGGATGCCCATCAATGATTTCAATGAACTTTTTGAAACAGATTTGAACGCGGCCGATGTTGATACGATTGCAGGATATGTGATTGCCCAAATTGGGATGATCCCGGGTAATCATCAACAACAATCAGTGGCGATTAATGATCACCTGACGTTAATTACTGGTGAAGTCCAGGGCTCGCGGCTCGTTAACTTACATTTAAAAATAACGCCTAAGACCGAAGCAGTCGCGTCGGACGACTAGGCAGCGTTTGGGTTTTCTATTATACTGTTAGAGACGCGTCGCTAACGATTAGCTGGTGGCCATGATGAGGCACCAGCTTTTTGTATGCGAGAAGATTGCGATTGTAGAGAGGATTACTAATCAATGACACCAAATGAATTAAAACAAGAAGTCAGCAAGCGGCGCACGTTTGCGATTATTTCTCACCCGGATGCTGGGAAAACCACGATTACTGAACAACTGCTGCTTTTTGGTGGGGTGATTCGTGAAGCCGGGACTGTTAAAGGGAAGAAGTCGGGGCATTTTGCCAAATCTGACTGGATGGAAATTGAAAAGCAGCGTGGGATTTCCGTCACCAGTTCAGTGATGCAGTTTGACTACCAAGGCAAACGAATTAACATCTTGGATACCCCGGGACACGAAGATTTCTCAGAAGATACCTATCGGACCTTGATGGCGGTGGATGCAGCCGTCATGGTGATTGACTCAGCCAAGGGGATTGAAGCTCAGACGAAGAAACTCTTTCAAGTTGTCAAGCAACGCGGTATTCCGATTTTCACCTTTATGAACAAACTCGACCGAGATGGGCGGGAACCGTTAGACTTAATTGCTGAGCTCGAAGAATTACTGGGTATTGAAGGATATGCCATGAACTGGCCCATTGGGATGGGTAAGGGGCTTGAAGGGTTGTATGATCGGGCCAACAACCGGGTTGAATTGTACCGACCTAATGAGGACGGCGAACGGTATTTACCGCTTGACGAGACAGGTAACATTGCTGAAGATCAGCCTTTACGTGTGGATTCGATTTACAGCCAAACTCTCGACGACATTGAATTACTCAGTGATGCCGGGAATCAATTTGATTTAAAGAAAATTATGCGTGGGGACCAAACACCGGTCTTCTTTGGGTCAGCACTGACTAACTTTGGGGTGGAAACATTCCTCAACAGTTTCGTTGAGTATGCGCCAGAACCCGGTCCGCATAAGACGGAAGCGGGCGATGAAATCATGCCGACCGCGCCAGAATTCTCTGGTTTTGTCTTCAAAATTCAGGCCAATATGAATCCTGCCCACCGCGATCGAATTGCGTTTGTGCGGATTGCCTCTGGCGAGTTTGAACGCGGGATGGATGTCACCCTCAATCGGACGCAGAAGCCCATGCGGCTAAATAATTCCACTGAATTCATGGCCGACAGCCGCGAACAAGTGACGACCGCGGTCGCAGGTGACATTGTCGGCTTATATGACACTGGGAACTTCCAAATCGGCGATACCATTTATCAAGGTAAACAAGCGATTCAGTTTGAGAAATTGCCACAATTCACGCCGGAGTTATTCATGCGGGTGACGGCCAAGAACGTGATGAAGCAAAAGTCCTTCCACAAAGGGATGCAACAACTGGTGCAAGAAGGGGCGATTCAGCTCTATCGGACGTATAGTACTGATGACTATATTCTCGGTGCGGTTGGTCAACTGCAGTTTGAAGTGTTCCAATACCGGATGGCGCATGAATATAATTCTGAAGTGGTGATGACGCCAATCGGCTCTCGGATTGCCCGGTGGATTAATCCAGAGCAGTTGGATGAAAAGATGAGCAGCTCGCGGAACTTGCTGGTGAAGGATTTAGCCGGTGCCCCGTTATTCCTCTTTGAGAATCAATATGCTGAACGATGGTTCGTGGACAAGTACCCTGATGTGACATTGACCGCTAAGCTCTAAGCCAAAAATAAAAGCACAAACAATTCCCGAATTGAGGAGTTGTTTGTGCTTTTTAGTATTTAATCTTGAGATATTCCGCCTGGACCCAATTGCCAGATTGCAGTTGATACCACAGACTGGTGGCAAACGCGCGCTCTTCAAGCAAGGCAACCTTCGTGCCATTAGCCAGCCGTGTCAGGCGTTGTCCGTAAGGAGCGTCCCACTGCATTGTCCCGGCACTCGGGCCATCAATCACTGCCGCATGCGCAAAGGGACTGGATTGTGATTCGAAATGCAGTTGTGGTTGATCTAAACTGGGAGTTGGCAAGATGTATGGGTTGTGGTCTTGCAAGGTTGTATCGCTTGCTGTGAGCCAGCTATTGCCGCCAACATTCAACCACATGGTGCCATTGGTTGTTTCTCGAGCAAGAATGAAGACTTGCCAGACGGATCCCGCGGGCAATAATGTGGCTAAAGGCTGCTCGGCTTGCGGTTGCTCAAACACGGCTTTTGCCTTATCTAGATGCACATAGGTCGAAGTCGGGGCTGGATTTGATTCCAGTTGATTGAGTTCGTAAGTGAAAGTAATGGTCTGACTGGTATCAGTGAAGATGCCGCGTTGTTCTGGCTTATCCTGGACGTGTTGGCGTTGGTCGGGTAATGCTTCAGCGGTAAAAGCTGCGTTGATGTTGCCCAGTAAATATTCTGGCGGGGCGATTAGCCGATGGTTGGTGTCGCGATGATAAACGATGACCGGCGCCGCAAGGCTTTCTTCATAATACAGAATGACTTTTTGCTTGCCATTGATGAAATGATCGGTGAAACCGACAACTTCAGAAAGCAATCGACCAGGAAGCTGGTGCCAAGTCAACTCAAAAGGCGCCCCAACTTCAGCGGTAAAAAGTTGCGGCGGCAAGAGGTTTGATTCAGTAAATCGATCTTGATAATAAACGCTGATACTAGCGCGAGCTTCAGCAATGCCAGTTTGCTCAGGCGCAACTGGAGCTGCCGGTTGCGGCTTTGGTTGGGCGTGTGGCACTGGTTCGGCCGCTGTGCTGTGGACGACGACCGGTTGGTCACGATTTGGGCGTAACCACCGGCGGAGACGTTGCAATAAACTCATAGGGGACAATTCCTTTGGCCGTGATTAGGCAGATTGGGTTTGCGGAATTGAAATCTCCGCGAGCTTTGGTCCATAAATGACGGAAACCTGATCACTATTTAAATCAGTGAGTTTCTCAATCGCAAAAGCGACTTCCGCTTTTTGAATGTTACGTTTTTCGTTAGTGAGTAACAGTTCTGAATGATTTTGTGCCTTTGTGAAAATGACTGTGGTCTGACCAAGAGAATAGACATGCACAGTTTGAGCATCGGTATGAGCGAGTTGTTGCGACACCAGATTTGCAAAGCTGTTCGTGACATCAATCAAACGCATAAAGGTCGCTCCTTTCTTCAATACAAGGCTATGGTTATATTATAAAGCAAACGGTGTCACTTGCCTAACGAAAACGGTCGCATTTGGCATTGACCACAAAAAAAGCACTGACATAATTGTCAGTGCTTTTTGAAATTAAGCTTTATCTTCTTTTGTTGATGGTGCTTCAACCTTAGCGGCTTCAGTAATGGCAATTTCGCCGTTATTGATGCGGGCTTCTAATTGCTTAGCGGTCGGGTGATCAAGATAGAAGTCTGCGACCCGATCTTCAATCTGCTCCTGGATGACCCGACGCAATGGCCGTGCCCCCATAGCAGGATTGAACCCAAGCTCCACAAGCTTCTCTTTGACAGGTTCGGTGACATGAATCTCCAATCCTTGGTCATGGATAGTGGCGTTAGTTTCTGCAACCATCAATGAAACAATCTTCAACAAGCTTTCCTTGCTGAGTGGTTGGAATTCGATAATGTCATCGAAACGGTTCAAGAATTCCGGCTTGAAGTAGTTACCCAACTGGTCCATCACACTGTGAGTCGTGCCAGAAGAAATGGCACCAAAGCCAACGTTGGCTTCAGCATCGGTTGCCCCAGCATTTGATGTCATGATAATGATCGTGTCCTTAAAGGAAACCGTCCGACCTTGACTATCCGTCAAACGACCATCGTCAAGGATTTGTAAGAACATGTTCATCACGTCAGGGTGAGCCTTTTCAATTTCATCCAACAGAATCAAGCTGTAAGGATTGCGCCGAACTTGTTCGGTTAATTGGCCAGCTTCTTCATAGCCAACATAACCAGGAGGCGAACCGATGAGCTTAGACACACTGAATTTTTCCATGTACTCAGACATGTCAAAGCGAATCATCGCTTCCTCAGAGCCAAAGAGTTCCTTGGCTAATTGCTTAGCTAATTCCGTCTTACCAACACCGGTAGGGCCAACAAACAGGAAGGAGCCAATCGGGCGCCCAGTCTTGTTAAAACCAATCCGATTACGGCGAATGGCCCGAGCAACCTTATCAACGGCCGGATCTTGACCAATCACGTGGGCTTCAAGGTCAGGACCCAAGTTCTTCAATTGGGCTTGTTCTTGAGCCTTTAACTCACCAACAGGAATATTTGTTCGTTGTTCAACGATCTTTTCCATGTCAGTTTCTGTGACAGTTGGCATGTCTTCCTTAGCCACAGTTTCTTCATGCTTTTGCATGTCCTGTAACTTGGTGACTTGGTCCCGATAGAAGGCAGCTTTCTCATAATCTTCAGCCTTTAAAGCGGCTTGTTTCTGAGATTCAGCGTTAGCAATCTTGTCTTGCAAGGTCTGTGGGTCAACAGCTGTAATCGTCAAGTTCTTGCGTGAACCAGCTTCATCGAGCAAGTCGATGGCCTTATCTGGCAGGAACCGATCTTGAATGTAACGATTAGAAAGCGTTGCTGCTGCCTTAATCGCTTGTGGGGTGTAACGCACGTGATGATAATCCTCATAACGCGGTTGCAGACCCTTCAAGATTTCAACGGTTTCATCAACAGTCGGTTCATCAACTTGGACGGGTTGAAGCCGACGCGCTAAAGCAGAGTCTTTCTCAATCGTCCGATATTCGTTGTTGGTTGTGGCCCCAACAAGTTGGAGTTCGCCACGAGCAAGGGCAGGCTTAAGCACATTTCCTGCATCCATACCGCCTTCAGCGTTACCAGCGCCAACGATTTCGTGAATTTCATCAATGAACAGAATGACATTCTTGTTCTTCTTCAATTCATCCATTAATTGTTGCATCCGTTGTTCAAACTGACCCCTGACACCAGTGCCTTGAACGAGAGAAACCACGTCCAAACGCACAACTTGACGATCTTGGAGTTTGGCTGGCACATCGCCATTAGCAATCTTTAAAGCCAAACCTTCAACAACCGCCGTCTTACCAACACCAGCTTCACCAATAAGAACAGGGTTGTTCTTGGTCCGCCGGTTGAGAATTTCAATGACACGCGCGATTTCTTCATCACGTCCGATGACGGGATCGATTTCGCCATGCCGAGCTTGTTCAGTTAAATCAACACCAAATTGGCCGAGTAAACCGTCGCCTTTTCGGCCATTGTTGTTACGCCGTCCGCCGCCACCGTTGCGACCACTTTGAGTAGCTGGCCGTTGGGGTTCGGAAGGTTGTCCTTGTTGATCCATACCTTGGTTCATCGCACGGAAGATATCATCCAAGCTATTGAAGCCAAAGGGATCGTTATTTGCATTTGTTGGATTCATAGTGCCTCCTGCTTGATTCTTGAGAAGTTGGTAGCAGCTTTGGCAAAGATCAATCGTTTGCCGTTCACCATTCACATTCATCATTAAGTGAATCGTGGCTGGATTTTGATGACAATTCTCACAAAGCAATGGTTGCTCACAACCTTTCTATGAAAAAATTAACGGGCAATAAGTCGTCTTTCATTTGACCTTTCTTGACCTTGAAAATAGTATACACCCACAAAAATAAAAATCAAGCACTCGACACCTAAGAGTGCTAATTTTTTAAGAATTTTTTTATCGGCGTGTCTTACAACGGATTAGCTTAGCTTTCCATCTATATAATATGGTAACCTTAACCACAGAAAGGTGGCAAAGAAGATGACTCAAGATTACGGGCAATTACTGGACCAACTCAGGTCTGGCGAAATTGATGAAATCACCGTTGCCCCAGAAGACTTTATGGCTTTCCGTGCGGTATGGACCAATTATCCAGCCCGCAAGGAGATTGTAGGGACTGCCAAACGGCATGGCGAAATTATTTACCACTACCAATCGAATGAAACCCGCTAAATTAACAAAAAGGGTTGTCCATATTCGCTAAAAATGGTAAGGTTTACAAGAAACCGGGGCCCATTCGGTCGCGGGTGAACACATCTATTTAAAGGAGCAGATACTCATGGAAAAACGCGATTTTAATATTGTTGCAGAAACAGGGATTCACGCACGTCCAGCTACATTGTTGGTTCAAACAGCTTCTAAGTTTAACTCAGATGTTAACCTTGAATACAAGGGTAAGTCAGTTAACTTGAAGTCTATCATGGGTGTTATGAGCTTAGGTGTTGGCCAAGGTGCTGATGTGACAATCACAGCCGAAGGCGCTGACGAAGCCGATGCTATTGCTGCAATCGAAGACACCATGAAAAAGGAAGGCTTAGCTAACTAATGACAACGACACTGAAAGGGATCGCTGCTAGCGATGGCATCGCAACCGCGAAAGCCTACATGTTAGTGCAACCCGATTTGTCATTTTCTAAGTCTTCTATTGATGATCCAGAAAAAGAAATCGACCGTTTGCACGCGGCATTGTCGCAAAGTAACGATGAATTAAAGATTATCCGTGAAAAAGCTGCTGAATCCCTTGGGGAAGAAGAAGCTCAAGTTTTTGATGCCCACATGATGATTCTGGCAGACCCAGAATTTACTGGCGCCATTGAAAGCAAAATCAAGGATGACAAAGAAAATGCTGAAGCTGCTTTAAAAGACGTTTCAGATATGTTTATTGCGACTTTCGAAGCCATGACAGATAATGCCTACATGCAAGAACGGGCAGCTGACGTCCGAGACGTTTCAACTCGGGTGTTAGCTCACCTTTTAGGTGTTACATTACCTAATCCAGCTTTGATTAATGAAGAAGTCATCGTTGTGGCGCACGATTTGACGCCTAGCGATACAGCGCAATTAAACAAGAAATTTGTCAAGGCGTTCGTCACCGACATCGGTGGTCGGACTGCGCACTCCGCTATTATGGCGCGGTCATTGGAAATTCCTGCTGTCGTTGGTACGCAATCCATCACCGAAAGTGTGAAGGAAGGCCAAATGCTTGGCGTTAACGGTTTAACCGGTGAAGTCATTGTTGATCCTAGTGATGCTGATATTGCTGAATTCAACAAAGAAGCGAAAGCTTACGCTGACCAGAAGGCTGAATGGGAGACCTTGAAGACAGCGACATCGATTACTGCTGATGGTAAGCATTATGATGTTGCCGCTAACATTGGGACACCAAAGGACCTTGATGGCGTTTTAGCCAATGGGGCTGAAGGTATCGGTTTGTACCGGACAGAATTTTTGTACATGGATTCTGCCGAATTACCAACTGAAGATGACCAATTCGAAGCGTACAAGAAGGTTCTTGAAACCATGAATCCAAAGCCTGTTGTTGTACGGACAATGGATATCGGCGGCGACAAGCACTTGCCATACTTGCCATTACCTGAAGAAGATAACCCATTCTTGGGCTACCGGGCTATCCGGATTAGTCTTGATCGTCAAGATATCTTCCGGACGCAACTGCGCGCACTCCTGCGCGCCAGTGCTTTCGGGAACTTGCGGATCATGTTCCCAATGATTGCGACGATTCAGGAATTTGAAGCAGCCAAGAAGATTTTCCTTGAAGAAAAAGCCAACTTACAAAAAGATGGCGTTAAAGTCAGTGATGACATCCAATTAGGGATTATGATTGAAATTCCTGCTGCGGCTGTTTTGGCTGATCAATTCGCTAAGCATGTTGACTTCTTCTCTATCGGGACCAATGACTTGATTCAGTACACTATGGCTGCTGATCGGGGCAATGAACATGTTTCTTACCTCTATCAACCATACAATCCTTCAATTTTGCGCTTAGTCAAGAATGTTATTGATGCAGCACACAAAGAAGGTAAGTGGGCAGGCATGTGTGGGGAAGCCGCTGGTGACCCAATCATGGTGCCAATCTTATTAGGCATGGGCTTAGATGAATACTCAATGTCGGCAACTTCTGTCTTGAAAATTCGCAGTCTGATGAAACGTTTATCAACTGCCGATATGGCTAAGATGGCTGACGTTGCTTTAAATGAAAATATCTCCAATGATGACAATGCTGCCTTAGTTAAGAAGACGACAGGCCAATAGTCTCAATTTACCGCTGAAATTTCGATTTCGGCGGTTTTTTTGTGCTTAAATGTTGACACCTGACGTTTACAATTGTAATATTTAAATGTAGTTTACAAGTGTAAATGGAGGCTGATATGGAAACTTTAACCGCAGAAATATCGCAATCAGAATGGGAAGTCATGCGTGTCATTTGGACACTCAAAGGGGTTTCAAGTCATTTACTGGTTGAAATTCTGAGTGAGAAAATGGGTTGGAAAGCCGCGACCACAAAGACTTTTCTGGGTCGGTTAGTGAAGAAGGGGGCGTTGGCGACTGAAAAGCAGGGCCGAGAATTCTTCTATACGGCAACAATTCCGGAACAGTCAGCGATGGATCAAACGGTCCAGGCGTTGTTTGATCATCTATGTGAGATGAAGGTGGGAACTACAATCGATCATCTCTTGCAGCATGTCACATTGTCCCAAAGTGATATTGCCCAGTTGCAGGCTCAATTGGCGATGCTGGCTGTTGACGCGCCACTCACCGTTCCATGTAATTGTTTACCAGAAGATTGTGATGCAGAGGAGATGACGAATCATGGCAACTAACAACGACGATCAGATGAAACCTATGGATAATCACCAACAAATGAATCACAGTATGGCTAATATGGACCATGCTATGGCAGGCATGGATCACGATATGTCTCAGATGGACCACGATATGTCTGGAATGGGACATGATATGATGCACATGGGCAATCTTAAGCAATTGTTCTGGGTTAGTTTTATCGCGATGATTCCGGTGCTGCTGCTGTCACCGTTTATGGGGATGGATCTCAGCATCGCTGGTGTCGCTTTGCCGCTGACATTTCCGGGTTCTGACTGGGTGGTGATGGTGCTCGCGACTTTCTTATACTTCTATGGCGGACGACCATTCTTAACTGGTGCGGTGAGCGAATTGAAGTCGCGCAAGCCGGCGATGATGACTTTAATCGCCATGGGGATCACGGTCGCTTATGGGTACTCCCTCTATGCGTTTATTGCCAATCATTTTATTAATCCTAATCGCCATGTCATGGACTTTTTCTGGGAATTAGCCACGTTAATTGTCATCATGCTTCTAGGTCACTGGATTGAGATGAATTCGGTGATGGCCGCTGGGTCGGCCGTTGAAAAGATGGCTGCTTTGCTACCTGGTCAAGCCCACGTGGTTCATGGAGATCATGTAATGGACATGCCGCTGGCGCAAGTTGAAGTCGGCCAAGTCGTGCGAGTTCTAGCGGGCGAGCAGGTTCCAGTTGACGGTGAGATTAGCAGTGGGCAAAGTGCCATTAACGAGTCATTAGTGACAGGGGAAGCCAAGGCTGTTGCCAAAGCGCCTGGCGACAAAGTAATTGGCGGCTCGGTCAACGGTGATGGGGTGATTGAAGTGAAAGTCACCGGCACCGGAGAAAGTGGCTATTTGGCGCAAGTGATGAAAATGGTCAGTGACGCCCAGCAGGCTAAATCGCACGCTGAAGGCTTAGCTGATCGCGTGGCCGGTTGGTTGTTCTACGCGGCTTTAATCATTGGGTTAATTGCCTTTATTGCGTGGTTACCAGAAGGGCTGAGCGTGGCGTTTGAGCGAATGGTCACGGTCTTCATCATTGCCTGTCCGCATGCGCTCGGGTTAGCCATTCCATTGGTGATTGCACGCAGTACGAGCATTGCCGCCCAAAACGGCTTGTTGGTCCGTAATCGGCAAGCGATTGAAGAAGTTAAACAGGTTAAATATGTTTTGATGGACAAGACGGGAACCTTAACCCAAGGCAATTTCGATGTCAATGCGGTTCAAAGTTATACCAATGACCAGTCCCAAGACCAAATTTTAGCCTTGTTTGCCGCGTTAGAAACTCACAGCGATCATCCGTTGGCTAAAGGCATTGTGAGTGCCGCAGTCGCCAAGCAGTTGACGCTACCAGCTGCTACCGACGTCTCGGTTCAAAAAGGTGTGGGCTTAACTGGCACAATTGCGCAACAATCCTATCAAATCGTCAATGCGCGGTATTTAGACAATAACCAGGTAGCTTATGCCGCCCAAGACAATCAAGCCTGGAGCGCAGCTGGCAATTCCGTGGCCTATCTACTCTTAAATCAACAGGTGATTGGCGCTATTGCTGAGGGCGATCAGTTGAAACCAAACAGTGTGGCGTTCATTCAAGAATTGAAACAACTGGGCTACATTCCAGTGATGTTGACGGGTGATAATCAGGCCTCGGCAGCTCAAGCAGCCAAGAATTTGGGGATTGACGAGTTCCAGGCTGAATTGCTTCCTGAGGACAAAGTGAAGTGGCTGGATCATTACCAAGCCCAAGGCAAAGCCATCATGGTCGGTGATGGCGTGAACGATGCGCCAAGTCTTGCCAAGGCGGATGTTGGGATTGCGATTGGTGCAGGTACTGATGTGGCAATCGATTCCGCTGACGTTGTGCTTGTGCACAGCGATCCTTATGACATCTTGAATTTCATCAAGTTGGCCCTGGCCACCAATCGGAAAATGGTTCAAAATCTCTGGTGGGGTGCAGGTTATAACATTGTAGCGATTCCACTGGCAGCAGGTATTTTGGCGCCAATCGGCTTCGTGCTCAGTCCAGCCGTCGGTGCTGTCTTGATGTCAATGTCAACCGTAGTGGTCGCCTTCAATGCATTGGCCTTACGTTTGAAGCGTGCTTAACTGGACTACTATCAGGACTTTATTTACCGCCATAAAAAAGGCAGGGACAAAATTAATTTTGTCCCTGCCTTTTTTGGAGTTTATTGCTGTTGTAAGGCTTGTTGAGCGGCGATGTTCATGATGTTCCATGGGCGATCAAATCCTGGCTGGAAGAAGAAGTCAGCATAAGCAAGATCATCCAATGTCATTTTGCCTTGAATGGCCAAACTGATGGCATTAATATTGGCGGTCACATCACGTTTTGACATGATTTGGGCGCCGAGAATGCGGCCATCAGTAGGCGCATAGGTTAGTTTGAAATAAACCGGTACATTACCAGCAGCTGCGTCGACAAATGGGGGTTGGACGGTATCCGTGACGAAGACTGAAGCCGTCTCAAGACCCAGCGCTTTGGCAGTGCCTGTCTTGACGCCAACTGAAGCGAAGTGGTAGTCGTAAACAGAAAGGGCAGAAGCGCCTGATACTGCTGGCATCTTCACGGCATGATTGAGCACATTCTTGGCGGCGATCCGGCCTTGTCGCCGAGCCACTGTTGCCAAAGCAATCCGATTCTTGTCACCGGTTGGTGCATAAGGGACCAACGTAGCATCCCCAACGGCATAGATATCGGATTGGGACGTTTGTAAGTACTCGTCAACATTAATCAGACCGTGATCATCCAGAGACAATGTGTCTGCTAACCAGTCTGTGTTAGCCCTAATACCTGCTGCTGAGATGACCAAGTCAGCCGGATAGGTTGCTTGATCAGTCGTGACACTCACCACATGGCCATCTTGGCCATCAAAACTTTGAACACTTTGGCCAGTGGCAATATAAATGTCATTAGCTTTGAATGTATCTGCCAAAATATCGGTGAATTCTTCGTCTAAGTATAAACCCAGTGGTCGGGCAATCATGTCGACTAAGGTTACATGCTTACCAGCTTTAGCGAAAACTTCGGCCGCTTCGACGCCGATATAACCCGCTCCAATCACCACAACATTCTTGACGCTAGGGTCAACGGTTTTTGCCTTGAGCTTGATAGCCCAGTCGCGACCGCGCATGGCGTAGACGTTGTCTAATTCGGTCCCGGGGACGGGTAAGTTGGCTGGAACAGCCCCAACACTAAGGACTAATTTGTCATAAGTTTCCGTCCGAGTGGTGTCAGCGGCCAAATCATGGACGGTCACTGTATGGGCAGTTGCATCAACGGCGGTAATTTCTTGTTGCACGAAGACGTGCACGCCGTGAGCCTGAGCATTTTCAGGGGTCTCATAGCGAACGCTATTAACGTCCTTAACAAGACCTTCCAGGTAGAGTTGCATCCCGCAAGATAAGAAGGAGATAAAATCGCCTTTTTCATACCATTGAATCTCAGTATCTGGTTGATCAGCTAGGATACCTTGGACTGTTTCATAACCACCATGAGAAGAACCAACAACAATGACTTTCATGTAATAACCGCCTTTCATTCGTTCGAAATTTAATCGACCACAATCGACTACGTGAACATATTAACATGTTCGCCTGATTTATGCCATGAATGTGCCATCGATTCCAAGGTGAAAATTTAGACCACACAAAAACTTTGACCACTATTGCACAAAAAAACAACTCCGCAGAGTTGTCTAATGACGTTTCACTTGGTGGGTGAGGGTTGTCCCAGTATTTTCATAGTAGCTGAGATAAGGGAAATGCAAGGTGACCGCGGTGCCTTGACCAGGTGTTGAAGCCAAGGTCAAGGAATGCCCAAGTTTTTCGCTAAGTTGTTGCGCGAGAAATAGGCCGAGACCAGTGGCTTTTTGGTTGGCGTTCCGTCCGTTAGTGCCGGTGAAACCTTTCTCAAAAACACGGTGTTGCTCATCCAGGGGAATGCCAATCCCGGTATCTTTGATGGTCAGCTGGACTTCGCCATCGTCATCAGAAACAACGGCGGTAATCTTGCCCCCGGTTGGCGTGTATTTCAGGCTGTTTGAAATAATTTGGGTGAGGATAAAACTGAGCCATTTTTGATCCGTCAACACCTTTTGGTCAGTGCCCTCAAAGCTGTACTGAATATTTTGATCAATGAAACTGTTGCGATTTGCGACAATCACGTCAGCCAGGGTCTGTTTCAGGCTGTAATCTTGGAGTAGATAGTCGTGGCTGAAGCTATCTAGACGAGAATAGTACAAGACTTGGTCAATATAGAAATTGATGCGATCAAGCTGCAGGCTTAATTGATCGACTTTTTCTTCGGGCGCTTGGCCTTCTAGGCTCTCACTGAGTAAACCAGCGGCTGCTAAGGGGACTTTGATTTCGTGAACCCAGGAGTCAATAAAGGCTTGTTGATCGGTTTGACGGTCAATTAAAGTTTCCAGCGTGGAGTGATGGGCTTTAATCACCGCGTTGTAGGTTTGCTCAATCAGTTGTTGATCCCGCCGGTGCCCAAGTGGCATCGGCCAATCCAAGGCCTGATCGGGGTCTTGAAGTCGCTGTTGGAACTGATCGAGCCACTTGCGACTGCGGTAGAAGTTCCAAACCAAGATTCCCACGCCAATCAGGAGCATAATGAAGTTTAGATAAGCAACGGTATCCACTCGGACTAAGTGTCTTGGATCCAGCCAAAGAATCAAATCAATCAACCCCAAGCCGATGATAAATGTGAGACAATGGATAAAATGATCACGTAGGTACGCAGGGAAACGCATGGAATCTCCTCCTAGGGAATGATGTATCCTTGCCCAACTTTTGTTTCAATGTAATTAGGCAGTCCGGCTTCTTCAATTTTCTTGCGGAGACGGTTAATATTCACTGTGAGCGTGTTGTCGTCGACAAAGCGTTCATCGGTCCATAAGTCTTTAAGCAGCCGCGAGCGGGTGACGATTTGGCCATGGGCGCGCATGAGAATTTGCAGGAGCTTGTACTCGTTTTTGGAGAGATTAATCTGGGTATCACCGATCTGGGCCATCCCATTGTTCAAATTGAGTAATAGGCCATTGTGTTCAATAACATCGGTACTCTGGTCACTATAGTTATAAGCGCGGCGCAGCAAGGCATTTATTTTGGCAATCAATACTTCGATTGCAAAGGGCTTATTGATGAAATCATCAGCGCCTAAATTCATCGACATGACTTGGTCCATATTTGTGTTGCGACTAGAAATAAAGATGACCGGAACTTTGCTGACTTCCCGAATTTTTTGGACCCAATAGAAGCCGTCAAACACCGGCAAGTTAATATCAAGTAACACGAGGTTTGGTTTATCGGCCAGAAATTGGTCGAATACTTGATCAAAGTCAGTGACGACGCTGGGTTCAAATTGCCATTTGGCCAGATTGTCACTGATTAGTTGGGCGATGGTACTGTCGTCTTCAACAATCATTATTTTAAACATAGGCTCAACTCCATTCCTTGATATGGTAGCGGTTTTCTCGAGGAAGCACAAGGTGGGGCCACATTTGGAGGATAGAATATGCGTGTCGTGGAAGTGCAACATATTACCAAATATTATGGTTCGCGAAGCAACCGCTTTGCAGCCCTGAACAACTTGTCATTCAAAATTGATGCCGGCGAATTTGTTGGTATCATGGGCCCCAGTGGGGCGGGGAAGTCGACGCTGCTCAACATTATGGCAACGATTGATCAACCTAGTGCCGGCAAGGTGCTCATCGGCAATCAGAATCTGGGTCAGATGACCGATGCAGAGTTGGCGAATTTTCGGCGAGAGAAGTTGGGTTTCATTTTTCAAGATTTCAATCTGCTACCTGACATGACTGTTCAAGAAAACATTGCTTTGCCGCTAACGCTCGGCAAAACGGTTGCACCCGATTTACTCGACCGAGTTAAGATAGCAGCAGAAATTTTGGGACTCAGCAATGTCTTGACTCGATATCCAGAAGCATTGAGTGTGGGCCAACGCCAGCGGGTCGCCAGTGCGCGAGCTATCATTACCCGACCTGAATTAATCTTTGCTGATGAACCGACAGGCAGCTTGGATTCACTTGCTGCAACTGATTTATTACGGTATCTCACGAAACTTAACTTGGAAGAAGACGTTACGATTATGATGGTGACGCATGATGCTTTCACTGCCAGCTACTGTAACCGGATCATCTTCATCAAAGATGGCACGTATTTTGCTGAAGTGACCCGCCGCGGATCACGTCAAGAATTCTTTGATCGGATTATTGATATGGAAGCAACCATCAGTGGGGGGCATCAGCATGTACCTGCGGATCGCGCGTAGTCAGATCAGGCGCCACCGCCGGGTTCTGTTAATCACCGAGTTCGTCACAGCCTTGATGATTATGACAGCGTATGCCATTTTGGCGTTGGCAAATTATCCGGCCTTGTTGAAACCCGCTGCTAAGGCATTGGGCGATGCTCGAATTGTGCCACTATTATTGAATGTGACGCTCGTCGTTTTGCTCTTATTTACTTTTACTTTTCTCGTTTACTTGAACAACTTGGTCACCCAACGGTTGATTCGAGAAGTGGGGGTCTATCGCCTGTACGGACTAAGTCGTAATCGATTGACCGTCACGATGGTTGTGCAGCGCGGGGTATTGGCCCTAGTTACCATTCCAATCGGCTTAGTTATGGGCGTTATTGTTTCTAAATTTTTTGCGATGATTTTAGCCCGGATGCTACACTTGCGAGTCGCCATGAACTTGGTCATTGTGCCTGAAAGTCTTGTCGAAATTGGTGGCTTGTTCTTGGTGATGTATTTGGCCATCGGATTACTTAATGGTTTGTATCTCAACCGGACAAAACTGCTGAATCTATTGACCGCCCGCGTTAATCTCAACCGGGTGACCACGCCAAAAGTTCGCGATTACCTCTTAGGGATAGTGGGGCTGGTGCTGATTGCCGGTGCCTATTACTATACGGAGAATGCGATAGCGATGGTCCGCGTCCTCAATCCAATTTTAGGCCCTTACGGCATGATTATCGGTTTCGGGGTCGTGACCTTAGGTGTGTTGCTCGGTACTTATTGGGTGATTCGGTTTGGCGTTCCAGCGGCAATTGATCAGTTACGTCGGCGCAGCCGGTTTTATTGGAAGAAGAACCGGCCAGCACTTTTTACGAGTATTGTTCAGCGGGTTTATTTTAACGCCCATTCATTGTGGCTGACGACTGTTCTGAGCGCAGTGACCATTACGATGCTCGGAAGTGCAGCGGTCCTTTATCAAGCCGCGCAAACGACGGTTACCGAAAGTACGGCCATGAGTGTGACTGCATCGGCGCAAGGCGTTGGGTTGGTTGAGGAGACTATGCGCGATGCCGGTATTGTGCCAAAGCAACGGTTGTTCATTCAGACGAAGTCGATTGCGGCCCGGGTCCGGTTGATTGATCGCGGCAATGGCGCGGTGACCGAGATGGAACCGTACAGTGCCATGTCGCTGTCGACTTATAATCGCGCCCGAGCGGTCCAGAAGAATTTGCCCAAGCTTCAGCTAACGGGGAAAGAAGCAATCATTATTTTGCCTGAAAAGGCCGTGTATCGAGGTGTCAATCGTGGTGTTCGGACTAACTTTAACCGTCCCATCGAGATTCTCCCCCATCAGTCAACCTTGTATTTAAAGGCGTTCTCCAATCTGTTTCCACTCGGCTACAACAATTATTATTCTCGCATTTTGTTGGTCACAGATGCGACCTATGCCAATCTCAAGGGTGCAAAAGATCGTCTAGCAGGTTTTACCTTGACTGAACAGCAGGCCGCAAAAATCACGGCCAAACTGGGTCGTGATAAAGTGGTGGATCAATATACCCAATACATGACGATTAACGAAAAAACAGGCAGCTATGAGCCTCAAGACTTGGAGACCGACAATCCGGCACTGTTTGGACGCTATAACTATGCTCTCCAAGACCAACAGCAGCAAGAAGTGAATACGTTATTTGGGTTCCTACTTTTCTTGATGATTGTCACCGGCGGGGTGTTCATGTTAGCCACGGGTAGTATTTTGGTCTTGAAGCAGCTGGCCGTGATGCGCGTCGAAGGCCAAAAAATTCAAAGTCTCAAGCGGCTCGGCTGGCCGAGTGAGGTGACGCGCCGGGTGATTTATCAGCAGCTAGCCGTTATTTTCTTCCTACCATTAGCCATTGGCGGGATTCATTCCTTCTTTGCAATCCGGTTCTTCGCCCAGTGGCTGGATAACCCGCCTGGCGTTTTAGGCTTCATTATCGTTGGTATTTATGCCTTGGTGTATAGTGGCTTCTACTTTATGACGGCTAACATCGCGAATCAAATGGAGAATCAGGCAATCAGGCGAGATTCGATTTTTTAATTTGTCAGCCCTGCTACTGGTATTAATCCAACCCTTCGCGTAATATCAAAGCAACTATCTCACAGAAAGTCTTCTGTGAGTGCATACCTTTGATTGTTACTTGGACTTTTTTTGGGTGGGGGGATTGCAATGACGTTGCTTGATTATATTAAACGTCTGTGGCGCCAGAATTTATTTCTCGCGTTTTGGTTAATCTTTAGGGGCCTGGTTCAAACCTTAGCTGGCATGGCCACTGCAAGTGCATTAACCATGCTGGCGGCTCGGAATTTAACGCAATTCCTGGTTTGGACTGGGATCAGTTTAGTGGGCTATTTGCTGTTCTGTTACGGGATTTATCAAGAAATTTACTATTCTCAACGAGTCATTCAGAAATTAGATACAGCTATTCGCAGTGACATTGGAGCGCGTCTGGCGAACCAGAGCTATCTTGATTTTCACAACCAATCGAGTCAAAGTTATGTTTCTTGGTTGACCAATGACATTACAGTCATCAATACAGAAGGTTATCGGAATTTGGTTGATATTGTCTCACAAACTGCAAGCGTCATCTTCAGTTTGATTGCTCTAATTCACTACCACTATTCTTTGGGCTTATTAGCCCTAATCCTAACAATTGTTATGTTTGTTGTGCCAAGATTATTTAATCGGCCGATGCAGGACCAGTCATTGAAGCGAACCGAGGCGAATGAACGGGCCTTAGAGCGCTTTACCGATGTGCTCAATGGATTCGACGAATTGCTGATGTTTAATCTCAAGCGATTGGTGACGCAAAGAATAACGCACGCATCAACCGAATTAGCAATACCAGTTAATCGGTACGCACGGACAACGGGTGCAATGACGGCAACAGTTAACGGTGTGAGCATACTTTGTCAAACGGTGATTACTGCCGCCACTGGTATTCTGTTCTTTAGTCATCTTGTGCCAATTGTGGCCCTCGCTGCCACGCAAAATTTTGCCGGGACGATTTTTGCCGGTTTAACTGGCATTACTGCCAGCGTTATGGCGATGGGGGCGACCAAGCCGATTTTCGAGAAGTTTGCTTCCACGCCAAGCTCAGAAACGCTGACAACTTACACAACAGTCCAATTTCAACATGAGTTGAGATTGGAGGCTGTGGCTTATACTTATGCAGGCAGTCTGGAACCAACGTTGAACGAAGTCAGTATGACTTTCAAGAAGGGTAAGAAGTATGCCATCGTGGGTCCTTCGGGTGTCGGCAAATCCACGCTTGCAAACATTATTGCGGCTAAGCTGACGGACTACCGTGGTCAGATTTTGATTGATAACCAGTCATACCTTGACCTTAATCCTTTAGCAATCCGACAGAATGTGCTCTATGTGAACCAGGCCCCTTATCTATTTATGACGACACTGCGCGAAAATATCACGTTAGGCCAAGCGTTTACTGATGAACAATTGACTGCCGCAATCACTGCGAGTGGCTTGGATGACTTTGTGCAGCAACTACCAGATGGCCTTGAGACAGTTGTGGTGCAAGACGGTCGTAATTTCTCTGGAGGGCAGCGTCAGCGAATCGTCCTTGCCCGAGGACTAATCCGCCACCGTGAAGTGGTTATTCTGGATGAAGCCACTTCGGCATTGGATAAGAAAACAGCTTTGGCAATCGAGACAACCTTGATTAAGAACCCAACTCTCACCGTCATTATGATTACGCACCACTTACTTTCGGAGGTGACAGCGGATTTAGATGCGGTTTATAAGCTATAAGACAAAAAATCTCGCTCAACTGTCATCGTTGAGCGAGATTTTTTATTCTGGGAATACACGCGTATAGCCGGCTTCATGGTAGCCGTTTGAGGCGGCCGCCCGTTGACTGAGTTCTAAGAGTGGTTGAAAGGCCGGAGTATTCTTCAGTGCGAAGAATTGGTGGCCATCATCCCACCCGCTGAGTAAGAGATATTGAATCGCCTTGCTATGCGCTTTGGCGAGTACTAGGGTTTGAATACCTGGAAAGATATCCTGGTGCTCAAAGAGAGTACGGACTTTAGATAAGAAGACCGCTTCATCCTCACTGTTCAGATTAAAATACATTAATTGCAGGAAGCTCTTATCCAGGATTTCGCCACTGCTTAACTCCGCTGTATACTGTAAGGGGTTGGTAAACTGAACTCGGCCAGTGAGATCCAGAATTGCATAATCTTGATCGTGCCCACTTGGTTTCAACAGGGTTAGGGTCGGATGCTGCTTAACGAACTGGGTTAAGAATCGTTCGCTGCCAAAGATTGTTTGAATGAGTTGCATACAATCACCTCCGACTTCAGTATAAGCCTTTCCAACCAAAATACAGCCAAAGGTGGTTTTTGAAATGCAGATTGATATTCTCGGGTATTATGGCGGTTATCCAGCCAACGGCGTCGGTACCAGCGCCTATCTCGTCCGAAGTGGGGATTACGCGCTGTTAATGGATGCAGGGAGTCAAGCGCTATTGGCCTTAGAAAAGCTAATGTCACCAGCGGATTTGGATGCCGTCTTATTGACGCACTATCACCACGATCATACGGCTGATGTCGGTGTTTTGCAGTATAATCGGCAGCTGTCGCCAGATAAGTCAAAAGTTAGTCCGCTGCCTATTTATGGCCATACCATGGACCCATTAAATTTTGCCAGTCTCACTTTTGGACCCTTCACTAAAGCGATGGGATACACGGCAGACAGTCGATTGACCTTAGGACCCTTTGATTTGAGTTTTTTAGCGACAGAACATCCTGTCCCAGCCTTTGCTGTCCGGATCACGGAACGTTCTAGCGGTAAAACACTGGTTAACACGAGTGATACCAGGATGTTTGCTGGGTTACGGCCATTTGCAACAGGTGCGGACTTATTATTGGCGGATGCAAACTTTCTGGCTGATAAGCCCGAACCAAAGTGGCATCTGACTGCACCAGAGGCCGGACAATTGGCGGCTGCAGCTAATGTGAAACAGCTGGTCTTGACCCATCTGCCACAGACGGTGGACCTACAGCTAATGAAAACCCAGGCGCAAGTCGCCGCCGGCGAAGTGCCTGTGACACTAGCGAGCGAAAAGCAGCATTTCGAACTCTAAAATTGGTCTAGTGGGAAATTATTATCTGTCGTGTTTACTAACGCCTTTGATTGGTTAGCGTCATGAATAACTTTACAGTTTTTCTAGGCTCAATGCCCGATTGCGGTTGGCAGTTTTTCAGGCCATGAAAAACATAATAATCGACGTTTAGCGCCGTTTACGCGATTTTAATAGACATATTGATATTTGATGTCCATTACGGCTACCAACAAATATAAAATTTTTTTTTTTAAACTGATTGGTTTGGCCATGCTCAATCCGTTATACTGAAATAGTAAAGAAAAGCTTAACAGCTGACAAAGGAGCGAGCAAAATGGTCACATTATACACATCCCCGAGTTGCACTTCATGCCGTAAGGCACGCGCCTGGTTAAAGGAAAATGATATTCCCTTTACTGAACGCAATATTTTCTCAGATCCTCTAAGTGTCGACGAAATCAAGCACCTTTTGCAGATGACGGAGTCAGGCACTGAAGAAATTATCTCAACCCGTTCAAAGATTTTCCAAGAATTGGGTATTGATTTAGATGATCTGTCCATGAGCGCTTTGATTGAATTGGTGGCTAAAGAACCTGGTTTACTTCGCCGACCAATCATGATGGATGAGAAGCGGTTGCAAGTGGGTTACAATGAAGATGAAATTCGTCGTTTCCTCCCACGTTCTGTCCGGACGTTGGAATTGCAACAAGCACAACTATTAGCTGGATTCTAATTGAAGATTACGATGGAGGAGTCGCAGACAAAACGTTGGTTTTGTTGTGGCTCCTTTTGTGTTACAATCTCTTGGTTTGCCGGGATTGACTTGAACCAAAGCGGTTTAAGCGTTACAATGCGCAAACGGGTAAGTTCTGGTATAATAACCAGTATAGAACCGTGATTAAAGTGAGGTGTAACAATCATGGAAATGGAACGGATTAACGATGATACAATTCGCGTGTTATTAGGCAACGATGACCTGACTGCACGGGGCATAACCGTTTTAGACTTGCTGGGGAATCACAAGCAGATTGAGAGCTTTTTCTACAGCATCCTCGATGAAGTTGACAAAGATCACACTTTTGCGACAAACGACGCCGTCACTTTCCAAGTGATGCCTAGCCAGTCTGGGCTCGAGTTACTCATTAGTAAGAATAATTTCAAAGATGAAAACCAAGACCAATCTGACAATGAAGATATTGAACCAACTTTTCTGGCCGCAGGGGATGATGTTCCCAACTTTATCAAGGAGCAGTTGCAAGGCCTTGATCAAGATGAAGATGACGACCAAGCGTACGATGCTGGTGATTACGTTGAACCCGGCAACTCAGGTCAACGGAATGTGGTCATCAAGATGGCCAGTTTCGAAGATCTTATCAGCCTGGCCAAAGTCCTTCGCTTAGAAGGCGGTACCAGTGACTTGTATCAGTACAAGGGAGACTATTACTTGAGCCTAACTTTCTTTGACAATGCGATTTCAATGCAAGAAGCTAACGACGAAATTGCCATTGCCATGGAGTATGGTGATAAAGCAACAATTTCCGATGATGTTTTGTCCGAGTATGGGCAACGCATTATGGCAACAAGCGCCCTCGAGACTGTTCGTTACTATTTTAAATAAGCATGCAAAAAGCGCAATCGTCAAAAGACGATTGCGCTTTTTTTGTTTAGTTCTCAGGTGATTCGAAGTTTGTTTGGAAATTAACGGTGAAGTTGATGATTTGATCAGCATAAGTTGGATGTTCGTTCATTGATTTAATCGTACTCTTCAATTCTCCTAAGTCATCCGTGATGATGCCGTTCACATCCAGAAACATCATTTGTTGCATTTGGGTGGGATCATCGACGGTCCAAGCATAGACCGCTTGTTTGCGATCTTGTGCATGGCTGATGAAGTCACCATTTAACGTACTTGCTTCCATAGTGTAAGCGTTGGCTGGAGTTTCTGGGAAGACCAAGTTGTACGGTAAGATGTAGCTGACAAAAAGTTTAGGGGCCTTCGTCTTTAAACCATTCACCACACGATAATCGAGGGAATGAATTCGATCATGATTTTTGATGATTCGAGTTTGGTATTTCTTAATGAAATTGTTCAGCATATTCTTGCTGTCCATCGGGGTGGTTTTGATTTCAATCAGTAATTTCTGATGCAATCTTTCAGCGCTGGTTAAGTAATCATCAAAACTAGCAATCTTTGCTGAATGGCCATTCTCTCGGACAGTCAATTTGGTTAATTGGGCTAGGGTGAGGTCGTGGGGCCGTTTGTTGACGCCAGCGAGTGCCTCTAAATTCTCGTCATGCATGACGACGAATTGATGATCCTTGGTTTCGTGGATATCCATTTCCACATAATCAGGGTTTTCTTTGCTCGTCTTCTCCAAAGCCGGGATTGTGTTTTGCACGCCGTTACCATCATCAACCCCGCGGTGAGAAATTGTTAGGGGATTGGACTTTAACAGCCCATCAAGATAGGCGAAGTTGTAGAAACTCATGCTGATCCCAACAATGAGAAGGAACAACACGGCCACACTACGCATAATCCATTTGTGACGGCGTGGTTGCACAGGGACCAGTGGGGGCTCGTGAGCAATCAGGCCACCATCTTCGGCCAATCGTAAGGCGACGCGTAAGACGATAACTGTGTTAAAACTGCTAATGATTTGTTGAATGATTTCTAAGAGACTAAGGTTGCCGACAGCCCAGCCCAAGGCGCTAGATGCAGCATGGGTATCTAGGTAGCTTTGGAATAAGTAAATCAGGCCTGAAGCGCCATATGTGAGAACGGTACTAATCAATGTAATCAGAAAAATCCGCCAGGTCAGTCGCCAGAATTGGTGCCGAGACGCCCGAAAGCTTTCACCAATCATTGCGTTGCTTGACTCGGTGCCCAAGATGACAGCTGGGATCAAGGTCAAAAACCGGACTGCCACCCAGTAAATCGCAATCAGAAGCACAGCGGCTAATGCCGTTAACCAAGGATTGGCCAAGATGTATTCGCCGATAAATTCGGGCACCTTCGCCTTAGAGAGCAGTTGACTGTTGAAGACGAATTTACCAAACGGCAGAATGACGATGAAATAGCCCAAAAAGAATAGGGCTGTTTTGACCGTTAACCGTGAAAGGCTGTGAAAGGCCTGTTTAAAAATACTCAGAATCCGAAACGGTCGGTTAGCACGAATTGTTTGAATCCCAATCATGAGACTGGAGAATTGCAAATAAACCGTCAGGAGAATCACAAGGAGTAGCAGAACCAGGCTCAACGCCACCAAGGGGGCGTGTGTGATGATATAGCCGAGGTTGGTATACGACACGTAGCCGATGTGGCCAAGCTGTAAACTTTTTTCGGCCACCCAGTTGAAGATTGGGATGAGGATGAGACTAACGATGAGGTTAATCCCAATAATTAGGGTTAGATAGCTACCCCAACGTTTAAAGAAATCACGGATTTCTGGTAGAATAAATGCTTTTTTGTTCATGACTTGCCTCTAATCTAAAGTTTTTAACTGGCCAATAACACTATCTAACTCGGTCAGGCCCTTTTTGGTTAATTCTTGATCGAGTTCAGCGTTAAGGCGAGTGAAGATTTCTGGCCCTTCTTCGTAGAGGGCGGTTCCGACTTGCACTAAACTGGCGCCACACAATAATAGGTCGTAGACATCACGACCCGATTTGACGCCGCCAGTGCCGATGATTTGAATTTCAGGTTTCAAGCGTTGCGCAAAAGCTCGGACATTCGCGAGGGCAATTGGTTTGGCATAATCGCCGCCGATGCCGCCAAACCCGCCCTTAGGTTTGATCGCCACCGTATCACTGTCAGGGTTGACCCAGAGGCCGTTGCCAAGGCTATTAATTGAGTTGACGTAAATAAGTGGGTACCGATTCAAGATGGCGGCCATTTCATCAAACTGCGCTAAATCGAAGTAAGGGGGTAACTTCACGCCCATCGGTTTAGAAAAAAAGCTAAAGATGTCATCAAGTAATGTGGCGGTAGCCTCCAAATCATAGGCCACTTGAGGTTTGCCAGGGACATTAGGACAACTCAAATTGAGCTCCGTCAGGCCGTTAAACTCGTTGTCATTAATCATGTGCGCCATAGCGATATTATCGGCGTGGGATAATCCCGCAATCGACATAAAAATTGGCTTGGTGGGATGGGTGTTTTGGAAGTCCAAAGCGTAATCCAGGTAATAGGGGAGGCCTAAGTTGGGCAGGCCCATTGAATTGATACTACCCAGCGCCAAGTGCGCGTACCGCGGTTCGGGATTACCTAATCGGGATGCCATCGTGGCACTTTTGGTTGTCAATGTGCCGGCATCAGAAGCTGCCATCGCATCCAGTTGGAGTTGGTCGTAGCAGTAGACACCACTTGCATTCATGAGTGGGTTGGCGAACTGAAAGTCGCCCAGATGAGTTGCTAAATTTGGCATAAGCCCTTCCTTTCGTGGTGCGCTTTTCATTTTATTTAAGCACATAAACCATTGTTTTCCTAGTTTGACGCCGGCACAAAAAAACGTCTTTTGCTCAAGAAGCTAAAGACGTGTTTATATAAATGCGTTGGTCATCAAAGCTGCCAGGGCGATGCCAAAGGCTGCCAATGTGACTTGCCGAGGCCGTTTCGGATTTTTATCCCGGGCCATGGTAATTAACCAAATGACCAAACCAACGACAAAAACCAGGCTACTGATGAGAAAAATCCATAGGGTGATGATAGCTAGCCAGTTCATCGCTTACCTCGTTTGCTTGATACCGCACCAGTTTGCGCAAATAATTTACGCTTGCGATCATTCCAGAAATCTTCTGAAAGGTTGCGATAGAAGATCGCAGTATTGCACCCAGGACATATCTTGGTGCCAAAGGGCATTTTTGTTTGACACACGGGACATTGATAATCTTGAACAGGATCCATTGTTATCACCTCTTCACTAGTCTAGCACAAGCCTTTAGCCAGCTGTTAATTGGGTGTGCGGATCGATTAAATTCGCAATCTTATTGGCATTGGTGCGGATTTCTTCAGGCGGGCGCTGTGCTAAGGTGAAATAGTTCTCCATCTTATGAGGATCAAAGTCTTCGGTGACACTGACAAGGGAATAGAAGACATTATCCGGCACTTCAGTGGGTAAGGTGGTTAAGGCGTAAGCTGCAGTGGCGGCCTCCTGTTTGGGAGCGTGAGTTAAATAATCGCTCAAGACGCGATAGGCGTAATACACCGTTTCGTCATAGTTTTCACCCAGCGCAAACAAATGGGGGAGATTGACGAAAGTAATGGTGTATCCATGAGCGGTGCGTTCATTCTTGGCGACAAAAAAATACCGTCGATTGGTTGTTGGCATCAAAACCGCCTCGCTTTCTAAAATCCGGATTTGGGAAACATCCTGTGATTATTATATATTAATGAGAATTAAAAAGAAAGTCTAAGCCTTCTCTCATTAAATTTAAATCTAAACGCGCTTGCAAATCTTTACCTATCCGTTATAATTATTTGTGTTGTGGTAACACATGCGGTTGTAGTTTAGTGGTAAAACTCCAGCTTCCCAAGCTGGTGTCGCGAGTTCGATTCTCGTCAACCGCTTAACGGATTTCGCCATGGGTCTTCGGATTCATGGCGAAATGTCGTTTATCTTCCTTTGAAGACGATGAGGAATTAGGACTTTGATTGATCAGTGACGGCCTGGTAGTGGGAATGGCCGCAATCATCCCTAAGGCGCGCTTCCGAGAAGGCAATTAAACATTAAAGTGGACAATGTCAATTAGAGTGGTACCGCGGGCGCGTCTCGTCTCTTTCAGGTTAACTGGAAGGGATGGGCGCGTCTTTTCATATAAGGAGGAACATCATGGACTTTAAACAATCAGTTGTCACCGCACTGGCGGCCGTACTCAAGGATCAGATGGATGAAGCTGCAATTACTAATTTAGTCGAAACCCCAAAGAGCTCTGATTTAGGGGATTATGCGTTTCCAACTTTTGCCTTAGCGAAAGTTTATCGGAAGGCGCCAGTGACAATCGCCCAAGATTTGGTTAGCCAAATCGACGCTACGCCGTTTGAAGCGGTCAAAGCTGTTGGCGGTTATGTTAACTTTTTCTTGAACAAAGTCAGCTTTGCTCACCAAGTGCTGACGGATATTGCGGAACAAGGGGAACATTTCGGGGACCAGCAACTGGGGAGTGGGAATGTCCCAATCGATATGTCCAGCCCTAACATTGCTAAACCGATGTCAATGGGTCACTTGCGCTCAACTGTCATTGGGAATGCCTTAGCCAATATTTTGACCAAGGTCGGCTATTCACCAATTCGGATTAATCATCTCGGCGACTGGGGCACCCAGTTTGGGAAGTTAATCGTGGCTTACAAGCTTTGGGGTAGTGAAGAAGCGGTTAAAACCGATCCCATCAGCAACTTGTTGGAATATTACGTCCGTTTCCACGAAGAAGCTGAGACCCAGCCTGAGTTGAATGATGAAGCCCGGGCCTGGTTTAAGAAATTGGAAGATGGGGACGAAGAAGCCACTCGGCTGTGGTCGTGGTTCCGTGAAGAATCTTTGAAAGAATTCAATCGGATTTATGCGATGCTTGATATTGATTTTGATTCATACAACGGCGAAGCTTTCTACAACGACAAGATGGATGGCGTGATTGCGACTTTAGAGCATGAGCATCTGCTGAAAGAAAGTCAGGGTGCAGAAATTGTTGATCTGTCCCAATATGATTTAAACCCTGCCTTGATTAAAAAGTCTGATGGCGCGACCCTGTACATGACTCGGGACCTGGCCGCCGCAATTTACCGGCATGATACTTATAACTTTGTTCAAAGCTTGTATGTTGTTGGGAATGAACAGCGTGAACATTTTGAACAGTTAAAGGCTGTTTTGAAAGAAATGGGCTATGACTGGGCCGACGATATTCACCATATTCCATTTGGCCTGATTACTTCTGGGGGGAAGAAGCTTTCAACGCGTAAAGGCAATGTGATTCTCCTTGAACGCGTCTTAAACGATGCCATCCAATTAGCCAAGGACCAAATTGCAACTAAGCATCCAGACTTAGCGAACGCCGATCAGGTGGCTCACGAGGTTGGGGTGGGCGCGGTTATTTTCCACGATTTAAAGAATGAACGCCTTGATAGCTTCGACTTTAACCTTGAAGAAGTTGTTCGGTTTGAAGGTGAAACCGGCCCTTACGTGCAATACACCAATGCTCGGGCCCACAGCATCCTGAGCAAAACCTCGGTTCAACCTGCACCAGAAGTTGGGTTAACAGATGAATCCGCTTGGGAAATTCTCAAGCAGTTGGCCGATTACCCTAATGTGATCGCACGGGCCGCTCGGATTTATGAACCTTCAGTGATTGCCAAGTATGCCCTCCGCCTGGCTAAAGCCTTCAATCAATACTATGCCAATACTAAAATCTTGATTGATGATGCGGAATTGCCAGCTCGCTTAGCGTTAGTTCAAAGTACCACGCAGATTTTGACCAATGCGTTGGGACTTTTAGGCGTCGCGGCACCAGAAGAGATGTAGTTTTAGGTTAAACTTGGTATACTAAAGCTATAAAGAGGTGGAAGTCATGAACAAAACTGAACGCCAAAGTGCCTTGGCCAAGATTATTAACCAAAAACCGATTGCGACCCAAGAGGAGTTACTCAGCGAGCTGAAAGCTGCTGGGATTGACGCGACTCAGGCCACGATTTCTCGCGATATTCGTGAGATGCGGGTGGTTAAAGCGCAAGATGCCAGTGGCCGCTTGCGGTATGCGATTTTTAGAGCTGACTCACAATCGCAGCTTGAGCGCTTGGCGGCTTCAATCCGGGAAGTTGGGTTAGGGATTACCCAAGTTCAGTTCTTGAACGTGATTGCCACCTTACCCAGCAATGGGAATTTACTGGCGGCGATGATTGATGATTTGCATTTTCCGCAAGTGGTCGGCACGGTTGCCGGTCATGATACTGTCGTGGTCATTTCGCCTGACGTTAAGGCAGCGACCTGGTTTAAAGATCAATTCGATAAAACATTTGCGATGTAATGTTAAGTAAATAGGCTGAGTGCTCATCATGTGCACTCAGCCTATTTATTTGCGGTTAAAAGGCCCGCGGAATATTCACGACGAGTAATTCTTTGGTGAAAGGACGCAGGAGCTTCATCTCGGCTGCTTGTAACTGCATGTTCCCAGTCGGTTGGAGATGATATAGCGGGTCGCCGACAATGGGATGGCCGATGGCGGCTAAGTGGACCCGAATCTGATGGGTCCGCCCCGTTTCTAGTTGCAGATAAACTGTGGTGGTGGTGTCATCTTGGGCCACCACTTGGTAGTGGGTTGTGGCCGGCAAACCATCTGGGGTAATCATGCGCTTGCGTTTGTCAGTGGGATCAAGTCCAATGGCTTCAGAAATTGTCCCGTCAGTTGCCAGCTTGCCACTAACTTGAGCAAAGTATTGGCGGTGCATGATTTTGGTGGCTAATTCGCGATTGATAATTGCTTGTGAAAGTGGGTCTTTAGCCACAAGCAACAAGCCGCTGGTGGCCATATCCAAGCGATGCGTAATGTAAGCTGGCATCGGCGCGAGGTAGGCCGCAATCCGATTGAGGGCAGTGCCATTTTCCCCGGGCTGGTTAGGATGCGTTTTGATGCCAGCGGGTTTGTTAACAATCAATAATTGCGCATCTTCGTAAACAATGGGGATCTGTGTTGGGTCCAAGGCATAGACCGGTGGTTCACTATCTTGATAGTCCAAGGTAACGCGATCGCCTTGGGCCACTGGCGCATTGAAATAACGGTACGTTGAATTGAGCATAATCCCGTGTGTCGTGCGCAACTCATGCTGCGTTCTCTTAGGGACTAACAATTCAGTCAGCATCTCCCGGACGCTTGCATAGGCGTGTGTGGTGATAACCTGTTGATGGAAGTGCATTCTGTCGCCTCCTGAATTAAAAAACTGCTAAGTTTTAGTATCGGCCCCGGCACGGTGAATTGCAATATGCTAGAATGGTGCAGACGCAGATAGGAGGTTAACATGGGAATGTTTCATGATCTGTGGCAAAAGGCCAAACCGGTATTAAGCCGAACCTGGCAACAAATCAGATGGATTTTCCATCGCTTCCAGCTTATTCGCTGGGCCATCTTAGCAGTACTCTTGTTGGTTTTGGCCATGAGTACTTTCTTCACGTATAAGGCCAAAACGGCCGATGTCCAGGACATTAAAAGTTCACTCCAAACAAAAACTGTGATTTTGGACGCCAACAATCAGAAGGCGGGCCAACTGTATGGTCAAAAGGGCACCTATGTGAACCTGGATGCCATTTCTAAATCAGTACAAGACGCGGTCATTTCGACTGAAGACCGCACTTTCTATACCAACCCCGGATTCTCCATCAAAGGAATTCTGCGGTCGGCAGTTAATCTGGTCCTTCACCACGGAGAAATCACTGGTGGGGGGAGTACCATTACGCAGCAGTTGGCTAAGAACACCCTGTTGACGCAGAAACAAACTTTGATGCGTAAAGGCCAGGAAATTTTCTTGGCTGTCCAATTAAACAAGGTCTATTCAAAAGCTGATATCTTGACGATGTATTTGAACAATGCTTACTTCGGTAATGGGGTGTGGGGGGTTCAGGATGCCGCTAAACGCTATTTTGGCGTCGATGCCAGTCAGTTAGATGCCAGCCAAGGGGCAATTATTGCTGCCATGTTGAGAAGTCCCAGCTTCTATAATCCAGCTGATCACTTGGATAATGCCCGATCACGCCGCAATCTTGTGTTGGACTTAATGGTGGCTAACAACAAGTTAACCGCTCAGCAGGCCGCTGCCGCCAAAGCTGAACCAATTCAAGTCGTAGATCGCTATTCCACTGACTCGGCCGAGAAGTATCCATATTACTTTGACGCCGTGATTGAAGAAGCCACTAAGGCTGGATTCAAACTCGATGATATTTTGAATAAGGGTTACAAAATCTATACGAACCTTGATCAAACCTATCAAACTAAACTTGAACAAACCTACGCGCAAGATTGGATTTTCCCTCAGGCAGCTGCCGATGGTACCAAACCACAGAGTGCTTCAATTGCCCTTGATCCCAAAACTGGTGCAGTGAGAGGCGTTGTTGGCGGGCGGGGCGACCATCAATTCTTGGGCTTCAACTATGCGACCCAATTACAACGGAGTCCTGGCTCAACGATTAAGCCGTTAATGGTGTACACGCCAGCGCTCGAGAATGGGTATCACTATGATTCTGTGTTGGTTGATAAGAAACAGAGTTATGGGAAAAACAATTACACGCCAACTAACGCCACCGGCACCTACCTGGGCTCAGTGCCAATGTACACAGCTTTAGCTGATTCACTCAATGCGCCGGCTGTGTGGCTCCTGAACAAAATCGGTGTTCAGACCGGGGTCGATAGTTTGGATAAATTCGGCTTGCAGCTTAAATCAGGGGACCAGAATTTAGCCGCGGCGTTAGGTGGGGTGACCACCGGGTTTTCACCACTGCAGATGGCCCGAGCGTATTCTGCGTTTGCCAATGGCGGTTCGATTGTTGAACCCCATTTTATCCGCAAGATTGTGGATGCGACGGGCCAAACGGTCTTAGATAATGGGACGCCAACCACCAAACGGATTATGTCCGCATCGGTCGCTAAAGAAATGACCAGTATGATGATTGGCACCTTTAAGGATGGGACCGGGATGACGGCAGCCCCCAGCGGGTATACTGTTGCTGGTAAGACCGGGAGTACCGAAGTGCCAAGTCAGTGGGGCTATGGGACCAAAGATCAATGGGTCATTGGTTACACTCCCGATATTGTTGTGTCTACCTGGGTCGGCTTTAACAATACGGATACGAATCATTTCCTAGCCGGTACCAGTGAGAACGGAGTTGCCCCGATTTTTAAGTTGGAAATGGAGAACTTACTTCCAAACACGCCACAGACAGCCTTTAACACCAAGGACGCCAAGTCGATGGCCCAGCTGCAAACCCCAGATGGCTCCGGCGATATCTTGGGCAATGTTGAAGGCGCGATTAAAAATGGATTAGATAAAGCCAAAGATACACTCGGAGAATGGTACAATGGTTTGCGTGGTATGTTCGATTAAAAAATTTAAAAGTGAGGTCTATAATGGCTAACGTTTATGATAGCGCCAATCAAATGGCGAAAGATTTACAGACAACCCAACAATTTCAGGATTTAAAGCAAGCCTTTGACATGTTGAAATTAGACACAGTTGCTTATGCTTTGTTCCAACAATTCCAACAAAAGCAAATGGAATTACAACAAAAGCAAATGCAAGGTGAAGAATTCTCAGACGATGATATTAAGTCGCTTCAAGACTTAGGCCAGAAGATGCAAGACATCGCCCCAATCCAAACTTTGATGGCAAAGGAACAACAATTGTCACAAATGATGGATGAAATTAACCAAATCATTAGCGAACCAATTGTAGGCATTTATCGCGGCACTGACGCCCAATAAGCTGTGACAACAGATGGGGAGAGAATGCGGATTAAGAGGGGTTGATGCTAAAGCCTGATTGTAGGCTTTGAATCAATCCCAATTAACTGGAATTTTCTGCCTTTTGGAACGCGATTAAGCAGTGACGCAACCAAAACGACAAACGCTCGCGTTTGTCGTTTTTTTGTGCAAACCCCCAGCTGGCTTTGCTATTTATCGTTATTATCGGTATGATAATGCCAGCACAGCATTCTAGAGAAGGTGGCAACTATGGCCAAAAGATTATTTGATTATCAAAACGAAGAAGACGTGAATTTACCCGTCCTCATTAAATCCGCAGAAGTTCGCATTGCCAAGAATGGCAAGAAATTTATCGCGTTCAATTTCCAAGACCAGTCAGGACATATCTCCGCGAAGTATTGGAATGCTTCTGAAGCAGATATTGCTCAGTTCCAACCAGGAGAAGTCGTGTTACTTGGTGGCAAGCGCGAATTGTATCAGGGCAATCCCCAGATCAAAATTAATAGCCTGCGCTTAGCCACTCAAGAAGAAGGTAATAATCCTGCTGACTTCATGGAAAAGGCTCCTGAAGCGACTGACGAAATGAGCGAGGCACTCAACGAATTCATTTTTGAAATTACGAATGCCAATTGGAATCGGATTGTTCGTAAAGTCTTGGCTGATCATCAGCAAGCCTTTTTGACTTATCCGGCTGCCAAATCGAATCATCATGCGTTTGCTGGTGGTTTAGCGTTCCACACGCTCAGCATTCTCCGGTTGGCGCGGAGCGTGGCTGAACAATACTCAGCCGTTAATAAGTCACTCCTGTATGCTGGGGCAATTTTGCATGATTTGGGCAAGACAATTGAACTCAGTGGGCCAATGTCGACTGAATACACAGTGGCCGGAAACCTGATCGGCCACATTGTGCTTGTGGATGAATTGGTCGTTGAAGCGGCCCAGACGCTCAAAATTGACGAGAACGCCGAAGACATGCTGCTGTTACGGCATGTGATTTTGGCGCACCATGGCTTACTTGAGTATGGATCACCAGTACGCCCCCAACTACTTGAAGCACAAATCCTCCATGATCTTGATGAATTGGATGCTTCCATCAACATGCTGACGACTGCCTATCAACATGCTGAACCCGGCACATTCACTGAGCGACTTTTTGGGATGGACAATCGTCGGTTCTACCGGCCAAGTAAGGGCCAGACCTATCCAGATCCTGGGTTACAATCAAAATAACCATTTTCACTAAAAAGACCAGCGGCGTGCTTGCCGTTGGTCTTTTTTTGCGGGCTGAGAAAAAGCTTGCTTATTTTAGTGTACTACGTATAATGATACACATAATACAAAGGAGGCGGCGCAATGAAAAATCCAGCGCAGGGCTTGGCTTACTACGAGGCTTTAGTGCTTAAGATTAAAGAGCAAATTTTGACTGGCGTATACGTGGCTGACGATAAGTTACCCTCCGTCCGCGAGTTAGCCGTGGCAGAGAATCTGAATCCCAATACGGTTGCTAAAGCCTATAAGCAGCTCGAAGCCGACGGGGTCTTGTATGTGCTACCGGGGAAAGGCTCATTTGTGAGTCCACCCCAAGCTGAAAACGACCAGCAGGTCCAAAAGTTCGCCGGTCGATTTAAACAGTTGCTGATTGAGGCCCATATCGGCGGCATTTCGCAGTCACAAATACTAGCGTGGGTTGCAGAAGAATATGAGGAGGCGGGCAAATGAGTTTGGTAATCAAGGGTTTAGGCACAAGAATAGGACAACAGCAGATTCTGACGGATATTAATGTCGATTTGCATCCAGGAGAAATTGTCGGCCTAATCGGTCGCAATGGCGTCGGTAAGACCACATTCTTTAAAACAATCCTGCATCAATATTTGCCCAATAGTGGCGAAATTCAGATTGATGGCACGAATGTGACTCAAGATCCTAGTGTTTTTCCGCGAGTCTTCTATCTTGACGATCAGAATTTGTACTTCGCGCATGAAAGTATTCGCTTTGCAGCGCAGTTTGCGGCCATGGTTTATCCCGATTTTGATGGAGACACCTTCTGGCGGCTCATGGCGGCCAACAAACTCCTCGCCAGACAACCATATCGCTTCCTCTCGCGGGGACTGAAGGCTTATGTGCGTGTGAGCTTAGCTGTTGCCAGTGGCAGTCCGTATGTGTTGCTTGATGAGCCATTTGAGGGTTTGGACATCATTGTGCGCGAGCAGATTCTGCAACTCATTGTTCAAGAGGTCGCGGATCATCAGCGCAGCTTCTTGCTGGCTTCCCACGATTTGGACGAGTTAGATGGGTTAAGTGATCGCGTTTATATGCTTAAAGACGGGCAGATTGCTGGCACTTATGATTTGGAAAGTCTCAGACAGCATGCCCAGAAGTTACAGCTGGCATTTAAGGCTGACCAGTTACCCGAAATTGCTCACCAAGGGCAAGTTATCAGTCATCGCGGCCGTGTATACGAAATCCTTTTTAGCAACTATAGTGATGCCATTGATGCTGCTTTACGAGCGGGGCATCCAATCTTGATGGAGCCGATGAGCCTTACCCTGACTGACCTTTTCAAAATGAATCAGGAGGATAACCAATGAAAACAAATGCAGGTCGCTTAATTTGGCGGCGCTATCGTTACTTACTGCTCGCGTTATTGGGTTTAGCGCTATTGTTTGCCTGGATGAATACGGGGTTGTTGAACAAAAATGCGCAACTTGACCGGCGGTATAATCCTACAGCAGAAGAAATTCGCACTGATAAAGATCAACAGGACCTGCGCGAGCACTTAGCGCAATCTCATGAAACACCGGAAACATTTGTTGCCAATCGCGATTCAGTCTTTGAACCAGGTGCGCAAGGCAAGTTCGAAGTCGCCATTGGGCAGGAAGGGCGCAGTCTTGGGCAAGATATCGGTTTAGTGATCGCCGTTTCAGTGATGAGTGGATTGGCTTTGGTCGTTTTTGGCAAATACACGCATTTTCTGGAATGGCTGCGCGGCAGTGGCTTATCCAATCGGCAAACAGCATGGTCTTCTTTAGGTTGGTGGTTAGGCACGTTCAACTTAGCGGTTTTGATCAATCAAACGATTATGTATTTTGTGTTGAAACAGGCGTTGCCAGCGGATGTGATTCACTTGAGTTGGCAAAATATTTTAGCGTTTTTCCTGCTCAACCAAGTGCTTGAAAGTTTATGGTTTGTGATTGGGATGCTTCTTGGAACCTGGTTAGCTCGACCAATTTGGGCGCTATTCTACGGACTGGTGTTTGTGGTAGAACTCAATACAGTGAGATTCGATGGCCGCACGGATATGGCCCAGGGGCTTTCGGTGCAAACCTTGTACTCACCAGGGCAATCAACGGGTCTCGTTCTGTTAGGCGGTGTGATAGTGTTAGTGCTGGGGATGTGGCTGTATGTGTATTTGAGCGGGCAGGTCACGTATGCAGAAGGTTCATTGACCGTTTTTCCTCAGACCGACTATCTCTTCATTGTTCTCTTAGGAGCCATTGTAATCTCAAGTTTGACCAGTAACTTATCTTACTTCTCATGGTTTGGGGTTGGGGTGTCGACCATTGTCATAGGCTTGATGCTTTTTCAAGCGTATGGCAATCGGATTCAAAATCGATTGGCTCGGTAGAAATCCACGCAAAAAAGGACCGGAAAAATTCGGTCCTTTTTTGCGTGGATTTTTAAAACTGAGCAATGAACTCGTTTAGCGTTTAACTTTATAAATTTTAGCGTCGCCATCTGCAACACGAATGACGGCATCGAAATCGGGATCATTTTCAATTGGGCCAAAGTTGAGTTCCGTCAAGCCGGCCTCGCTGACCATATCGCCGAGGCGCGTTTGCAGAATGGTATGAAAGATATCCATATTGTGCGCGCGCTGTTGAATCACTTCACTGGCTTTGGCGAGGGTATAGCCCTCATCCATCATCATTTTGACCATGCTAATGATGGCAATGTTTTTAAGTGTAAACCGTTTATTGCCACCATCTTCATGGCGAATTGAGGCGACCAGGCCCTTTTTCTCCCAGTAACGAATTTGTGTTGTGGTGGCGCCTGTCACACGGCTCGTTTCCCCAATTCCTAATGAAATATCGAGTTGCTTCATTCTTTGGACAACATTATCCAAATTTTTGCGCCTCCTTCTTGACTTTCCAAATTATAGTTGTAAGATAATCTATTGTCAATGTTACGAAATGTGATAAAGATGGGTATATAAATTTTACGAAGTAGGTGAGTTGCATGCAAGTTAAAGACGTGAAAGGTAATTCAGTCAATGTGCCAATGATGGTCATCACCTTGATTACAGGGGTTTTCATTACTGTTCTCAATCAAACCATTCTCGCGACTGCGTTCCCAACGTTAATGAAGGCCTTCGATATTTCGACTGCCACTGTTCAATGGCTGACGACCGGATTCTTGATGGTCAATGGGATTATGATTCCCGTGTCAGCTTACCTTAGCACCAAGTTCCCAACGAAATGGTTATATATCACGGCCATGAGCACCTTCCTGTTAGGCACCGTTATTGCCTTTGTGGCGAATAGTTTTGAAGTCTTGCTGATCGGGCGTTTGGTTCAAGCCCTCGGTGTTGGTGTTACCATGCCATTGCTGCAAAACATCATGTTGACAATTTTCCCACCAGACCAACGCGGTCGGGCCATGGGCTTGTCTGGGATTGCCATCGGGGTAGCCCCCGCGATTGGCCCCACTTTATCCGGTTGGGTCATTGATAACTCCGGTTGGCGGACATTATTTGGGATGATTATCCCTGTCGCTATCTTAGTGATTATCTTATCCTTCTTCTTTATGAAGAGTGTGTTACCAAATACGAACCCTAAAATTGACGTGCTATCCTTAATTGAATCCACCCTTGGTTTTGGGGCCTTGCTTTATGGCCTGTCTGAAGTCGGAAATAAGGGTTGGGGCGATGCCCTCGTTATCAGCGCCATCTTGATTGGTTTAATTGTGATTGCACTGTTTGTTTACCGGCAATTGCACTTGGAGAAACCATTCCTGGAAGTTCGTGTCTTCAAGAACGGAACGTTCACGCTCTCGACAATCCTTGGATCAATTGCGAACATGGCTATGGTTGGGGCCGAAATGGTTATCCCAATGTACCTCCAAATTATCCATGGTAAGTCAGCCTTTGAATCAGGCTTGACCCTCTTACCAGGGGCAGTGATGATGGCCTTGATGAGTCCGATTACCGGGACTGTCTTTGACCGCATTGGTGCCAAACGCTTGGCTCAACTCGGCTTATTCCTCTTAGGTGTCGCAACCATTCCTTATGCCTTCGTGACGGCCTCCACGCCATCCATTTACATCACCGTCTTGTATGCGGTCCGGATGTTTGGGGTCTCCATGGTCATGATGCCTGTGACGACCAACGGGATGAATGCCTTGAGCACTGATATGATTCGGCATGGGACGGCGGTTAACAACACGGTTCGTCAGGTTGCCACTTCGATGACCACCGCGATTCTGGTTTCTGTGTTGACCAATGTGACCAACCAAACCAAACCAGCTTCAAGCTTATTAAAGAGTGATCCATTGAGCTATAAGAATTCATTCTTTAATGCGACCTTGAACGGTTACCACGCTGCCTTCTGGTTTGCGATCGGCTTCAGTCTGCTTGGCTGGGTTCTCGCATTTTTCCTCAAGACAAAGAAAAACCAAAATAAAATTGATGTTGAAGGGGGTAAATAAGCATGATCTTAGTTATTTTAGGTGTTGCGGTCATCGCTTTGTATCTCAGTTTCATTATGATGAAATCCTCCGTCGCTCGTTCCATTCTGGTTGCGATTTTTGGCGCGATTATGCTTGGTAGTCTCGTCTTGATCAGTATGAATGATACCCAACATTTCGGTATGAAAAAAGAAACGGTAGAAACAACTCAAAATATTTACACGGCCTCGCCAAACGCTCAATTGCCGATGCTTTTGAAGCAAGATATTGGGACTAGTGGCAAACACCAAGTCTATATCTATAAACTTTCTGCCAAGGGCAAAACGCAGCATACCAAAGCCGATTATGATGTGCAGAATCAAGTCAAAACGGGCGCGAATAAAGCCACTTTGGTTGAGAAGAAGACCCGCTGGACCTATAAGAGCGACTTCTACAAGAACTTGTTCTTTAACCAAAACCAGCACGAATTAGTGAAGCAACATAACACGTTGAACGTTCCAACCAATTGGACTGTCTTGACGACTACGCAGGCGAAGGCGCTGGGCAAGAAACTCGCCAGCCTGCAAAAGCCGGATGCAGCAACAAAAGCAAAGATGGCAGCCGCCATTCAAGCTGATGTGACTGCCCAAATCAAGGCAAATCCTGCGTTGGCTTCGCAAGCAACTGCGCTAGCTAAGGCTGCGCAAGCGAAGATGCAAGCACAAGTGATTCAAGATACGATCAAACAAGTTAAAGCTACTGTGAAGTAGTTCATGAAAGACCATTTGGCGCTTTGGACGCTAGATGGTCTTTTTTTGCGAGTTGGAACAGGTCATGGGGTGTTTCGAAACCTAAATCATGACCTGAGCATCAACCATTGATAATCCTTATTGTTGTGTGCCGTCACCGCGACAAAAAATTTACCGTGTTAAAGATGGTGACAGAACATCATGCGTGCTATAATCTGTTGTGAAATAATAAACAAGAAAGGAACGCCCATGAATGATTTTCGCCAGCTTTCACCAGCAACCATGAGACGATTACCCTTGTATTATCGTGTTTTTAAGGATTTGGCGCTCAAGCAGGTCGACCGAATCAAGTCTCAGGAATTAAGTGATAAGATGCACATACCGGCGGCCACGATTCGGCATGACTTTGCTGCCTTAGGCGAACTGGGCCGGAGTGGTTATGGCTACTCAGTCTCAGCCCTCAGCGAATACTTCGGTGAATTATTGGCGACCAGTCAAGCTGAGGCGCTAATTTTGGTGGGTGCGGGTCCACTGGGGCAGGCCATGCTGGCCAATAATTTTCGACGTAATCCTGACCTCGAGATTGTGGGCGCGTACGACATTGATCCCGGCGTCATCGGCCAAACCATTCATGGGATCGTGATTGAAGATTTTGCGACAATTCAGGCAGACCCGCGGATTCGCACCGCGATTTTGACCGTGCCAAGCGATGCCCAACAAGCAGTAGTCAGTCGTTTAGAGACCATTGGTATCACCGCAATTTTGACCTTCGCGCCAAAGCCTGCCGAATGCAAGCCTGAGACGACCATTGCGTATGTCGACCTGACTCGAGAATTGCAGACGTTATTATTTGTTGAGAATCATCGTCGAGCGAATTGACGCTACCAAAGCAATTGGTTATACTACCAATAACGCGTTGAACAAGAGGGACGTAGTGGATTTTTCAGCGACAGGGCGGTTGGTGCGAGCCCTGAATGAATCTATGTCTGTAGCTTGCGAGTCCTACCTTGAATCTAGTAGAGGTAGTCGGATAGCTTCCGTTATCGGCTATTAAAGCGGGGGAATGTCCCCAATTTAGGTGGTACCGCGAGTCAACTCGTCCTAATTTTTTAGGGCGAGTTTTTTTGTTCACAAAAATATTCTTGATGAGGTGAAATAATGGAACTTGAGCCAAAGTATAATCCGACCGAAGTTGAAGCCGGTCGGTATGAGAAGTGGTTAGCGCAAGGTGTGTTCAAACCAAATGCTAATCCTGATGCCAAACCTTATTCAATTGTCATTCCACCACCAAATGTCACTGGGAAATTGCACTTAGGCCATGCCTGGGATACAACCTTACAAGACATGTTAATTCGCCAAAAGCGGATGCAAGGTTTTGACACCTTGTATTTACCAGGGATGGACCACGCCGGGATTGCAACCCAAGCCAAAGTGGAAGCTAAACTCCGCGAACAGGGCATTTCACGGTATGATTTGGGCCGGGAAAAGTTCGTTCAACAAGTTTGGGATTGGAAAGATGAATATGCGGCCATCATTCATGCACAGTGGGCAAAGATGGGGCTGTCATTAGATTATGACCGTGAACGCTTCACGCTGGACGAAGGGGTTAGTCAAGCCGTCCGCAAGGTCTTTGTTCAACTTTATAATGAAGGCCTGATTTATCGTGGTGAATATATCGTTAACTGGGATCCGCAAGCACGGACGGCTTTATCCGACATTGAAGTGCTCCATGAAGACGACGAAGGTGCTTTTTACCATGTGAAGTATCCATTCACAGACGGTTCCGGGTACATTGAAATTGCGACAACCCGTCCGGAAACGATGCTGGGAGATACGGCGATTGCGGTGCATCCAGATGATGATCGTTATAAAGATATGGTCGGCAAAACGGTGAAGTTACCGTTGACCGATCGTGAAATTCCAATTATTTCTGATTTCTATGTTGATCGTGAATTCGGGACGGGTGCAGTTAAAATCACCCCGGCCCATGACCCCAACGATTTTGAAGTGGGGAATCGTCACGACTTACCACGAATTAACGTGATGAACGATGACGGGACAATGAATGAATTAGCCGGTAAATACAATGGGATGGATCGCTTTGAAGCACGAAAGGCCATTGTATCAGACCTTGACGCAGCCGGTGTGCTGATTAAAGTCGAACCAATGGTCCACAGTGTGGGTCATTCAGAACGTACTGGCGTGCAAGTTGAACCACGTCTGTCTACACAATGGTTTGTTAAGATGAAGCCCCTTGCTGAAGCTGCCATTAAGAATCAAGCGACGGATGATAAAGTGAATTTCGTCCCTGAACGATTTGAACACACCTTCTTGCAGTGGATGGAGAATATCCACGATTGGGTAATTTCTCGGCAATTATGGTGGGGTCATCAGATTCCTGCTTGGTACAACAAACAATCAGGGGAAATCTATGTCGGTGAAGAAGCACCAGCCGACATTGAAAACTGGGAACAAGATTCTGATGTTCTTGATACCTGGTTCTCAAGCGCTTTATGGCCATTTTCGACCATGGGTTGGCCGGATACCGATGCGCCTGATTATAAACGCTACTATCCAAATAACACCTTAGTCACAGGTTACGATATCATTCCTTTCTGGGTATCACGGATGATCTTCCAAGCGCTGAAATTCACGGGCAAGCGCCCATTCGAACACACCTTAATTCATGGCCTGATTCGGGATGAACAGGGCCGTAAGATGAGCAAGTCCTTAGGCAATGGGATTGACCCAATGGATGTGATCGATAAGTATGGGGCGGATGCACTGCGCTGGTTCCTGGCCAATGGGTCGACTCCTGGTCAAGATACTCGCTTCAGTTACACCCAGATGGATGCCGCTTGGAATTTCATTAACAAGATTTGGAATATGAGTCGATTCGTCTTGATGAATTTAGGTGACTTACAACCAGGCTCAAAGCCCGATGTTGCCAGCTTTGACTTATCTGACCAATGGATTTTCGCCCGGATGAATACGACAGTTGCGACTGTCACTGATTTATTTGACAAGTTTGAATTTGGTGAAGCTGGTCGGGCCCTGTATAACTTCATTTGGAATGAATTTGCCGATTGGTACATTGAAATGAGTAAGGAAGTCTTGTACGGCGACGATGAAACGGCCAAAGCGGCTAAACGGGTTAACTTGGCCTATGTCTTAGACCAAATTCTGCGCCTGTTACATCCGATTATGCCTTTTGTCACCGAGAAACTGTGGTTATCGATGCCACACATTGGCGATTCGCTAGTGACTGCTGACTATCCAGTGACGCACGCAGATTACGAAAACACCACTGCGGTTGAGCAAATGGAATCCATTATTAGCTTGATTCGCGCGGTCCGCAACATTCGCGCCGATGTCAATGCACCGCTATCCAGCCCTGTCGACATTGTCGTGAAGTTACAAGATGCGAGCTTAGAGCCAGTCTTTAAGCAAAATGCTGACTTCATCGATCGCTTTGTACATGCTAAGGAACTTGCCATCGGGACGACAGTTCAAGAACCAGAGATGGCGGCAAGTGCCGTTATTTCTGGGGCGGTGGTTTATGTGCCATTAGCTGAATTGATTGACTTGGATGCCGAAATCGAGAAATTGACCAAAGAAGAAGCAAAGCTCAATCAAGAAATTGACCGCATTGACAAGAAGTTGAATAACCAAGGCTTCGTCGCTAAAGCACCTGCTGCTGTGGTAGAAGAGCAGAAGACTAAGCGCGCTGATTACAGTGAGCAATTAGACGCTATGACGGCCCGCATTGCGCAACTTAAAGCGGCTAAGTAATCGGTAGTATCACGTCTAGAGGTTTGAATAGTTAATAATCGTGCTATGACTAAATCGTCATAGCGCGATTTTTTTTGCGCTTGCCAGGCCGGCGTAAATCCCTTAGTCTGAGTTTAAAGAAGAAAAAGGAGGGGTCCTGTTGCAAACATATGATGAAACACTGGCCTATATTCATGACTTTCCCAGGCTGGCAAAAACTGGGGATTTGCATCGGATTGAACGGCTCCTAGAGGCCTTGGACCATCCCGAAAGTCAAACTTCATTCGTGCATGTGACTGGCACGAATGGTAAGGGCTCAACCGCGAATATGATTAGTCATATTCTTGAAGCCAGTGGTCTAACGGTCGGGCTTTTTACCTCGCCATTTATTATGTGTTTTAACGAGCGGCTAATGATTGACCATCAACCAATTAGCGATGATGATTTGGTGAGACTTACTGACCAAGTGAAAACGGCACTAACACACATTCAGGATGCGGAACCTGATTTCATTGTGACTGAATTTGAATTTGTGACTGCGTTAGGCCTGTTGTATTTCGCCCAACAGGCTGTCGATGTGGCGGTGATTGAGGTTGGCATTGGTGGCTTGGAAGATTCCACCAACGTGATTCTGCCCAAGGTGGCTGTCATCACTGAAGTGGCGCTTGATCATCAGAACATGTTGGGAGATACGTTAAGTGAAATTGCACGGCACAAAGCCGGTATCATTAAAGCCGGCGTGCCCGTTGTGACCGGTGACTTGGTTCCAGAAGCAATGCGCGTGGTTGAACAGACGGTCAAAACTAAGCATAGTCAGTGGTTAGCCCTCAATCGGGATTTCTCAACGGAAGCTCATCGGCTGCACAGTAGTGGTCAAGAGTTCAAGCTACGAGATGCCGAGGGTACTTTGCCAGATATTGCGCTGCCATTAATTGGGCAATATCAAATTGACAATGCTGCTATTGCCATTGAGGCTGCCAAAGTATTCGCCCAAGGCCAGCAATGGCCACTAAATGCGCGCGAAATCCGTCGAGGACTGTCAGTCAGTCAATGGCCGGGTCGCTTTGAAGTGATTAACGATGACCCGATCATCATTTTGGATGGCGCCCATAATCCGGATGGTATCGACCATTTGACCACGGCGGTCAAAACTTGGCTGCCGCAACAACCAGTCGTCGTAATCGCTGGGATGTTGGCCGACAAAGCCTTTCCAGCAATGGCCCAGCGTTTGGCGACGCTTGGCCCACTGTACTTAGTCCCTGTACCAGATAATCCAAGAGCCGCGACAGGCAGTGATTATGATAGTCTGGAAGCCGGCACGACCATGCCAAATTGGCAAAGTGCGTTGGCTGAAGCCATGACTATTCCGGATGGCGTAATTTTAGTCACAGGCTCTCTTTATTTAGTCGCGGCTGTGCGCCAAACACTTCTTGGGGAAAGCGGCGATGATTAAAGCCGTTATCTACGACCTAGACGGCACGCTAGTGGATTCCGAACGCGTCTATCTCAAGGCGAATGCGCAAGCTGCTCAGCAACTGGGTTACGCGTATCAGCCAAATGATTTTTTGCCGCTGGTCGGCGTGGATGAACGCGCCTATCACGCGGCTTTGAGTCACCTGATGGCCGAAGCCGTGATTCCAGAATTCACTCGAGTTTCACAAGCCATTGTCGAAACCATAATGCATAAACCACCGCTCATGCCGGACACGCGGATGACTTTACGGGTTTTGGCTCAGCGCAAATTATCGCAAGCCATTGTCTCCAGTAACCATCGCCACTATGTTCACCAGGTGCTGGCAGCGGCTAATATCAGTCACTTTTTTACGCACATTATCGCCTTTGAAGATGTGCCCCTCGCCAAACCAGACCCGGCGGGTTATCTGAAGATGCAACAAATTCTCGCATTGCGCCAGGATGAAATTATGGTGGTTGAAGATAGTCGAGTCGGGGTCATGGCCGCCCAGAATGCCCATATCCCTGTCGTGCAAATACCAGATCTCGATGCGCCTAACACGACGGGCGCCCCGATTTTGCGCCGCTTAGCAGACTTGCCGACATTCCTGAATCGGTTTCAATGAGTAAACATTTTGCGTAATTTTTTGTGAAAACAAAAAATGGGGGCGGAGAAATGTTACCTCGTGAACGCATTGTAACCTTTGGTGTCCACGCCTTATCGGATGAAGAGTTATTAGCCACAATTATGGGGACAGGGACCAAGACTATTCCAAAAAGTGTCACTATTAAGGCGTTGCTCCTGCAATATCCGCAACTGGCGGGATTGGATCGCGCCACAACGGCTCATTTAATGACAATACCAGGGATTGGTTTGAGCAAGGCGACCTTATTTGAAGCGGCCATTGAGTTAGGCAAACGGGTGGTCCGCCAGCGGGCTTTACGGCAAGGCACTATTGTTAGCAGTCAAAGTATCGGTGAGTTAATGCAAGAGCGGTTGGCCGGACTCAATCAGGAACGGTTACTGGTTTTATTTCTAGATATCAAAAATGCCATTATTAAAGAAGAAATGGTGTCGCTTGGGACCATGACTGCTTCGTTGGTTGACCCCAAAGTCATTTTTCATCATGCACTGCTGCTGAACGCTGGGAAATTCTTGATTGTGCATAATCATCCAAGTGGGAACGAACAACCTAGTGCGGCTGATTACGAAGTGACTAAGCGCCTGCATCATGCCGGTGAATTGATGGGCATCGAGCTCATTGATCATCTGATTGTCGGGGCGAACAACTACTTCTCTTTTCATGAAGAAACAGACCTATTAGGCTGAGGATTTTAAATTTCTTTGAAGATGCCCAATTCTCGCCGACAATTTGGGGAAGACGTTTGGTCTGAAAGCTAAGTATGCTATAATGCTAGAGACCGTAAGTACGGATACGCAGATGAAGGAGAGAACATCTTGTTTGGATTAGGATCAAAAAATATCGGCATCGACTTAGGAACCGCCAATACACTTGTTTACGTTGACGGCAAGGGGATTGTCTTACATGAACCCTCTGTTGTTGCTAAAAACCGTCAAACCGGCGAAGTTATCGCCGTCGGAGAAGAAGCCCGCGATATGATTGGTCGGACACCGGCCAACATTGTTGCGATTCGTCCAATGAAAGATGGCGTCATTGCGGATTACGACACCACAGCCGCAATGCTCAAATATTTCATGGAAAAAGCTTTAGGGACAGGCAATCGTCCACAAGTGATGATTTGCGTGCCTAGCGGCGTTACTGAAGTAGAGAAGCGGGCTGTCATCGATGCTGCTCGAGTAGCCGGCGCACGGGATGCTTTCGTCATCGAAGAACCTTACGCGGCTGCCATTGGGGCAGGCTTGCCTGTCATGGATCCTACTGGGTCAATGGTGGTTGATATCGGTGGTGGGACGACAGACGTTGCAACCATCTCATTGGGCGGGATTGTTTCAAGTCGCTCAATTCGGATGGCTGGTGACAAGATTGATGAAGCTATCATCAGCTATGTCCGCCAGAACTATAACCTATTAATTGGTGAACGGACCGCAGAAGATATCAAGATTGAAATTGGCTCTGCTTCAACAACATTGGCTAAAGACATCGACAGTATGACTATTCGCGGTCGGGATTTGTTAACCGGCTTACCTCACACGATCGATATCTCTGCTGCTGATGTGGCCGTGGCAATCAATGAAGTTGTCGTTGCGATTATTGAAGCAGTCAAGGAAACCTTGGAAGAAACATCTCCTGAAATCGCCGCTGATGTGATTGATCATGGGATTGTCTTGACTGGCGGTGGCGCTTTGTTAAAGCACTTGTCAGAAGTGATTTCTGATGAAACCAGAGTGCCCGTCTTTATCGCCCAGGATCCATTGGATTGTGTTGCCATCGGTACAGGGGAATCCTTAAAGAATATTGAGGTTCTCAAGCGGCGTTAATTTTTGACAACCATGGTTTAACAAGGGGGCGGTCTTCATTTAAAAGACCGTCCTTATTTGTTGATATTTCGCAGGCATCGGAGGCCGCCCATGCAAAAGTATTTCTCAAACAAAAAATTGATTGTATTGATGATTGCGTTTCTAACCAGTTGTGCACTGATTGCTGGCTCAATTGCAGTCCGCAATAATCGCAATACACCACCGTTAGTTCAACAAATTGGTAATGACTTTGTTGGGATTGGTGCGCGTGTTGTGACTGGACCAACTAATTTCATTAAAGCGCGTTTGGCCGATTTCAGTGACCTCAGCAACGCCTACAGTGAAAATCAGCGCCTGAAGGCTCAGATTGATAATCTAGCTGAGACCAAGGTTCAGGTTCAAACACTTGAAACCGAGAACAAGGCCCTAAAGAAACAATTGAAATTGAATGGCACTCTCACGGATTATGCTCAAATTTCGGCCGCTGTCTTGCTCAGATCGCCCAGCGATTGGCGCAATATTCTGGTCATTAATCGTGGGAGTACTGCTGGTATTAAGAAGGACATGCCAGTGATGTCTGGCGCCGGGTTGATTGGTCGGATCGTCGAAGTGAACAAGACTAATTCAAAGGTTGAGTTGCTGTCGACCTCAAACAACGCCGCCAACCGGTTTGCAGCCAACGTGATTACCAAAGATAATAGCACGGCAAATGGTGTGATTACTGGCTATGACGCCAAGTCCGGTCAATTGATTTTAGGTCAACTTAATACTGAAAAAACCATTAAAAAAGGCGATAAAGTTGCGACATCTGGTCTCGGTGGGGCAACACCCAAAGGCCTATTGATTGGCACGGTTACCGCTGTTAAAAAGGATGACTTTGGTCTAGCAAACAACGTGTATATCAAGCCGGCCGGTGATCTCGATGATGTCAGCGTCGTGACGGTAATCTCTCGTAGCTTGGATGGTGAGTAACATGCAACTGGAACGCACCTTCAAAAAGCACTGGGTGGCGCCATTAATTTTATTTATTGCCTTAGTCTTAGATGGGGCTTTGACTCAACTTCTGGAACAGTGGACCATGACGCCAACCTTCACTGCCCCTTCGCAGCTGACCTTGTTGGCTTTGATGATGATCGTGATTTTCTTGCCTAACGAGAACTGGATTATGGGATATGCTGTGTTGACGGGGCTGGTCTATGACAGCTTTTATACCGGCATCCTGGGTGTCAGCACGCTGCTGATGCCATTGGTGGTTTATCTAATTGAGCAAATTCGGCCGTATATCCTACGCTCGCCGGTTTTTGTTGGCATTGTCGCGGTGATTACGTTAACCGTCTTTGAGTTCGCTAATTACATCATGAACCAGGTGCTCGGGTTCGCCAATGTCGGCCTCGCTGCGATGATTGCCAATCATCTGGGACCAGGTCTCATTTTGAATTTGGTCTTATTGTTCATTGGCTATTGGCCTATGTCACGTTTATTGCTAAAATTAAATAAAGTGTAACTATTTGGGGTGAGTGTGTGGAAACTGTAATCTTAAAGGGCCGCAAGGATGGGTTCGAATTAATGCTGGCTGACTGGGCCGATTTTGACCAAGTCACGGCCGACCTAGAAGCCTTATTAGTTCAATTGAATCAAGATACCTCAACCGAAAGAGTTGAATTCTCACTTGAGAGTGGGAATCGGCTTTTTGATGAGGCGCAAGCGGCAACCATTACGCAAATTTTTGATCGGTTTCCTCGCTTCACCGTTCGCCAATTACATAGCAATGTTGGCCCGACTGCGGAATTAAAACAGCGTTTCTTGAATCAAGCCATTCATTTAGGTGGCGGTATTATTCGCTCAGGTCAACGGCAGGCCTTCAATGGCGATGTTTTGTTCTCAGGCACGTTACATAAAGACGCCGTCTTAGAAGCGACCGGTTCCGTCTTTGTCTTAGGGGAGATTCATGGTTTAGTCATTGCTGGGTCTGACGGTGACGCCAGTGCAGTTATCGTCGGCGATGTCAGTCAAGCAACCCAGATTCGGATTGCTGATTCTGTCGATATCATCGCGGATCGCAATGTGGCCGGCACTAGTTTAAGTTACGTGAACGATTTACATATTCTTGAGCATGGCGATGCCGCCCAGTTGAAAGACTTGCGGCCACGGCTGTTTCGGAAAATGGAGGAAATGTAATGGGAACATCTCTCGTTGTCACATCAGGTAAGGGGGGCGTCGGCAAAACGACGACCTCAGCAAATATTGGGACAGCTTTGGCCCTGCAAGGTAAGCGGGTCGTGATGCTGGACTTAGATATTGGCTTGCGTAATTTGGATGTTGTTTTGGGCTTGTCAAACCGGATTATTTACGACATTGTTGATGTCGCCACTGGTCGGGCCAAATTGCACCAAGCCTTGATTAAAGACAAACGGTTTGATGATCTCTTATACGTTTTGCCGGCTGCTCAAAATGCTGATAAAGATTCTGTGATGCCTGAAGATGTGGTCGAGATTGTTAATCAATTGCGCGATGACTTTGACTTTATTATTCTGGATAGCCCAGCAGGGATTGAACAAGGCTTTAGAAATGCCAGCGCCGGGGCCGATGGGGCGATTGTCGTCACCACGCCGGAAGTGTCCTCGGTGAGCGATGCGGATCGGATTGTTGGTTTGTTAGAACAACAAGAAATGCCAATCGCACCTCGCCTGGTGATTAACCGCATTCGACCACACATGATGACCGATGGCCGGTCAATGGATGTGGATGAAATTACCAAACATTTGGGCATCGGATTGCTCGGCATTGTGGTGGATGACGATGAAGTGATTGCCAGCACCAACAAAGGCGAAACCGTCGTCATGGAACCAGATAATCCCGCCAGTCAGGGTTATCGGAATATTGCCCGGCGTTTGTTAGGCGAAAGTGTGCCCCTGATGGCAATCGAAGAGAAGAAGCCTGGCTTTTGGGCTCGGCTGTTCCGGCGTAACTAGTCGCGTGTTGCTTGACAAATCGTTTGTGAGCGCGTATTTTTAACACAACATTTAAAACATTGATTGGGAATGCGATTTTGGTAGGTTGTCAGAGAACTCACGGTTGGTGAAAGTGAGTCAACCTCAGATTTCGTTCACATCCAAGAGTGAGTCATTGAAATGAGTAGGTGACTCCGGTTGGGCTCGTTATCGCCGTGGTTGAAGAAACGACATGAGGCTTTCAAAGTGATTTGGAAGCGAGCTTGAGGTGGAACCGCGGTACGCCGCCCTCTTACAGCATTAGCTGTAGGGGGGCGGCTTTTTTTCTTCAACCCGTGAGGTTCAGTGTGCAAACATTGGATAAATTGAGGTGGAACCACGTGCAAACGTCCTCTTGCGAAAGCGAGAGGACGTTTTTTGTTTGACCAAAGGAGGAGAAGACATGCAGTATTTGATTGAAATATTACCATCATTGATGAGTGGGGCACAGATGACCCTCAGTATATTCGCGTTAACAATTATCGGCGCCATCCCCCTGGGCATGATATTGGCTGTTGGGTTAATGCGGGCGAAGACCTGGCTAATGAAAGGTGTTCATGCGCTGCTGACGGCATACATTTGGTTGTTCCGGGGAACGCCGCTATTGCTACAATTGATTTTTGTCTTTTATGGCTTGCCAATTCTGGGGATTGTGTTTGATCGGTATTCAGCCGCGCTATTTGCTTTCATTTTGAATTATGCGGCGTATTTTGCGGAAATCTTCCGCGGCGGTTTCGCAGCTGTCGACAGAGGTCAAACAGAAGCAAGCATGATGCTCAATTTGACCCGCTGGCAAACACTACGGTATGTCGTGATTCCTCAAGTGGTCAAAATCGTCTTACCATCCATTGGTAATGAAGTGATCAATTTAGTGAAGGACTCTTCTCTGGTTTATGTCATTGGCTTGGGTGATCTCTTGCGGGCCGGTAATGTCGCTTCTGCACGCGACGTTACCCTGCTGCCCTTAGTGATGGTCGGGGTGATTTATCTGGTTTTGACCTTGGTCTTGACCCTAGGCTTGAAGTTATTGGAAAAGCACTTTAGTTATTACCGCTAGGAGGCGATGGCATGTTAGAACTCAAAAATATTTCTAAGCAATTTGGCGGTCGCAAGATTCTCGATGATATCAATGTCACGATTACTGATCACCAGACATTGGCTATCGTTGGGCCAAGTGGGGCGGGCAAAACAACGCTGCTGCGAATTATTAGTGGTCTTGAACAACCAGATAGTGGCACGTTCATCTGGAATGGGATACAGACGACGCCTCAACAGTTACGGTTGGATGGCATCATTGGGGTTGTTTTTCAGAATTTTGAGCTTTTCCCTAATCTATCAGTTCAAGACAATATTACGTTATCGCCGATCTTGCACGGTCAAGATCCCAAGGCAGCCAAGGCCAATGCTTTGCAACTCCTCGCCCAATTAGATTTGGCCGATCAGGCCAGTGCTTATCCGTTCTCCTTGTCTGGAGGGCAAAAACAGCGAGTGGCTATTGCCCGAGCGCTGGCACTCAATCCCAAAATTTTACTCTATGATGAACCTACGAGCGCTTTGGATCCGGCGTTGCGGGAATCCGTTGCCGATCTAGTCAAGCAATTTAAGGCTAACGGCATGACCCAGGTCATTGTGACCCATGATTTAGCCTTTGCCGATTTGGTGGCGGATGCGACGTTGACAGTCAAGAAGCAAGAGGCGGTGGACTAGATGCGGCGAAAATGGTTGTGGTTATTGAGCTTACTGGCGATGCTGGCGCTAACCGGCTGTGCCCGGCAAAGCGAAGCGAATAGTTGGCCCCGGATTGAGCGGTCCCACACCGTTGTGGTCGGACTTGATGACAGCTTCGTTCCCATGGGCTTTCGACAGAAGAACGGGCAGTTAGCGGGTTATGACATTGATTTAGCCAAGGCTGTCTTTAAACGCTACGACGTCAAAGTCGATTTTCAAACAATTGAGTGGTCCATGAAAGAAACTGAGTTAAAAAACCAGACTATCGATTTGATTTGGAATGGGTACACGGAAACGGCCGCTCGCAAACAAAAAGTCGCCTTCTCTGATCCTTATCTGACCAACCATCAGGTGTTGGTCACTAAAACCAAAGCGGGCATCACTTCAGCGCAGCAGATGCAAGGGAAAACCTTAGGCGTTCAAACCGGCTCCAGTGGTGCTGATGACTTGGATCAGTCACCAAAGGTCTTAAAGCAATACATTGCGCATCAAACGCCGATTTTGTATGATACGTTTAACAACGCCTTGATCGATTTGGACGCCAATCGAATTCAGGGCCTGTTGATGGATGAAGTATACGCACGGTATTACGTTGCGCATGAGCCTGATCCCAAGGCCTATCGGCTGGTGACAGTTGATTTCCCAGCAGAAACTTTTGCAGTTGGTCTGCGCAAATCAGATACCGTTCTCCGTCAAAAAATTAATCAAGCCTTAGCCGCTCTGCAAAAAAATGGTACGACGGCACGTTTACAAAAGAAGTGGTTTGGTCAAAATTAAGAAGGTAGTGAAATGTGGATTCCGATTGTTTTGATTGTTATTTTCACCTTAAACACGACTGCAGCAATTGTGACCGTCTTTAAGCAACCACGAGATATTGCCGCGACTTGGGCTTGGTTATTGGTATTGCTCTTACTACCGGTGATTGGGTTTTTGATTTACTCAATTTTCGGCCGCAAATTAGCAACTAATAAGATGCATCAGATTCAGACCCAACAACGTTTGGGCATTGATCAACTAGTCGTCGCTCAGCAGGCGAGCATGGCCGCTGGCGAATTGCTGCCGGCAAGTGTCACCACCCCAGGGTTACCTGAATTGGTGACGACGCTCTTGAAAGCCGATGGGGCCTTATTATCTGAACACAATCAGATTACCGTTTTAAGTCAGTATCAGGATTTCGTTGATCGGTTATTGGCCGATGTGGCGAATGCGGCCCATCATATTCATGTTCAAGCGTATATTTTTGAACCTGACGAAACGGGATTACGCCTGCGCGAGCAACTCATCATTAAGGCGCAGGCGGGTGTGCGGGTGCGCGTGATGTATGACGCGCTTGGCTCGCATCGAATTACCCAGAAATTCTGGGCACCGTTGCGAGAAGCTGGGGGTGAGGTTGAAGCTTTCGTCGCCAGTAAGTTAAGTCGGGCCAATTTGCGAATGAACTTCCGGAATCACCGCAAGATTATTGTCATTGATGGTCAGATTGGCTACGTCGGTGGTTTTGATTTGGGCCAGCGCCGGCACAAGCTCGTTATTCAACGGGATACGCAATTACGGCTGGTTGGTTCTGCGGTGATGAGTTTACAGGCCCAGTTCTTCATGGATTGGAATGCGACGGCTAAGGTCCAGAAAGTCCATTTTCAACCAGCATATTTTGCCGCAAGTGAAGCACCTGGGAACGCCTTGATGCAAATTGTTAGTGGTGGGCCTGATCAGTCCATTGAAGCCATTAAGCTGGGTTACTTGCGGATGATTGCCTTGGCTAAAGAGAGCATTTGGATGCAAACCCCGTATTTTGTGCCCGATGATAGCCTTCTTGATGCCATTAGTATTGCGGCCCAGTCTGGTATTGACGTTCGCCTGATGGTGCCGACTACGTCTAATCAACCCACGATGTCTCGGGCCACCCGGTATTATTTAAATCAACTGGTTGAGCATGGTGGCCATGTCTTTATGTACGATGAGGGTTTTTTACACGCTAAATCGATGGTGGTGGATGGTCGCTTTGTGGCGACCGGTACAGCCAACCTTGATATCCGGTCATTTAAACTTAATTTTGAAGTGGCAGCCTTTATCTATGATCGCCATGCCGCTGCTGAATTCAGGCAACTCTTCATCACCGACATGCAAGGGGCACACCCCTATACACCAAAAGATGTGGCCAAACAGACCAATTGGTCCAGGTTCTGGCAAGGGATTTCACGCTTGCTGGCGCCAATCTTGTAAGTTGACAAGACAGGTAATTACCGGTATGCTTACGCTGTTAAATTAAATGAGGAACCTTCACAAAGGGGAGCCATGTGCTGAGAGTGGGGAAACCCAGACCCTTCGAACCTGTTCGTTAACACGAGCGTAGGAATTGTGGATGTCGACAAGTCGACCTTCTTTGTGTTTGGGGAATCAAACCTTAGGAGGTTTTTTGTATGGCGCATCAACGATTAGTGACACTGGTTGAAACGGCGATTATCGCGGCTTTTGCCATGGCTTTGCAGTACGTTCCGCATACCACAGGGGTATCGGCAATTGAGTTCAACTATGGCTTAATTCCGCTGGCTGTCTTAGCTTTGCGGCGGGGGACTGTCCCTGCATTATCCGCCGGTTTTGTCTGGGGGATGCTCGATTTAATGTTACGGGGTTCAATCCTGAATCCTGTGCAAGCAATTATCGAATACCCAGTTGCTTTCACGGTGGCTGGGCTGATGGCTGTCACTTTGCCACAATTTCAGGCCGCTCTGAAGAACAAGCAAATTTCAAAAGCCATTGGCATGGCTGCAATCGGGATTCTGGTTGGGACGTTTGCGAAGTACTTTTTCCACTTTGTTGCTGGCTGGATCTATTGGGGCAGTTACGCACCAAAGGGCTGGCCAGCCTGGCAATGGTCACTCTTTGTTAATGGTGGCTCCGCTGTCTTCTCAGGGATTCTGGCGATCGTCGTGATAGGGGTCTTGGTGACTGTGGCACCGCGGTTGTTTGTTGCTCCAAAAGAAGCAATCTTACAAAAGCACGTTGATGCCTAAACTGATTACAATTTCATAGATTGCGGCACAAAAAGAGACCCGACAAAACAGTTGTTTTGTCGGGTCTTTTTTTGTGTCTCTAGATGACATGCAACGCAGATAACGTGCCAACAAGACTTCCAAGCAGGGTCACGATGAGCATGAACCAAATGAAAAACTTGGTAATTTTTGTAAATGTACTGTCTTTTTTCTTCATTCATCTCAGCCTACCTTTATGATATTCGCTTTTCAGTGTACCTTTTTAGACCATGAAGGGCAATCGTTTCCCAAGTCAATCATCAATTTCTCGGGGGAGCTTTCAAAAATTTGAGAAAGCTTGTATATTTATTTTAATGAAGAGAAAGTAGGTGGGCCGAATGCTCATGGCTTTGATTATTGGTGGACCCATCCTTTTGTGGGTTGTGGCGCTGCTTCCAATCGCAGGACCTCGAAAATGGCGCCGCCGCTTACTAAATATTATCGTGGTTGCCAATCTCCTGGCCACCTGGGCTTTGGGACTGGGAAATTACTTCTGGGTCTTAGCGTTTGTCGCTATGCTCATGGGGATTCTGATTGTGATTGATCAGGTAAATCGCCACTTTGATTTGGTTGTTCCTCGTTTTGTCCGGGAATGGCTACGCTGGCTGTTACTCGCTACCACTATTTGGTGGGTAGCTGGAATTATTTTCAAAATTGTGGGTTAAGCCCCCACCTGTATAATGACCGATTAAGACGAAGGTCGCGACCATGAAACGTTGGTTGCGACCTTTTTCGTATGCTGAAAAACCCGATAAATCAAGGCATAGAATGTATTTGTGAAAAAGTAACGTATATCCCGAAAAAATTTTATAAATATTGAGGTCATAAAATCCCTAATTTGTGGTAGGAAGTGGGGGAATGTGGTAGACTAGCCTTATTAAGGAGGTAGCGCCATGCTGATGGGTGAGTTTCATCACAATCTCGATGCCAAAGGCCGACTAATTGTTCCTGCGAAATTTCGCGAGCAGTTAGGCGACACTTTTGTGTTGACCCGCGGTATGGATGGCTGCCTTTTTGGGTACGCTCTACCCGAATGGACTAATTTGCAAGCCAAAATTGGGCAGTTACCTCTGACTAAGAAGGATGCCCGGACATTCACGCGGTTTCTCTATGCGGCTGCGATTGAATGTACCGTGGATAAGCAAGGCCGGATTAATATTCCGGCCAATCTCATCGCCCATGCAGCCCTCGACAAAGCTTGCGTGCTTGTTGGGGTCTCTGATCGGATTGAAGTTTGGAGCGATGCGCGTTGGCAAGCGTTCACGGATAAAGCAGAAACCGACTTTGATGAAATCTCTGAAAATCTAATGGATCTAGGGTTATAGCCATGACTGAATTCAAACATGAAACGGTGTTGCTCACTGAAGCCACCGATGCACTACATATTAAACCGGCTGGCATCTATGTCGATGCCACGCTCGGGCGTGCTGGCCACACTCGCGTGATTTTATCTCAGTTGACCAGTGGCCAACTGTACGCGTTTGATCAAGATCAAGCGGCGATTGATGCGGTGACGGCTAGTTTACAGCCGTTGCCGCCAAACCTACATTTGATGCATGCTAATTTTCGGCAAATCACCACCACTTTGGCCGATGAAAACATTACTGGAGTCGATGGTATTTTATACGACCTGGGGGTCTCATCACCACAGTTTGATGATTCAGCCCGCGGGTTTAGCTATCGCTTTGATGCGCCCCTGGACATGCGCATGGATCAAAGCCAAACGTTAACGGCGAAAACCATTGTCAATACCTGGTCTTATCAAGATCTGCTGCGAATTTTTTCGCGCTACGGCGAAGAGAAATTCGCAAAGCCGATTGCCCGCCAGATTGAAAATGCCCGCAGTGAGAAGCCAATTGAAACGACATTTGAGTTGGTTGACCTCATCAAAGCTGGGATTCCAGCCGCTGCGCGCCGTACGGGTGGTCATCCGGCAAAGAAGACTTTTCAGGCCCTGCGCATCGCAGTTAACGATGAACTAGGGGCTCTTGAGGATTCCTTGGAGCAGGCATTGAAATTACTGAATTCCGGTGGCCGGATCAGCGTAATCACGTTTCAGTCCCTAGAAGATCGCTTTGTTAAGTCCTTATTTAGAGAAATGACTGAGGTCCAAAATGTTCCGCGAGATTTACCAGTGATTCCCGAATCAGCTCAACCTAAATTCAAACTAATCACCCGCAAACCAATTTTACCGAGTGAAGAAGAACTAGCTGCCAACCATCGGGCCCACAGTGCAAAACTGCGAGTCATCGAAAAGCGCTGAGAGGAGTAAATGATTATGTTAGATAATACTGCGCGTCAACTCGATCCAGAACCGATGATTCAACCTGAACAACCGCAACCGGCGATTACCCCGCAAGCTATCCCGGCGGCTGCCCCTAAAGCCGTTCCATTTACTGTTTTTGAGCGCGGACTGGCCTTCATGGCAGGGGCCCTCATTGTGGTGATGAGTTTGTGGTGCCTCTTTACTCGGACTAATCTAGCAACGACGCAGCGGGCCTATGAAGACATGCAGTCACAAATTGCTGATCAAACGACGAAAGTCAATAATTACAAGCAAGCGATTGGCGAATTGTCGACTTCAGAACGGTTATCGGCCTTTGCCAAAGACCATGGGTTGTCGACGACCAATGGCACGATTAAGCGAGTGACAAAGTAATGGCTAAGCAAGGACACCAACCACCACGCATGAACCGTAAACGGTTAGGGATTTTCTTTTTGGGATTGACCAGTTTGGTCTTTCTCATTTTCTTTGTTCGGATGGGCTATGTTGCCCTAGGTGGCAAGGTCGATTCAGCAAATCTCAGTCGCAAGCGGAGTGATCAGTACCGGTCCGAAATGACGTTAACTGCTAAACGCGGGACCATTTATGATGCTTCAGGCAATGTTATTGCCGAGAGTTCCAATACATATTCGATTTACGCTATTTTAAATAAGGACCAAATGATTGGTAACAAACCGCGACATGTGGTGGATGCCAAGAAGACGGCCCAAGTGCTCAGTCGCTACTTGCCATTAAGTGAAGCAGCGATTTTGAAGTATCTGCAACCAAAGAAGGCAGTCTTTCAAGTTGAATTCGGGCCAGCTGGTAAAAATCTAAGTTTGGCCATCAAACAACAAATTGAAAAGCAGAAGTTGCCGGGGATTGAATTCATTGAGAAGCCCTCGCGCTTGTATCCCAATGGGACGTTTGCCTCTCACTTGATTGGCTTAGCGCAGGGAACGGATGCGGACAATAGTACGAAGTTAACGGGTATTTTAGGGCTGGAAAAGCAATTTAATACCGTGTTAACGGGGACGGATGGCCACCAAACGGCGGAGTTTGATCGATATGGTTATACGCTGCCGAATTCAGAAGCAGTCACCAAAAAGCCGGTCGATGGTGGGAATGTCTACACCACGATTGACAGCGGCTTGCAGTCTTATCTTGAAACCCTGATGAGTGATGTCGCGACCAAGTATCAACCCAATGGCCTGAACGCGGTGTTGATGGATGCCAAAACAGGGGCCATTTTAGCGGCGAGCCAACGGCCAACGTTTGATCCGATGACGGGTAATGGTCTCGGCAATCTTTGGCGCGATGCGTTAGTTGAAGATGCCTATGAACCAGGCTCAGTGCTGAAGATTATGACGTTAGCGGCGGCAATCGATTCTGGGAATTATCAACCGAATACCTACTACCAATCTGGGAGTGTGAATGTTGGTGGTTCCGTCATCCGTGACTGGCAAACCAGTGGTTGGGGAACGATTCCGCTCAGTCAAGCCTTTCCACGGTCCAGTAACGTCGGCATGGTTAAGATTGAACAGGCCATGGGCGCCAAGACTTGGAAATCGTATCTTGATAAGTTTGATTTTGGACAAAAGACCGGCATCCAATTGCCCGGTGAAGTGGCGGGGAGTATTAGTTTTGCAAAGCCCGTTGACCAGGCCATCACGTCATTTGGCCAAGGCATCAATGTTAATATGATGCAAATGTTACAAGCGGTCAGTGCCATCGCCAATGATGGTGAGATGATTCAGCCACGAATCGTCAGCAAGGTCGTCTCAAGGACTGGCAAAACCACCACCTATGATAAGAAAGTGGTCGGCAAGCCAATCAGTGCCAGCACTGCCAAAGAAGTCATGGAGGCCATGCGCCAAGTCGTGACTGCCCAATACGGGACTGGACAAGCCTATAAGATGCCCGGAGTTGACCTGGCAGTTAAAACTGGGACGGCGCAAATCGCCAGTTCCAAAGGTGGTTACTTAACTGGGGCCAACAATTATACGTTTAGTGTCGCTGGCATTGCCCCAGCCAAGAATCCGCGTTATATTTTGTATATCACAATGAAACAACCGCAGAAAATGACAGAAGCTGCTGAAAGTATTTTGGCATCAATCTTCAAGCCATTGATGACGCGGGCCTTAGCGTTAGGTGACTCAGATGAAAATCAAACTCAGTTAACGAAACCAACAACGATTCCAAGTGTTTTGAACCAATCACTGACCAATGCGCAAACAGCTTTAAAAGACTTCACCGTGACCACGATTGGGACAGGTAATACCGTGGTTCAACAGTTACCTGAGGCTCACAGCCAAGGACTGAAGAAATCACGTGTCTTACTGCTGACCAACGGCGCAATGACCATGCCAGATGTTTCTGGGTGGGCCAAGAGTGATGTCTTGAAGTTGGCGCAGTTAACCGGGGCGAAATTTAACCTCGAGGGTGATGGGTTTGCGACACATCAGAGTCAAGCAGCAGGGACCATGATCGGTGATGCTAAAATCACCGTGACGTTCCAACCAAAATAGAATTGAGGGTAATTTTCATGGAACTAGCACAAATGCTGATCCCAGCGGTCTCAGCTTTTGCCATTACAGTAATTTTATTGCCACTATTGATTGGCTACATGCGCATGCGTAAAGAGGGTCAAGTTACGCGCGAAGAAGGACCAAAGTGGCACGAAGTCAAGTCTGGCACCCCCACAATGGGCGGCCTGGTTTTTATTACTGGGATTGTCATTACCAGTATTTGGGTCGGGCTTTGGCAACACGCCTTCACTTTGAGCCTGATAGTGAGCTTAATTATTTTCGTTTTATATGGGGCGCTCGGATTCGTCGACGACTTTGTCAAGGTTGCTAACCACCGCAACTTGGGGTTACGGGCTTGGCAGAAGTTGCTGGGGCAAATTGCCGGCGCGGCCATCTTCTTATGGGCCTTCTTCTCTGAGGGGATGCAGGCCACTTTATGGTTGCCAGTGATCGGGGATATTAACAGTCAATGGTTGTACATCGTTTTTGCGGCTATCTGGCTGGTCGGCTTCAGTAACGCCGTCAACCTCACTGATGGCATCGACGGTCTGCTTGCTGGTCTGACATTTATCGCGATGGGGACTTATGCCATTATCGCGGCGCATGACGGGCGGGTTGACGTGCTCATCATCTGTTTAGCGACCGTTGGGGCCATGATTGGTTTCTTCCTATACAATCACAAGCCCGCAAAAATTTTCATGGGTGACGTTGGCAGTCTTGCCCTTGGTGGGCTCTTGGCCGTTATCTCATTGCTTTTGCACCGAGAATGGTCCTTACTGTTGATTGGGATTGTCTTTGTCGTTGAAACGGCAAGTGTAATCTTGCAAGTTGCGTCATTTAAATTAACTGGCAAGCGGCTCTTCAAAATGTCACCAATTCATCATCACTTTGAGATGTTGGGTTGGTCAGAATGGAAAGTCGATCTTGTCTTTTGGTTGGTTGGCCTAGTCGCCAGTGGGTTGTATTTAGGATTCTTTTTATAAAAAATGGAAGAGGAAGTTTTGGGCATGAAAGCAATTACTGATTATGAGAATAAAAAAGTACTGGTTTTAGGCTTGGCCAAAAGTGGGGTCAATGCCGCTTTATTGCTCAAACGTTTAGGTGCCTTGGTCACCGTCAATGATAAGCAAGACTTTGACGATAACCCTGATGCCAAGCAACTGTTGGAAGATGGCATTCGCGTCATCACCGGGAGCCATCCGTTAGAATTACTGGATGAGCACTTTGAGTTGATGGTCAAGAATCCTGGTATTCCCTATTCGAATCCTATGGTTGAACGAGCACAAGCCAAGAACATTCCCATTATCACTGAACCTGAATTAGCTTATGAAGTGTCCCAAGCACCTTGGATAGCCGTCACTGGGAGTAATGGTAAGACCACAACGACGACGTTAATTGGCTTAATGCTAAACGAAAATCGGGCTAAAGGCCGGGCTCTAGATGCCGGTAATATTGGTATTCCCGCCTCGCAAGTGGCGCAAACGGCAACGACTGACGATGAAATTATTGCGGAACTGTCCAGTTTTCAATTATTGGGGATTACCCAACTTCATCCTGAGATTGCGGTCCTGACGAATATCTATGAAGCGCACCTCGATTATCACGGGGATCGCGCCCATTATGTTGCCGCAAAAATGCGCATTACGATGAACCAAACGGCCGACGATTATTTCGTCATGAACTGGGACTTGCCAGAAATGCATGATCTTGCGAAGCAGAGTCAGGCTCAAATCGTGCCTTTCTCGCGCCAACACGTTGCTGGCGCCCGGGCTTATCAGTCGGGGGACTGGCTGTACTTTGATGATGAAGCCATCATTGACGTACATGACTTGCAAATCCCTGGAGATCACAACATTGAAAATGCGCTCGCGGCTTTGACCGTGGCCAAACTCAAAGGCGTCAAAACCGCTGACATCGTGGCCGTATTGCAACGCTTCAGCGGGGTCAAGCACCGGATTCAATATGTGACCACTTATGAAGGCCGCCGGTTTTATAATGATAGTAAAGCTACCAATGTTGAAGCCAGTTCCGTGGCGCTGACGGCTTTTTCCCAACCGATTGTATTACTGGCTGGTGGCTTGGATCGTGGCCTTTCGCTGGACGATTTAATTCCTTTGGTTCACGATCATGTCAAACAGCTGGTGGTCTTTGGTCAAACAGCTGATCGTCTTGTTGCGGTCGGCCAAGCGGCCGGAGTCCCAGTGACGCGAGTTGACACATTGCAAGCAGCAGTGCCAGTTGCGTTTAACGCCAGCGATGAAGGGGACGTGGTTTTGCTCTCGCCAGCTGCGGCTAGTTGGGATCAATTCAAAAATTTTGAAGTTCGCGGTGACGTCTTTATTGACGCTGTCAACGCGCTGAGAAAGGATGGCAGTCACTGATGCGAATCGTTGTCTCTGGCGGGGGTACTGGTGGTCACATCTATCCAGCCCTTGCACTGATTAACCAACTGAAGAAACGCCATCTTGCCGATGCAGTCTTGTACGTTGGGACTGAAGCAGGACTGGAAAGTCGGATTGTGCCTGCCAATGGCATTGATTTTGCGACGATCAAAGTTCAAGGCTTTAAACGTTCATTGACCTTAGAAAATTTCAAAACAATTACCGAGTTCATCAAGAGTGTGGGTGACGCTAAGCGCTTGTTGAAAGCATTCAAGCCGGACGTTGTGATTGGGACAGGTGGTTATGTTTCTGGTGCGACGGTGTATGCGGCCAGCCGGTTGCATATTCCGACGGTCATTCACGAACAAAATTCGGTGGCCGGGGTTACCAACAAATTCTTGAGCCACTTTGTGACCAAAATTGCCATTGCCTTTCCTGAAGTTGCGACTACTTTTCCTGCCAAAAAGGTGGTATTGACGGGTAATCCCCGCGCCCAAGAAGTAGCGGATTTGACTCGCAATCAACGACTGGCGGATTACGGATTGAACCCTGTGGCCCCAACGCTTTTGATTTTCGGTGGTTCCAGGGGCGCCCCGAAAATGAATCAGGCAGCACTTGATGCAATTCCGGAACTGGCTCAAGCAAACATCCAAACTTTATTTGTCACTGGTCGCCGGCACTTTGATGCACTGCACAGCGCGCATCCAACCATGCCCGCTGGTATTGTGATGGTGCCATACATTGACGACATGCCGTCAATTCTGCCAGATATTAGTCTCATTGTTGGCCGATCCGGCGCAACTTCCCTGGCCGAATTAACTGCTTTGGGAATTCCGTCAATACTGATTCCAAGTCCCAATGTCACTGGTAATCATCAAATGATCAACGCCCAGTCATTGGCTAATGCCGGGGCCGCCATCGTGATTCCTGAAACTGAATTGACTGCTGACTTTGGACGGCAGGTGGTGGCGCTCATGCAAGATGGTCCGCGGCTGGCGGCAATGGCGCAGAATGCGAAGCGCCTTGGCGTGAAGGATGCGGCTGACCAACTCATCGACGTCTTGCAGGCGGCGATTAAGGAGTCACCTCATGGCTAAGAAATCGACACCAGAACCACAAACACCTTGGGAGCAGTACCAAACCACACATCCCAAGCCCTTAGCGGCACAATTACCTCAATTGAGCGCTTGGCGGCATAAGCAGTTACGACGGAACTTGGTGTTGATTTTGACCCCACTCATTGTGTTGTTGGGGTTTTTTGGCTACATGATTTCGCCGCTTGCAAAAGTCGGTGAGGTCAACGTGACGGGTGTGAAGGTGTTGCCGGAACAAACAATTATTGACGCGAGCCAATTGAGTAATCGCAATTATATTTTGCAGTTGCTGTTTGACAAGCACCCGGTCGTCAATCGAGTTGAAAAAGTTGCCGGCGTCAAATCAGCCCACGTTAAGATCTCCGGCATGAACACAGTTACGTTACAAATCAGCGAGTATGCGCCGGTCGGATACGTGTATCAAAAGGGCCTTTATTATTTGGTCTTGTCGTCTAATCAAGTCGTTAAGCAGGGGATTAAGAATCCTAGTGATAATTATCCGGTCCTGACAGGTTTCACCGCTAAGGAATTGCCCCGGATTAGTACCGCACTGCGGGCGATTCCAAAAGCAGTTCGCCAAGATATCGCTGAAGTGAAAGCAACACGTGGCGGCGCCAATCCTTATCAGGTGAAACTGAACATGGGCGATGGCAACCAGGTGATTGCTGATTCACGCACATTAGCTAAAAAAATGCACTATTATCCGAGCGTGGTAGCTGATTTGAAACAGTCAGGCACGCTCGATTTGGAAGTCGGGGCGTTCTTCACGCCAAATAAGACTAAAAAGAACTAAAAGTCTTGACCCGACTACCGCAAGCTTTAACGACTGTGGTAAAATGAAACCAGTCTCAAGAATATTTTGTAATGATTAAGAATAATTAAAGGAGGTTCCGGATACGTGGCGAATCAAGGAATTTATGTCGGACTTGATATCGGAACCACCTCAATAAAAGTCATTGTTGCCGAGTTCGTTCAAGGTCAAATGAATGTTATTGGTGTGGGAAGTCAACGATCGGAAGGTCTGAGTCGTGGGGTTATTGTTGATATCGACAAAGCCGCCGATGCGATTAAATTAGCTGTTGCACAAGCTGAAGACAAAGCAAATGTCAAAATTGAACAAGTGGTGGCTGGCGTGCCAGCGAACTTGCTTCAAATTGAACGTGTTTCTGGCATGATTGCCGTGGGCGATCAGAGCAAAGAGATTGTCGACGGTGACGTCCAAAATGTGGCTCAAGCAGCGCTTGTCCGCAGTTTGCCTCCAGAACGGGAGATTTTATCAATCCAACCTACCGAGTTTATCGTTGATGGGTTTGATGGCATCAAAGACCCCCGCGGAATGATTGGCGTCCGGTTGGAAATGCGTGGGATTTTATTCACCGTTCCCAAAACTGTGCTTCATAACACTAAAAAAGCTATAGAAAAAGCTAATTTAAGATTGTCCACGATTGTTGTAAATCCATTAGCCGCAGGTCGCTATGCCCTGACTGATGGGGAACAGGACTTCGGCACCATGCTGATTGATCTTGGGGGTGGGCAAAGTACTGCCGCTGTCATTCATGATCACCAACTTAAATTTGCCGATGTTGACCAAGAGGGTGGCGAATACGTTACCAAAGATATTTCCGTTGTGCTGAATACCAGCTTTACAGAAGCTGAGAAGCTCAAGCGAGATTACGGTAACGCCGATTCTCTAGCTGCCAGTGAGGATGAAACGTTCCCCGTGACAGTGGTTGGTAAAACTGAAGCTGTCGAAGTCTCTGAGAAGTACTTGGCTGAAATTATCGAGGCCCGGTTGACTCAGATTTTTGAACGTCTAAACGAGGCACTCGATAAGGCCCACGCGCTTGATCTGCCTGGTGGCATTGTCATTACCGGTGGCGTTTCTGCGCTGCCTGGTGTGATTGAATTGGCCCAAGAGATTTTCCAGCGCCCGGTCAAGCGTTTTATTCCCAGTGAAATGGGATTACGGCACCCATCCTTCACACAGGCGCTAGCATTGGTTAACTTTGCAGCGAATATGTCGGATATTGACCGATTGGTGACGACCGTGTTACCAACGCCAACGACATTGGCTGCGCAGCCTGAGGTTAAGGCAAGCCAACCAGAGCCACAGCCCAAACCTAAGAAAGCGGCCAAGGTGTCAAAGCCTCAGCCTCAACCAACTCAACAATCAACAGAAAATGACGACCAAGAGAAAAAGCCTTCTATGTTGAAACGCTTCTTCGGCACATTTTTTGAATAATTTGGACTCACACTAGGAGGAACACAGATGGAATTTTCACTTGATGCACAGAATGATACCGGCGCAATTATTAAAGTTATCGGTGTCGGCGGTGCTGGCGGCAATGCCGTAAATCGGATGATTGCTGAAGACGTCAAAGGTGTTGAGTTTATCGTGGCTAACACTGACGTTCAGGCGCTTGCAGCGTCCAACGCTGAAACTAAGATTCAATTAGGACCGAAACTGACTCGCGGCTTAGGTGCCGGCGCAACCTCTGGTATTGGCCAGAAGGCAGCTGAAGAAAGCGAAGATGCCATTGCTCAAGCGCTTGAAGGTGCTGACATGATCTTTGTCACCGCCGGCATGGGTGGGGGTACCGGGACTGGTGCGGCCCCAATCGTCGCCAAAATCGCCAAAGATCAAGGCGCCTTAACGGTTGGGGTTGTGACCCGACCATTTACGTTTGAAGGCCCTAAGCGCGGCAAGAACGCTGCTGAGGGGATCGCCCAATTAAAAGAACATGTTGATACATTGGTCATTATTGCTAATAATCGCTTGCTTGAAATTGTGGATAAGAAGACCCCAATGCTTGAAGCCTTCCACTTCGCTGATAACGTGCTCCGTCAAGGGGTTCAAGGAATTTCTGATTTAATTACCAGCCCTGGCTATGTCAACTTGGACTTTGCTGACGTGAAGACAGTTATGGCCAACCAAGGATCTGCTTTGATGGGGATTGGTTCTGCCACGGGCGAGAACCGGACAATCGAAGCCACCAAGAAGGCCATTTCCTCACCACTCTTAGAAGTATCTATTGATGGGGCTAAGCAAGTCTTACTTAATATCACTGGTGGTCCAGATTTGTCCCTGTATGAAGCCCAAGATGCTTCAGAAATTGTTGCGCAAGCTGCTTCTAGTGACGTCAACATCATCTTTGGGACTTCAATCAATGAAGACCTCGGAGATGAAGTCGTGGTCACAGTGATTGCGACTGGGATTGAAGCTGCTGGTACGACACCTGGTCGTCGGGCCAGTGCTGCGGCTAACGACAAGCCAGCGGCTGAGAAGCAAGATGATCCGTTCAACGGTTGGGATTTACGGCGTGAACCCGAAACTCGGGAACAGCCTAAGGCTGACTTAGACTCGGCTCAAAAGACAGACTTTGATATTTTTGATCAAGCTCCAGAGACCAATGATTCTGACAACTCAGATGACCAACCGCCATTTTTCACTCGGCGGCGGAAATAATAAGGGGGTAGGCGCAGATGGCGTTTGAAAAACTAGGCTCAACCTTTAATCGGTTCTTTGGCATGGATGAAGAACCAGAAAGTTATGAAGAAGCTCTGGAAACAGAAACGCCGGTCAGTTCTGGCCAACCCGCCGACAACTTTCAGCGCAATGCTAAGGTGATTTCAATGACAAACCCAACCGGGAAGCCAGCAAAAATCGTTGTTTATGAACCACGACTCTATTCGGATGCCAATGAAATTGGCAAACATCTATTGAATAACCACGCGGTTGTGGTGAACTTCGATCGTATTGGGAATGATGATGCCAAGCGGATTGTTGATTTCTTGAATGGCACAGTCTTTGCAATTTCTGGGAACATGAAACGCATTGGAGCAGCGATTTTCTTAGTTACCCCAGCGAATTTTGAAATTGATGGCGATTTGGCCAATATTATCGGCACAGACGCTTTCGATGATATTGCAGACTAGGAGGAAACTTTTTGACGCAACTGGTCTATGCGCTTTATCAAGGCTTATCGTGGGCATTGTACTTGTATATGATTGCGATAGCCGTCTATATATTGATGACGTGGTTCCCCAATGCAATGAACTCTCGACTCGGGTACTATCTGGGGCGCATTGTTGAACCATATCTGAACCTGTTTCGACGCTTCATTCCAGCTATTATGGGGCTGGACTTTTCACCTGTGATTGCATTTTTCGTTCTGACATTGTTGCAACGCGGGCTGAATTGGATTTTCTTTAACATATTAACAGCAATGGTAAGGTAGCGAATCATGGATAGCATCTATCAACATTTTCGTAAAGAAGAAGCAGGTTTCATTGACCATATTGCTGAACTTGTTGAGCAAGCGGGCAATGAATATCGGCCCATTTTGACGGAATTTCTTGATCCACGACAGGTTTATATTGCCAATCAACTGGTGGGCACGCATGGCGAGGTCACCAGTTTTCATTTTGGCGGGTATCCTGGGGCAGAACGTGAACGGCTGATTCTCGCGCCAAGTTATTATGAGCCTAAACCCGAAGATTATGAAATTGCGCTGGTTCAGATTAAATATCCCGAGAAGTTTGCTGATTTGCATCATAGTACAATTATGGGCACGTTGCTTAATGCGGGCGTTCGCCGCGATGTGTTTGGCGACATTATTACAGATGGCACTGATTGGCAGTTCTTTGTGACGCAATCAATGTTGGACTTTACGCTGGAAAACTTTGAGCATATTGGCAAGATTGGTGTTCGCTTGGAAGAATTGCCATTAGCGGACCACCTGGAACCCACCAACGAGTGGGAATTTGCTGAGGTCACTGTGGCATCATTGCGGTTAGATACCATCATTGCCCATGTGTTCAATATTTCTCGGCAGCGGGCCAAAGAATTGATTCAAGGTGAACGGGTTCGGTTGAATTTTCAAGTTGAAGCGCATCCTGATGCCACATTAGCAGACAACGATATGGTTTCCGTTCGGGGGTTTGGGCGTATACGGTATCAAGCACTGCTTGGTATGTCTAAGAAAGATAAATATCGCATCCAAGTTGGTGTGCTACATAAGTAGGAGGAGTTCAGTTATGGCATTAAGTCCATTAGACATTCACAACAAAGAATTTGGGACCCGCATGCGGGGCTACGATCAAGATCAGGTTAATGACTTCCTTGATCAAATTATCAAAGACTATTCAGCAGTTCTGGCTGAAAACGAATCTATCTCTAAGGCATTGGCTGCGAATGAAGAGAAGCTCAAGTACTTTGATGATTTGAAGGATGCCTTGAATCAATCAATCATTGTGGCGCAAGAAGCGGCCGATCGGGTGAAGAATAATGCGCAAAAAGAAGCTGACATTATTCAACAAGAAGCCGAGAAGAATGCCCAAGATCTATTGACGGATGCCACTGAGAAGTCCAATCGGATTCTGAGTGACGCCTCTGAAAAGTCAAAGCAGATTACCATTCAAACCGAGGACCTGAAGCGCCAGACTCGAATCTTCCGCCAGCGGCTTCAAGTCATGTTGGAATCACAACTGGAAGTGGTGAAGAGTCCTGAATGGAAGTCATTATTAGCGTCAACTGACGATGAAGTTGAGGTTATCGATGCGAATAGTGAAGCTGGGGTTGACAATGCCCCTGTTGATTCATTAAACTCAGACTCAGAAGTGGCAACCAGCGCCAGCGACACTTCAGGCTTAACGCCAGCCCCTGATGCAGACATGTACACGGAAATTATTTTCCCTGAAGATGTGGATGCACATAAAGACTAATCAACATAACAACCTATGAACACGCGACTCATGTTTAAGATTATCAGCGACTCGAAAACCGGTGAAAGTTCGAGAATTAAGGGCATGAGCTCATCAGTTCGCAGTTATCTGGGTGATAATGTAATCCAGATCGAGTCATTCTCGTTAACGAATGCCTGAGGGGGGATTTGCCCCCGAAATTAGGTGGTACCACGAAGACTTCGTCCTATGTTTAGGGCGGAGTCTTTTTTGTTCACAAAACAGAAAGGAAGCGCACGATGAAAGTTAAAGACACTTTGAATCTTGGTAAGACACCATTCCCAATGCGCGCAGGCTTGCCCAACAAGGAAGCCGGCTGGCAAGCTGCCTGGGAAGAAAACCATTTATATGAACAACGGCAACAATTGAATGAAGGTAAGCCAACCTTTATTCTGCATGATGGCCCTCCCTTTGCAAATGGGAATATTCACATGGGTCACGCGTTGAATAAGATTAGTAAGGACATTATTGTCCGTTACAAGGCGATGTCAGGTTTTCGGGCACCTTTTGTTCCCGGTTGGGATACCCACGGCTTGCCAATCGAGCAACAATTGGCCAAGCAAGGTGTGAAACGCAAGGAAATGTCGATGGCCGAATACCGTGAACTTTGTCGCCAGTATGCGATGAAGGAAATCGAGAAGCAACGTACTGATTTCAAGCGACTCGGGGTTTCCGGTGACTGGGACCATCCTTATATTACGTTACAACCTGAATTTGAAGCCGCTGAAATCCGCGTCTTCGGTGACATGGCCAAGAAGGGTTATATCTATCACGGCTTGAAGCCAGTCTATTGGTCACCATCGTCTGAATCAACCCTGGCTGAAGCTGAAATTGAATACCAAGACATCAAGTCACCTTCAATTTTCGTAGCCTTTAAAGTTGTTGACGGGAAGGGCTTGCTCGACGCTGATACTAGCTTGATTATCTGGACGACAACACCTTGGACAATTCCTGCTAACTATGCGATTGCCGTTAATCCACGTTTTGATTATGTGCAAGTGGCTGTGGATGGCAAGAAGTACGTTGTTGCGCAAGAAATGCTCCCATCAGTCGCGGAAACGCTGGGCTGGGACAATCCTGAAATTCTGAAGACCTTCAAGGGCGCGGAAATGGAAAATATGACCGCTCAACACCCACTCTATGATCGGACTAGTCTTGTCATTTTGGGCGATCATGTCACCCTTGATGCCGGGACCGGGCTTGTGCACACGGCGCCTGGCCATGGTGAAGACGATTATAAGGCAGCCTTGCCATACAAATTGCCTGTCGTGTCTGTTGTTGATGAAAAAGGGGTCATGAATGAAGAAGCCCCTGGCTTTACTGGGGTGTTCTACGACAAGGCCAATCCAATGGTGACAGATGCCTTGAAAGCAAAAGGGGCCTTACTCAAATTAGACTTCTTTACCCATAGCTATCCACACGATTGGCGGACGAAGAAGCCTGTCATTTTCCGAGCAACCACACAGTGGTTCGCTTCAATTGACGCCTTCCGTGAACAGATTCTCGACCAGATTGATCAAGTTAACTTCTCGCCAAGTTGGGGGAAGACTCGTCTGTACAATATGATCCGCGACCGCGGTGACTGGGTTATTTCTCGCCAACGGGCTTGGGGCGTACCATTGCCAATTTTCTATGCCGAAAATGGCGATCCAATCTTAGAGCCTGAAACCATCGAACATGTCGCCCAATTATTCGGCGAATTTGGGAGTAACGTCTGGTTCGAACGAGATGCCAAAGACCTATTGCCAGAAGGCTATACGAACCCTGGTAGCCCTAACGGGGAATTCACGAAGGAAACTGACATCATGGATGTTTGGTTCGACTCTGGTTCCTCCCACCAAGCTGTCTTGGCGCAACGACCAGATTTGCGGTTCCCAGCTGATTTGTACCTTGAAGGGTCAGATCAATATCGTGGCTGGTTCAACAGTAGTTTAATTACCAGTGTGGCCGCAACCGGCGAAGCACCATACAAACAAATCTTGTCCCAAGGCTTTACGTTGGATGATAAGGGACGCAAGATGAGTAAGTCATTGGGCAACACGATTGTGCCAGACACCATTGAGAAACAATATGGGGCCGAAATTATTCGCCTCTGGGTCTCAACTGTTGACGCCTCATCTGACGTGCGGGTGTCATTGGATAACTTTGCGCAGACGTCTGAAGCTTACCGAAAGATTCGGAACACACTTCGGTTTATGTTGGCTAACACCAGTGACTTTGATCCAGCAACTGATGCCGTGGCTTATCGCGATCTGGGCTCTGTTGACCGCTATCTTGAAGTTCGCTTGAATCAGGTTATTGCTCAAAGTCGTGCCGCCTATGATACTTTTGACTTTGCGACGGTAGAAAAAACCATCAGTCATTTCTTGATTAACGATATGTCAGCCTTCTACTTGGACTTTGCCAAGGATGTGGTCTACATCGAAGGTCAAAATGACATCAAGCGCCGGCGGATGCAGACCGTGATGTTTGACACCTTGGTGGCTTTGACCAAGTTGTTGACCCCAATTCTGCCGCACACCACTGAAGAAATCTGGCCGTTGCTAGGACAACCTGAAACATACGCGTTTCTGTCCGAAATGCCTGAAGCTACCGAATTCGACGACGCTGATGCATTAGTTGATATGTGGAGTGCCTTCTTGGACTTCCGCCAAGAAGTTCAAAAGGCGTTAGAGGTCGCGCGTGATGAGAAGATTATCGGGAAATCACTGGAAGCAAGCGTCACTGTCTATCCAAACGAACCATTGCGGGACTTGTTAGCTGCTATTGACGCCAATGTGATGCAACTATTGATTGTGTCGAAATTGACGGTAGCTGAAGGCCCAGCCGCAGATGGTGCCCAAGTCTTTGATGATGCTCAGATTCTGGTTGAGCACGCTGAAGGTGAAGTGTGTGCCCGTTGTCGGATGACCCGGACAGATGTCGGCAGCGATCCTCACTTCAAAACGTTATGTGGTCGCTGTGCCGCAATTGTCTCAGCCAATTTCCCAGAACTCGTTGAAACTGGCTTTGAAGCCTAGGAGGTCATCATGACTGGACGCGTAAAATTTTTTAATAGCGAAAAGGGCTTCGGGTTTATCGAAGTCCCTGATCAACCTGATGTTTTCGTCCATTTCTCTGCCATTACCGGTAGTGGTTTTAAGACATTAGAAGAGGGTCAACAAGTATCCTTTGATATTGTCGAAGGCCCCCGTGGCCCACAAGCGGCTAACTTAGTCGTTGACGATCAATCAGAAGCATAAATAAAAACCCCGGTGCAACAGCACCGGGGTTTTTATTGTTTACTTATTAATTTCTTCAATCTTGCCATCAGCCGTCCGTGACACGGTCATATCGGTCACTGGAATGTAGCCGGTGGTTTTGACTAAGGACTGCTGAACAGATTTTGATTGGATGAAGTTGATGAATTGGGCGGTCCCTTTGTCAGGGGATCCTTTGGTGTACATGTGTTCGTAGGCCCAAATTTTCCAAGTATTGGTGGTCACATTTTTATCAGTTGGCGTCACGTTGTCGATGCTTAAGGCCGTGACATCAGACTTGATGTATGAAAAGGCCAAGTAACTGATGGCACCAGGCGTTGAGGCAACCATCTTTTGGACGGTCCCGCTGGAATCTTGCTCTTGGGCGGTCTTGACTTTGTCGGTCTTGAGACCCCACTTTTCGAAGGTTGCGCGGGTCCCAGAGCCTTGCGCGCGATTGATAAGCACGATGGGCTGATTCTTACCGCCGACTTCTTTCCAATTGGTAATCTTGCCGGTAAAGATATCAACCAGCTGTTTGCTGCTGACATTTTTCACGCCAGTGTCTTTATGCACCACTGGGGCAATCCCAACGACGGCTACTTGGTGATCAACCAAGGCGCTGGCATCGACGCCAGATTTTTCTTGCGCAAAGATATCAGAGTTCCCGATGGTGACAGATCCCGCTGCCACTTGTGATAAACCTGCGCCAGAACCTCCACCTTGAACGGTAATATCGACGCCAGTATTTTTCTCTTGATATTGTTTCGCGGCTTGCTCAACGAGGGGTTGCAGGGCAGTTGAGCCAACCGCAACAATCTTGCCCGAAGGGGCCTTATCAGAGGTAGCGGCGGAACTGGATTTGCTGGTGGCACTAGTTTGGGCGCCACATGCGGCCAACATCAAGGCAACACCGGCAATCAAAGAAAAAAGTACAGAACGTTTCATAAATTCGCCTCCTAAGCGATGAGAATAACTTCACTATAACGGTGAGATGTAAAGATTGACCGCCAGCGGCGTAAAGATTTGTCACTAGTTGTGTAAAGACACCTTTTCAGAAACGATTCTGTAAATTCGTGGCTAAAGCGTAACAAAAACACCCTTAATCTGTATCGATTAAGGGTGCTTTTGTGTAAAACTATAATTTTATTAATGTTGCGGGCTATTGGGTTTACCCTGGGTATAATCCAACAACTGCTGTTTAAGATCGGTTTCCATGTGTTCGAGTTCCTTTTCAGCCGCTTGCCGCTTAGTTTTACCTTCTTGTTGAATCTGCAAGGTTTGCTGGAGGGTCTCAATCAAATCGTTTTGCGTCTGGGTTAAGGTTTCAATGTCAACGACGCCACGTTCGTTTTCTCGGGCCGTTTCGATAGATGAAATCTTCAACATTTCAGAATTTTTCTTCAATAAATCATTGGTTGTTTCTGAAACTTGGCGTTGGGCGGTCACAGCATCCTTTTGACGTAACAAGGTCAAGGCAATGGCCACTTGATTCTTCCAAAGGGGAATAGCTGTATTAATGCTGGCTTGGATTTTTTCGGCCAAGGCTTGATTGGTGTTTTGAATCAAACGAATTTGCGGCGCCTGCTGCAGCGTAATCTGGCGGGCAAGTTCAAGATCGTAAACCCGCTTTTCGAGGCGATTCTGGAACTGTTTGAGGTCGTTGACTTCTTGCACGGCCATTTGATTGCCACTATCTTGAGCTTGCGCCATGGCTTCGGGAATACTCTTTTGGGCCATTTCATCGAGTTTGAGGTGACCGGCTTCAATATAAACGTTCAAGGCATCAAAGTAACCCTTGTTTTGCACATATAGTTCGTCTAACAGCTGATTGTCTTTGAGTAAGCCTTGTTGTTCTTTCTCAAGCCGGCTAGCGATACTGTCAATTTGCGCGCCGATTTTTTGGTACTTGGTGGTGATTTCAAAAATGGAACGTTTGACATGTCCGAAGATTTTGCGGAAGACGTTGCCATCTTCGGCCCGTAATTCGTCTGGATTGGCTTCATTTAAGCGTGTCATCAGGCTGTTGAGAGCGTCCCCAACAGCACCGGTATCCTGGCTTTGAACCTGATTTAACATCGTTTGGGAGAACTGGCCAAGTTGTTTTTGCGCATTAGCCCCGTAATTCAAAACCGCTTCTTGGTTCCGACTATCAATTTGATCAGCCAGTTGTTTGGCTTGTGCTTGTTGCTCGACACTCAAGCGGCTAGGCTGTGCCGTTTGCGCGGGCGCGGTGCTGTCAACAATCGGGTTGACGGCTTCAAATGGATTTTGTAATAAGTCTTTAGTTAAATCACTCTCTGGCATGGTCGAGGGCCTCCGTTTCTTTCAGTGGGACTGGATGGGCGTGTGATTGACTTTGAATTTGTTTCTGTGACAGGGAAACTGAGGCAGCTAAATCTTCTAAGTCGTCAGCAACAAAGGCTTGGTACTGCTCATTAATGGTTTGAGCTTGGGCTGTAATCGCTGTCTCTGCCTGGGTTAAGACTGTGTACGTTTCTTGGGTCTTAACCTCGTGATTGGTAATTGTTTGGTACCGGTCTGTTAAGTGGTTTAAATTCGGTAGAATTTCATAAATAAAGGGTGCCGCCTCAGTGAGTCGCTTTGGGGCCTGGACAATCGCTTTGAAATACGCATGCATAATTGGCAGCAGGTCAGTTTGTAAAGCAAGACTTTTTAATTTGGGCACGGCGTTAATTGTGGCTTCAATGGCGTTGATTTGTTCAGAGGCAGTTTCCATAGTCTCTCTAAACAAAGTGATTTCACTGTCACTCAGTCCGGCTTCCACATAATGGGCCTGTAAACTGGGGGACACTGGCGCTGTTGAAGGTTTGGTCGATGTGCGACCGAGCCACTCACCCATAAACCGTGCTAATCCGAAAACCAGCGCCACTAGGACTGCAAAATCGCCCCGGCCGCTGATGACAAGACCGGCGACGAAACCGAGGCCGATCCACAAAGCAATTCGCGACTTACGAATTTTTTTATTTTTCATTATCATGTCACATCCTCGTTTCATTCATGAGTTCAGTCTAACACAGGCATGCTTGGCCAGTATCCGCCTTGGGATTGAGATTTTGTTTTTTATCAAAAAATTGTAAAGCTTCCCGGCAAAGTCGACAATTGTGTGTTGGTTCGCGTATGATGATTGAAGACAAGGAGTCGGTTATGGAAAAGATTATCAAAACCCAATCGGTCTTCAATGGCCATATTATTCAAGTGGACGTGCTAACGGTCAAACTGCCCTTAGGCGCATTGGCCCAGCGCGAAGTGGTGCATGCGCACGCGGCTGCAGGCGTTTTAGCTGTTGTTGATGGCAAGGCACTGTTTGTCCGACAATGGCGGGCGACTGTGGGTCAAGAGACATTAGAAATCCCTGCCGGTAAGTTAGACGCCCAGGAGACAGCTTTGGCGGCGGCTAAACGGGAATTAAATGAAGAAACAGGCTTAGCTGCTGGCCATTGGCAACAGTTAAGTCACTACTATCAAAGTTTAGGATTTTCAGACGCTGAAATGACGCTTTTTGCAGCCAGTCAGTTGCACTCCCCGACCCACAAACGGGTCCAGGACGCTGATGAGTCGGTGGCTGGCGAGTGGTTGACCTTTGCCCAAGCCAAAAGCGCTATTCAGCAGGGAATCATTTGTGATGCCAAAACGTTGCTGGCAATCCAATACTGGCAACAGATGGAAGGTGAACGGGATGGCGGAAATTAATACACGTAAGGCATACCGGGATGCGCAAGCCAAAGAGGCAGAAGCAGCCAAAGCCCGGGATCAAAAACGTCAGGAAGTTGAAAAAGAGTTCGCCCGTTCTCGCCGTAAAAAAGCGGAATTTGGCCAAACCGGTGAATTGAAGATTCATAGTCTTAAAGTCCGCTTAAACTGGGCGATTGGGATTGTTGTGGTACTTCTGCTGATTGTGACCGGGGTCATGTTCCTCTTGTAATTGATAAGTGAAATCATCTCGTGTAAGATAGTAACGCAAGCGCACCTGCGATTTTTGCAGGTGCTTTTATGATGAGGGGGACTTTTAGCATGAAAATTGGCGTTATTTGTGCCATGGAAGAAGAAATTCGTGAACTTTTAGCCGTGCAAACAGAACAAACAGAAACCGTGATTGGGAATCAACACTATTTTAGTGGCAAGATCAATGGGCAAGATGTCACCCTAGTTGAATCAGGAATTGGTAAGGTCCAAGCGGCAATGACCACAGCAGTTTTACTCGCCACCTTTAAGCCTGATACTGTGATTAACACTGGTAGTGCCGGTGGGATTGGCCAAGGTTTATCAATCGGGGATGTCGTCATTTCAACCGGTGTCGCTTATCATGACGTTAATTCGACAGCTTTTGGTTATTTACCGGGTCAACTACCTGGTCAACCACAAATCTTTGACGCTGATCCAACCTTGGTCCAACAAATCGCCGCAGCCGCAGAATCGGTCGACTTAACGACTCATACTGGGTTAATTGTTACCGGGGATCAATTCATCGCCCAGACCGCAGAAATTGAACGAATTTTGACCATTTATCCTCAAGCCTTAGCCAGTGAAATGGAAGGCGCCGCAATCGGACAAGTGGCTAAGGAATTCAATACGCCGTTTGTTGTGATTCGAGCGATGAGTGATGTTGGTGATGAAAGCGCCAGTGTCAACTTCGATGACTTCATTATTGATGCGGGCAAGCAGAGTGCCCAGATGTTACTTGCATTCTTGGGGCACCTTTCATAGTCGAAAGGAGTTTCGATTTAATTGGAGCATGTTTATTTAGATAATGCGGCGACCACCCCGATGGCTCCGGAAGTCATCACTGAGATGACGACGCAAATGCAAAATGATTTTGGTAATGCTAGCTCGACTCACTGGTTTGGCCGCCAAGCGCATACCGTGATGGATCAGTCACGCTTAATATTGGCCAACAGTATTAATGCCAAACCAAATGACATTATTATTACCAGTGGCGCCACAGAAAGTAACAACACCGCGTTGATGCAAACCGCCCACACGCGCCAAAACCTGGGTAAGCACATCATTACAACGGCCATCGAACATCCATCTATTCTGCGGCCGCTGGAAGCCCTGGAAGCTGAAGGGTTTCGGGTGACGTATTTACCTGTCAATGACCAAGGGGTGATTGATTTGGCAGATTTTGATGCTGCATTGGACGATGACACGATTCTAGTGACCATTATGTTTGGCAATAACGAGGTCGGTAGTCGGATGCCAATCGAAGCTATTGGTGAGCGGTTGATTAATCACCAGGCGTGGTTCCATACTGATGCCACCCAGGCTTATGGATTATTGGATATTGACGTGCAAGCGATGCATATTGATATGTTGTCCGTATCCGCGCACAAGATTAACGGCCCGAAGCAAATAGGGTTCTTGTACCGCGGTCCGAAGATTTATTTCCCATCCTTTATTCGCGGTGGCGAGCAAGAAATGAAGCGGCGCGCGGGGACTGAAAGTGTGGTTCAAGTGGCCGGTTTTGCTAAAGCAGTGAGTCTGATTACGCCAGAGGTGAAAGCTGAGCGACAGGCCCGGTATTTCGCCTTTAAGCAGCAATTAATGGCTCGATTGAATGCAGCAGACATTGAATTTGCAGTTAATGGCAGCTTGAATCCAGATAATTTAAACCATGTGTTTAATTTGTGGTTTAAGGGGATTTCGACCTATGCGCTGCAAACCAATCTTGACTTGGCTGGCTTTGCCATTTCAGGTGGATCGGCCTGCACGGCTGGCAGCTTAGAGCCATCGCACGTCCTGACAGCCATGTTTGGCGAGGCCAGTCCTCGCATTGGGGAATCCATTCGGACTAGCTTTGGGCACGAAACAACAGCTGAACAAATTGATGCGTATGCAGATGCGTTGATTCGAATTATTAATCGTATTAAAACTAAAGCGAATGCTTAATTAGAAGCGACAACTTCATCTTGTGTGGAGTGGTCGCTTTTTTTGTTGGCCAGAGTGTTGTCTGTTGGGTGCTTATGCTAAACTATAAGCAGTAGATTAATGAGGAAGGTGACAATATGGCACTGGCTGCGACAGGTAAGGCTTTAGGCGACAAGAATACGTACGGTATTAGTCCTGAGATTAAACGATATACATTGATGGATTTGGGGTTCACCCAAACCAAGAATGGTAATTTTCAACTCGAACGTTCGCTTGACCCTAATTCACCGTTCACGGCGGCAAACAAACTCAAGGTAACCTTCAGTAAAGACTTGAGTGCGTTCCAAATGAGTGTAACGACCGCAAACGGATTAAAAGCAATCAATATTTTCACCGACAGTAAGTTGGCGGAAAATGTCGAACAATACCAATATTTGGTTGATAATCTCATCGAACGAAATGTGCTTCAGAAGCAGTAAGTAAAACCGGCCAGTTGGCCGGTTTTTTGCTTGGCATTCTTACTTTTTCATAGTGTTGCCAAATCAATTCAGACTGTTATAATTAACGTTACTGGATTTCGACCTTCAAATCGGATAATTCCAGAATCTGATGAAATGATGGTGATAGTTTTGGACAACTCCAATATCCGTGTGGTTGTAGGAATGTCTGGTGGCGTTGATTCGTCCGTGACAGCACTACTCCTCAAGCAACAAGGGTACGACGTGGTTGGCGTGTTCATGAAGAATTGGGACGATACAGATGAGTATGGTGTCTGTACCGCCACTGAGGATTATGAAGACGTGGCCAAGGTAGCCAGTGAGATTGGCATTCCATATTACTCAATTAACTTTGAGAAAGAGTATTGGGATCGCGTTTTCACTTACTTCCTTGACGAGTATAAAGCTGGCCGCACCCCAAATCCTGATGTAATGTGCAACAAAGAGATTAAGTTCAAGGCATTCTTAGACTATGCTGACGAGCTTGACGCTGATTACATCGCCATGGGTCACTATGCACAGGTTGACGTCGACGCTAACGGCGTGGCGCACATGTTGCGTGGTGCGGATGCTAATAAGGATCAGACCTACTTCTTGAGCCAGTTGTCTCAAGAGCAATTAAAGCGGTCTATGTTCCCAATCGGACACATGCAAAAGTCTGAGGTTCGTGCAATTGCTGCTGAGTATGGTTTGGCCACTGCTGCTAAGAAGGACTCCACCGGGATTTGCTTTATTGGCGAGCGTAACTTCAAGCAGTTCTTAGGCACTTATTTGCCAGCACAGCCTGGTAAGATGATGACGCTTGATGGCCAAGAGATGGGCGACCATGATGGGTTAATGTATTACACCATTGGCCAGCGATCTGGTTTGGGCATCGGTGGGAATTCTGACAACTCTGATCCTTGGTTTGTTGTTGGTAAGGACCTCGAGCAAAACATTTTGTATGTGGGTCAAGGCTTTGAGAACCCAGCTTTGTATGCTACGAAGCTTGATGCCACGAACCTAAGCTGGACGACCGGTGCTGCTCGTGGGGATGAGTTCCATGTCACCGCGAAGTTCCGTTACCGTCAGGCTGATACTGGCGTGACCGTTAAGATGACCGGTGACAATACTGCCACCGTAACCTTTGACGAGCCCGTGCGTGCGATTACCCCTGGCCAAGCTGTCGTCTTTTACGATGGCGCAGAGTGCCTCGGTGGTGGGACCATCGACGTGGCGTACAGCGACGCTAAGGTTTTACAATACGTCTAAGTAATTAACAGCAGAACCTGCGGACTTTTTGTTCGTAGGTTCTTTTTGTGTCGGTAGAATTAGGCGCGACTTGATTTCGGCGGCAATAATCGCGATAATAAATAATTAGATGAAAAAGAGGAGGGCAATCGGTTGACACACTTGTATTTTGTTCGCCACGGCAAAACCCAATGGAATTTAGAAGGGCGTTATCAAGGCGCGCACGGGGATTCACCGTTATTGCCCGACAGTTATGCACAAATCACAGCCTTAGCCAAAGATCTGGCGCCAGTGCACTTTGATCATGCTTATGTGAGTCCATTACCTAGAGCTCAAACGACGGCTGAACATCTGATTGCTGAAATGCACCAAAGTATTCCGTTAACAATTGCCCCAGGACTTCAAGAATTCAATTTGGGCAAAATGGAAGGCCTCACGTTTGCCGAGGTAAAAAAACGATATCCTGAGGAATTGCATGGGTTCCGGGAAGCACCGGCTGAGTACGATCCATCAGCAATTGGTGGCGAAACTTTTCCAGAATTAATTGCGCGGATGCAACCAGTCGTCACCCATGCAGTGGCAGCCGATGTCACAGGAGAAGCCAATCTCTTGTTTGTGAGTCACGGGGCCGCGTTGGTGGCGCTTATTCAAAGCCTGCTGGGAACTCCCTTGGCCCAAATGCGCAAAGACGGTGGTTTGACAAATAGCAGTGTGACCATTTTAGCCACGGATCACGCCCAGCCACCCTATGAATTGATTAAATGGAATGACACCCACTTTTTAACGAAGAAACCTGAAGCAACAGATACGATTTAGGAGGAACTATGGCGATTTCAGACAGCTTTAACCAAGGTGACCATGATGCTGCTGTTCACGAGGCGATTGCAGCTGTGGATGCGAATCCCGATGAGCCGGCTCCCTATGCGACCTTAGCAACGCTCTTGACCAGTCTGGGTGACTACGACCAAGCCACTGAATTATTGGTCAAAAGCCTCGGGCGGTTTCCTGATGATGAGGAACTCCAATACAGCTTTGGCGTGCTCGCATTTGCACAAGGGGATGCGCAGTCGGCAATTAACCGGCTCACACCACTGGCCGCCTCCAAAAGCCAGTTGGGCACCGATGCCCAATATATGTTGGGCTTGAGTTATCAGGCCCTGGGCCAGGCCCCTAAGGCCTTGGCATTCGCGCTGACAGCTCATGATCGTCAACCAGACAAGGTCGATGCAGCCTTATTATCCGCAAACTTATTGCTCAGTTTGGGCGCTTTCTCAGAAGCAGAAGCCATGCTGAGACCATTTGTGGCCGACAACAATGCCCAGGTCCTGTTTAATTATGGGTTGGCGCTCAATGCCCAAGACAAAGATGGGACACAGTATCTAGATCAGGCCAAGGCGCTGGATCCCAAAACGTATAATCAACAGTTTGACCAACTCAAAGATATTAGTCGCTTCTTAAATTGGCGAGGGGAGAATGACCATGGCTGACCAAGACAGTGTGAGCGGCCGCGTCAAAAGTATTTTTTTCCAAAACCCCAATAATTTCTATAAAATCCTGTTGCTAGAAATTACCGCAACGACCATTCAGTGGCCGGATGCGGAAATTGTCGTAACGGGTAGTTTTGGTGATATTAAAGAAGATGAAACATACACTTTCACCGGCAAAGTCATCGATCATCCTAAATATGGGAATCAATTTCAGGCTGATAACTATCACGTTGATCGCCCCACGAATAAACAAGGCTTGGTGAAGTATCTTAGCTCGGACAAGTTTCCAGGCATTGGCCCTAAAACTGCCGAGCGAATCGTTGAGGCCCTGGGCGTTGATGCGATTGATCAAATCATTCAAGACCCTAAGTCGCTTCAAGGTTTGGGCTTAAATGCGAATAAACGCGCCGCCTTAATTGAGAACTTGAAAGCTAACATGGGGATGGAGCAGGTCATCATCGGTCTGAATGATTATGGCTTCAGTAGCAACTTGGCAGCTCGAATCTACCAACAGTATCAAACTGATGCCCTTGAGGTGATTCAAGAAAATCCCTACAAACTGATTGGTGATATTGAGGGTATCGGTTTTAAACGGGCTGATCAAATTGCTGCTCATCTAAATATTGCGCCTGATAGTCCGGTCCGGATTGAAGGTGGGATTATCGACACCCTTCAGACGATGACCGATGGCAATGGCGATACCTTCGTCCAATTGGAGCATTTGCTCGACGAAACCATTCGCTTATTGCAAAGCGCCCGGAATGTGGCGATTGCGCCTCAGGCAGTGGCGGATGGCATCGTGCAACTGGCTAAAGCTAATCAGGTCGTCGCTGATGGCAAGAAGGTTTATCCCAAGCGGTTATTCGATGCTGAATGGCAAATTGCCGAGCAGTTGAAAGCCTTGATGGCCGACCAAGAAGCAGTCAGTGATAAGGCGTTTAAGCAGGCCTTAAAGACGGTTGAACACAACAACGATATTACTTATGATGACACCCAAAAAAAGGCCATTGAAACTGCCATGAAAGAACCTTTATTCCTGCTCACTGGGGGACCAGGGACCGGGAAAACAACGGTGATTAATGGTATTGTTCAGGTCTATGCGACGTTAAATGATGTGTCACTCGATGTGAATCATTATACCGACGAGCCTTTTCCAATTATGCTCGCCGCGCCAACTGGGCGGGCGGCTAAACGTATGACTGAAACAACCAGTCTGCCGGCTGGCACCATTCATCGTCTGCTGGGCCTGGCAGTGGATACACAAGATTTTGAACCCAAAGAATTGCCTGATGGCTTACTCATTATTGATGAAATGTCGATGGTGGATACCTACCTGTTTCGAACGCTGTTGAATTCCATTCATGCGCATATCAAAGTGATTTTGGTTGGAGATAAAGACCAGCTGCCAAGCGTTGGGCCGGGTCAAGTCTTTGCGGATCTGCTGCGGAGTGGCGTTTTGCCGAGCCAAGAGCTCACCCATATTCACCGCCAGGATCAAGCCAGTTCAATTATTCCCTTAGCCCATGATGTGAACGCGGGGTATTTACCAGATGATATTCTGACGCCCAAAGTGGATCGGTCTTTCTTTCCCTGTGCGCCGGACCAGATTGGCGATGTGATTACGCAGGTCATTCAGCGGGCAGCAAAGAAGTTTAAGCCAGCAGATATGCAAGTCCTAGCCCCGATGTATCGGGGGATTGCCGGAATTGATGCCTTAAACCCGCTAATCCAGACACTACTTAATCCCAAGAAGTCAGCTCAGACCAAAGAGGTGACGTTTGGCGATAAGGTCTATCGCATTGGCGACAAGGTCTTGCAGCTAGTGAACAATCCTGAACAGAATGTGTTTAATGGTGAAATCGGGATTATTGAAGGGATTAATGACGCTAAGCATGCTGAGAGTAAAACTGATGAGTTAATCATCAGTTTCGACGGTAACGAATTGACCTATAAGCGGTCAGACTGGACTAAATTCACCTTGGCCTATGCAACCTCCATCCATAAGGCGCAGGGGTCAGAATTTGAACTGGTCATCCTGCCTTTAACCATGCAAAGTCAGCGAATGTTGAAACGAAATTTGCTGTACACAGCCATTACGCGGGCAAAACATTTTCTGATTTTGGTTGGGGACCCGCGCGCCTTCTCAGTCGCTGCAGAAGCAGTGGCTGACAATCGGCACACCAGTCTGATTGAACGGCTCCAAGATGTCATTGGCGGCAGTGCTCAGAGTCCACCAGACTCGGCGCCTGAAGTGACGCAGCCACCAACAGATTATCGGTTAACGCCCAGCTTGGTCAGGAGTCAAAGTATTGATCCGTTGATTGGCTTGAACGGGTTAACCCCGATGAAACGGGCAGTCCAGGAGGAAAAAGCATGAGTGATATACGCGACGAGTTAGAGATAAAACCAGTCACGATTGAACATTTAGAGCAATTTAATGATTTATTGAGTTATGTTTTTCAAGTGACAGCCAAAGAAGTCGAAGAATCTGGCTATGAAGAAGGCGAATTGGAACGTGCCAAGCGGCCAGTGTTGGAGAAGTCTGACGTGATTGGGTGGTTCCATGGGGACGACTTAGTCAGCCAGTTAGCTATTTATCCGTGTGTGGTGAATATTCACGGTCAGAAATATCAAATGGCCGGTTTGACTGGGGTCGGAACATATCCTGAATACGCCGGACACGGGTTGATGCATGATTTGATTTCAGTAGGTTTAAACCATATGCGTGAGCATAAACAGTGGATTTCTTACCTGTACCCTTATAGCATTCCGTTTTACCGCAAAAAAGGGTGGGAGATCATGTCAGATCACCTGACTTTTGAAGTCAAGGACACCCAACTACCAAGGCATGAAAATATCGTTGGCCACGTTGAACGATTGGAAATTGATGATCCAGATGTGATTCAAACCTATAATCGATTCGCTGAAGTCAACCACGGGGCGATGATTCGAAACCAATTGAATTGGGATGAATATTGGCGCTGGGAGAACGAAGAAGAGCGCATCGCCGCCGTTTACTATGATGAAGATGATGTGCCTCAAGGGTTTATTCTTTATTGGATTGCGAATGAAGTTTTCCACATTAAAGAAATGGTATACACGACACAAGAAGCTCGAGTAGGACTGTGGAACTTTATTGCGGCCCATTTCTCAATGGTGGACGTGGTGCGTGGCAATATTTATAAGAATGAACCCTTGCACTTTCTTCTTGACGATGGGGACATCAAACAGACGATTCAGCCCTATTTTATGGCCCGGATTGTCGATGTGCGTGAATTCTTGAAGGCTTATCCGTTCGCTGAAGTTGGTAAACCATTCCACTTTATCGTGTCAGATCCAATGGCTGATTGGAATCAAGGGACTTTTGGCGTTTGGTGGGATGAAAATGACCAAGTTCAGATCACTGATCGCCCTGTTGGTGAAGCAGTGACTGTGGACATCCAAACGTTGACCACGATGATGATGAGTTATCGGCGGCCATCCTATTTGGCCAAAATTGAACGCTTGACCGCCTCCAAGGCAGCCTTGAAGAATCTTGAAGCCATCATTCCAATGGATGAACCGTATTTTTCGGATTACTTCTGATCAAAAAAGCACTGGCCACAACCCAGATGGGTTAGGCCAGTGCTTTTTTAGTGCGTGGAAGGCTGATCGGGTACATGGGTGAGATGACTCAACCAGAATGGGTGGGGGACGGTGGTAAATTGCATATCGTAAGTGCGACTGCCGAGTTCTTCACCGTCCATCTGGCCATCTTCAATATCATTCATGCTCAGTTGAATATGGGCACTCCGGAAAACATGGACCGCGTCATATTTCGTGTGTCGACCTAGGAAGACTTGTAACACAAGAAACAGAAAGTAAAGTAGATTTGGTCGTTCCACTACAATCAAATCAAGTTTACCATCAGTCGGGACTGCGTCCGGCAGAATTTTGACGCCTCCGCCAAAGTAGGGATGATTGGAAGTGGTCACGAGAAATGCTTTTGAGATGTACGTTGGCTTCCCATCAACCGTCACAGTGAGGGGGAAGGCCGCTTGCCGAAAAAAGACACCAATAACATTGATAATGTAAGCCAATTGGCCCATGTGGATTTTGTTGAGCCAATTTTTGGCCTTACTGTGGTTAGCCGCTGAAACAATGGCTGCGTCAAAGCCAATCCCAATATTATTAACGAAGAAGCCATGCTGATGATGATTAGTTTCAGTAAATTCCCCAACATCAATATTGACGGGTTGACTTGTTTCCAGAATCTGAGCTAAAGCTTCTTTAGGTTTGGGACTGAGACCAATGCCGCGGGCGAAGTCGTTACCTGATCCCGCGGGAATATAAGCCAATGGCATGTCTGGATGGATGGTCGAGCGAACCCCAGTTAATGCCTGATTTAGCGTACCGTCACCGCCGATGACCAGAATAGCCGCTGGTGATTCGGCAGCAAAGTTACCAATTTGCTGTGCAAGTTGAACCGCATGCCCGGAAAATTGAGACACTTTCACTTGATAGTCGATTCGTCGTGCATCGAGCTCCGTTTGGATTTCCTGCCATACGCGTAACCCATTCCCGCCACCGGAAACAGGGTTCACAATGACGTAAAAAAATGGCACAGGCATGGTGAATTTCCTCTCTTTCAATGTTTAAAATTATACGCACGGATTTTAGAAAAAACAACGAAAATGTTTAGCTCAGGGCCTTATCTGACCAATTTCTTGGAATCTTCGCTATAATGAACTCAAAATTATAAGGAGTTGTCATTATGAGTTTAGACTTAGGAAGTTATGATTACGTTCAACGGGTATATAACCAGAATATGCGAATTGCCAAATATCGCCTCCCCAAAACCCTGGCCGATGGGATTCAAACGCCAATCGACGATGGCTTGATTAAGTTGACGCTGGATATTCAGAATCAGCGCGTGATTAAGGCAACGATTGTCACGACTAACCCACAATCTACTGAGTACATGCAGACATTCGAAGGGTTCGAATTTGGGTTCAATGCAGTCTCCACTTGGATTCAGAATTATGAAGAATCAACGAGCACTCATGGGCCATCAAAGGGGATTGTGAAGGGAATGTTGGCTGACTACAATACAACGCCTGACAATGTCTTGACTGTCTCTCTCACACGAGTATCCGGCAGTCCTGAAGAATAGCTGCATTCTGGTTAACAGGAATGAGGTCATGGGATGACTTTTCAAACTAGGTTATCTGATTTTCTGGTTGAATTCTTTCTGCTCCTCACGGCGTTTGGATTTCCAGTGATTGGCGTCCTGTCTGCTTTGGCCTTAGGTCATCGAGCGAGCAAGATCGTTAGTCCAACTGGGCAAAGACGTTTTATGGTTATGGCCCTATGGGTGCAATTCATATACATGCTCCTGCTTCTAGTAGGAACCTTGTTCTTTTACTAATTCTTTCCACAAAAAAAGAGTCGTTCCAGATGAATAATCTGGGGCGACTCTTTTGTTTGCTTAAAGCATGACTAGCATTGGTAAAATCATTGGGTGGCGTTCAGTTTGATCAAAAAGGAATTCCTGCAAGTTGCTGGTAATCGCATCTTTGAGCATTGCCTCAGTGACTTTATCATTGCCCGAGAAAGTATTCTTAATCGTGCGATAGACGCGCCGTTGGGCTTGATTGATCAATTCGCCGGATTCACGCATGTAGACGAATCCACGAGATAATAGATCAGGGCCAGCCAAAACGGCTTGTTTCTGCATGTTGATGGTCGCAACGACAACGACAAGGCCTTCTTCAGACAACATGCGCCGATCACGAATGACGGCGTTGCCGATATCGCCAATCCCGTTACCATCGATGTAAACATCGCCAGCAGGGAAGTGGCCAGCTCGACGTGCGGAGTGATCCGTCAGCGCGAGAACATCACCATTTTCCATGATGAAGCAGTTCTCAGCGGGAACCCCACATTGCTGAGCGAGTTCTGTGTGAATCTTTTGCATCCGGTATTCACCATGGCAAGGCATGAAGAACTTTGGTTTAATCAAGCGTAACATTAATTTCTGTTCTTCTTGACCACCGTGTCCAGAAGTATGGATATTGTTGACTTTACCATGAATGACTTCCGCGCCAGCTTCACTCAGTTGATTAATCACGTGGTTAACACTGGTTGTGTTCCCAGGAATTGGGTTCGACGAGAAGATGACGGTATCACCAGGTTGAATACTAATCTGGCGGTGCGTTCCGTTGGCAATCCGAGAAAGGGCAGCCATTGGTTCACCTTGTGAGCCGGTACATAAAATCATGACTTCATTGGCTGGCAAGCGATTCAGTTCGTGTGCATCAATCAGCACATCATCGGGAATATCTAAATAACCTAATTCCCGGCCATTCACAATTGCCGTTTCCATTGAGCGACCAAAGACAGCAATTTTGCGCCCGTGGGCCATAGCTGCTTCGGCGGCTTGAGCGACACGGGAAATGTTTGAGGCGAAGGTCGCAAAAATAATCCGGCCTTCAATGCCATCAAAAATGTGACGAATAGAGTTACCGACGAACCGTTCCGACTTGGTGAAGTTAGGGATTTCGGCATTGGTACTGTCAGACATCAATAATAAGACGCCTTCTTGGCCTAATGCTGCCATCCGTTGCAAGTTGGGAGCGGGTTGGTCACCAACAGGGGTCAAGTCGAACTTAAAGTCCCCAGTTTCAACAATCACACCTTGAGGGGTATGCACGGCAATCCCTAAGGTATCAGGAATACTGTGCGTGGTCCGGAAGAAGTCGACCTTGGTTTTGCGGAACTTTAAGACGGTATCTTCATCGATGACTGTCAAATTGGTACTACGCAACAAGCCGTGTTCTTCCAGTTTCCCGCGAATCAGGGCTGCTGCCAAGGGCCCAGCGTAAACAGGCACATTTGGCAATTGCTTGAGGAAGTAAGGAATCCCACCAATGTGGTCTTCATGCCCGTGAGTAATTACGAGGCCTTTAATCTTGCTTTGGTTTTGGACCAAATAGGAGTAATCAGAAATAACATAGTCAATCCCAAGTAAATCATCTTCGGGGAACTTAATCCCGGCATCGATCACAATGATTTCATCTTGGAATTGAATCCCATACATGTTCTTCCCAATTTCGCCTAAACCACCAATCGCAAAGACGGCGGTTTCATTGTTCTTAACATTAAGTTTCATTGGTTAGAACTCCGTTAGTTTAAAGTCAGGTGACTTTTGCTCGTAATCAAGGAAGTTCCCAGAAAGTTCTTGAATGAATTCAATGTTGTATGGGGCATTTGCTTCAATCAATGCACGAGCAGCCACCGCTGAATCTGCCTCAACATAGAGGGTTTGTGTGGTTTCGCGTTTTGGGTTTTTCACCTTGTCTTCTTGATATAATACTTTGTAAATCATAGTAAGCTCCTTTCAGTGTACACAAAGATGACCCCACTTTTGGGGAAAGGTTTGCGTATTACCGGTCAGTTTGTTGATTGCTCAACGATTAAAAACAGTTTAGCATACGTTGGCTTTAATGTATAGAAAGGGGCGATTCTGAGCTAAGCTTTCATCCCTTTGAATAAGTACGGTATACTGAAATGAATGTAGGAGGTGCCAGCATGGTCATTGGAATTATCGTGCTTTTACTTATGGTCATTGGCGTTGTTTGGTGGCGGCTCACACGCCGAAAGCGGGCCATGACTGTCTTATTACGGCATAGTCAACGGGTGACGGATCGCGTTGTGACACAGGCCCTGGCCCAATTGAATTTAGAAGCGCCGGCAAGCTCTCAAGCCGTGGCTGATGTTTGGGGACATGGGGTGATGGCGTTCTCCTATCACGTGCCTGCACCTGAATCGATCAGTGAAGAGACGCTAAACGCTGCTTTGGCGACAGTTGCGGATGATGAAACCATCGCCAGTTCTGATATCAGCTATCCCGCCTTTGTTGTCACAGACTTGTGGCATCGCGACAATAAATTGAATTTCGATGTCGCTTTCATTACAAACCAGGCGACTATTGATTATGTTGAAGACCTCAGTCGTTTGACTGAATAAACCTTTGGAGGTCCAAAATTGAAACTGATGTGGCAATACACCAAGCGCTATCCCAAACTTCTAGCGCTGAATTTCTTCTTTGTATTTGGCTTTATCCTGATTGAACTAGGATTGCCAACATTATTAGGTCAGTTGATTGACCATGGGGTGGAACCCAAAGATTTGAACCGCATTTATCATTATGGTTGGTTAATGGTCGCAATTAACCTCATTGGCCTGATTGGCTTGATTGGTCTGGCTTATACTGGATCGAAACTCAGCACCGCCATCATTCGCGATATGCGTGATGATATTTTTAAACATGTCGTCCGGTTCTCGCACACCGAATACGGTGATTTTGGGGTCAGTTCTTTAATCACACGGACAACTAATGATGCTTTTCAAGTGATGACGTTCTTACAAATGGTCTTGCGCACCGGCTTTATGACACCTTTGATGTTCATTGCTAGTGGGGTGATGATTGTCAGAACCGCGCCCCAGTTGTCTTGGGTTGTGTTCTTAGCCGTCCCGGTGCTGTTACTCGGCGTTGTGGTGATTGGCCGGTTCTCAGAACCACTGTCTGATCAGCAGCAGGCAAATCTCGACGGGGTCAATCTGACCTTACGGGAAATTCTATCGGGTATTCGGGTGATTCGGGCGTTTGTGAGAGAGAAGTTCTTTGCTAACCGCTTCGCCAAAGCAAATGACCAGTACGCGAATAGTTCAATTAAATTATTCACTCTTATGGCAGTGGCTCAACCGGGATTTTCTTTCATCTTTAACATTGTTTTTGCTATTATTCTTTGGCTCGGCGCCGTCCAAATTGATGCTGGCCATTTGGATGTCGGGTCGCTGATTGCCTTCATTGAGTATATTTTTCACGTTCTCTTTAGTTTCATGCTTTTTGCGAGCGTCTTCATGATGTACCCCAGAGCGGCGGTGTCTGCCTACCGGATTCAAAAAGTACTCGCGGCGCAAAGTGAAATCGACGAAAATGTCGGTGGCGTCACCGTGACGCAACAGCGTGGAGAAATTAGTTTTGATCACGTCACGTTTGCCTATCCTGGCCACAGCGAAGCACCAATTCTGCGAGATGTCAGCTTTTCGGCCCATCAAGGCGAAACCGTTGCCTTTATCGGCAGTACCGGGAGCGGGAAGTCGACCCTTATCCAGTTACTACCGCGGTTCTTTGATGTGAATGAAGGCCAAATCACAATTGATGGCGTGGCCGTGCCGGATTTCCAATTGCGCAATCTGAGGCAGCGAATTGGCTTTATCCCACAAAAAGCGCTGTTGTTTACTGGCACCATTGCTGACAATCTGCGCTATGGTAACCCTGAGGCAACTGAAGACCAATTATGGGCGGCCCTAAACATTGCCGAAGCGGCGGATTTCGTGGCGGAACTTCCTGATCAGTTGAATACGTATTTGAGCGAAGGTGGGAGCAACCTTTCAGGCGGGCAAAAACAACGCCTCGCAATTGCGCGGGCTATTGTTCGGGAACCAGAAATCTTCATTTTTGACGACAGTTTCTCTGCGCTTGATTATGCGACTGATGCGCGTTTGCGCAAGAACTTGGCGCCAATAACGCGCGATAAGACGACGCTGATTGTGGCCCAGCGCGTGGGAACGATTATGCACGCCGATCGCATTGTGGTCCTTAATGAAGGTCATGTGGCCGCGATTGGCACCCACAGGGAATTGTTGGCTAACAGCCCGTTGTACCGCGATATCGCAGAATCGCAATTATCTAAGGAGGAGTTGGCAGAATGAAACAATGGCGACAATTTGCACAATTGCTCCGTTACTTGAGACCTTATCGACGCTTGTTCTATGGTGCCCTCCTGGCAACGGTAATTTCGGTCGGCTTAAACGCTTTATGGCCAGTGATTATGGGCTTGGCCATCACTGAAATAGGGAATAACTTGGCCGCTCACGTCGCAATCAATTTTGACTATATTCAAAAGGTCATTGTCCTCATTATTTTGGAAGCACTAGGCTATCAAATCACATTGTTCTTGTCATCGTGGTGGATGACCTTGGCTGTCCAACGGGCAATGCGCGATTTGCGGGCGGCACTCACAGATAAAATTGACCGATTGCCGGTGAGCTATTTTGATGCCCATCAGCAAGGAAATCTGCTTTCACGCGTGACCAATGATGTGGATGCGATTACTAATGCCTTTCAACAAAGCTTTATTCAAATTGTCACCTCGATTGTTGGTATTATTTCGGCCGTGATTATGATGGTGTTGATTAATCCGTTGATGACACTGTTATCGCTTATCATGATTCCTTTGTCATTAGGCATTTCTCGAGCGATTGTCCATTATTCACAGCCTTACTTTAAAGGCCAGCAAAACGCTCTCGGGGATTTAAATGGTTATATTCAAGAGAATTACACTGGCTTTACGGTTTTGAAGGTGTTTGGGCAAGAGAATCAGGCCATTGAGAAGTTCAGAACGGTTAACCACGCCTTAGCAGATCAAGGCTTTAAGGCAGCCTTTATTTCTGGCCTGATGATGCCTTTAGTAGGGATGACGGCCAATATGACTTATGCGGCTATGGCGATGCTCGGCGGATACAATGTGGTCGCTGGCATCATTTCGCTAGGTAATTTACAGGCGTTCATCCAATATATTTGGCAGGTTAATCAGCCGCTCTCGAGCTTGACGCAATTGGCCGGCGTGATGCAAAGTGCAGGGGCGGCGACAGCCCGGGTGTTTGAAGTTCTCAATGCCTCCGATGCGCCGCAACAAAGGACCAGTGCTCAGTTGCCAACGCCAGTGTTGGGCCGAGTCAGTTTCAATGATGTGAGTTTTGCTTACCATCAGGACCAGCCTTTGATCAAGCATCTTAGTTTCGTGGCCAACCCGGGTGACACAGTCGCGATTGTCGGCCCAACTGGGGCCGGGAAAACAACACTCATCAATTTGCTGATGCGCTTTTATGATGTGGATGCTGGCGCGATTGAGATTGATGGGGTGAACACCCAATCGCTCACCGCCGATGTTGTTCGCAAACAATTTGGGATGGTGCTGCAAGATGCTTGGTTGTACCATACAACCATCGCGGATAATATTCGCCTGGGCCGCATAGACGCGACGGATTATGAAGTCGTCGATGCCGCTAAAACAGCCAATGTGGACCATTTTATTCGGACACTACCTGATGGCTATCAAATGGTCATCGACGAAGAAGCGCAGAATGTTTCCCTCGGCCAAAAGCAGCTTTTAACCATTGCCCGGGCCGTGATTGCGGATCCAAAGATTCTGATTCTCGATGAGGCCACCAGTTCTGTGGATACACGCTTGGAAGGCCTTTTGCAGACAGCCATGGATCGCGTCATGCAAGGGCGAACGAGTTTTGTCATTGCCCACAGGCTCTCAACCATACGAAATGCCGATTTGATTCTCGTGATGAATCACGGTGAGATTATTGAGCAAGGGACCCATACGAGCTTGCTTGCCGATAATGGCTTCTATGCCAAGCTGTACCAAAGCCAGTTTGGCGATGCAGACGATCCGGTTTAATCCAAAAAAAGACCTGCGATTCCTCAAAAAAGGAATTCGCAGGTCTTTTTAATTAGGTGATGTTATTCGATAATGACGGCATCGGGTTCAATCGTGAATGGTTTTTCTTGATTAATGTGGTCGTAAAACAGGATGCCATTAAGATGATCGATTTCATGCTGGGCAACGATGGCGGGGTAGTTCTTGAGTCGCACTTTGACAGTTTCGCCGGCCATATTCTGATACCGAACGGTAATTCGGTCATGGCGAACGACATAGCCGGGGATGTCTTTATCCACTGACAGGCAACCTTCGCCTTCGGCCAGTGCAGCGGGCTGCACACTGTGGCTGATAATCCGGGGGTTGATGAGGACATCTTTAAACAGAATCTCGTCTTCAGCACCGGGAACTAACACTGCAGCCATTGCTTTACCAACACCGACTTGAGGGGCAGCTAGGCCAACGCCTGGACGTAAATGATACTTCTCATTTTCGGTTTCATTTTGACTGATTTCCAGATATTCCATCATGTCATGTGCCAATTGTTGATCGGCTTCAGATAAAGGAAAATTCACTGGTTCGGCGATGTCGCGCAAGACCGAAGCACCGTCACGCGTAATATCTTTCATTAAATACACACTACTGACCTCCGTAATTTCGATTCTAAATAAGCTTACCACAGGATTTTTTTTGCGCAACTTGCCCTAAGGCCATTTTCCTTGTAATATCACGCTTTTCTTGACACATCGTATTAATCCTGCTACGTTAATAAAGAATACTAATAGATGCTTTCCGTTAGGTGAGGCTCCTATACGTACAACGCTGCTGCTCAGAAACATCGAGAGATGCCAATTGAGTCAACTGGAACTGCCCATCAAGGCTTTTTCTAATGTAGCTGAGTAACCTCTAGGCGTATAGTGCTAAAACTAAACGATTGGGATGCGAAACTTTTGCGCGCACTCAATCAGTGGGCCTTTTTTGCATCTATTAAAGAAAGAGGGTGGCATAATGGAACAAACAGCAATTGGTGGTAGTAGTGATAAACCGGATCCCGGAAGGTTTGTCATTATGCCGCCGCAACATCTAAAATAGGTGGCATCGCAAGCCTCTCGGGTTTAGAGAGGAGATTGACGATGTTGAAAATTACAAGTGGGTTAACACGTTTAGAAATTCAAAAAGCGCGTTTAACGCAAGTACCACAAACTTTCGATGGTGCGTTGCGTTTCCGGTTGTTGCCAATCTTACTCCTCGGTTTAGGAGGAAGTTTGGTCACAATTGGTGAGTTTGATCAATGGGTCGTCGCCGGCTTGATTATGGTGCTGGCTGCAATCGTTGGCTTGGGTGCGCATCTGGCTTTGGTTCACTATCTGACCCAATTGCAAGATCGTGAAGCCAACGTGTCAGTGATTCGTGATGGCCTGGCATTCATTGTGCCTGTTGGTGAATTAGTTGCAGGTGATTTGGTTGTCGTTCACGCTGGTGAGCGCACAGCGATTGATCTTCTGGCAGATCGGCAGAAGTTTGTGGTGGCACCAGTATTGAACTGGCTGCTCGGCCACAAAGCGCAAACTGTCGTGCCTGCCGGTGCGATTGCCGTTGAGAACTTGACTGCCACAGTGGCAGGCCATAATGGTCGGGTTGCTGATCAAGTCGTTCAAGATTTCAATGCTCAAGCACCAATGCCTCAGGCTGCCACATTAATGAATACTGTCACTGCAGTTATCGCAGGTTTGCGGATGGCTGCCGTGACACAAGTTGCTGGTGTTTTGCCTCGGCTAGGCGACATGTCTAAGCAAATTTTGCGTGAACAACAAGGACTATTGAAAGTCCTGTCCGGGTTCTTCAACCGGATGTCCCTGGTTGGCCAAGTGCGTCATCATGTGAGTGAGAGCGCCTTTCGATACAACCAGGACCCAGTCTCGTGGCCCTTGCCTAATTGAGATTTTGATGATTAATAAGAACTCGTCTTCTGGCGAGTTCTTTTTTTGTGCCTGAAAAGTGGCTATTGATTTCGATTTGATTTTCACAAGCTGCCCTTTTTTAGGTGTATTAATCGGCCTATTCCTGTTTTAATCACATTGGAAATGAAGTGAATGAAAGCTTGATAATACAACGATTAAAGCTGTGATTCAGCTTAGTAAAACGCTTGCAAAACTTATCTGCTTCTGTTACGCTCTAATTGTGAGAGAAGAAACTAATACAGTTTTTTTGCGGCAGTATAACAGAATGAGTGAAAAGAGGTTCTGAATATGGCAAAGCAACAAGCAGTCAACTTCGACCAGTTGTTAAAGCAACCGGCTGAAATGTTTTCAACCGTCCAAATTCTTGATGAGGTGGGGAAAGTCGTCAATCCGGATATCATGCCAGATTTAACGGATGAACAACTGGTTGAACTGATGTCCCAAATGGTGTGGTCACGAGTCCTTGATCAACGGGCCACAGCCCTCAATCGCCAGGGTCGTCTCGGTTTTTATGCGCCAACGGCCGGTGAAGAAGCCAGCCAATTGGGCAGTAATTTTGCGATGAAACAAAGTGATTGGCTTCTGCCTGGCTATCGAGATGTGCCTGAACTCATTCAACACGGCCTGCCCCTTGATAAGGCCTTTTTGTGGTCACGGGGACATGTTGAAGGCAATGTGTACCCAGAGGATTTCCATGCCTTGCCACCACAAATCATTATCGGCGCCCAGTATGTCCAGACGGCTGGAGTTGCCTTGGGCTTGAAGAAGAACGGTGCCGATGAAGTTGCCTACACGTACACCGGTGATGGCGGGACCTCTCAGGGTGACTTCTATGAAGGCATTAACTTTGCTGGGGCCTTTAAAGCACCTGCCATTTTCGTTGTCCAGAATAATGGTTATGCGATTTCCGTCCCCCGCGAAAAGCAGACTGCGGCACCAACATTAGCGCAAAAGGCAGTGGCTGCCGGCGTCCCAGGGATTCAAGTCGATGGGATGGACGCATTAGCTGTCTACGAAGTCATGCATGAGGCTCGCGAGTTCGTAGCGGCAGGCAATGGTCCAGTGTTAATTGAAACGCTGACGTATCGTTATGGGCCGCACACGTTATCTGGGGATGACCCAACGCGTTATCGGAGCAAGGAAACCGATGATTTGTGGCAAAAACGTGATCCGCTGATTCGGATGCGCAATTACCTGACTGACAAAGGTATCTGGAGGCAAGAGCAAGAAGGTGCCCTGATTGAACAAACGAAAGATGAAATTAAGACGGCGATTAACAAAGCCGACCAAGCACCAAAACAAACCGTTTCTCGTTTCTTGAAAGATACGTACGAAGTTGCCCCACAAAATGTGGCCGAACAACTCGCAAAATTTACCACCAAGGAGGCCAACTAACATGACGCAAAAGACAATGATTCAGGCGATTACTGATGCCCTGGATTTGGAGCTGGCCAATGACCCTAAGACCCTGATTTTTGGGGAAGACGTTGGGAAAAATGGTGGTGTATTCCGGGCCACAGATGGCTTACAAGCAAAGCATGGCGAGGATCGCGTTTTTGATACGCCACTGGCTGAGTCCGGAATTGGTGGCTTAGCGATTGGGTTAGCTCTGACAGGCTGGCGGCCAATCCCTGAAATTCAATTCTATGGTTTCATTTTTGAAGTGATGGATAGTATCGGCGGTCAAATGTCACGGATGCGCTACAAAATGGGCGGCACGCGCCAAATGCCAATCACCATTCGCGCGCCGTTTGGTGGGGGCGTGCACACGCCAGAAATGCACAGTGATAACTTTGAAGGCCTTGTGAGCCAATTTCCTGGCATGCGGGTCGTGGTACCAAGCAACCCCTATGATGCTAAAGGCCTGCTGATCAGCGCGATTCGCAGCAATGATCCTGTTTTATATTTGGAGCACATGAAGCTCTATCGGTCATTCCGTGAAGAAGTTCCTGATGAAGCCTATGAAGTGCCATTGGACAAAGCCAGTGTCACGCGTGAAGGCTCAGACGTGACGATTATTACTTATGGGGCCATGGTCAGAGAAGCGGCCAAGGCAGCGGAAGCCTTAGCAAAAGATAATATTGATGTTGAAATTATTGACTTACGGACAATTGCACCACTTGATGTTGAGACCCTGATTGCCTCGGTTAAGAAGACGCACAAAGTTGTCGTCGTGCAAGAAGCTCAACGGATGGGTGGCGTTGCCGCGAGTGTGATTAGCGAAATTTCCCAACGGGCTATTCTCTCATTAGACGCGCCCATCGGATTAGTGGCAGCACCAGATACGCCATTCCCATTTGGGGAAGCCGAAAGCATCTGGCTACCAAACGCGGCTGATATTGAAGCCAAGGTTCGTGAAACAGTCGATTTTTAAGAGAAGGGGAACGCAAACATGGCCTATGAATTCAAACTCCCTGATATTGGTGAAGGGATTGCAGAAGGTGAAATCGTTAAATGGTTCGTCAAACCGGGCGATACCATTAAAGAGGATGACACCCTTTTAGAAGTTCAAAATGACAAATCCGTCGAAGAAATTCCATCTCCGGTGACGGGGACGATTCTTAACATTTTGGTGGCTGAAGGCGAAACAGCCACGGTCGGCCAGACATTAGTTGAAGTTGACGACGGCAGTGGTGCGGGTGCTGCACAGCCAGAGGCCACAGCAGCGTCTACAACTGCTCCCGCCAATACTTCAGCCCCTGCTGGGGTCTATCAATTTAAGTTGCCAGACATTGGCGAAGGGATTGCAGAAGGTGAAATCGTCAAGTGGTTCGTTAAGCCAGGGGATTCCATTAACGAAGATGACACCTTACTTGAAGTCCAAAACGACAAATCCGTTGAAGAAATTCCATCCCCAGTGACCGGTAAAGTTGTCTCGATCCTGGTCGACGAAGGCGTGACGGCCACTGTTGGTCAGCCACTGGTTGAAATTGATGCTCCTGGGCATAATGATGCAGTCAGTGCCGCACCTGCCGCTCCGGCTGCTGACACCACCGAAGCGGCGGCCCCTGCAGCTGGTCCTGCCGTCGTGGCGGTCAGTGATCCGAATCGCGAAATTTTGGCGATGCCATCCGTGCGTCAATATGCGCGGGAGCAGGGTGTCGATATTTCTCAAGTCCCAGCCACTGGGAAACATGGTCGGATTACCAAAGCCGATATTGACCAATTTAAAGCTGGGAACACTGCGTCACCTCAAGTGACTGGGTCAAGTGCCACGCCAACTGCTACACCTGCACCAGCGGCACCACAACCTGCCGCTCAACCAGTCGCCCCATATCAACCAAGTGCTGATGTGGCCGCATTAGAAACCCGCGAGAAGATGTCACCAACGCGCAAAGCCATTGCTAAAGCGATGTTGAATTCTAAACAAACGTCGCCACATGTGACGAGTTTCGATGAGGTTGAAGTGAGTGCCATGATGACCCATCGTAAGAAGTACAAGGAAGTTGCCGCTGATAAGGGCATCAAGTTGACCTTCCTGCCTTACATTGTCAAGGCTTTAGTGGTGGTGCTGCGTGACTTCCCTGAACTGAATGCCTCAATTGACAACACGACTGATGAAATCGTGTATAAGCATTACTTCAATATTGGGATTGCCACCAACACTGAACATGGGCTGTACGTCCCAGTGATTAAGGATGCGAATACCAAGTCAATGTTTGAAATTGCCAAAGAAATTAGTGAAAATGCGCAAAAAGCCTATGACGGCAAGCTTTCGATGAAAGAAATGTCCGGCGGCTCTATGACCATCAGTAACGTGGGTTCGATTGGCGGTGGCTGGTTCACACCAGTCATCAATCAGCCTGAAGTCGCGATTCTGGGGGTCGGTAAGATTGCCAAGGAACCGTATGTCAATCCTGACGGTGAAATCGTTGTGGGTAACATGCTCAAGCTTTCAATGAGCTATGATCATCGACTGATTGATGGGGCGTTAGCTCAGACAGCTTTGAATGAATTGAAACAATTGTTAGCAGATCCAGATCTGCTGCTGATGGAGGGATAACACATGGTCGTTGGAGATTTTGCCATTGATTTAGATACCGTTGTAATCGGCTCGGGCCCTGGCGGCTATGTGGCTGCCATTCGGGCGGCTGAAATGGGTCAAAAGGTCACCGTAATTGAACGAGAGTTTATTGGCGGCGTGTGTTTAAACGTCGGTTGTATTCCTTCAAAAGCCCTCATTTCGGCCGGCCATCGTTATCAAGATGCGCTAGACAGTACTGTTTTCGGCGTCCAATCCAAGGGCGCCACGCTTGACTTCGCGGTCACCCAAGATTGGAAGCAGCATCAAGTGGTCGACAAATTAACTGGTGGGGTATCAATGTTGTTTAAGAAACACAAGATTGAAACCATCATGGGCGAAGCTTTCTTAAAAGATGATCACAGTTTACGGGTAATGCAGAAAGATTCTGCCCAAACGTATAACTTCAAGCATCTCATCATTGCCACTGGTAGCCGGCCAATCGAGATTCCTGGTTTTAAGTTTGGTGATCGGGTTCTAGACTCCACCGGTGGCTTGGGGTTGCAGGCGGTCCCTAAAGAGTTTGTGGTCATTGGTGGCGGGTATATTGGCTCAGAGTTGGCCAGTGCTTATGCTAATCTAGGGGCACATGTGACAATCCTTGAAGGGACACCATCCATTCTGCCGAATTTCGAAAAAGATATGGTGCAGTTAGTGCTCAAGTCTTTCAAGAATCGTAATATTGATGTGATTACTAATGCGATGGCTAAAAATACTGAAGAAACAAACGACGGTGTTAAGGTGACTTATACCGTTGACGGTGCAGATCAGGTGATTGCGGCCGACTACGTCATGGTCACGGTTGGTCGGCGTCCGAATACTAATGATATGGGACTTGAAATCGCCGGTATCGAGATGAGTGACCGCGGCCTTATCAAAGTTGACAACCAAGGACGGACAAATCTGCCTAATATTTATGCGATTGGCGATGTGGTCGCAGGGGCGGCTCTGGCCCACAAAGCGAGCTATGAAGGTAAGATTGCCGCTGAAGCCATCAGCGGTAAAGCTAGTGCTGTTGATTACAAGGCAATGCCGGCAGTTTGCTACACGGATCCCGAACTTGCCACCACCGGTTTGACAGTTCAAGCAGCCAAGGATCAAGGCATTGATGCTAAAGGGGCTAAGTTCCCATTTGCCGCAAATGGCCGGGCGTTGAGTCTAGCAAACACTGACGGGTTCGTGCGGTTAGTGACGAATGCTGATAATACACTGATTGGCGCGCAAGTAGCCGGCCCGGGGGCATCTGATTTGATTTCAGAGCTCACTTTGGCAGTTGAATCTGGGATGAACGCTGAAGATTTGGCCTTAACGATTCATCCACATCCGACATTAAGTGAAGCCATTATGGATGATGCTGAACTGGCCTTAGGATTACCAGTTAACATCTAAACAATTTTGAAATGATGCAAAGCCTGAGGCAAGAACCCTATTGCCGCAGGCTTTTGTCATGTGCAAATGGTTTGTGTGTGTTTTTGTGCGAAATAAACTTTTTTTGTGTTTGTTAGAGTGATTCGCTACAATCAATGCAAGAGAAACTTGGGAGGGTATGTATGCAAAAAGTTGTGGTATGTGGTCATCAAGCAGTGACGCAAGCCGTGTTGGTTGAACTATTGACGGTGCCGGGGGCAAGCGACGTCGTGGTTTACGAGCCTGACCCGCAAGTGATTGATTTGGAGAGCTTGACTGCACTTGCAAGTATGGGGCAACACGAATTCCGGCGAGGCGGCGTCAAACAATTAGCCGACGCTGATGTGGTTATTTTGACTGACTTTGCGGATCCAACTGCAGACGACTATCTTGAAGTCAGTCTGGCGGCGATGCGCAAAATTATCAACGAAGCCATGAGCGAATCGTTTTCTGGTAAGTTGCTGGTGACAAATCATCGCGACGAAATTCTGACTTATTTTGCCCAACGGTTTTCCGGTCTTCCGCGGCAACAAGTGCTCGGGGTGGGCACCTTTGGCCTCACGCGGATTGCCAAAGAAATGACCGCCCAAGCATTAGAAGTGCCGTCGGAAGTGGTCACTGCTTATGTGATTGGCAGCACCACTCAGATGGTTCCTATCTGGAGTCGATCATATGTTGCCTCAACCCCGTTGCTAAGTCTTTTGACTGGCGAGCATGCCGCCAGTGACTTCTTGCCGCGGGTGCAAGAATCCTTACAAGGTTTCGTCGATAGTGATGCAGCAATCACGCTGCCAGCTCTGGTACCGCCCTTATTGGCGGCCATGAGCGGTCAAAAGCCCTTGATTGCCCCTCTGACGCAATTACTTGACGTCGACTCCGATGTCGTGGCTTATTCGCGGCCTGTCCTCTTACGGGCAGACGGCTTGGTAACCTTGTCAGTTGTGAATGGTTCCGAAGCCGAGGAAGCGCAGTTAAACGACTTTGTGGCCGACTTCTTGACCACGGTGCAAACAATCGAATCCCAGGAGTGAACAAATGAAACCAAATTATCAGTATCCGCTCGACTTTGACTGGACCAAAGCTGAGATGATTAAAGTAACAACATTTTATCAATTAGTGGAAGACGCGTATGAAAAAGGTGTCGATCGTGACAACTTGCTGGCTGCTTACAATGGGTTTAAGCAGGTTGTGCCGGACAAAGGGACCGAACGGCAATATGATCGCGACTTTGAAGATCAGTCCGGCTATTCGATTTATCAGACTGTGAAGGCCGCGCGCAGTGCCAAGCAGAAAATTCTGAAAATGGTGGTGAAATCATGACCGTTGATGTCTATCGCTTACATGCTCAGGTGACGGCTTGGCTGCAAGCTAGTCGTATTCACGTTCAAGATGCCATGCGGCAGCCATTGGATGTGGCCACCAAGTCAAATCGCAATGATTTAGTGACGAATGTGGATCAGCAGAACCAGATTTTCTTGGCTGAACAAATTCAAACAGCCTACCCCAACGCCCATATTGAGGGGGAAGAGGGGACCGCTGACAAGATCAATCGCTTAGACGGCCTCGTGTTCTTTGTGGATCCCATCGATGGCACCATGAATTTCGTGAAGCAACGGGCACATTTTGCCATTATGATTGGCGTCTATGAAGATGGCCAACCTGTTTATGGGGCGATTATGGATGTCATGCAGAATGCGATTGTAGCCGGCGGACCAGAGCTTCCCGCTCGCGTGAATGACGTCTTGTTGCCTGCCTTACCTGACTTAGCTTTAGCGGATGGCTTAATCGGGGTCAATGGTCCAATGCATGCCCATAACCGCCTGCACATTGCTGACATTGCGTTGGCAAGTTCGGGTGCGCGCATGTCTGGTAGTGCCGGGATGGAATTCATGGAAATTGCGCAGAACCGGCAGCTGGGGTACATTTCTTTTCTTAAACCGTGGGACGTCGCTGCCGGCATGGCCATCGTTTCTGGTCAGGGCGTAGTGGTGACCCGGCCCGATGGCGGCCCGATTGATTTACTCAACGCAGGACTCGTGGTGGCAGCGACACCAAAAGCCCATCAGGAAATCTTGACTTGGATGCAAACTAACTAAGTTTGACACCGATTTTCTGAAAATAAAGACAAGCTTAGTTTGTTGTGTTATAATTTCAATTCGAGTGCTGTGTCGTCCTGACGCAGCTTTTAATTGCCTGAAAAAGCGTTATGCGAAAGGAAGTAGACAATTTGAATACACGTGACGATATTCGAAACATTGCGATTATTGCCCACGTCGACCACGGTAAGACCACCTTGGTTAACGAAATGCTTAAACAATCTGATACTTTAGATGAACACATCAACCTGCAAGACCGCGCGATGGATACCAATGCCATTGAAAAGGAACGTGGGATCACGATTCTTTCCAAGAATACGGCGGTTCGTTTTGGTGACACCACGATTAACATCTTGGACACACCAGGACACGCGGACTTCGGTGGTGAAGTTGAACGGATCATGAAGATGGTTGACGGTGTGCTGTTGGTTGTGGATGCCTTTGAAGGTACGATGCCACAGACCCGGTTCGTTCTGAAAAAGGCTTTGGAACAACACTTAGTGCCAATCGTTGTGATTAACAAGATTGACCGTCCAGGCGCTCGCCCTGAAGAAGTTGTTGACGAAGTCTTAGAACTCTTCATCGAACTTGGTGCTGATGACTCTCAACTTGAATTCCCAGTTGTGTACGCAAGTGCGATTAATGGGACAACCAGCATGGATTCCGATCCTGCTGAACAAAAGCACACCATGGATCCATTGTTCAAGACAATCATCGAAACAATTCCCGCCCCAATTGATAACTCTGACGAACCTTTACAATTCCAAGTGTCCATGTTGGACTATAACGACTATGTTGGTCGGATTGGGATTGGCCGTGTGTTCCGGGGTCAAATTAAGATTGGTGACAACGTTTCAGTTATGAAACTTGACGGTTCTAAGAAGAACTTCCGGGTGACGAAGTTGTTTGGTTTCTTCGGTTTAAACCGAGTTGAAATCAACGAAGCCAAAGCCGGCGATTTAATTGCGGTTTCTGGGATGGATGACATCTTCGTTGGTGAAACTGTGACCGCAGCTGACACCCCTGAAGCATTGCCAATCTTACGGATTGACGAACCAACCTTGCAGATGCTCTTTGCCGCTAACGACAGTCCTTTTGCTGGTCGTGAAGGTAAGAACGTCACTGCTCGTAAGTTGGAAGACCGTTTGAAGTCACAATTGCAAACGGATGTCTCATTACGAGTTGAAGATACCGATCAAGCTGGTGCTTGGTTAGTTTCTGGTCGTGGTGAATTGCATTTGTCCATCTTGGTGGAAGAAATGCGTCGTGAAGGCTTTGAACTCCAATTGGGTCGTCCTGAAGTTATCTACCGCGAAATTGATGGCGTATTGATGGAACCTTTCGAAATGGTTCAAATCGATACTCCTGAAGAATATACCGGTACGGTGATTGATGCGATGTCACAACGTAAGGGTGAAATGCAGAACATGGAAAATGAAGGTAACGGCCAAACTCGGTTGACCTTCTTGGCCCCTGCTCGTGGTCTCATCGGTTATTCAACCGAATTCCTTTCCGCTACCGGTGGTTATGGGATTATGAACCACACCTTTGAGAAGTACATGCCAGTGATTAAGAACTGGGAACCAGGCCGTCAAAACGGGGCTTTGGTTTCAATTAACTCTGGGTCTGCCACCACTTATAGCCTGCAAAGCATCGAAGATCGGGGTCAATTATTCATTGACGCTGGTGTCGAAGTGTACGAAGGTATGATTGTTGGACAAAACTCCCGTGAAAACGACATCGCGGTTAATGCAACGAAGGGTAAGAACTTAACCAACACCCGTGCGTCTGGTAAAGACCATGCGGCTGCCATTAAGACCCCTAAGCACTTAACCCTTGAAGAATCCATTGAATTCTTGAATGATGACGAATATTGCGAAGTAACGCCTGAAAACATCCGGTTACGGAAGAAGATTCTTGATACCAACGAACGGCAAAAGGCGCAAAAGCGTAAGAAGATTGCCGCAAACAAAGACTAATTTTTAGTTAAAAAACAGCCCTGCCAAGATGGCGAGGCTGTTTTTTTGTGTCGTAACCGTGAGTGGGCGCGGCGTATGCTATAATGGAATAAATTTGTGGCCCAGTGATCAGTAACTGGTGTGAAGGGAGTCAGCGCAGTCAAGCTTGCGTGAATTACCGTGAAAAAACGACATTACTTAGATTTCTATATTCTGGTTCCGACCTTAATTCTCATGGCCATCGGACTTGTCATGGTGTATTCAGCCAGTTCTTATTGGATTGTTAATATGTATCATTGGAGTGAAACGGCCGTCCTGGTGAAACAGGGAATTTTCGCGGTGCTGGGGGCTATTCTAGTCGTGGTGTTCTTCCATTTGCGCATCAGGGTGCTGCGAAATAAATGGTTCCTGTTGGTCAGCGTCCTGGTCACCATAGGCTTGCTTGCTTTGCTGATGGTGAAAGGCCATTTGGACCCGAGTTCAGCCGTCAATGGGGCGTCTTCATGGATTCCAATTGGACCGTTTAATTTGCAACCATCTGAATTTGCTAAATTAGTGATTATTTTGTTTTTGGCCAACTTGTTAACCAACCGCCAAGATCAATTGGCAACCTGGACCCGCAGTGATTTAGCCCATCAATGGGTGAGTCTCTTGTTCGTTTTGGCCATTATCGGACTGGTTTTCTTACAACCTGATACCGGTGGGGCCGCGATTTTGCTGCTAATCACCTTGGTTATGATTGCCAGCTCCGGGATTTCTGTTCGGATTGGTTTGGAGATGACCTTAGGGACTGGTGCGATTGTCGGGGCCGGTTACTATTTTCTGACTCATACGACCATTAAAGGCTTCGAGAAATACTACCAGTATCGCCGGATTCTGGCCGTCGCCCATCCCTTCGCTTGGCAAGCCAAGGAAGGGAACCAGATTGTCAATTCACTCTACGCCATCAATCACGGCGGTTTCTTCGGAGTGGGGCTGGGTATGAGTAGTCAGAAATTGGGCTACATCCCTGAACCGTATACTGATATGATTTTAGCCATTATTGCAGAGGAACTCGGCTTTATCGGCGCTGCACTTGTGGTAGGCTTACTCTTCTTCCTGATTATGCGCTTCTATCTAATCGGAATTCGCAGTCGGGATGCCTACCACAGTCTGTTGGCATACGGGATTGCGACAATGCTCCTGGTCCAAACTTTCTTTAATGTTGGGGCCGTCTTAGGACTCATTCCCATCACAGGGGTGACTTTACCGCTGATTAGTTATGGGGGCTCAAGTCTGTTTGTCGTTGCCATTGCGATTGGGATTATGTTGAATATTAGTGCGTCTGAACGAAAACAAAAAGAGAGCCAACTGAATTAGTGGTTGGTTATTGAGGTGGAGCCATGTTTGAAGTTGTCCCGCGCCAAGGTTTAGTTGTTTGGGTCTATTCGCTCAAACAAATTAAGCAGTTGCGCCACTATGGAACGGTTTTGTATGTTTCAAAGAAAATGAAGTATGTTTATTTATATTTGGACGCCGATAGTTTGGAAGCAACGGCAGCCCGCATTCAAAAGCTGCGGTTTGTAAAAGCAGTGGAACCCTCACATCGGGGTGAATTAGCGACGACTTTTGGCGATCAACGCACTGCGTTCACGCCAACAGAAGAAGATGAAGAAGAAAAGAAGCGAGGTGCCGAACGTGCGCGTCATTAGCGGACAATATGGTGGTCGCAGGCTTCAAGCGGTCCCTAGTGATCAAACTCGGCCGACAGCGGACAAAGTTAAGGAATCAATGTTTAACATGCTCGGACCATACTTTGATGGTGGTCGAGCCCTCGATTTATATGCGGGTACCGGCGCCCTCGGGATTGAGGCTGTGTCTCGGGGGATGGATCATGCCACTTTAGTGGACCGGCAGTTTCAGGCCATTAAAACCATTCATGCAAACCTGGAAATCACCAAGGAAGTCGACAAGTTCACTGTCATCAAGGCGCCGGTGGCCAAAGCATTGGCGCAGCTGAGTGCAAATGAGGACCAGTTTGACTTAATTATGCTTGATCCACCGTATGCCAAACAGGAGGCTTTAGCCCAATTAGCAGACTTTTTGGCGTTGCATTTATTGACGCCGACTGGACGCGTTATGATTGAAACAGGTTTAGATGTGGATTATCCTGAAACCATTCCAGGTTATACAATTTTGCGGCACCAGACCTATGGGGTCGCCCAAGTGCTGATTTTGGAAAGGACTGACCTTGATGGCTAGAATTGCCTTGTTCCCAGGGAGTTTTGATCCCTTTACCAATGGGCACCTCGACACGGTGGTGCGTGCCAGTCAACTGTTTGATGAAGTCGTCATTGCGGCGATGACCAATACGGCTAAAAAGGCGCTTTTTGCACCCGACGAGAAAGTGACACTCATCGAGGCCGCGACAGCACACTTAGATAATGTCCGGGTCGTCGCACAGGCCAATGGCTTGACCATCGACCTTGCACACAAATTAGACGCGCATTTCATTGTCCGCGGGCTACGCAACGCCAACGATTTAGCTTATGAGTCGGATATTGCCCGCGTGAATCAGAGTCTCGACGCTTCAATTGAGACAGTTTTCCTTTTGGCTAGCTCGCAGTATTTGGCTGTATCGTCTAGCATGATTAAAGAAGTGGCGCAATTTGGCGGTGACGTCTCAACATTAGTCCCTATGAATGTGGCCCAAGCACTACAGGCCAAGTTTGCTGAGGCCCAACATGACTAGGCGCCATCCTTGGCGGTGGGCCGCCAGTGTCATTGCTGTGCTCTTCTTGGGGTGGGCATTGTTTGTGCCGACGAATCAGTATATCGAACAACCTGGTGATGCCACTGCCTTAGCGCCATTGGTGAAGGTGAATAAGCATCCTGATCGAGCTGATGGCCATTATTACTTAATGACAGTTGGGATTGCCGGTCCAGCCACCCCAGCAATGCTAGCTTGGAGTTACCTGCGGCCATTCACGGATCGCATTTCTGCTAGTGAGTTGATGGGAGATTCATCAACCACAGAATACGATAATTTGCAGCATTTCTACATCACAAGCGCTGCCAACGCTGCAGTGGTTTCCGCCTTTAATGCCGCTAAGAAACCAGTTACGATTAAGCACAATGGCATTTACGTGATGTCTGTGTTGAAGAATTCACCCTTCGCAGGGGTTTTAAAGGTTGGGGATACAATCACCGCGATTAATGGTGAACATTACACTGCGGCAGATGCTTTTGTTGCGGCGATTAAGGCCAAAAAGGTTGGAAGTTCTGTCACAGTTACGTATGAGCGTAATGGTAAGACCCATGAGGCCGCGGGCAAGTTGATCCGGTTGCCTGGGACCACTAAGGCCGGGATAGGGATTACCTTGACTGAGAATACCTCAGTGACCAGCACGCCGACGGTCAAAATTGATGCTGGCAAGATTGGCGGTCCCAGTGCTGGGCTAATGTTTGCCCTGGAAACTTACGACGTGGTCAGTGGGAAGAATGTTCGGGCCGGACGCGAAGTCGCCGGGACAGGTGAAATCAATACCGAAGGCGACGTTGGTCAAATTGGTGGTATCGATAAAAAAGTCTACGCGGCTAATCAACAAGGGGCGTCAATCTTCTTTGCGCCCAATCAACCAGCCACAGCAGCCATTAAGAAGCTCGATCCGACTTATGAAAATAATTACACGGTAGCTAAGCGCGCCGCTAAACAACTCAAAACAAAAATGAAAATCGTGCCCGTCAAGACGTTACAGGATGCGATTGACTATCTTGAACGCACGAAATAATTCTTGCCCCTTCCAAAATCCTGACACCAATGAGCTGGAGTCAGGATTTTTTTTGCGTAATTTTTAGGCAAAGGGAGGCGGTTTCATGGATCAGATCAAGGTATGGGTGAGGCAATATTGGTATCTGTGTATTCTTGGTGTCTTCGGATTAGGCCTTGGCTGGTGGTGGTTTGGCCGCGGTAATGGGCCAGAACTTGCTGTCGGGTCCCCAGCGGTGGCCAGTGTGTCTCAATCCATGAGTAGCAGTCAGAATAGCGCCAGCAGCACGACAAGCAAGGCGGGGTTCGTCCATCTCAAGGGGGCAGTTAAGAAGCCGGGCTTGTACCCGGTCACCGAATCGACGCGTTGGGATGCGGTTGTGAAAGCCGCCGGTGGCTTACTACCTGATGCGGATCTCACTCAAGTTAATCTCGCTAAGATTGCCAGTGATCAAGAAACACTCAATATCCCAATTATCGGGCAGTCATCCCAAGCGTCGGGCCAAGCAAGCGTGACCTCGACAAGTGGCGGGAGCATCAACCTTAATAGTGCCACTGCCGAGCAACTGCAAACATTGAGTGGTGTCGGCCCGAAGAAGGCGCAAGACATTATTGCTTACCGTGATGCCCATGGGGGCTTCAAGACCTTAGATGAACTCAAATCGGTACCCGGTATTGGGGACAAAACATTTCAAAAGTTTGCGCCACAATTAACGCTGGGCCCATGACCAATCGCTGGTTATTTGCGGCAACTGGGATGATTGCCGGGCTATTGCTCATCTTGGGTCCGCAGTGGCTAGGTACCATTCTATTCGGTTGGGTATTGATTAAATTGTGGCGTCATTGGGTCTCAATTGTGCTGACCATGAGTTTCGGCCTAATGGTTGGCGTGGCCGAACTGCAACAAATGTCACATCCACCCATACCGACTGGGACCGCCATTGTGCAGCCCTCAGCCTGGCAAGTCCATGATGGACTTGCATCGTGGACTGGTGAAAGTCGCGGCATTGTTGTCGGTGGGCTAGCGAGCATTTCAGCACAAGAAGCCAAAGCAATTATGCAACTGCGTAAACCGGTGGCGGTTGAACTGACACAGCTAGCGCCACTAAAGCCAGCGACTAATCTGTATGAGTTTGATTTTGCCCGGTATGCTTGGCAGCAACAACACCAGGCTTTTCAAAATACAGGCCCACTACGGTATCGCCTCTTACCAGTGACTTCAATTGTTGATTGGTTGCATCAAACTCGGGCCTCAATGATGGCCAGACTGAACCAGCTGCCTGACCGAGTTCGTCGTTACGCTAAAGGTCTCTTGCTGGGAGAGTTAGACCAAGACTTTGCGGATATCCGTCAAACACTCGCGAATCTTGGAATTATTCATCTCTTTAGCGTCTCTGGATTACACGTCTTTGCGCTGATTGCGGGGATTTTATGGTTAACGGATCGATTGCGAATCCCTAAAGAGTGGGTGGAGATTGGCTTGGCTATTTTGTTACCCAGCCTTCTCATCTTAATTCCTGCTGGAGTTGGGATTTGGCGAGCAGTGTGGTTAAAAATCGCGACCCAAATTAATCACTGGCTGCGCTTGCAACTCAGTGGATTGGACTGTTTGAGTATTGTCTTAATGGTGAATTTATGTTTTCAACCCTGGCTCTTGCATAGCTTGGCTGGCCAGCTGACCTATGGGATGACTTTCTTGTTAATGGTGTGGCAAGATATTGGCCCACTGCAGCGGGCTGTGCGGTTGGCAATTAGTAGTTGGCCGATTCTCGTTAGTCAAACGTTCAAGGTTCATTTGTTCAGCGGCTTCTTCAATTTCTTACTGATGCCAATCTTTGAATTAGCCTTAATGCCCGCCCTCCTAATTGTCAGTTTTTGGCCGGAAGAGCATTTCGTGAGTCTGCTTGAACACTTACTGATGCAATTTGAAAATGTACTTGGTTGGCTGAATCAATGGCCGGGACTCATTGTGTTTGGGGCACTCCCAGGGTGGTTGGTGGTTAGTGGCCTGGTAATTTGGTTATCTCAATTCGTTCGGCGGCGACTATGGTTGTTGGGACTGTGGGCGGTGATGGCAATTGGGGTCGTCTGGTGGCAGCCTGATTATCGCGTCAGTCTGTTTGATGTAGGGCAAGGGGATTCAAATTCTGATTGAAGCGCCATTTCATCAAGGGGCGATTCTGATTGACACAGGCGGAATTGCCTTTGGCCGACCGCGGGCCAACCCGCCGGCGAAACGGGTGGTGGCCAATTACTTAGCTGCTCGGGGCGTGAGTCATCTGGACATGTTGGTGTTGACTCACCCGGATATGGATCATGTGGGTGATGCTGGTGTTTTGATGAGCCAGGTGCCAGTTCGGCTCTTGGTGACCACGCCAATGGCTGGTGAGACCACGATTGTCAAAAGTCTTACTGCAAACGTTGCGCGTTGGCAAGCTGTGATGGCGCCGAATCACCTTCGGGTTGGGCCGCTGAAGTTTGATGTCGTGGCTCCTGCCAGCGCAAGTGGCGAAACCAACGCAGAATCGCTGGTGCTTTATGGTAAAATAGGGGACAGCCAATGGCTTTTTACAGGAGATACTACTAAAGAGGTTGAGCAAGCACAACTTGTGCCGCAGCATCTGCAGGCGGACTTTTTAAAAGTGAGTCATCATGGGTCCAAAACCGCCAGTGATTTCGCTTTTATCCAAGCGCTCAACCCACAATTAGCCTTAATCTCGGCTGGCCGGAATAATCGCTACGGCCATCCGCATCAAGAAACGCTCGCGACTTTGCAAGCCTTGCACATTCCTGCCTTGAATACGGCGACTAGTGGGATGATTTGGGTGGATGCAACGCCAAAAGCGCATGTTGTTAATACGTTTATTAGAAAGTAAGGATAATATGGACATTCAAGCATTTCAAAAACTGACACCGCTACCGCCAGTGCTGCTGGTATTAGGCACTGAAGCAGCCTTACAAACGCAAGTGCTTGATCGCGTGAAGGCCATTGTTCCTGAAGATCAACAGGCGATGAACTTTTCGCAGTACGATTTGAGTCAAACACCGCTGGCCGTCGCACTCGATGATGCCATGTCTGCCCCTTTTTTTGGAGATTACCGGGTTGTGGTTGTCAATAACCCTAGTTTTCTGACCGGGGAGACTAAGGTAGCCAAAATTGATCATGACATTGATGGCCTGATTCAATACGTTGAAGCGCCCTTGGCATCCACCATTTTGGTTATTATAGCGAATTATCCGAAGTTGGACGAACGCAAACGTGTCACCAAGGCCGTCAAAAAAGCGGCGACCTTGGTCGATGTTGCCCCATTGGATGAACGGGCTGCCCGCAAACAGATTGCGCAGATGTTCAAAACTCATCATCTAACGATTACCCCAGACGCATTGAACTTACTGGTTCAGCGCACAAATGGCGATTATTCATTGATGATGAGTGAAGTGCAAAAATTATTGACCTACTCGGCAAACGGCGCGCCTTTGGATGCTGGGGCAATTGAAGCTTTAGTGCCTAAGCAGTTGAGCGATCGGGTGTTTGATCTGGTTGGAGCGGTGGTGGCTAAAGACTCTGCTAAGTCGTTACGCTTATATCGCGACTTACTTGCTCAGAATGAAGAGCCGATTCGTCTGAATGCACTCTTAGTAAATCAGTTTCGTTTATTGCTTCAAGTTCAGATCCTGGCGAAAAAGGGTTATACCCAAGGTAGTTTAGCCGAAGTAATTAAGGTTCATCCTTACCGGATTAAGCTGGCCTGGCAGCAGAGCCAACGCATCCCTGCTCGGGAATTACACCAGGCCTATATCGGCTTAGTAGACGCGGAAGCCCAGATGAAACAGGGTGTCATTGACAAAGCGTTAGCCTTTGAACTCTTCGTCTTGCAATATACCCGCCAATAAAAAAAGCGGTGCGAACAACTCCGGATTGGAGTGTTCACACCGCTTTTAAATTAAAAAAACCACGACCAGCGTAGTTTTTAACTCAAGCTATTTGATTAAAGCTGAGAGACGGCTCTTATCGCGGCCGGCCTTGTTCTTGTGAATGAGGCCCTTGCTGTTAGCCATGTCAATGGCACGTGTTGCGGCTTTGAATAAGTCTTGTGCATTGTCGGCGCCGTTTTCAGCAGCAACCTTGAATTTCTTGATTGCTGTACGCATTGAACTCATTTGAGTCATGTTGTTTTGGCGAGAAGCTTCTTGGGTCTTAACCCGCTTAATTGCTGATTTGATTTGTGGCATATCTTTCACCTCCTGGTTAGTTTCAACAGTCGTTATTATACAGAAGCCCAAACCCGAATGCAATAAAAAGTTGTAAAGGCAAAAAGCTTGATAGGCCAATGCCGGTGTTTAAGGTTCGATTCCGGATACGCTTGACTTGTCGAGGTCAGAATCTATCGCTATGATAGTGGATGAAGTTAGAAAGGGGTGGGCTGATGCGTAATCTTTCTTGGTGGACTGGGCCTAGAGCTATTACACAAGAAGTGCGAGATCGCCGAATTTCGTGGCTAGAACTCTTATCGGATTTAGTATACGTCACGATTATTCACCAACTAACCAGCGGGGTGATTGCCACCTTAACCTGGCCGCGCTTTGGAATTTTTACGTTATTGTTTCTTGTTATTTTCCGTAATTGGGTCAGCATGGTTCAGTACTTTGATCGCCATGGTGATGAAAGCTTGCGAACTATGTTTTTCACACTGGCCCATGTGATTGCCATTACGGTCGTGGCAATCTTTATTCCGGCCGTTTATGCGGGCCACTTAACAGCATTCTTAGTGGCGTATCTTGTTAATCAATTCCTATTAACTTATATCTGGTTGTCAACTGGGATTTATGACCGGGGCCATCGCCGAGCCGCTTGGACTTACAATATCGCCCATGATCTCGGCTTAGTTGTCATTGCTGTGGGCTTATTCTGGCCCAAACCTGTCATCCAGTATGGCGTTTTAATTGCTTGGGTGCTGATTGATATGCTGACAGATTTATTCATGGTGCCAATTGAAGATCAAGAGCACCGGGTCAGACATTTAGATTACGAAATTTCAGATTCGGTCATCGAACGCTACGGTCAGTTCACGATGATTATTCTGGGCGAAGCGTTTGCGACATTAGTTGAGTTGGCCGAGGGCCATTTCTCGATGGCCTTTTTCTTGAGTCTTGTTGATATTCTTTGCATCTGGGGGATTTACTACACGTCTATGGGTAATTTACGCTTGGTTATTAGCCATTACGTTGACACCTTGAAGTACGCGTATTACAACCTACTGATTGTGTTCAGCCTTTTTATCCACGTGTTATTTGTCAGTCGCTTGTTGGAAGGCGATACGGCCATCAACCGTTTAGGCCTGAGCTTGAGCATTTTGATGTTGATTGCCCTTTTGTATGGGTTTAATGTCTTCTTGAATCAGAACTTTTCGGCCAATTTGGCTCGAGCTTTTGGTTGGACTGACGGCATTGCCCTAATGATTCTGCTGTTAGCGTTGCTGCTACCCGTGGGCTGGTACATGCCGGTCGTGATTGTGACTTTATTAGTCTTAACAAGTACCAAATTGATGTGGCAAGAACGGCGACGGGAGCAGGGGTCAAATTAAACTTGCAACCAACCAATAGATTCGGTATAGTGGTTAAGTACTTTTGAACCTTCTACTTGGCCTATCGATCCACCGTCGATTCGCCCAGTTCAAGGCAATACTCATAGAAAGGTGGAATTTAGCATGGCTATTTCACAAACACAAAAGAACGAAATTATCGAAAAGTATGCCCGTCATGAAGGGGATACTGGTTCACCAGAAGTCCAAATTGCTGTTTTAACAGCCGACATTTTGGCCTTGAACGATCACTTATCTGTACACAAGAAGGACCACCATTCATATGTTGGTCTGATGAAGAAGATTGGTCACCGTCGTAACCTTTTGGCTTACTTACGGAAGACTGATGTTGTGCGTTACCGTGAATTAATCCAAAGCTTAGGCTTGCGTCGTTAATTCACATTGGGCTGCCTGCGGGTGGCCTTTTTTTGTGCCCTGGGGTATTCTGCCATTAGGAGGCGAAGATATGACGCCAAATTACAACCTAGCCGTCGGCAACACGCGCCTGACGGTCACGCAATTACAGCTAACGCTAACTCAAGCGACACTGGCAATGACATATGGTGATACCACGCTGATTTATAGTGGTCAGCACACTAAAAGTGGTTTGGTGGACCGGGTTGTCAAGACAGTCGGACAACCTATTCAAGCCTTGGCCCCACTAGCTGAATTGGCCCGTCAAATTGTGGCAGGACAATTGGATCGGCGGGTACGCCCCCAGGTGAGTCTTTCGGCGATACCGACGGCCGGTATCTGGCAGCCAAGTCTGAGGACGAAAAGTCCCACATTAACCTTTAACGCGACAGGGCTGACCAATGTCACTGGTTACGGCCAAAACTGGCTACCAGCTGATTGGCAGAATTTAGTCGCGACAATTCAACCTGCGGCGAATGCGGTGTTAGATTTAGTCGCGGCGATGCAAAATCGCGTGCTCGAACCCAGCCAGCAAGGATTTAATCCGGTAGCACTGCCGGTTACTGTCGCTCAAGGACTTGACCATAAAGCTCTGGATTGGTGGCAAGTGGGTGCAGGCGGCTGGCTTGCCGTCGATCAACCCATAGCGTTATCACAGCCTTCAGATCAATTATTGGCCTGGACCAAAGCGGCTATCCCGCAGGCTGTGGGTCAAGTGGTCGGCGAAAGTTTAGGCGGTTTGACTGCGGCAGCTTTATCTCAAGGCCGACAAGCGGCTTTGGTTCAATTTGAGGCCGGGCAGATGATGACAATTGGTCAACATAATCAGATTAACGGCTTATGGCTTGACAGCCAGGGGCTGACGCAAGCCCAGGTTAGTCAATTGCTTGTCCTCGCTCAGCAGGCTGGCCTGGTCAATCAGCGTCAGATCAAGGCACTACGCAGCTGACCGCAGCCATGCAATAGGCATTGCTGCAAGCTTGTGGTACACTAATTGCAGATGCAAAACGGACAAGCTGCACAGGTAGCTTGAATTTATATTGAGGTGAAAGTATGACCAAATTAAATCTGGTGGCGCTTGGTGGCGTACGCGAAAATGGTAAGAATATGTACGCAATCGAAGTGGACGACCAAATTTTTGTTGCCGATTTCGGCTTGAAGTATCCTGATAATGAACTTTTGGGGATTGATATTGTCATCCCTGATTTAACCTATTTAGAAGATAATGCTGACCGCATTGCCGGTATTTTCTTGTCACATGGCCACGCTGATGCCATTGGAGCCCTGCCATATTTCTTGGCGGAGCATCCAGTGCCAGTATTTGGGTCTGAATTGACAGTTGCTTTAGCAAAGTTAGTCACGGCTAATGATCCACGGTCAAAGAAATTTAAAGATTTCCATGTCATCGACGACAAGTCTGTCATCGATTTTGGGAATGTGTCAGTTTCATTCTTTAAAACCACGCACAGCATTCCTGGCTCTTTGGGGATGACTTTTGAAACACCTGTTGGCCAAATCGTTTATACCGGCGATTTCAAATTCGATCAAAGTGCCTCACCAATGTATCAAACTGATTTGAGTCGCATTGCTCATATCGGAGATAAAAAGGTGTTAGCATTGCTCGAAGATTCGGCTAATGCTGAAGAAACCCAACAGACGGCCACTGAAAAGGCCATTTACGATTACATTGATGAAGCCTTTAAGTACCACGAAGGTCGCATTATTGTGGCTGGGGTTGCCAGCAACATTGCTCGGATTCAGCAAGTGCTAAACGCTGCCGCAGCGAACGGCCGCAAGATTGTGTTGACGGGTAAAGACGTCGAAAAGATTGTTAAAACTGCCATCAAACTCAACTATTTGGTTTTACCAAGTGAAGACTTGTTAGTAAAAGCCAAGGATATGAAGACGCTGACGCCAGAAGAAACAGTCTTATTGGAAACGGGTCGGATGGGCGAACCATTGAAGTCCTTGCAGAAAATGGCCACCAATCGCCATCGGTTAGTTCACATTAGCGAAGGCGATTTAGTCTTTATTACCACAACCACGTCCCACGCAATGGAAACTATGGTGGCTAAGACCAAAGATATGATTTATCGCGCTGGTGGTGAAGTCAAGGCCATTAGCGATGATCTGAAGTCTTCAGGCCATGCGAACAAAGGCGATTTGCAACTGATGATGAATCTGTTGCATCCAGAATACTTGATTCCGGTACAAGGCGAATATCGGCAATTAGATGCCAATGCGCAAGCTGGGGTCGAAGTTGGTATTCCTGAAAGTAACATCTTTATTCCTGGTTTAGGCGATATTTTAAGCTACGATAATGATAAGAAGATTCTGTATGCGGCGGGACATGTTGACGCTGGTAATACCATGATTGATGGGATTGGCGTCGGCGACATTGGTAACATTGTCCTACGCGATCGCAAGATGCTCGCTGAAGACGGGATTTTCGTGGCTGTGGTCACGATTGACCGCAAGAAGAAGAAGATTGTCTCAACACCGAAATTGACGAGTCGGGGCTTCGTTTATATGAAAACGAGTCGCGATTTGATTGAAGAAAGTGGCGAGTTGGTCACTAAGACCGTTCAAAAGAACCTTGATAACAAGGAATTCGACTGGGGACATTTAAAACAAGATGTACGCGATGAACTGTCGCATTTCTTATTTGATCAGACCAAGCGTCGGCCAGTCATCTTGCCTGTCATTATGGAAGTTAATCAAAATAGTGCCAAGCGCCAATAGAATCTAAACAAGCAAGGACTGTGGACATTGTTCACAGTCCTTGCTTGTCCACTTGCCGATTAAGGAGGATGGATTATGGGAGATGTCGTTGCTTTTCCAGGTAATGCAGACCGCCACTTGAGCGTTGGCCAACAGGCATTGGCAGCTAAAGATTATGCTAGTGCAGTCGCACATTTGGATAAAGCTTATGAAGCTAGTCCCGACTTCGATCACGCCAAAGTATTGGTTGAAGCCCTCGTTGGGTTGAACGCTGCTAGTGAAGCGCTACCCTATATTGGCCGCTATATCGAAGACTTTCTCAAACAACCTAAAGATCGCGACCTGATGTTGTCGACTTTGCTGGCCGTGCCAGATTATCGCAGTGCTTGGGCGGTGACGCACTATTTTGCCCGTGAAGATCGGGCCGCTGCTGAACAAACGATTAGCGCAGCTGAGCAGGCAGATTTAGCGAAGAATGAGACTGCGATTGAGACTTTACGTAAACAGTTAAGCCATATGGGCGGATTGGCGTTTCACGAACAAGAAGCCTTGATGTCTCAGTTGGGGCGTTTGCCAAAGTCGGTTGCCTTGCAAGCTATTCCACCTGTGCTCGCTGATGGGGACGTACACCCGGCCATTCGCGTGAGCATGTTGGATGCGCTCACAGCAGTAGGCGACAGTGCCGCCGTCACATTTTTGAGTTACAACGGCAACCGGTCGGTGGTGCCGGATGATTTGCCTGGGGTTTTGAATGACCCCGCGATTCAAAAGATGGTTCATTTGGCCAGTCGTCAAATCAACGATCCGGATGAACGCGAGGCCACCCTCGAAATGTTACGATTGCAATTGGGATTTTTATATCCGTTTGTTGGCGAAAGCATCAGTGACCAAGATGGGTTCGTCGCTGCCTTTGTGGCCCACCAACCGAGTCCAGAACCTGAAGTCGCCGCTTGGTTGGAAACTCAGATTGCAGCCTTGGTTAATCAAGCGTAATTACGGGATTTTGGCGTCAATGAAAAATTCTTGACGGTTGCTGTTTACAAACGGTTAGTTTCTCGTTATAATCATCTTCGGAAATCATTTCCAGCGGTAAATATTTGTTTTGGTATTTCCGCTCAAATGTAGTACACTAAAACGTAAAGGATTCTCAGGATTGACCCATTATTCTGAATTCTTGCGAAAAATACACAGGAGGTTCGTTTTTTCATGGCTGAAAAAGAACACTATGAACGCACAAAGCCCCACGTAAACATTGGTACGATTGGGCACGTTGACCACGGTAAGACTACTTTAACCGCGGCTATCACAAAGGTTTTATCAGAAAAGGGTCTCGCTAAGGCGCAAGACTATGCATCAATCGATGCCGCTCCTGAAGAAAAGGAACGTGGTATCACAATCAACACCGCTCACGTTGAATACGAAACCGAAAAGCGTCACTATGCGCATATCGATGCCCCAGGGCACGCGGATTACGTTAAGAACATGATCACCGGTGCTGCTCAAATGGACGGTGCTATCTTAGTTGTTGCGGCAACTGATGGTCCTATGCCACAAACTCGTGAACACATCCTCTTGGCTCGCCAGGTTGGTGTTGATTACTTGGTTGTCTTCTTAAACAAGACAGACTTAGTTGACGATGACGAATTAGTTGACTTGGTTGAAATGGAAGTTCGGGAATTACTTTCTGAATACGATTTCCCTGGTGACGACATTCCTGTTCTCCGTGGTTCAGCTCTCAAGGCTCTTGAAGGCGACCCAGAACAAGAAAAGGTTGTTCAAGAATTAATGGACACTGTTGACGAATACATCCCAACACCAGTTCGTGACACCGACAAGCCTTTCTTAATGCCTGTTGAAGATGTCTTCACAATTACTGGTCGTGGTACTGTTGCTTCCGGTCGTATCGATCGTGGTGAAGTTCACGTTGGTGATGAAGTTGAAATCATCGGTTTGAAGCCAGAAGTATTGAAGTCAACTGTTACGGGTCTTGAAATGTTCCGTAAGACACTTGACCTTGGTGAAGCCGGCGATAACGTTGGTGTATTGCTTCGTGGTGTTAACCGTGATCAAGTTGAACGTGGCCAAGTTTTGGCAAAGCCAGGTTCAATCCAAACTCACAACAAGTTTAAGGGCGAAGTTTATATCTTAACAAAGGATGAAGGTGGCCGTCATACACCATTCTTCTCCAACTACCGTCCTCAATTCTACTTCCATACCACCGATGTTACCGGTGTTATCGAATTGCCAGATGGCGTAGAAATGGTTATGCCTGGTGATAACGTCACTTTTGAAGTTGACTTGATTGCACCAGTTGCTATCGAAAAGGGTACCAAGTTCACCGTGCGTGAAGGTGGCCGTACTGTTGGTGCCGGGGTTGTTTCTGAAATCCTCGACTAATTAACAGTTTTCAAAAAACACCCAGCCTAGGCTGGGTGTTTTTTTGTGAAAACCGTCAATTCGCGTTTACAATTATTGGCTTTTCAGGTATGATGGTCAAGTATGCAATGGATAATTGCAAGACCAATAGTCGGAGGTTTATTATGTCTGCAAAATGGGAAAAACAAGGCACCAATGATGGTGAATTAACATTCGAAATCGATCTTGATAAAATTAATCAGGGGTTAAACCAAGCGTTTGAACGTGTGCGTAAGAATTTAACTGTTCCTGGTTTCCGTAAGGGGAAAGTAACCCGGACCATCTTTAACAAGATGTATGGTGAAAGTGCGCTGTATGAAGACGCTTTGAACATTCTCTTACCTGATGCTTATGAAGCAGCAGTCAAGGAAGCAGGAATCGATCCTGTTGATCAACCTCAAATTGATATCCAAAAGATGGAAAGCAATGAACCTTGGGTTGTTGTGGCTAAAGTCACAGTTAAGCCTGAAGTGAAGCTTGGCGAATACAAAGGTCTCACTGTGCCTAAGCAAGATCGCACTGTGACCGATGAAGACGTTGAAAAGGCACTTGAAACTCGTCAACAACAACAAGCTGAATTAGTTGTTCAAGATGACGCAGCTGCTGAAAACGGCGATACCGTGGTCATTGACTACGTTGGGACTGTTGATGGCAAGGAATTTGATGGCGGTTCTGCTAAGAACTACAGCCTCGAATTAGGTTCAGGCTCATTCATTCCTGGTTTTGAAGACCAATTGGTCGGCCACAAGTCAGGCGACGAAGTAACTGTTAAGGTTACTTTCCCTGAAGATTACCAAGCAAGTGATTTAGCTGGTAAAGAAGCCGAATTCCAAACCACTTTACATGAAGTTAAGCGCAAGGAATTACCCGCTCTTGATGACGACTTTGCTAAAGATTTAGACGAAGGTGTTGATACCTTAGACGAATTGAAGGCTAAGTTAAAGGAAGACTTGCAAAAGCAAAAGGACACCGCCGCTGAAGACGCTGTTCAAGACGCTGCTATCCGCGCTGCCGTTGACAACGCTGAAATCAAGGACTTACCAGAAGCCATGATTGATCAAGAAGTCCACAACCAAATGGACCAATATCTTGGGAATATGCAACGCCAAGGCATCTCACCACAAATGTACTATCAATTGACTGGTACATCTGAAGATGACTTGCACAAACAATTTGAATCCGATGCTGACACGCGCGTCAAGACTAACTTAGTCCTTGAAGCCATCGTCGATGCAGAAAAGATTGTTCCTACCGAAGACCAAGTCCAACAAGAAGTGAAAGACTTAGCTGGCGAATATAACATGGATGAAGCTGCTGTTCGTCAAGCCTTGACTGACGACATGCTTAAGCATGATATCGCTGTTAAGGAAGCAATTAAGTTAGTGACTGACTCAGCTAAAGAAGCTTAAGGACTGTCACAGGAGTAACAGGGTGGTGATGAAGCGGCCAACGCTTTACCGCCACCCTGTTTTTCTTTGGTCTGGCGGTTGGTTGGTGAACTTGCTTGCCTGTAGTAACTGTGGTAAATTAGCGACTAGAGCCACAATTGGCGTGGCTGGATAAAGAAAGGGTTGACGAATGTATGTTTGACAACGTTGAAACTACTGGTCCAGTGACTTGTTCGTTTTGTGGTAAGTCGCAAAACCAAGTAAAGAAAATCGTTGCTGGCCCTGGTGTCTATATTTGTAATGAATGTATTGATTTATGTAAAGAAATCATCGATGAAGAGTTCAAGGAAGAAGCCTTCGAGAATCTCCTGGAAGTGCCAAAGCCACTTGAAATTCTGAACATTTTGAACGACTATGTCATCGGTCAAGACGCCGCAAAGCGTGCTTTAGCTGTGGCTGTTTATAACCACTACAAGCGGGTTAACCAAATGGAAGTGGCTGAAAAGAATGATACCGAACTTCAAAAGAGTAATATTTCTCTAATCGGCCCAACGGGTTCAGGGAAAACCTTCTTAGCGCAGACATTGGCTCGGATTCTAAATGTCCCATTTGCGATTGCGGATGCGACGACATTAACCGAAGCCGGTTATGTCGGTGAAGATGTCGAGAACATTTTGCTGAAGCTATTGCAAAATGCTGATTACGATGTTGAGCGGGCCCAAAAAGGGATCATCTACATCGATGAAATTGATAAGATTGCCAAGAAGAGTGAGAATGTCTCTATCACCCGTGATGTCTCTGGTGAAGGGGTTCAACAAGCTTTACTGAAAATTCTTGAAGGGACGATTGCCTCTGTCCCACCTCAAGGCGGTCGCAAGCATCCTCAACAAGAATTCATTCAGATCGATACGACCAACATCTTATTCATCGTTGGTGGGGCCTTTGACGGGATTGAACAAATTGTTAAGAATCGCATTGGTGAGAAGACGATTGGCTTTGGGACGGATTCGCTCCGTGCCCCTGAAGATAAGAGTCTGATGCAGCAAATTATTCCTGAAGACTTGATGAAGTTTGGGATTATTCCTGAATTCATCGGCCGGATTCCAATCATGGCTGCTCTTGAGAAATTGACCGAAGATGATCTGGTCCGGATTCTGACCGAACCAAAGAATGCTTTAGTCAAGCAATATCAGAAGCTCTTAGCCCTGGATGACACTGAGCTCGAATTCACCCCAGCGGCCTTACATGCGATTGCGCATCTGGCCATTGAACGTGATACCGGCGCCCGGGGACTGCGGTCCATTCTGGAATCAGTGATGCAAGACACCATGTTTGAATTGCCAAGTCGAGAAGACGTTGTTAAAGCAGTGGTAACTAAAGCCGCCGTTGACGGTACGGCAAAACCACGCTTGGTCTTGGAAGATGGCGAACAAGCGTCATAGGCATAATGAAAATAGATCAGCTGCGGCTGGTCTATTTTTTTAGGGTGAAAATATGCTACACTTAGTTGATTGAAAGCGAGGATTACCTAATGAAGGTCAATGATGTAAGTTTGACAATTAGTGCCGTCCAAAAGGCACAATATCCCGATGACGCCCGCCCCGAAATTGCGTTCGTCGGCCGCAGTAACGTGGGCAAGTCATCTCTGATTAATCGGTTGATTAATCGCAAGGCGATGGCGCGTACCTCAAGTGTACCCGGCAAGACCCAGACGCTTAACTTTTATAATATTGAATCGCAACTTTATTTCGTGGATGTACCGGGCTATGGCTATGCCAAAGTCAGCAAGACAGCGCGCGCTAAATTCGCAACGATGATTGAAGAATATTTAACCACGCGCGCTCAGTTACGCGGCGTGGTCCAGCTGGTTGATAGTCGCCACGAACCTAGCGATGATGATATCAGTATGTATCAATACTTGAAATACTATAAATTACCGGTGCTGGTAGTGGGCACTAAGGTCGATAAGGTCGCTAAGACCCGCAGAAATTCTGTAGAACGAATGCTTAAGCAGGGATTAGACTTTAATCCGGCTGATACCTTGCAGCTGTTTAGTGCTGAGACCGGTTTTGGGAAAGACGAAGTATGGGCTTGGCTTGACGCCCACACAGAAGTAGGGGGAACTGAAGATGGAACTGAATGATTACCAACAATTAGCCAATCGGACTTTGATGGGCAATGAACAGGTGTTAACGAACTTGTCATTGGGCTTGGCCAGTGAATCTGGTGAAGTGATTGACTTGGTTAAAAAGTACACCTTCCAGGGTCAAGATTTGGATCGGGAAATCCTCACCCGAGAACTTGGTGACGCCTTATGGTATCTGTCTCAGATTGCTTTATGGGCCAACATTCCATTTGACGAAGTCGGTCAGATGAACATTGATTCGTTGGCCAAACGTTACTCACAAGATTAGATCACACAAAAAGCGCCGCGATTGATTCGCGACGCTTTTTGTTTAGTCTTTTTTGTCTTCAGTTGTCTTCTTCTGTGCTTCTTTTTTAGGATCTTTGACTTCGTCGGTGACAGGTTTTTGTTTTGGTTCTGGGACGCTCGCAAACTTGTCGAACATTTCATTCAAATCATTTTGGACGTTAATCTTTAATGCCATACCAAACGCCTCCTTTACCCAGTGAGTATAGCATTCAAACGAAGACGACTGCAAGCGGCTGCATACTTTCTGCATAAACTATGAATAAAATTTGCATAAGTATGAATTTTGATGTATAGTGCTTACATAAGCAATTGAGGAGGAATGACAATGAAGAAATGGGTGCAAGCATTTGGTGCACTGTTGGTCACGCTGATTGCCTTCAGCGGGCTCATCGGCCTCGGCCATTCGGTCCACGCGGCTGATGACAGCCTAGCAAAGGTCAAATCGCGAGGCGTACTAGTGATGGGGACAAGTCCTGACTATGCGCCGTACGAATTTATCATCAATAAAGATGGTAAGAATGAAGTTGTCGGCATGGATGTTGAGGTCGGTAAGGCCATCGCTAAGAAGATGGGCGTCAAGCTTGAAATCAAGCAAATGGATTTCGACTCCTTACTCGTTGCCCTCCAAACCGGCAAGGTCGATATGGTGTTGTCAGCAATGACGCCCACTGCCTCCCGGGCTAAATCTGTCGCCTTCTCTAATGTGTATTACAAAGCGAAACAATACATCATTGTAAACAAGAACGAGAAAGATCTGTATAAGGATAAGAGTTCCTTTGCCGGCAAAAAGCTTGGTGTGCAGACTGGGAGTTTGCAGGCGGATATTGCCAAGTCACAGATTCCAACGTCAACTCAATTGGGCCTCGCCAAGGTGCCGGACTTAATTCTCGCGTTGAAATCCCATAAGGTTGATGGGATTGTCGCTGAAGACCCAGTGGCGTCTGCTTATGTTCAGAACGATTCCAGCTTGGCTGCTATTGATGGCAAGTTCAATTTAGCCGGGGATGATTTAGGGAGTGCCATTGGCTTTCCTAAGGGAGCTACTAGCTTAGTCAAGGTGGCCAACGAAACCATTGCTGAGATCAAACAAAAGAATCTTTTTCCAACCTACTTGAAGACTGCCGGCAAGGATATGGCTGGCAACGTTCAGAACACCAGCATGCTGCATTACTGGTCATACTTCGCCAAAGGGGTTGGCTATACCTTATTGATTACGCTGTTAGCCATTTTGATTGGGATTCCGATTGGGACACTCTTTGCATTGATGCGCTTGGCGAAGAACAAAGTCGTTCATTTGATTGCGGTGTCCTATATTGAATTTGTCCGGGGCACACCATTGATGATTCAAATCATGTTCGTTTACTTCGGAATCGGCTTGTTGGTTGACATTCCAGCGTTAGTCGCTGGGGTGATCGCGGTCTCTTTGAATTCAGCTGCTTATGTCGCTGAAATCATTCGGGGCGGGATTGATAGTATTCCTGTTGGCCAGACTGAAGCGGCCCGTTCACTGGGCTTGTCTCAGCGCCAAACGATGCAGAGTGTGATTTTTCCACAGGCCTTGAAGAATATCTGGCCAGCATTGGGGAATGAATTTATCTCCTTGATTAAGGAAAGTTCCATTGTCTCCATCATTGGGGTCACCGATTTGATTTATCAACTCAAGGTGGTGCAGACAGCCACGTATAAGGGTGTGCAGCCAATTGTTGTGGCCATGTTCTTGTACTTCATCATGACCTTTAGTCTCTCGAAACTTCTGAATCATTATGAAAGGAAGATGCAGCATGACAACTAGCCCACTAATGCAAATTAACCATCTCGTCAAAAAGTTCGGCGACAATGTTGTGCTGAATGATATCACAGAAACCATCAATCAAGGCGATGTCATTGTCGTGATTGGCGCCTCTGGTGGTGGGAAGAGTACCTTTTTGCGCAGCCTGAACCGCTTAAATTCCGTGACAAGCGGCCAGATTCTTTTTGAGAACACGGACTTGGTCGGTTTGTCCGAGAAACAACTCGATAAGATTCGCGAAAAAATGGGTATGGTTTTCCAAAACTTCAATCTTTTTCCTAATATGACCGTCTTAGAAAACCTGATGTTAGCGCCAATGAAAGTTAAAGGCGAAACTGAAGCTCAGGCCAAAGAAACAGCTAAAGGCTTACTGGATCGTGTTGGTTTAGCCGATAAGGCGGATGTCTATCCAGCCAGCCTCTCTGGGGGCCAGCAACAGCGGGTAGCCATCGCTCGGGCCTTGGCAATGTCTCCGGATGTGATGCTGTTTGATGAGCCTACGAGCGCCCTTGATCCAGAGATGGTCGGGGAAGTCTTGAAAGTGATGCAAGACCTGGCGAAGTCAGGGATGACCATGGTCGTGGTCACGCATGAAATGGGCTTTGCTCGGGAAGTCGCTGACCAAGTCTGGTTCATGGATGGTGGCCAAATCGCCGAAAAGGGCACCCCAGAACAGATATTCACCAACCCACAAGAAGCGCGGACGAAGGATTTCTTGTCCAAGATTCTCAGTCAATAATCCAACAAAAACTGCTTACCGTCTGTCCGAGGGTAGGCAGTTTTTGTTTGGACGGCGCTGACTTGCCGAAAGGCGTTCGAATGCTTACAATATAAAAAGCGAACAAATGTTTTAGGAGGGATTAGATGGCCTCAGAACATATTGAACATAAATTGGCACTCCTTCCTGATGAGCCTGGCTGTTATCAGATGAAAGATATTACCGGCAAAATCATCTATGTGGGGAAGGCCAAGAACTTGAAGAATCGGGTGCGCTCTTATTTCAAGAGTAGCCACGATGGTAAGACTGCCCGGTTGGTGTCTGAAATTGCGGACTTTGACTTCATTGTCACCTCAACTGACAAAGAAGCCTTTCTGCTTGAAATTACCCTGATTCAGAAGTATCAACCGTATTACAATATTAAGCTAAAAAAGGGGACCGGTTATCCGTACATCAAGATTACCAATGAACGGGATCCCAAGATTATGATTACTGGCGATATCAAGAAGGATGACGCCTATTATTTTGGCCCTTATCCGAATGTGTATGCCGCTCAAGAAACCATGCAGTTTATTCAACGCGTCTATCCTTTGCGTCGCTGCAATGGCTATCAAGGCCGGCCATGCTTGTATTACCACATGGGTCAGTGCCTGGGCGCGTGTTTTCGTGAGGTTCCAGAACAGGAATACGCCGAGCAAATCGAACGAATTAAGCGCTTCTTAAACGGTAACGTCGGCAAGGTGAAGCAACAACTGACGGCCAAGATGCAGAAGGCCTCTGAAGAATTGCAATTTGAACGCGCTGGTGAAATTCGCGATCAATTACACTATATTGAAGCTACGGTTGAAAAGCAGAAAATTATTTCTACCGACAGCACCACGCGGGATTTGTTCAATTTCTATATGGACAAAGGCTGGATTTCCATCCAGGTCTTCTTCATTCGCCAAGCGCGGTTAATGAAGCGTGAAACCCGATTGTTCCCAGTGGTTAATTCAGCTGAAGAAGAGTTTGAATCCTTTATTCTGCAATTTTATGATCGGAAGAATAACGTTAAACCGCGGGAAGTCTTGGTGCCTAAAGGCTTGGACAACGATGTCCTTGCGCAAGTTTTGGACGTGCCCGTCCGCACCCCTCAACGCGGCGAGAAACGGGCGCTCTTAGAGTTGGCGGCTAAGAACAGTCGGATTAAACTCGAAGAGAAGTTCCGGTTACTGGAATTAGATAATCGCTCTACGGTTGGCGCCCAACAAGAGATTATGCGGGCGTTGAATTTGCCTGAAAATGGCCATGTGATTGAGGCTTTTGACCATAGTCATATTCAGGGGAGCGATCCGGTCTCAGCCATGGTGCAGTTTGTTGATGGTCAAGCGGAGAAGAGCAACTATCGCAAGTACAAGTTGGCCGCTGATGAGGATAATCACAGTGCTAATGAAGATGCCAACACCCGTGAAGTCATTTTTCGACGGTACAGTCGCTTACTGAAAGAGCATGCGCCCTTGCCTGACCTGATTCTGATGGATGGCGGCGCGATTGAAATGAATGCCGCCAAAGATGTCCTTGAAAATGAATTGAATCTGGATATTCCTGTGGCAGGGATGGTGAAGAACAATAAGCATAAAACGGCCGCTTTATTGTATGGTCAAAGTGATCAGATGATTAATCTTGATCCCAAAAGCCAGGGCTTCTATCTTTTGGAACGGATTCAAGAAGAAGTTCATCGTTTTGCAATTACCTTCCACCGGCAATTGCGGGGTAAGAATTCATTATCAAGTAAGCTTGAAGCTATCAAAGGCGTGGGCCCAAAGACCCGGACAAAGTTAATGCGTGAGTTTAAAACTATCAATCACATTAAAGAAGCTAGCGTCGAAGATTTACAGGCAGTGGGGATTTCCAAAACCACTGCCCAAATGATTAAGTTATCGCTGTAAATCACGACCTGGTTTGGCTTCTGATGGTTATCATGCTTTGGACAATAAAAGAGGTTGAGACGAAAGTCTCAACCTCTTTTATTAATTTCTAATCGTTAGCTGGTTGCTTAGGCCGCCAGAAGCCAAGAATCAGACCGGCGACTAAAGTCCCAACAACTAGAGCAATTAAGAAACCTAATTTTTGATTGGTTAAAGCCAAGGCGACAATCCCACCATGAGGGGCAGGGACATTAACGTGCCAAAGCTGTGATAAGGCACCACCGATAACGGATCCAATCACAGAAGAACCAATGATGTGCAGGGGATCAGTGGCAGCAAATGGGATGGCCCCTTCAGTAATGAAGGTTAAGCCTAATACCCAGTTGGAAAGACCAGATTGTCGTTCTTGTGGGGTGAACTTTTGTGGGAAGAATGTGGAAGCAAAGGCGATTGCCAATGGTGGAATCATCCCACCAATCATGACAGCAGCCATCCAACGACCGTCAGTTTGACCAGAAGCAGAGAAGACCCCAATTGCAAAGGTGTAAGCGGCCTTGTTAAAGGGACCACCCATATCGATACTCATCATCCCAGCGAGGATGGCACCAACCAGCACGGCATTACCTGTGCCCATGTTTTCCAGGAAGTTGATTAACGCGCCGTTGACAGCAGCAAAGATTGGATTGACCACAAAGTACATGATGAGACCGATCCCGGCTAGTCCCAGGACTGGATAAACTAGAATAGTTTTCAGGCCATCGAGAGAGTGTGGCATGCCGGCGAGCATCTTCTTGAAGCCGACAATCATCCAACCAGCGATGAAACCAGCAGCGAGCCCACCGATGAATCCGGCTGGATTGCTAGCTTTCACAAAGGACGCGGCGGCGATGGTTGCCATCCAACCACCAACGAACCCAGGCATGAGGGCAGGTCGGTCACCGATTGAAACGGCGATATAAGCTGCCAACACAGGAACCAAGAAGCTAAAGGCATAATTCCCCAAGTTGTTTGTGAATAAGAAGACAGGGGACTTAGCGCCAACAAACTGTTCAAAGATGAAGGAGATGGCCATAATAATCCCACCACCGACAACGAATGGTAACATGTTGGACACACCATTCATCAAATCTTGATAGATTTTGCTCCAAACACCTTTAGATTCAGCTGCGCCATTATCACTGCTGTCAGAAGCACCACTTGCATGATAGACGGCCCCTTTACCTTCAAGAGTTTCATCAATCAGTTCTTGTGGCTTCTTAATACCATCAATCACTGGCCGGTTGAGGAGTTTCTTACCATCGAACCGGTCCATTTCGACTTTCTTGTCCGCTGCGACAATGACGCCGGCAGCGCGTTGAATATCATCGTCAGTGAGTTTGTGCTTAATTCCTTCGGAGCCATTGGTTTCGACTTTGATGTCCACACCCATCTTGTCAGCCATTTCTTTCAAAGCAGCTTCAGCCATATAAGTGTGGGCAATCCCTGTTGGGCAGGCCGTAACAGCCACGATGAAGGGGCGTTCTTCACGTTTTTCTTGCTTAAATGCAGCCTGTTCTTTGGCCTTTTGTTGTTCGGCTTCTTCATCTGCCTTGTCCTTGGCTTCTTTTTCGGCTTCAGCGGAGGCAAACAATTGTTGAACATCATCAGGGGTTTGGGCCTGCTTGAGGGCGGTTACGAGGTCTGGATTAATGAGCAGTGAAGATAAGGCAGCCAGCGCTTGCAAATGCGTATCATTGGCGCCTTCTGGGGCTGCAATCATAAAGAACAGAAAGACGGGTTGGCCGTCAAGGGCGTCATAATCAACGCCATTAGCGCTCTTAGCGAAGAGCACTGTCGCGCGTTGGACAGCCTTATCTTTGGCATGGGGCATGGCAATGCCGTCGCCAATCCCAGTGGTCGACAGCGCTTCACGTTTTTTAATATCGTCTCGGTACAGATCTAAATCGTTGATAATACCAGCGTCAAAATACTTTTGTGTCATTTCATCGATGGCGGCTTCTTTAGTTGTCGCCTTCAAGTCCATGATCATGACATCTTTAAGTAATAATTCACGAATATCCATGGGGACTGTCCTCCTATAATTCCGTAATCGTAATGGTTGATTTTACTTCAGCAATTTTTGCGGCCGAGGCCAGGTCGGTTGAGAATGCCGTGGCACTGCCACAAGCGATGGCGACTTGGAAACTCGCTAATGGATCGTGAGTGGTGGCAAATGTTCCGGTGAAACCAGCGAGCATACTGTCGCCGGCCCCAACTGAGTTCTGAACTTTGCCAGCTGGCACGGTGCCGTGCCAAGCCTTGTCAGCGGTAATCATTAAGGCACCTGCGCCGGCCATAGAGACCAGCACATGTTGGGCACCGAGATCGAGCAATTTGCGGCCAGCTGTGACGATTTCATCAAGGCTGGTGTATTCAGGATCACCAAACAGTTCAGCTAGTTCATGATGATTTGGTTTCACCACGAGAGGGTGGTCAGGTAGCGTATCCAGCAAGGCTTGGCCCGTGGTATCAATGACGAAATCAGCACCATGTTCATGAATCAATGGGATTAAGTCACGATAGAAACTTTCGGGTAAACCGTTTGGGAGACTCCCAGCCATGACGACGACGTCACCGGACTGCAACTGATCTAGCTGGCCTTTAAAGGCTGCGATTTCCTCGGCGCTGATTTGCGGACCGGGTGCATTGAGTTCAGTTTCGTCTTCAGCTTTTAGCTTCACATTAATGCGCGTATTGTCGTGAATTTCCGTGAAGGCGCAGGGGAGGTCTAACTTCGCTAATTGGTCAGTGATGAACTGGCCAGTGAATCCGCCAATGAAACCTAAGGCAGTAGTTGGCAAGTCGAGGGCTTTTAAGATGCGCGAAACGTTGATGCCCTTGCCCCCCGGCAGCAAGACGCTGTTGTCGAGGCGGTTGACCCGCCCAAGGGTAAGGTTATTCAATCCAACCACATAATCAATTGAAGGATTGAGTGTCACAGAATAAATCATTGCGGTGCCTCCTCAATATTGGTAAAACGTGCGTACTCAGTGCCCAAGGCACCAAGCTCTGGTGTGAGAATTGTCAAAGCAGTCATATCGGCAAACTTCGTGGCGCTAATTTGATCAAACTTGGACGCGTCTGCGAGGACGAGACTGGTTTTGGCCTGGGCAATCGCCACATGTTTAATGGCAGCTTCCTCCGGGTCAGGCGTGGTCAACCCGAAATCTGGGTGAATGCCATTAGTCCCGATAAAGGCAAAGTCAAACCGATATTGGCGCAGGCTTTCAGCAGTCGCAGCGCCGACCAGCGCTTTGGTCGCCGATTTAAGTAATCCACCAACGACGTAGGTCTTCACTTGGTAATCCGCCAGTAATGAGGCGTTATCCACCCCAGTGGTGACGACCGTTATTGACCGGTTGGCCAAAAGAGGAATCATTTGTGCCGTCGTCGTGCCAGCATCTAGAAAAATCAAACTGTCTGCGGGGATGCGCGCAACCGCTGCTCTAGCGAGTTGTCGCTTGGCTGCCAAGTTCTGATTAGCCTTCTCAGACACATTTCGTTCTTCCGTCAGACTATTCAAAGCACGCGCGCCGCCATGAATGCGTTGCAAGCGGCCAGCTTGTTCCAGATCATCAAGATCTCGGCGAATAGTAGACTCAGAAGCTTGGAGCTGATGCATTAAATCTCTGGTCTTAACGATTTCTTGATCTTTGACTGCAGCCAGAATAAGTTGTTGCCGTTCTTCTGTAAGCACTTTCTCACACCTCCTTTTAGGATTATAACCCATTAACGTTCAGAATCAATACAAAACGGTCAAAAACATTCAAACTAATTTTGACCTCAGTATAGACCAATTAAATTTTAATGAAAGCGGTTTGTTCAAATGCTTGATAATCCTGACATAGCCATCTTGTAATCCCTTTATTTTGGGCGGTTGGCTATGGTACGCTGGAGACAACACATAAGGGAGGTTCTAACAGTATGGGGAAATTAGGTGTCTCAGTTTATCCAGAACGGTCAACTTTTGAGCAGGATGCGGCTTATCTTGATTTGGCAGCTCACTATGGGTTCAAGCGAGTGTTTACGTCGATGCTTGAAATCAAAGGCGATCAAGAGACGGTGTTAGCAAATTTCAAAGCGGTGATTGATCACGCTAATGCCTTAGATATGGAAGTCATGGTCGATATGAACCCAGCATTATTTGCCCAACTGGGTGTCTCATATGACAATTTGGCTTTCTTCCATGAATTGGGGGCTTACGGGATTCGTTTAGATCTTGGCTTTACTGGGGCTGAGGAAGCCAAAATGACCCGCAATCCGTTTGATCTCAAGATTGAAGTGAACATGTCTCAAGGCACCCATTATATTGATAACATTATGGCGTTTTCGCCTAAGCGTGAGAACTTGCTGGGGTCGCATAATTTTTATCCCCATCGTTATTCTGGCCTGGGTCAAGATTTCTTTGATTACGCCACTCGCTTGTATACGCAGTACAATCTCAATACGGCTGCGTTTGTTAATTCGCACGCGGCCACTTTTGGCCCCTGGCCGACTCAAGATGGCCTCTCCAGTCTTGAAAGCCATCGTGATCTGCCGATTGCCACTCAGGTGACGCACTACGTCATGATGGACACAATTGACGATCTCATTATTGGAAATGCCTATGCCAGTGAGGCTGAGCTCAAAGCCATGGCAGAGGCATTCAACGCGGAATTTCCAAGTCTACAAGTGGTCCCAAATTCTGGGATGACAGATTTGGAGCGGACGGTGATCTTTGATAACCTCCACAGTTACCGGGGGGATCGGTCGGAATATTTGTTGCGGTCAACGCAGACCCGGGTCAAATATGCTGGCGAGCCATTTCCCGCCCATGATACGGAATTGATTCGTCGCGGCGATGTGTTGATTGATAATGATGGCTATGGCCAGTACAAAGGTGAAACCCAAATTGCCTTACAGCCCATGCCAAATGATGGGCGAGTGAATGTTGTGGGCCATCTGGCTGAAAGCGACTTGTTCCTATTAAATTATTTGCGGCCTTGGAGTAATTTCAAACTCAGCGAAGCTCAATAATCAACAGAGCCAGTGACCGGTGTCGGCATTGGCTTTTTTGCTGGGTCAAAGCGGGGCATGGCTTGCTATTTGGGTTGTCATTGCGTATGATGAGTTGATTATGTTTTTGTCCCAAAGGAGGGAATTTCATGTTTGTCGATCAAGTGACAGTCGAAGTAAAAGCCGGAAAAGGCGGCGACGGAATGGTTGCATTCCGTCGTGAAAAGTTCGTCCCATTTGGTGGCCCAGCCGGCGGTGACGGTGGCCATGGTGGGAGTATTGTATTCTATGTGGATGAAGGTTTGCGGACTTTAATGGATTTCCGCTATCAACGGCACTTTAAAGCCCAGGCTGGTGGTAATGGTCAAGGTAAGTCGATGTACGGCCGCAAAGCCGAGGATACTCGCGTGGCCGTGCCCGCAGGGACAACCGTCTATGATGCCGATACCCATGAATTAATTGGTGATTTAACAGAGCCTGGTGAAGAACTCGTGGTTGCTCGTGGAGGCCGCGGTGGCCGGGGAAATATTCATTTTGTTTCTCCAAGTAACACGGCTCCAGAAATTGCTGAAAATGGGGAACCCGGTCAGCAACGGTTTGTGACCTTGGAATTGAAAGTCTTAGCTGATGTCGGACTTGTTGGTTTTCCTTCAGTGGGGAAGTCGACACTTTTGTCAGTTGTGACAAGTGCCAAGCCTAAAATTGCTGCTTATCAATTCACAACCTTAGTGCCTAATTTAGGCATGGTGCAGTTGGACAACGGGACTGATTTTGTCATGGCAGACCTGCCTGGACTGATTGAAGGTGCCTCGACTGGTGTGGGACTTGGTATTCAGTTCTTGCGTCACGTTGAACGGACTCGTGTTATCTTGCACTTAGTTGAGATGGATCCTGATTCAGGGCGCGAACCCTTGGAAGATTATGCTCAAATTCGCGCAGAACTAGCCGAATATGATTCGACAATTCTGGATCGGCCACAATTAGTGGTTGCCACTAAATTAGACTTACCAGGGTCTCAAGAACGTTTTGATGCTTTTAAGGCGGGTTTGATTGAACAAGGCGTTGCAGAAAGTGATATTTTTGCGATTTCTAGTATCACCCACGACGGGGTCCAAGCCTTAATGCAAAAGACGGCTGAAGTGCTGAAGTCAGCCCCTGTCTTTGCGCCTAAATCACATGACTTCGGGTCAGATTATCAGGATCACGTTAAGGATAACCGCGACTTGATTGTTGAACGAGATGCCGATGGTGTCTTTGTCCTCAGCGGGGCCAAGGTTGAACGCCTGTTTAAGATGGCTAATCTGGATCACGATGATGGGGCCATTCGATTTGCGCGTCAATTACGCAGCCTTGGGGTTGATGATGCGTTGCGCGAGGCCGGCGCCGAAAGCGGCGACCTCGTGGCCATCGATGATTTCACCTTTGAATTCGTTGAATAACTTTCATTTTCTGGCATTCTCAGTGTATGATGGTAAAAGTTAAATATTTCTTAGGAGCGATTCAGGCAGATGGAAAAACAGCAACGTGCAAAACGTCGATATATCACTGGCTTTGATGGTCTACGGACAATCGGGGTCATCGGCGTTATTTTATATCATTTACGCCCTGAACTTTTTAAGGGTGGTTATCTTGGGGTGCCTATTTTCATGGTGGTTTCAGGTTATCTGATCACCGACGGGCTGTTGCAGGAGTTCGATCGCTCCGGACGCATTAATTTCAAAAGTTTCTTCACGCGCAGGTTAAAGCGGTTATATCCGGGATTGATTGCTGTTTTGTTCGCCACCAGCGCCTACATCACGCTATTCTCGCATAACTTGCTCCATAATCTGCACATGATGGTGATTACAAACTTAGCGTATGTGTACAACTGGTGGCAGATTTTCAATGGCCAATCGTACTTTGCCCGCTTCGCAAATAATGAATCGCCATTTACTCACCTGTGGACGCTCTCGATTGAAGGTCAATACTACTTAATTTGGCCGGTTATCGTGCTAGGCTTTCTGATGTTCGTTAAGAATCGAACCAAAATGTTTAATATCACGTTCATTTTGGCGGTCTTAAGTGCAGTTGAAATGGCCATTCTGGCTTTACAAATGGGTGCGAACGCTGATCCTAGCCGGTTATACTATGGGACTGATACGCGTGCTTTCGCTATTCTCTTAGGAGCAGCCTTAGCCTTTATTTGGCCCAGTGCCAAATTAAGTGCCAACATCAAAGGCCAACAGAAGCTGACTTTGAATGTCCTTGGCGGGATTAGTTTGATTGGGATGTTGGCCATGGTCTTCTTGGTTGGCGCTCAAAGCTCATTCCTCTATCTTGGCGGCATGTTCTTGTTCTCCTTGCTAACAATGATTCTGGTGGCAGTTGTGGCTCATCCAGGGGCTTGGTTCAATCGATTGTTGAGTAACCCTGTCTTTAGTTGGGTCGGCAGCCGTAGTTATGGGTTGTATCTCTATCAATTCCCAGTGATGATTTTCTGGGAGAACCAGTTCAAAGATATTGCTGATCATCCGGTGCTTTATCCTGTGATTGAAGTCCTGATCATTTTGGCTTTAACTGAGCTGTCTTATCGCTTGATTGAACAACCGGTGGCGCACTTCGACTTCAAGAAGACCGGTGCTTTCTTAAAGGGGTTAGTAACGCCTTCGACCAAACTTGGCGCCAGTCGCTGGGTCAGCTACGGGGCTTTAGTCATTCTTCTGATTGGGACTGTTGGACTGATTCAGGCCCCGAGTGTGAAAACGGATGCCGCTGATTCATCAGCCCTGGCGAAGCAATTGAAGGAAACTAAGGCCGATAAGGCAAAGCAAGAGAAAGACTTAGCCGCGGCTAAGTCGAGTATCGCCGCTGAGAAGAAAGCCAAAGCAGACGCTAAGGCCAGCAAGTCGATTTCAGTTTCGAAACAGTCAGAAGCTGAATCATTGGCTCGTAAACATCCGGTCAACCAGGAGTATGAAAAGTACGGCTTGACTCAAGTGCAGTTGCAACAAATGCAAACCATCGGGATGACGGCTGTTGGTGATTCAGTGATGAAGGATGGCGAACCCATTCTTCAGGCCTTGTTCCCCAAAGCCTATATTGATGCCACCGTCTCTCGACAGATGATTCAAAGCATTAGCATTGTCCAAAACTATGCAAAGACTGGGGCTTTGGCTGACAACGTCTTGATTGGTTTGGGGACGAACGGCCCGTTCACTCCAGATCAGCTGGATGAAATGATGAAAATCATTGGCCCTTCCCGGAACGTCTTTTGGATTAATGTCCGCGTCCCAACACGCTCTTGGCAAAATGACGTGAACGCATTGCTCAAAGCATCGGTTTCAAAATATCCAAATCTGACCGTCATTGACTGGTACGGTTATTCTAATAGTCATAACGATTGGTTCTACGACGATATGGTTCACCCAAACCCAACTGGGAATCCTTACTACGGCACGTTTGTGGCTAAGGCCATTCTCAGTAAAGTCGACGCTAAGTAATCAAATAAGCCCAGTGCAACCTGCGAGTTTGCACTGGGCTTATTTTTTTGTCTGGGGCGGCAATGGTTGGTGTGGTAAACTTAGGCAAGTAGAATCAACGAGATAGGAAGTACATTATGGAAATTTTATTCTTAGGCACTGGCGCTGGTTCGCCGTCACGGCAACGTAATGTCAGCAGCCTGGCGCTCAAACTCCTCGATGAACGCAACGAAATTTGGTTGTTTGATATCGGGGAAGGCACACAGCATCAAATCTTAAAAACGACAATTCGGCCCCGGAAAGTGACCAAGATTTTCTTAACCCATCTGCATGGCGATCATCTTTTTGGTTTGCCAGGCTTCTTGGCGAGTCGGGCGAATCAGGGCGGTAGTGAACCACTGACCATTTATGGCCCTGATGGCATTGAGGCCTTTGTCACTGCTAGTTTGAAAGCATCACAGACGCATTTAACCTATCCAATTAAATATGTCGTTTTAAAGACTCCTGGTGTGATTTTTGATGACGCGACGTTCAAGGTCAGCTTTGCCCCGCTAGACCATCGCATCACCAGCTTGGGCTACCGGATTGAAGAAAAAGCCCATCCAGGTGAATTATTGATGGACCGGATCAAAGAAGCCCAGATACCTTCAGGCCCCGTTTATGCGAAACTCAAAGCTGGCGAAACGGTCACCTTACCTGATGGCCGCACGTTTGATGGTCACGATTTTATTGGCCCGGATCAACCCGGCCGGACCGTTGCTATTTTGGGAGACACGCGCCAAACGCCAAACGCTTTGGCTTTGGCTGAGAACGCGGATGTGCTGGTCCATGAAAGTACCTTTGGCCCAGAAGAAACCCAATTGGCTAAACAGTATTATCACAGTACAAATATTCAAGCAGCCAAATTGGCGAAGAAAGCCCACGTCAAACGGTTGTTGTTGAACCATATTTCTGCACGTTACATTGGTCCAGGAGTCAAAACCTTACAGACTACCGCCAAGCAAATTTTTCCGCACACGTGGGTCGTCAACGATTTAGAAGAGATAGATGTGCCATTCATCAAAGGAGGAGCGTAAATGTCAGGAATTCAAGGACAAATCATTGCGATTACCGGTGGATCATCCGGCCTTGGCCGGGCGATTGGGCTCGCTGCCGCCCAGTCAGGGGCGACGGTTGTCTTTCTAGCGCGGCGTAAGCCTGAATTACTGCAAGCCCAGGCGCAAGCCACTGCCATTTCTGGACAACCGGCGTATGCTTATGTGTTAGATGTGGCCGATCCCGTTGCTGTTGAAGCCGTGGTGCAGCGGATTTATCGCGAAGTTGGCGAAATTGACGTTTTGGTCAATGCCGCTGGATTTGGTCATTTTGAAGATGCCATCGATACCCCAATGGCGACGGTTGAAGCCATGTTCCGGGTCAATGTTTTGGGCTTGATGTATATGACACAGCTCATTGGCCGCCGGATGGCCGATCGCGGCCGCGGACATATCATCAATATTGCATCAATGGCTGGCAAAATGGCCACACCGAAATCAGCTATTTATTCGGCCACTAAGTTTGCAGTCGTCGGATATAGCAATGGCTTACGGCTTGAGTTGAAGCCCTACGGCGTCCGGGTAACAACAGTGAATCCCGGTCCAATTCGGACGGCCTTCTTTGAATCAGCAGAGGCGACTGATTATCTGAAATCAGTTAATTTTATTGTGCTTGATCCTACTAAACTTGCGTGGCGGATTGTCCGGAGCATGAATCAACCAGTTCGGGAGATTAATACCCCCTGGCTGATGGCAGTAGGGGCAACTCTATATACAATCGCCCCTCACGTTGGCGATTTTTTAGCGGGAACACTTTTTAATCGGAAGTAGGGGGAGTTATGAAAAATCAACAACGTTTAATTATTGGGTTGGTGCTGAGCCTTGTTTTAGTCGTATTTGCCATCTTGAATGGTCAAGCAGTCGAGGTTAATTTCTTTGGCGCCAAAGCTAGTTGGCCATTGATTCTTGTGATTGTTGGGTCGGTCATTCTGGGTGCCTTGATTACTTTCTTAGTTTCTACCAGCACTGCTAGTCAAATGAAGAAGCAAATCAAACAATTGCAAGCTGAACGCGATGATCTTGCGGCCAATAAACCAGATGTCGACAATGCAATTAAGCAAGCAATCAAACCTTATGAGCAACAGGTCAAAGACTTGCAAGCGCAGTTGGCGCAAGCAAAGAAGTCGTAATGATAAGGCTGTGACTCCCGCTGGGTGCCGCGGCCTTTTTTATTGCCATGACACTGGTCAGACCTGGGACTGATTTTTCAGAAAAAGAGTCTTTGACCTTTACTGACCAATGTAAACTTGGTAGAATATAGGCATTGAGAAGGGGGTATTCAAATGAATCCTGATAATTTTACTCAAGCAGTGACTGACGCGTTGGGCGCCGCACAACAAGTGGCCCAGACTCGCCGGCATCAAGACATTGATATTCCAGATTTATTTAAAACATTAGTCCAACCAAACCTTTTGGCCTCCCAGGTATACAAAGAAGCGGGGGTCGACCTTGATGCATTTAACGCCGTGATTGATCAAGCTTTGGATCAAGAGTCTGTCGTTGAAGGGGTCTCAAATTACGGCCAGACCATGAGCCAGAATTTGTTCCAATTGCTCAATGACGCTGACAAGGTGAAAGGTCAATTCGGGGATGAATTCATTTCCACTGAGGCCTTATTATTGGCCTTGTATCAGCAGAAATATAATCCTTTGACCCAGGAATTGGATCGCCAGGGTGTGCATCAAAAGGACTTACAAGCGACCATTGATAAGATTCGCGGTGGCCAGAAAGTGACCAGTAAAAACGCTGAAGAGACCTATCAAAGCCTTGAGAAGTACGGGACTGATTTGGTTGCTGAAGCGCGCTCAGGCAAGATGGATCCAATCATTGGCCGGGATGATGAAATTCGGAACGTCATTCGCATTTTGTCTCGGAAAACCAAGAACAATCCAGTCTTGATTGGGGAACCTGGGGTTGGGAAAACCGCGATTGTGGAAGGCTTAGCCCAACGGATTGTCCGTCAAGACGTGCCTGACAACCTGAAAAATAAGACCATCATTTCACTTGATATGGGTGGTTTAATTGCCGGGGCAAAATACCGTGGTGAATTTGAGGAACGCTTGAAGTCTGTTCTCCAAGAAGTCAAAAAGAGTGAAGGTCAAATCATCCTCTTCATTGATGAAATTCACACGATTGTTGGCGCTGGTAAGACTGAAGGCTCGATGGATGCAGGTAATTTACTCAAGCCGATGTTAGCTCGGGGCGAATTGCATCTGATCGGCGCGACCACCCTTGATGAATATCGTGAAAACATCGAAAAGGACAAGGCCCTTGAACGTCGCTTCCAACGGGTCTTGGTTCAAGAACCAACTGTTGAAGATACGATTAGTATTTTGCGGGGCTTGAAGGAACGCTTTGAAATTTTCCATGGCGTGCGCATTCATGACTCAGCGCTTGTGGCTGCGGCAACCTTGTCCAATCGGTATATCACCGATCGTTTTCTGCCGGATAAAGCCATTGATTTGGTCGACGAAGCCAGTGCCAATATCAACGTGGAAATGAATTCGCGGCCAACTGAATTGGATGTGGCTGAACGGCGACAAATGCAGTTGGAAATTGAAGAAGCGGCCTTAAAGAAAGAAAGCGATCCAGCCAGTCAGAAACGCTTGGCCCAGTTGCAAGAAGAACTGGCTAACTTGCGAGAATCCACCAATCAATTAAAGACCCAGTGGTCCGCTGAAAAGACAGATATTGCGGCAATTAATGCCAAAAAGTCTGAAATCGATCAGGCTAAGCATGATTTGGAGGATGCGCAATCACGCTATGATCTTGAGACCGCTGCCCGTTTGCAACACGGGACCATTCCTGATTTGGAAAAGGAATTGGCCGCGATGGAAGCCACTGATCGGCCTGACGAATGGCTCGTGCAAGAATCCGTCACTGAAAACGAAATTGCCGGCGTCATCAGCCGCCAAACCGGGATTCCGGTGGCCAAATTGGTTGAAGGCGACCGACAGAAACTCTTGCACCTGACGGATCACCTTGAAGAACGGGTGATTGGCCAAGATGAAGCAGTCCAAACCGTCAGCGATGCCGTTTTGCGCTCGCGAGCTGGGTTGCAAGACCCGAGTCGGCCATTAGGTAGCTTCTTATTCTTGGGTCCAACAGGGGTCGGGAAGACCGAACTGGCCAAAACACTAGCGGATGCCCTGTTTGATTCAGAGAAGCATATGGTGCGAATCGATATGTCTGAATACATGGAAAAGTATAGCGTGTCTCGTTTAGTCGGCGCTGCGCCAGGTTATGTTGGCTACGAAGAAGGTGGCCAGTTGACCGAAGCCGTCCGGCGGAATCCCTACACAATTGTTTTGCTCGACGAAATCGAAAAAGCCCATCCTGATGTCTTCAATATTTTGCTGCAAGTGCTCGATGATGGCCGGCTGACAGACTCGCAAGGCCGGACAGTTGATTTCAAAAATACGATCATCATTATGACCTCAAACCTCGGGTCAGAAGCCTTGCTTGACGGGATGTCCGATGATGGCAAGGTAACTGATACTGCCAAGCACCAGGTTGATCAATTGATTCGCACCAAATTCAAGCCAGAATTCTTGAATCGGATTGATGATATTGTCATGTTCAATCCATTGACCCTGGCCGACGTTGAGAAGATTGTGGTGAAAGATCTGGAGCAATTGAGTAACCGCTTGGCACAACAAGATATTACCTTGAGTGTTTCGCCTGCTGCCGAAGAGTGGCTGGCTGATCAGGGCTACGATCCCGCTTATGGGGCTCGGCCGCTGCAACGGTTGATTACCAGCGCCGTTGAAACCCCATTAGCCAAGAAATTGATTGGTGGCGAGATTCTTCCTCAAAGTACAGTCACTGTTGGCGTCGAAGGCAGCACGCTGACGTTCACTGGCAAGCAAGCAGTCCCGGCAGAATAACAAATGTGTGTTAAGGTCTTGCCTTGACGGCTAATTTCTTGTAAGATAGATGTTGCTATGGCGGAGGTGTCCGTCAGATACCAAATCCCATTTTTGCCTTGCAATTCTGGAAGAATTCGGTATAGTAGTAAAGAAATCTATTGAAAAAGGAGTTTAACGCTCATGGCAGTTCCAGCACGTAGAACTTCAAAAACCAAGAAGCGTATGCGTCGTGGTCACATCAAGTTAAGTGTGCCAAACTTACAATTTGATGCAACAACCGGCGAATACCGCGTTTCTCATCACGTTTCACCTAAGGGTTTTTACAAGGGTGCACAAGTGGTTTCTAAGAACGACGCGAATGCTTAATTAAAAATACCAACCCTGTGTTGGTATTTTTTTGTGCAGTCATTTAGTTTCGCACTCTAGGTAACATGGTATAATGAATCCAGGAACACCAAGGAGGCCAACTTATGGCAACGACAGACCCGTTAACAACTTATTTGGATCAAATTCGGCAGGCAAAACTGCCACGCTGGACAGATTTACCTCAGTTTGATTTGTATATGGATCAAGTGGTGCAGTATGTGAATGAAATTCTCCATCCGTTTGGGGTGGGGGATTTAACGGCGACGATGGTCAATAACTACGTCAAAAAGGGCGTGGTTAAGCCACCGCTCAAGAAGAAATACGAACGGGCGCAAATCGCTAATGTTCTCGTGATTGCGCTCTTGAAACCCGTTTTCGCCTTAGATACAATCGCTTCCGGCATCGATTATCAGTTGCAGAATCGCCCGGCCAATCAAGCGTTTGACGCTTTTATTATGGCGTTTATTAGTGGCGTCCAACAAGCGAATACAGACTTTTCTAAGGAAGTCACAATCAATGCGGTGAACAAGACGGACTTGCTCAATATTCAAAGTGCGATGGTTACCCTGGCGATTAATGCTGTGTTGGAGAAGTTGTTTGTCGAATCGATGGTGACGCAGGTTGCCCCCGCGCCAACTGCTAAGAAAAAGAAGGATTAATGATGCAATTAACCATACTCTCAACTAGTGATACGCATGGCTTTGTCGCACCGACAAACTATGTTCAACGGCAGGCAGATCTACCATTCTCGTTAGCCAAAGCCAAAACTGTGATTGACCAGGTAAAATCATCGACGACAGACCCTGTCGTTGTCATCGAAAATGGGGACTGGCTTCAAGGTTCGCCGCTGGCCTACTATGTGGCCAAAGTGGCCCAGGAGCCAGCCTTACTGACGGCCGCTTACAATGCAGTGGGCTATGATGCCGGAATTCTCGGGAATCATGAGTTTAACTACGGCACCGATTATTTGGCAGCCGCGGTTAAGACGCTAGATTATCCAATGTTAACGGCCAATATTGAAAGGCAAGGCCAGCCGCTATTTGGTCAACCTTATACAATTGTTGAAAAATCCGGGCTTAAGATTGCCATTCTCGGCTTGACGACAGACTACATTCCACACTGGGAAACCCCAAGTCACATTGAAGGGTTGGCTTTTGTTGATGTGGTCGAGGTGGCAAAACACTGGGTGCCGATACTCCATGAATTGGCAGATATTGTGGTGGTCGCCTACCATGGTGGCTTTGAGAAAGATCTGACGACTGGTGCGCCAACAGAACGGCAGACCGGCGAAAACGTTGGCTATCGTTTGGCCAACGAAGTGCCGGGGATTGACGCCTTAGTCACTGGTCATCAGCATCGTGAATTGGCGCAATTGGTCAATGGTGTGCCTGTAACGCAACCAGGCTACCGAGGTGCAAACGTTGGTGCCATTACGCTGGATATTGAAGCCACACCGACCGGTTATCAGGTCAGTGGCGGGCAGGCAGCATTGTTATCGACTGGTAACGCGATAGCTGCAGAGGCCGTCTTATCCCCATTGGCACAGTTGAGTGCGGCGGTGGAAGACTGGTTGGATCAACCGCTTGGACAAGTTCGAGGGGATATGCGAATTCACGATCCATTCCAGGCCCGAGTTGACGAAGTTCCCTATATTGAATTCATTCAACAAGTACAAATGGCAGCGACCCAGACGGACATTTCTGGGACAGCCTTATTTAACAATGAAGGTCGGGGCTTTGGTGAAAGTATCACCATGCGGGATGTTGTCACCAATTACATTTATCCGAATACTTTGGCTGTGGTTGGCTTAACAGGGACAGATCTCAAGGCGGCGCTTGAACAAAATGCTGAGTACTTCAGTTTGTCTGCGGGTCAATTAGTGGTCACACCGCGGTTTGAAACCCCAAAACCACAACATTATAACTACGATATGTATGAGGGCATTGATTATACACTCGATATTTCAAAACCGGTTGGCCAGCGGGTGACGAAGTTGACGTATCATGATGAACCCGTCGTATCTGACCACGTCTATGAAGTCGTCGTTAACCAGTATCGTGCTGGCGGCGGTGGTAATTTCCCGATGTTTGATGCGTCTAAGATTGTTCGTGAGAATCAAAAAGATATGACAGAATTAATTGCCGATTATTTGTTGGCCCATCCTGTGATTGCGGCCACAGCTAATCATAATTTCCACGTTCAGGCATAAAAAAGAAGACTGTGATCACCTAACTAGGTCATCACAGTCTTCTTTTTGAAATCAATTATTTATTAGTTTTGGTTGGGGTGGTGTCAAATTGCTTCATGATCACTGGCAGGATGAACAACAAGATGACGAAAATCAAACTGATAACCAAACTGCTACCAGGGTCAAACGTTGAACCATTCAAGGCTGAGATCAAGAAACCCATGACTTCTCCTAAAATTGCACCCCAGAAAATGGTGGCAAGATATCGCATGTGCATCCCTCTTTTCTGTGTTATCTTAACACGTTGATGCTGAGAATGTAAGGCAAACTTGCCCGAAATCAGCCTGGATCGTCGCGGCGATTGGATGCGGCCAAAGCGGTTGGCTCTGGTATACTGAAGGATGAGGTGAGCACATGACATTTACGCAGTTACAAGTTCAAAGTAGTTATAGTTTGCTGCAAAGTCCTCTGACTATTGATCAACTAATCAAAGGTGCAGTGGCGGGCCAATACGCCGCCGTGGCGCTCACAGATACGAACGTTGTCTACGGCTTAGTGGACTTTTATACCGCGGCGCAAAATGCCGGCATTAAACCTTTACTCGGTTTGACTGTAAGCATCGCCGAAGAGCAGTTTATTTTGATTGCTGAAACCACTGCCGGCTATCACCAACTTCTGAAAATCTCAACAACATTAATGTTGGACAATAATCCTACTTTGGCGGATTTACCAGACTTTAATGGCCTGGCACTCATGACGACGGCTCAAAGTCAGGTCAGTCAGCGCTTGCAGGCCGATGATGCCCCCGGGGCGACAGTTGCTGTTGAAGGCTTATTAGCTAAGCAACCAAGTGATTTTTATATTGGCTTAAGTCCAGAATTGTTGCAGTCCCCGCTGCCTGAGTTTGCCCATATGCATCAATATCCCTTGATTGCGCTCGGTGACGTCAGTTATGCGCGGCCCCAAGACGCGTTTACACAAACAGTCTTACGTGCCGTGGGGGCTGGGGAGACTTTGAACTTTCGCGACCCGACGCTGCAAAACCCGGGTCAGCATTGGCTCCAGTCACAAGAGGCGGCGGCTGAACCTTTTGTGGCGGCTGGGTTCGATCAGGCTGTGACCAACGCGAATCAATTAGCCGCTAAGACAGACGTCACCATCGCTTTTCGGCAACCTCAGCTGCCGCACTACAAGACACCAGACGGGCAGCCAGCGATTGCATACTTGACCCAATTGGCGCAAGCAGGGTTGGCCAAACGGTTTGCGGATGGGCAGGTGCCACCAGCTTATCAACAGCGGCTGGATTATGAGTTAGAGGTGATTGCCAAAATGGGATTCGCCGATTACTTCCTCGTCGTCTGGGATGTCATGAATCACGCACACGAGGTCGGCATTACCACTGGGCCTGGTCGGGGATCAGCTGCCGGCGCCTTAGTCAGCTATGCACTGGCGATTACTGAAGTCGACCCAATCGCGTATAACCTTTTGTTTGAACGCTTTTTAAATCCTAACCGGGCTAACATGCCCGATATTGATCTGGATATTCCCGACAACCGCCGTGGCGAATTGCTCCAGTATACCCATGATAAATATGGGACCAATCACATGGCCCAAATTATTACCTTTGGTACATTTGGGGCCAAGCAGGCCCTTCGTGACGTTGCTCGGGTGTTTGGTTTAAGCCAGTATGATAGCAATCTGTGGAGTCGTGCCATTCCTAATGGGTTACACGTGGATTTGAGTACAGCTTACGAGCAGTCACAACCACTGAAGAATTTGGTGGCTGACTCACAGCGCAACCAATTATTGTTTGAAACTGCCAAGGCCATTGAAGGCCTGCCACGTCATTATTCAACCCATGCCGCTGGGATTGTGCTATCAGAAGAACCGTTGACGGACACGGTGGCCTTGCAAGTTGGCAGTGATGGGATTGAAGAAACGCAGTTACCCATGGGCAATGTCGAAGCCCTTGGCCTATTGAAAATGGATTTCTTGGGTCTCCGGAACCTCAGTATTCTTGCCTCAGCGAGTTACTATGTCAGCCAAGCCACTGGAAAACCGTTTGATCCGAAACAAATTCCACTGGATGACGCCCAAACCCTGGCGCTTTTTGCAGCAGGGGATACGAATGGGGTGTTCCAGTTCGAATCCAGTGGCATTAAGAATGTGCTGCGCAAACTAAAACCCACGCAGTTTGAAGACGTTGTGGCGGTTAATGCGCTCTACCGGCCGGGCCCGATGGAAAACATTGATACCTTCATCGCACGTAAGAACGGTCAAGAACCGGTGACTTATCCTGATCCCGTCCTCGAACCAATTCTGGCGCCCACGTATGGTGTTTTGGTCTATCAGGAGCAAGTCATGCAAGTCGCGAGTACCATGGGCGGTTTCTCATTGGGTGAAGCGGATTTGCTTCGGCGAGCGATGAGTAAGAAAAAAGCTGATGTGCTTGCCTCCGAACAGCAGCGATTTATTGAAGGAGCCGTGGCCAAAGGTTTCTCAAAAGACACCGCCACGACTGTGTATGCCTACATTGATCGCTTCGCTAACTATGGGTTCAATCGCTCCCACGCGGTGGCTTATAGTATGGTGGCATTCTGGCTGGCGTATTTGAAGACGCATTATCCAGCCGCGTTTTTCACGGCTTTACTCAATTCAAGTCTCAATAACACGCCTAAACTACGGACCTACATCCAAGAAGCCAAAACCAGGCACGTCAAAGTCTTGGGCCCCGATATCAATCGGAGCGGTCGGTATTTCCAAACGACGGCACAAGAGATTCGTTTTGGCCTGCTTTCGATTAAAGGCACACGGCGCGATTTTGTTGACGCTATCCTCGCCGAACGGAAGCAAGGGCCGTTCAAGAGCCTGCAGCAATTTCTTCAACGCCTGGACACCAAGTGGCAAAAGGCGGCCACGCTCGAGCCGCTGGTGTATGCTGGGGCTTTTGATCAGTTTGATCAGAATCGGGCGCAAGTGCGGGCCAATCTCGATGAATTAATCGAATCCGTCAAACTCAGTGGCGATAATGTCACCTTGTTTGAAGTGTTACAACCAAAACCCGTGACAGTGCCGGAGATGTCTTTGACGGACCGATTAGACAAAGAGGCGGAAGTGCTGGGGGTCTATCTGAGTGGCCATCCGGTTGAGAAATATGCGGTCCTGAAGACCTTGATGCCCATTCAAACTGTGGCAACTATGGTTGCAGATAGTTTGGCGACTCTGATTGTCCAAGTGCGCGCGGTGAAGACGATTCGCACGAAGACGGGCAAGGAAATGGCCTTCGTTGACGGCCAAGATGAGACAGGACCAGTCTCAATTACCATCTTTCCTAATCTCTATCCCCAATTTGCTCAACTCGACGCTGATAAGATTCTGGTTGTCTCAGGTAAGGTTGAGATTAATCGGGATAATTTGCAGTTGGTGGCCAATCGAATTCAGTTAGCCGATGAATTGATGCCTCAGGCCCGACTCTTCATTCAATTGCCAGAAGACTTCACCGATGAGCGGCGGGCTGATTTACTGAAAACGCTACAAAAGTTTTCAGGATCAACACCCGTGATCACCGTTGAGCAAAACACACGCCAATCCGTGCTACTCGCGCGCCAGTATTGGGTTGATCCGAGTGAGACTGCACTGGCCAGTTTACAGGCGATTGTTGGGGCCAAACAAGTGGTTTTGCAACCAGTCAACGGGGATGGCCGCTAATTTTGTAAAATGTCCAAAATCTACGCGACTTTCTTTCTGAAAAGTGATATGCTTTACAAGTGTTTGAGATCACGTGAGGTGATCAAAATAGATATGCATGAGGTGAAATGATGAAACGCATCGGTATTTTGACCAGTGGCGGGGATGCACCAGGCATGAACGCCGCGGTTCGGGCAGTTGCCCGCAAAGCTTTACATGAAGGTTTGGAAGTCTACGGGATTAATTATGGTTTCGCTGGTTTAGTGGCTGGCGATGTCTTCCAGATGGACGAATCAACCGTTGGCGATAAGATTCAACGTGGTGGGACGATGTTATATTCAGCGCGCTACCCAGAATTTGCTAACGAAGAAGGCCAACTTAAGGGGATTGAACAACTTAAGAAATTTGGCATCGAAGCATTAGTCGTTATTGGTGGCGATGGTTCTTATCACGGGGCTTTGGCGTTAACCCGTCATGGTTACAATGCAGTTGGCCTGCCAGGGACAATTGACAATGATATTCCATTTACCGATTTCACAATTGGCTTTGATACAGCGGTAAACACCGTGCTTGAAGCCGTTGACCGTTTGCGCGACACTGCTGCGAGTCATGAACGGACCTTTGTGGTCGAAGTCATGGGTCGCGGCGCTGGTGACATTGCCTTATGGGCTGGTGTTGCCGGTGGTGCTGAAGACGTGATCATTCCAGAACACGACTTTGACGTTAAGGCTGTCGCTGAGAAGTTACAAAGCAGTCGTGAACGCGGCCAAAAGCACGCCATCATCTTGCTCGCTGAAGGTGTCATGCATGCTGAAGAATTCTCCAAGGCCCTGTCCGAATATGGTGACTTCCAATTGCGGAGTACTGTCTTAGGCCACGTGGTTCGTGGGGGTTCTCCAACCGCCCGCGACCGGGTGCTTGCTTCCCAAATGGGTAGCTACGCGGTTGAATTATTGTTACAAGGTAAGGGTGCTTTAGCGATTGGGATTCAAAATAATAAGTTGACGACACATGAAATGACAGACTTATTTGATTCCAAGCACAAGGCAGACCTGTCTCTGTACACCTTGGCTGATGAATTATCATTCTAATTTCTGTTAAAAAACGACATAACCGTCTTTTTTAAAAAATTCAAAGGAGCGATTCCATTTATGAAAAAAACCAAGATCGTTAGTACGCTTGGACCAGCTAGTAACACAACAGATATCATCGTTAAGTTAATCGAAGCGGGGGCTAACGTATTCCGGTTTAACTTCTCTCATGGTGACCACGAAGAACATCTTGGCCGCATGAATATGGTCCACGAAGCTGAAAAGATTACCGGTAAGACTGTTGGTATCATGCTTGATACTAAGGGTGCTGAAATTCGGACAACCGTTCAAGGTACAGATAACGGCAAGATCCAATTACACACTGGTGATACTCTACGTATTTCTATGGATGCAAGTCTTGAAGGGAACAAGGACAAGGTTGCTGTTACTTATCCTGGTCTTTATGACGATACACACGTTGGTGGCCACGTCTTATTCGATGATGGTTTAATCGATGTCTTGATCACTGAAAAAGACGACGCAAACCGCGAATTAGTCACTAAGGTTCAAAACGACGGTCTCTTAGGCTCACGTAAGGGTGTTAACGCTCCTGGCGTTTCAATCAACTTACCTGGGATTACTGAAAAAGACGCTGACGACATCCGTTTTGGTTTAGACAACGGGATCAACTTCATTGCTGCTTCCTTCGTTCGTAAGCCTCAAGACGTGATGGATATTCGCGAATTACTTGAAGAAAAAGATGCTTTGAATGTGCAAATCTTCCCTAAGATTGAATCACAAGAAGGTATCGACAACATTGATGACATCATGAAGGTTTCTGATGGTTTAATGATTGCTCGTGGTGACATGGGTGTCGAAATTCCATTTGAAAATGTGCCTATCGTTCAAAAGCGTTTGATCAAGAAGAGTAACGCTTTAGGTAAGCCAGTTATCACTGCTACTCAGATGCTTGATTCAATGCAAGAAAACCCACGTCCTACACGTGCCGAAGTTAATGACGTTGCTAACGCTGTTATGGATGGTACGGACGCAACCATGCTTTCTGGTGAAAGTGCTAACGGGGATTACCCTGTAGAATCTGTTGCCGCAATGGCTCGGATTGATGAATACATTGAAAAGTCAATGGTTGATCAAGATGCCTTCGCCTTGAAGGAATTCGCTAAGAAGAACGTTACTGAAGCTGTTGGCCAATCTGTTGCGCACACAGCTCGTGACCTTGGTGTTAAGACCATCGTTGCTGCGACAGAATCTGGCTTCACAGCCCGGATGATTTCTAAGTATCGTCCTAAGGCTGACATCTTGGCCATCACTTTTGATGACAAGACTCGCCGCGGCTTGACCATCAACTGGGGTGTGAATGCCGTTGTTGCTGACAAGCCAGCTAACACTGATGCTATGTTTGATTTGGCAACTAAGACTGCGCAAGACTTAGGCTTTGCTGAAGAAGGCGACTTAATCTTAATCACTGCTGGTGTGCCAGTTGGTGAATCTGGTACAACTAACGTCATGAAGGTTCAATTGATTGGCTCTAAGTTGACACAAGGTTCAGGTGTTGGTGATGAAGCTGTTGTTGGTAAGGCTGTCATCGCTTCTAACGCTAACGAAGCTGCTGCAAAGATGCAAAAGGGTGATATCTTAGTTGTGAAGACAACTGATAAGGATTACTTACCTGCTATCGAAAAGGCTGCTGCCTTAGTTGTTGAAAATGGCGGTTTGACTAGTCACGCTGCTGTTGTTGGGATTGCTATGGGTATTCCTGTCATCGTTGGTGCGACAGACGCAACGAACGTTGTCACAGATGGCCAAGTGATCACCGTTGACTCACGTCGCGGTATCGTCTACAAGGGTGCGACTAACGCGCTCTAGGCTACCATCAAAAAATCAATAAGCTTTTCGTGAAAAGGACCTGGGGCTTTTTGCCCGAGGTCCTTTTTGTGAATGGCCCAAATAAATCATTCCGAGAGGATAGCATTTCAACCGTAAGCTTGGTAAGCTAAACAAGAAAGAGGGGATTGGATGGAAAGCTGGTTATTTCTTGCAGGTATTTTGGTGATTGCGGTTTTTGCAAAAAATCAGTCGCTATTGATTGGCGTGGCTGCAGTCATGGTCCTCAAGGCGATTCCACCGTTTTATCCTTGGTTGGAAACCTTAGGTAAATCAGGAATCAACTGGGGTGTGACCATCATCTCAGCCGCCATCATGGTGCCAATCGCGACCGGCCAGATTACCTTCCAAGACTTATTACGGGTCTTTAAAAGTCCAGTCGGACTTGTGGCTGTCGCCTGTGGTATTCTTGTCGCAGTGCTTTCAGCCAAAGGGGTGGGCTTATTAGCCTCCAGCCCCGAAGTGACAGTGGCATTGGTCTTTGGGACTATTCTGGGCGTGGCCCTGCTCAAAGGCGTTGCCGCTGGACCCGTCATTGCGTCTGGTATGACATACGTTATTTTAACCGTCTTTAATTTGCTGCCGACACGTTAGGCAGCCAGGAGGAAAACATGGATTTTAATGGACAAATCGTCACGGCCACGGTCAGTGACCAAAACGAAACACAGGTATTCGCCCAATATCAAGGCGTTACTTTGGCAATTGAAAAAGAAGAATTAGAGCAGCCTGTCGACATTGGCGCTGATATTACAGGCTTTGCGTACGAGGATATGCATGGGCATGCCCGGATGCAAATAACCCCGCCCAAGGTGAATTTAGACCACTACGCTTTCGTGCCCGTGGTGGAAGTTCGCCGCGACTTGGGTGTGTTCGTCGATATTGGGCTAAAAGAAAAAGATATCGTGGTGTCACTCGATCAGTTACCCCAAATCAATCGGTTGTGGCCGGCGCGCGGCGATCGGCTGATGGTCCATCTGGTGATTGATAAGAAGCAACGGTTATGGGGTGAACTTGCCGATGAGCAAACTATTTCCGCCGTCGCCAATCGGGCGAAACCAGACTTAATGAATGCGGATGTCACTGCCACGACATATCGCTTGAAGATGGCTGGCACCCATGTGTTGACCGATGACTTCTACTTAGGTTTCATTCATCCCGATGAACGCGATGCTGAACCACGCTTAGGCGAAGTCATCAAGGGTCGCGTCATCGGTGTGCGCCCTGACGGCTCCTTGAATCTGAGTTTGCGTCCGCGGGCGTTTGAAGCGATTGATGATGATGCTGCCATGGTTTTAGCTGTCCTTCAGCATAGTCAAGACGGCAGTATGCCATTTACCGACAAGAGCGATCCTGAAGCCATTCAACAGGCGTTTGGGATTAGTAAGGGTGCCTTTAAGCGGGCCTTAGGGCATCTGATGAAAGCCAAAATGATTACTCAAAAGGATGGCATCACCACCCTAATCAAGTCATGATGACCAATTTAATCGCCGATTTCATCCATTATTTAGAGGTGGAGCGCGGTTTAGCTTTGAATAGTCGTACCAGTTACGCCCAAGACTTGAAGGCATTTGAAACTTGGCTAGAAGATCAGAAGCTCACGACCGTCCCACAAGATCGAGCGGTGATTCAAGCCTTTCTGGGCGAGCAGACTAGTCTCAAAGCGGCAAGTTCAGTCTCGCGGATGGTTTCTACCTTGCGGAAATTTTACAACTACTTGGCCCGTGAAGACGTCATCACCCAAAATCCCATGAGTCTCATTGCATCGCCAAAAAAAGCTCAGCACTTGCCAGCAACATTATCGACCGCTGAAGTGGATCGGCTGATGGCGGCTCCTGATGTTTCTAAGCCGCTGGGGTTGCGCGACCGGGCCATTTTTGAGCTAATGTATGCGACGGGGTTGCGCGTGTCTGAACTGGTGAATTTACAGCTGGATCAATTACACCTGGCTTTGAATTTAATGCAGGTGACTGGGAAAGGTGACAAACAACGGATGTTACCTGTCAGTCCACCCGCAGTCAGTTGGGTTAATCGTTATTTGACTGAGGCTCGGCCTCAATTGGTGAAGGCTGACGACCCTGGAACCGTCTTTGTGAACTTCCACGGACACAAATTAACGCGCCAAGGAATTTGGAAGAATTTGAAAGCCTATTTATTACAACTTGGCATCAAAAAGAATGTGACGCCTCACACCCTGCGGCATAGCTTCGCGACCCATCTGCTTGAGAATGGCGCTGACTTACGGATTGTCCAAGAACTATTGGGCCACAGTGATATCAGTACGACCCAGATTTATACGCACTTGAGTAATCAGAAATTAGTCAGTGTCTATCATAAGACACATCCTCGAGGGTGAATTGTCGGGCGGGCCTAGATGTGATAAAGTATTAGCCGAGAGTTATTATGGAGGCCATTATGCTGGTTAAGTATAAACGCGACTATCAAAAAATTGCGATGGGATTCTTATCCTTTTTACCGGATTTAGACAATCTATCCAATTTGAAAACTGAATTAAATTTATATACTGAAGACAATGACCACGCCTTATTTATGTACCGCGAAGCACCAACTGCTGATTTCAGCGGCGTCGTGGGAATTGAGGCGAGTGGGGATTCTATTTTGGTCCGCCATTTGTCCTTTTCGCCAAGTGTTCGCAGCCGCGCGACTGAATTTCAAGCGTTGGATGATTTGAAGCAGTTATATCCAGAAGCGACCCTCATGGGTACTCTTGAAACGGCGCACTTGGTTGTGGACTGGCAACGGGAACGAAAGGAGCAAGCAAGTGGTTCTGACACTGAAGCTTGATCAATTCTCAGGCCCGCTTGATTTGTTGTGGCATCTGATTAAGGCCAACGAAGTCGATATTTACGACATTCCAATCGCTGACATCACCCAACAGTACTTGGATTATTTGCATCAAATGCAAGTGCTGTCGCTGGATGTTGCTGGCGATTATTTTGTTATGGCCGCTTCTTTGATGGCGTTGAAGAGTAAATTGTTGTTACCCCAGCCAGAGCCGGAGCTGGTCGAAGATTTTGAAGATCCTCGGGCTGATTTAGTGCAACAATTGTTGACCTATCAGGCCTTTCAACAAGCTGCGTCTCAATTGCAAGACCTGGCGCACGAACGAGCCCAAGCGTTTGCCAAGCCGGTTTCTTTGCCGCCAGCTGATGCGACAATGAGTATTGCGCCGGGCGCGGTTAAACTGCGCGAGGTGACCAAGGCAATGCAGGCTGTCGTGAATCGGCGGTTGTCGGTTGCTGAAACCGTCCAACATATTACGACCGAAGCCACCAGTGTCGCTGAGCAGATTGACTATATTTTGCAAAAGTTGAAAGCAAGTCATCATTGCGATTTTGAAGCCTTATTGGTTCGTGAAGATATTCCGGGGATTATCAGTACATTCTTGGCCGTCCTCGAACTGATGAAACTCGACCAAATTGTTTGCGAACAACAAGATCCTTTTTCGGGGATTGATGTGTATTTGAAGGAGGCCAGCTAATGCAAGCAGCACTTGAAGCCCTGTTGTATACAGCGGGGGAAGCAGGCATCAGCCTGACAGAGCTGACGCAATTGTTGGGCCGCAATGCGAGTGCGATTCGGCAACAACTTGAGGAAATGAGTCTGCGCCTGGCGCACGATGACAACCGCGGCTTGATGCTCGAATTGGCCGGGGACCGTTACTATTTGTTGACCAAGCCGACATTGAGTGAGGTTGTACAGAAGTTCTTTGCTGGACCACCGGCTCAAGGCTTATCGCAGGCCGCTTTAGAAGTCTTGGCGATTGTGGCGTATCAGCAACCGCTCACCCGAATTGAAATTGACGAAATTCGAGGGGTGCAGAGTTCTGGTGCTTTGGCTACCTTAGCATCGCGGCAATTGATTGCCGAGGCTGGGCGCAAGGAAGTGCCCGGTCGGCCCATTTTATATCAAACCACGCCAGTCTTCTTGGATTATTTCGGGTTGACCGGCCTGGATCAATTACCACCGCTAGGGGATGACACGTCGAATGAAGACCTCCTAGCTGCATTTAATCAAAGTTTAGAAACGGAGGCCTCTGATGGCGACTAGTGAACGATTACAAAAGGTGATGGCGCAGGCAGGTGTTGCTTCACGGCGACATGCAGAAGAATTAATTGCTGCCGGGCATGTGACAGTCAACGACCAAGTGGTGACAGAAATGGGCGTCAAGGTCAGCTCTAAGGATGAAGTGGCCGTTGACGGCGTGCCAATCGGCCGAGAAGGCAAACGATACTTGCTGTTTTATAAGCCTCGCGGGGTCATTACGGCGGTCACGGATAATAAAAAGCGCAAAGTGGTGACTGATTACTTTAATGACTTCTCGGAACGCTTGTTTCCAGTGGGGCGATTAGATTATGACACCTCTGGTTTACTCATCATGACCAACGATGGCGATTTGACCAATCTCTTATCCCATCCAAAATTTGAAATTGATAAACATTATGTGGCCAAAGTCCAAGGTGTGCCGAATCGACCTGCCTTACAGCCGTTGAAAGAAGGCATGGTGATTGATCACAAGAAGGTCGCGCCAGCGAAGTTCAATATTTTGTCTTCTGACCGCAAGAAGCAAACGGCGATTGTGGAATTAACCATTCATCAAGGCCTCAATCACCAAGTGAAGAATATGTTCAAGGCAGTTGGGTTTCCAGTCTTAAAATTGTCACGGACGGGGTTTGGCAACTTAGATCTTCACGGCCTTCAGCCTGGGGATTACCGCGAACTGAAACCACACGAACTGCAAGAATTGAAGCGACTTGCAAACGGTTGACATTCAACTTATCTTTAGTTAGTATGATGTCGTACTTAAATATTAGGTTCGTCTTCAGGGGCAGGGTGTAATTCCCGACCGGTGGTAAAAGTCCACGACCCGCTTTTTGCGGCTGATCCGGTGTGAATCCGGAACCGATAGTTAAAGTCTAGATAAAGAAGATGCGGCTATCTTTAACGAGATATGACTGAAAGGTGTTTAGCCACCATTTTGCCCCCATGAATTTTTTCATGCGGGTTTTTTTAGTCGAGCCACTCTGAGACAACCACTTGGAGGGTTTTATATGCAAGTGTCAAAGCTTCATCGTTTGGTTGGGGTGGCCCTATTTGCGGCCATCGGGTATGTGCTCATGAATTTTGCCTTTCCAATCATTCCATTGTTCCCGTTTCTCAAGTTTGACTTCTCAGACTTGACCGTTCTATTGGGCGGGTTTATCTACGGGCCTGTGGGGGGCATTATGATTGCGTTTGTGCGGTCACTCGCCCATTTCGCGCTGACAGGTGGGGGTGTTGTCAATCTTATTGGCGACACAGCTGCTTTTGTCGCGAGTGTTGGCTTCATGTTGCCTATTGTTTGGCTCACCAAACCCAATACGGGTTGGCAGAAACAACTCTTTGGCCTGAGTTTAGGGGTCATCAGTCTGACCATCATTATGAGTATTTTGAACTGGTTAGTGATTACCCCAATGTACTTGGCGGTCTTCAATTTCAACCTCGGCATGTCGCTGACGCGGTACGTCTTGGTTGGGGTGGTGCCATTTAATCTGGCCAAAGGTGTGATTATCAGCGTGGTCTTCTATCTCGTTCAACGGGCCTTGGCGCCTTGGTTAGCTAAACGGCGCGCGATGGTTTAATTCGAAATAAAAGCCTTATTCTGCGTATTTAACAGAATAAGGCTATTTTTGTGGAAATGGTTTGTCAGAACGTTTAATCGCACCGGTTGGACAACGGGTATAGGCAAGTTTAAAATCAATCTTAGCGTAATCATCAAGTGGCAAGGAGCCAGTATTTTGATCTGGTTTGAAACTGGCAATCCCAGCCTCATCATAAGTAAATAATTCTGGGGCCAGCATTTGGCATAAGCCACAAGCGATACAGGCCTCTTGATCAACTTTTGTATAAAGTGCCATAAAAATTTCCTCCAGGAGGTGAGTGTTTGGATGATTTAGTGTTGAATTTCTTTGATGATTTGCCATGGCGCCCGCTATCCCTATGGGGACTGCTCACCAATAAGAAGACGATTTCTAATTTGTATGCGGCCTTGCAACATCATCAATTGTCGCGACTACAGTTATACCCTACCTTGTCGCGTGAGAACTTTCAAGCAACCATCCAGCAACTCGAGCATTCTGGCTTGATTGAAGTCGCTGATGCTGGCGCCATTCGGACATCTGCCGGCAAAAAACGCCAACAGGCTCACTTCTTACCGTCACATTATCAACCTTGGATGAATTTGTTTCAGTTCGAACCGCGGCTGTATTTAGGCGTCCAAGTCCTTTCAGAGGCCAGCTACGCCAATCGCAAGTACCAGCCGGTTATCGGTGACTACGCGACGCAACAGCAAGTTAAGCAGTGGTATCGACGCCTGGGGAGCCAAAGTGGCATTACTGAATTGACGGCAGTTTTTTCAATGCTTGAGCCGGCAGTCGCTAATCGCTTAGCTAGTCTCTTCATTGGTCATGATTTTGCGGGCACGGCGGTGCTTCAGACGGTCCCAGACCAAATGACCCATATTGATGACCTTAGTCAACTAGTGGCCTTAATCGACCAACATCCCGAATGGCAAGCCTTACAACAGTTGTGGGGTGGCCGCTTACCGTTGATTTCCCTGAGTGCCGCGCGCAGTTTGGCCGGTTTAAACCAAGGGCTGTCTATTCCCCAGATTGCGCATAATTCGCGATTGCGGCCCAGTACGGTCATGGAACACATTCAACTGGCAGCCTTATTTGGGGCTAATATTCCTGTTGAACAGCTGTACACGGCGGCTGAACAAGCGACTCTGACACCACTTCAGGGCCACAATCATCAGACGATTATCGAATCGACGGGGTTAGATTTTTTTCACGTGCGCTTATTCCAAATTCTCGCGGTGCAGCAAAGGTGGGTTTTGCATGACAATTGAGACAATTCTTAAAGAACACTTCGGCTTTGACCATTTTCGGCCGGGTCAAGCAGAAATTATCGAGCACGTCCTGGCAGGTCAAGATGTCATGGGAATTCTACCAACGGGTAGCGGCAAAACGCTTTGTTATCAATTGCCTGGCCAGATTCTTGGTGGAACAACGATTGTCATTGAGCCTCTATTGGCCCTAATGGATGATCAGGTCAAACGGCTTCAAGCGCAAGGTGAAAAGCGAGTAATCGCGCTGACCGGCCGATTACAGCCGCAAGATTTTGCCCAAATTTTGAGCCGATTGAATCAGTATCAGTTTATTTTTCTGTCACCAGAAATGCTCGCTAATCCGGCCGTCTATCAAGCGTTAAGTCAACTCAATCTCCAATTGGCCGTGGTGGATGAAGCCCACTGTATCTCGCAATGGGGCCCAGACTTTCGACCTGACTATCTCAAACTTGGGGATCGTCTGCATCCCTTGAAGCCTCGTTCGATTCTTGCGTTAACCGCTACGGCGCCTGACAGTGTCCAAAAAGATATTGTCTCGGGGCTTAGCCTGACTGCGCCGTTTGCCTATATTGCTTCCGTTGATCGACCAAATATTTTTATGGGCGTGGTGCAGGTGGGCGACAAACGCGAGAAATATCAACGTTTGCTTGAAATGGTGACGGCTGTCTCTGGACCAAAAATTATTTATTTTGACCGGAAGAAGACGGCTGAACAGGTGGCGCAACAACTCCAGAATGATACAGGCAAGGCGGCCGCGTACTATCATGCAGAATTGGCTGCCCACGACCGTGACCTGATTCAGCGCCAGTTCATGAGTGATCAATTGGAAATTATTTGTGCCACCAGCGCCTTTGGGATGGGAATCGACAAAGCCGATGTCCGGCTGGTGGTGCATACTTTTGTGCCCGAGTCCCTTGAAGACTATTCGCAAGCAATGGGACGGGCAGGGCGCGATGGTCAGAAAAGTTTGGCAGTGATTCTACTGGGGCCAGGTGATTTTCAGCGAGCCGCCGGTTTTGCTCAGCAGTTGCCTGACGCCAAATTAGTGGCGACAATCTTCAAGCGGCCTAATGCGTACGCTGATTTTGACGATTCTCAGGTCAACCTGATTCAGGCGTATATTGGCAGTGGCTTTAGTCAGGCTCAAGTCTTGGCCCAATTGGCCAGTCGCCGGATTGAAAAACAACACAGCTTTGACGCGGTCGCCAAGTGGCTTCAGACCTCCGGCTGCCGGCGAAATGTCTTGCTTCAGTACTTTGATTCCCCGCTAATCACGCATGATGACTTCTGCTGTGGGGTGGTCGATGAGGCAGTCATGGCGCAATTAGCCCCTGTTTCATCAGTGAAAAAAGCCACACCAACAGACTGGTCAGAGATTTTTGCACAAATTTTTCATTCACAAACAGCGTTTTGATGCGCTTGTGGTACAATTAAAAGCAGAATAATTTGAGGAGGATTGACATGGCTAAGAAAACCGATCAACCCGAAGAACAACCGGTGTATGATGCAACTGATCCGAATAAGCCTTGGGAGAAACAATTTGATGATGATCGTGACGACGATGGGAACCTTTCACGCGTTGCGAATCGAAAGAAACAGCGGGGCAATCGCACGCTGGTGTGGGTCGTTTCGATCTTATTAATTGCCCTGATTATTAGCCCGATTCTGTATCAGGTGTTTTCTTCAAGTCAAAGCAGCCAAACACCTGACGATAAGATTACGGTGGAAACCAGTAGTAAAGTTTCATCGAAGGCCAAGTCTTCTTCGAGCAAAGAGAAGTCAAAATCCAGCAGTGAGCGCTCAAGCGTTGCCAGTACGACGAGCAGTTCAATTGTTTCAAGCAGTAGCTCACAGGCACCGGCTAGCAGTTCAGCCAGTTCAACACCTTCAAGCAGCAGTAGTAGTCAAGCGACAGCTGGTAATACATACGTGGTTAAGGCCGGGGATAATCCATATCGGATTGCGGTCAATCACGGCATGACACTTTCAGAATTGTATGCACTCAATGGTTTAAGCCAGGGGAGTACAGTGACCCCCGGGATGAGTTTGAAAGTGAAGTAATTGGGAACGGAGATAAACATGCAGATTGCAATTGACGGCCCGGCAAGTGCTGGGAAAAGTACCATTGCCAAATTAGTGGCCAAAAAATTAGGTTTTGTTTACTGTGATACGGGGGCCATGTACCGAAGCGTGACTCAAATGGCTCATGAACAAGGAATTGACTATGGGGACCAGGCGGCAATTATGGCGGCGCTGGCAAACACCCAGATTCGTTTTGAGCCAGGGGATCCTGATCAAAAAGTCTTTTTAAACAACGAAGATGTCACCCGGGCGATTCGCTTGCCCGAAATCACCAACAACGTTTCGCAAGTTTCGGCTTTGCCCGAGGTTCGAGAAGCCATGGTCAACTTGCAACGCGACATCGCGGCCAAGCAGAACATCGTCATGGATGGTCGCGACATCGGCACGACCGTTTTACCTGATGCACAAGTGAAAATCTTCATGATTGCATCTGTGGCTGAACGGGCCCGCCGGCGTTTTGTAGAGAACCAACAAAAAGGGATTGATACGCCGCTGAAGACGCTTGAAGAAGAGATTGAAGCCCGCGACCACAAGGATTCAACTCGCGCCGTGTCTCCATTGCGGCAAGCCCAAGATGCCATTTTACTTGATACGACGGAATTGAGTATTGACGAAGTAGTGGCCAAAATTTTGGAATACGTGAAAGTTGCACAAGCAGCACAAGATTAATGTAAACATAGGACTAGTATTTTATCCGTTTTTCAAGTACAATAGCGGATGTATGACAGTCGTATAGGAGGATTTTTGGCATGAGTGAAAACAATGTAAGCAATGAAAACGCCCAAACAATGGCGGACGCTCTTAACAGCGTTGGCCAAGTTAAGATTGGCGACACCGTTAAAGGTGAAGTATTAGCAATCGAGGACAAGCAACTTATCGTTGGTATCGAAGGCACTGGCGTAGAAGGTGTCGTTCCTCTTAAAGAATTATCTGCTCAGCCAATCGAAGATATTCACACAGTTGCATCTGTTGGGGACGTTATCGATTTGGTTGTCATTTCAACAATTGGTAAAGATAAAGAAAACGGGCAATACTTGTTAAGCAAGCGTCGCCTTGAAGCACAAAAAATCTGGAAAGACATTCAAGCTGACTTTGAAGCTGGCAAGACAATTACTGCTCCTGTAACCAACGTGGTTAAGGGTGGCTTAGTTGTTAATGCTGGTGTTCGTGGGTTCGTTCCAGCAAGTATGGTCGATGACCACTTCGTTGAAGACTTGTCCGCATACAAGGGCCAAGAACTTGAATTCAAGATTATCGAAATCGAACCAAGCGAAAACCGTCTGATCCTTTCTCACCGTGCAATCGTTGAAGCTGGCAAAGCTGAAGCACGTAAAGAAATCTTTGGTAAGTTGAATGCTGGTGATGTCGTTGATGGTAAAGTTGCGCGTCTGACTAACTTTGGTGCCTTCGTTGATCTTGGCGGCGTGGATGGTTTAGTTCACGTTTCTGAAATCGCTTATGATCACGTTGACAAGCCAAGTGATGTCTTGTCAGTTGGCCAAGATGTGAAGGTTAAGGTCTTATCAGTTGACCCTGAGAAGGATCGCATTTCCTTATCCATCAAGGCAACCTTGCCACAACCATGGGATGATATCGAAGACCGTGCCCCTGTTGGCGCTACCTTGCCAGGTGTTGTCCGTCGTTTAACCACATTTGGTGCCTTTGTTGAAGTCTTCCCTGGTGTTGAAGGTTTGGTTCACATTTCTCAAATCTCCCACGAACACATTGCAACACCTAATGATGTGTTGAAGGAAGGCCAAGATGTTGACGTGAAGGTGCTCTCTGTTGATCCTGATCAACACCGTTTAGCGCTTTCCATTAAGGCTTTACAAGAACGTCCAGAAGGTGACGAACCATCTGAACCACGTAAAGAAAACCAACGTCCTCGTCGTAACAACAACAGCAACCGGGAATCACACACCAATATCCCTGCTGAATATCAACAAGATGATTCAGGTTTCTCTTTAGGTGATATCTTAGGTGATGCCTTAAAGGATGCCGCTAAAGACGATAACGAATAATCCATCTCGTCGAGCAAATCGATGAAGTGATCTAACCCCCGCCGAATCGTTCGATTTGACGGGGGTTTGTTTTGAGTCAGAACACAGATTAAAGGAAGTGAATCCATGAGTTTACCAACACTTGCAATTGTTGGCCGGCCAAACGTCGGTAAGTCAACAATTTTTAACCGCATCTTGGGCGAACGTGTTTCAATCGTTGAAGATACCCCGGGCGTTACTCGGGACCGAATCTATGGCACAGCTGAATGGCTGGGCAAAGAATTTAACGTTATTGATACTGGTGGGATTGATATGGGCGACGAACCGTTCCTCACCCAGATTACCCAGCAAGCTGAAATCGCCATTGAAGAAGCTGACGTCATCTTATTTTTGACCAGCATCGATAATGGCGTTACTGAAGCCGATGAACGCGTTGCCCAAATCCTCTATCGCGCTGACAAACCTGTCATTTTGGCTGTGAACAAGGTTGATAACCCAGAACGCCGCCAGGATGTTTATGATTTCTATTCATTAGGCTTCGGCGAACCATATCCCTTGTCAGGGACTCACGGTTTGGGTTTAGGGGACGCGCTTGATGCTGTCTTTGCTGCCTTTCCTGAAGAGGGCCACGATGAAGAAGATGACAGTGTGAAGTTTTCTTTCATTGGTCGGCCTAATGTTGGGAAATCCTCGTTGGTTAATGCCATTCTTGGCGAGAATCGTGTCATCGTCTCAAACATCGAAGGGACCACGCGTGATGCCATCGATACCAAGTTTGAAGCAGATGACGAAACCTTTACCATGATCGATACGGCTGGTATCCGTAAACGCGGGAAGGTCTACGAAAATACTGAAAAGTATGCCGTCTTACGGGCATTACGAGCCATTGATCGTTCTGACGTGGTGTTGGTTGTGCTCAATGCTGAAGAAGGTATCCGCGAACAGGACAAAAAAGTTGCCGGATATGCCCATGAAGCCGGCCGCGGGATTATCATCGTGGTCAACAAGTGGGACACACTCGACAAGGACAATCACACCATGGGAGACTTTGAAGATTTGATCCGACGTGAGTTCCAATATCTGGATTATGCGCCTATCATTTTCGTTTCAGCGAAGACAAAACAACGTTTACAAAATCTTCCTCAGATGATTCTTCAAGTCGCAGAAAACCAAACCCGGCGGATTCAAAGCAGTGTGCTCAATGACGTCTTAATGGACGCATTGGCCGTCACACCAACACCGACAGTTAACGGTAAGCGGCTTCGTATCTACTACATGACACAAGTGGCTGTTAAGCCACCAACGTTTGTCGTTTTTGTTAATGATCCTGATTTACTCCATTTCTCTTATCAACGCTTTTTAATTAATCAATTGCGAAATGCCTTTGACTTTGACGGCACCCCGATTCATTTAATTGCGCGAAGCCGTAAGTAGCGTGGTTTCTGGACGTTTTGCCCCTTTTTGTCCGATAGACTCGTTTTTTTATAGAAATCTTTATATATTTCGGGTTTCCCCGGCAAAAACCCTTGCTAGAGTAGGCTTTGTATGATATGTTTATGACTGAAATAGTGATACCTAGTCATCATTGTTTCCTTATTCTTGGACCACTCAAGAGTAGGTATGTTTAGATGTTCACGCATCTAAAAAATACGGAGGTGAAATGAACATGGCAAATAAGGCAGAATTAATCGAAAGCGTTGCAACTGCAACTGGCCTTACAAAGAAGGACGCAACTGCTGCAGTTGATGCAGTTTTTGGTTCTATCCAAACATCTTTAGCAAAAGGTGACAAAGTTCAATTAATCGGCTTTGGTAACTTTGAAGTTCGTGAACGTGCAGCTCGTAAGGGTCGCAACCCACAAACTGGTGCAGAAATTCAAATTCCTGCATCCAAAGTGCCAGCATTCAAGCCTGGTAAAGCTCTTAAGGATGCTGTGAAGTAGTCCTTAACGCAATGATAAGTGATAGCCGAGTCCAATTGGGCTCGGCTATCTCTTTTTATAGGAGGAAAACATGAGCTATTCTGAACAAATGCTGGATGCCCTTGCAGAAGGCAATGTTGATCAAGCGAATTTGCTGTTCCGCTCCGTACTTGAACATGATGACGATGAAACAAAATATAATCTTGCAGAAGAACTGTATGCGTTGGGATTTACGGGTCAGGCTAAGCGTCTCTATCAAGAACTGATGGGTCGCTATCCGGATCAAGATGATATTAAGACAGTCTTGGCTGATATTGCAGTCTCCGACGGGGATCCCGATGCGGCGCTGAATTATCTCAGTAAAATTCAACCTGATAGTGAGGCCTATTTGGAAAGTTTAGTCACGGCTGCTGATGTCTATCAAACCCAAGGCATGTATGAGGTCAGTGAACAGAAATTGTTACAGGCCCAAGCGATTGCTCCAGATGAACCAGTGATTGCTTTTGCCTTAGGGGAATTGTACTTTGATTGGGGCCATTATCCTCAAGCGCAACAAGCATACGCCCAACTCTTGGCTGCGGGTGAAACTGAATTGGCCGGTGTTGATGTGCAAGCGCGGTTGGCAGCTACCTTGGCCCAATTAGGGCAATATGAAGATGCCATCGCCACCTATGAGGCTGATGGCATTAATCAGTTGGACTTAAATAATCGCTTCCAATTGGGCGGCTTGTATTATTTGGTTCAGGATTATCGCGCTGCTATCGACGCTTTTTCAGGGGTCTTGGAACAAGATCAAAGTTTTGCGTCCGCGTATTTACCCCTAGCACAAGCTTACGTTGCTGATAATCAACCGGATATGGCCCTTGAAACCATTCAAGACGGAGTGATGGTTGATGACACCAATCCCGACTTATATGCGTTAGGTGCCGATCTAGCCATTAAGGCAGAGCAGAATGACTTAGCCGAGAATTACCTACAAAAGGCGCTTGCCATTGATCCGGAAAATCTAACCAATGCCTTGGCGTGGAGTAATTATTTGTATCTGGCTGAACGCGATGAGGATAACATTGCGTTCTTGAATGGTCTTGATCAAGAAGGGGAAGTTGATCCTCAGATTAATTGGAATTTGGCCAAGAGTGAAGCGCGGTTAGATGAGATTGACCAGGCCCGCGAACACTATTTGCTCGCGTTTAATCGACTACAGACCCAACCGGATTTCTTACACGACATCATCGACTTTTTCCAGATGACTGGCGCGATTGATGAAACCAAGGCCGCCATGCAGCGATATTTGCAACTGGTTCCCGATGATTTGGATATGCAAGAACGCTATGATCGCTTAATTGCAGACTAAGTAGAAACACCAACGGACTATTGCGTTGGTGTTTTTTTGTGTTTAAGTCGAATTAATTAACTTAATTATAATATGGTAATAAAATGGTGGTGAACAAAAAGGAGGAAGCAGTATGAATGAGAAATTACATTTCAAAATGTACAAGTCAGGCAAACGCTGGTTAACTACCGCGTTGGGAGTGGCAGCATTGACTAGCTTTGCATTAGTGGGTCAGACCATTCATGCCGCTGATGACAAGATTGCTGGCCAGACGACCAATGTCACGGTTTCTCCGACTGTTTCCGCTCAAGTGGCTCCCTCCACGGACCAGAGTCAATCTGTTAGCGGAGACCAGAGTGCTGCGGTTCCGGCTTCAGCTGTCGCTCAACCACAAGCCAAATCTCAAGTTGACGTGGCAACGCTCGCAGCGGCTCGTGCAACAAAAGCAACGGAGCCAGTGCCTAGCGCCAATGATGTTTTAGCCGATCCCAAAAACGCGACTAATTCAACCGAAGCAGTAGGTGTGACTAACAATGTGCAACTGGGATTCACAGATGAGAATGATGCGTTTGTCCCAGTCACGGGGCAAGCTCAACTTGAACAGGACTTGCAAAATGGCGCTTCTGCTCAGTGGCTAATCAATTCAGATTATGCTAAAGCGAATAATATGGTTATTCGGTCTTCATTCACAAACTCGAGTCAGACTGCGATTTCGAATATCAGTGCAGCCTTACAAATGAATGATAGCCGAACCACGCCAACAGGCCTACTATATTTTCGTTCCGACCCGCAACGGATTGATAGCAATGGCTTAAAGTTATTTAAGGTTGGCACGAGCGGTCAAAAAACTGATGTGTCGGATTTGCTGGGATATCCGTCAGACTTATCTTGGCAGTCCGTACTGGCAGGTCATTCTGTCGACGAGACAAAGGGTTTCCTCATCAGGGTTAGAACTGGCAATGTCTCGTTGCTACCAGGAGAAACACTTTACTTTGAAGTTCCTATTTCCTTAAAGATTGACCAGAGCATTCCGGATAAAGGCATAACTTTACGATTGCAAAACTTTCTCTATTCGACTAGCCTCGGCAATAATCCGTATATTTATGGCGGTTCAACTATGGGATTTGTCCAGTTTAGTCCAATCAATGATCAGTTTTCTGTCCCGACAAAATATCTTCTAACCGCTAAACAGCCGGATGGCAGTTATCAAGTTGTGCCAGCTGCGGTTCAGCAACTTTTTGGTGATTTGCCATTAGCTGCACAAGATTTCTATCTTAACAATTTCAGAGCACCAGCGGTTCCTACCGATGGGAGTTTTGTGGCCGGTACGCCTGTTTTTAATATGGCACAATACAGCGCTGATTTGACTTCCGTGCAGAACTTGCTTAAGAACAAAGGCTATTCACTTAAATTTGTGCCTGGCGGCGGGGCAATTAATCAAGCAGCGTACACGTACAAAGTGAATAATGGCCCAACAGTGATTAATCCGGCAGATGGCAAACCTGTCGATTTGTCGGTATATTTTAATACGCCAATTTGGCAAATTATCACTTTCACTAACAAAGATGTCCAGACCAATAGTGAAGGGAACAGTACTCTGGTGATTAAACCAACCCAAACAAACGAGTGGGATTCTCTTAATCAAGTTCGATTTTCAAATACCAATGGCGATGTTGTCTATGATCAGCTCGGTGGTGTGACGTCCGATCAAAAGGTCAGCGTGACACTTCCAGATGGTCCAGTTGACACCACCGTTCCCGGGATCAAGCACGTGACTTACATTTATCATCCCGGGCAAGCTGACGAGGTTAGCAAGACGCTGACTGTCATCATCGGGTCAGCACCGGTGTTGTCAGGGCATGAGGTCACCATCAATTCTGGAACTCCATGGCAGCCAAGTGACAGTATTTCGGTTATCAGCAATGACAAACCAGTTGACGCTCAGACCGTGAACCAAAATGTTGTCCTGCAGGTCACCGATGCCAATGGTCATACCTATACTCAAGTGCCTAATCAGCAACCAGGAGAATACACAGTTATCTATACTTACAAGGATCCTATGACGGGGCTGACTGGAACAGTCACAGCTAAAGTGATTGTCAAAAATGCAGACGCTGGTAATAGCGGCAATGGTAGCGATACTGGCAACAACGGCAGTGACAGTGGCAACGCTGGTAACTCTAGCAATACCGGTGATTCCGGAAACGACAGCAATGGCGGGAACACGGGTTCCAATGGCTCTGGTAATACTGGGGGTACAGATCAGCCAGGTAACTCAGGTAATACTGGACTGCCAGGTACAGGCAATTCTACCAATGGCCAACCTAGTGGTAATACCAGCCGCCCTGGAAGTGCTGGCCTCCAACAAGCGAACAACGGCGTGGGGCAATCAACCCAAGTTTTAGCTGACAAACAGTCGCAGCAAACCTTGCCATCAACAGGTGATCAAAGCGATCAAGCCCTCATCGGTTTGGGGCTGACCGTATTGGCTGGCGTTGCGGCCTTTGCCTGGCGCTGGTTAAAGAAATTTGCCTAATCGAATCATCAATAAAAAGTCACGGTAACGTGGCTTTTTTTGTGTCCATGGTTCTAAAGGGATGCGCCTTGCTTTTTTATGCAAAATTCAGAATAATACGAGATAGAAAGGGTGGTGGCGAGATGCAAAATGCAGGTCAAACAATACTGCAGCAAGTGACGGACCAGATTGGCCAGGTGGTTTTGGGCCATGACGCAACCGTTAAGCTCACACTTACGGCCATGTTAGCTGGCGGTCATGTTTTATTTGAAGATGTGCCTGGTGTTGGTAAAACGACGCTCGTTGAAACATTGGCCAAAACCTTGGATTTAGATTTTCGCCGGATCCAATTCACGCCAGATTTGATGCCGAGTGACATCGTCGGCGGCGCCATTTTCAATCAGCAGACAGCTGAGTTTGAATTTCGCCGCGGGCCACTGTTCACACCGATTGTCTTGGCTGATGAAATTAACCGTGCAACCCCTCGAACACAAGCGGCCTTGCTAGAGGCGATGGGCGAAAAGCGGATTACAATCGACGGCCAAACCTATAATCTGGATCCCAATTTCTTCGTGTTGGCGACCCAGAACGCGACCGAATTTGCCGGCACTTATCCACTACCTGAAGCACAATTGGATCGGTTCTTGATGCGCCTCCATCTCGGTTATCCTGAAGCCTATGCCGAGCTGGCCTTATTGATGGGCGCTCAGCACGGGCCTGTGGCCACGCCAATTTTAACGGGCGCACAGTTGAGCGCTTTGAAAGCAGAAGTGGCAAATGTGACGGTCTCAGAACCTGTGGCTGACTTTGTATTGCGCCTTGTCCGCGCAACTCGCCACTATCCACGGGTCCGGCTCGGGATTTCTCCGCGTGGTGGCTTAGCCTTGGTTGCGGCTGCTCGTGCTTTGGCCTTTATTGAAGGGCGCAATTTCGTCCTCCCCGATGATGTTCAAACATTAGTGCCAGCGGTATTTGGGCATCGACTATTAATGCAGCCGGGCGACGGTGCCGACGCGACCAGTGTCCTTGCTGAGATTCTGCAGACTGTTTTGCCACCTGATTAGGAGGGATGCGCATGTATCGGCTTAAAAATATTGCTGTCCTGATCGGCTTGTTTGGGTTGGGCCTACTTGGGCCAATTTTTAACACCGCGGCTAGTTGGATGATGGCCGATGTGGCGCTTCTCATCTTGGGGCTGAGTGGGCTTAGCCTTATTTGGCCCATCAGCATGTTAACCGTGACTGTAGATGAACCGGTTATCAGCGGGACGCCTTGGTCCTTGACCGTGCGCAATGGCTACTGGCCAGCGGTAATGTTGATAAACGCAGAAACTGTCTCTTGGCAGGGCAGCGTATGGCATCGCCAACAGATTCCTGTCACCCAACCCTTGCAGCGCGGCGTGTACCAGACTTTACCGTTTGAATGGCGTGTTCAGGTGCCTGGCCTGTTTGAAAAACGTGCTTTACTGCGATTGCAGCAACCAATGGTGGTCTTGCCGAAAGCGAATCTCACGCAAGCGCAAATCTTGAAAGACCGCTTGACAACCGAATGGGCGACAATTGGCCAGAATGATTTTCAGATCCGAGATTTTCACCCTTATCAACTGGGGGATGACGTTGACCTGATTGACTGGCATCAAACCGCTAAGCATGGGGACGTCATTGTCAGAGAGTTTGAGCAAGCACAACCGCAAGCACCTGTTTTTGCGTTTATCAATCAAGCTGATGAAGCTTATGAAGCTCGGCTTTCACTCTTTGCTGGGTTAATCGAACAAGGGGCTGATGCCTGGGTTATTGGCTCACAAATTACCGTCACACCAACCTTGACAGATCTCGCACTGTTGGAACCAGACACTCAGATTGCCGCACTCCCGACGCAAAGCGGCCTGGTAGTGCTTGCACCGGGTGATTGGGTGGCACCCGACGATGCTCAAATTCGAATCGTGCGCCTAAGCCACCAGCAATGGCAGGTGACAGGAGGGCGACAATGAAGACGATTGGATTGATGCTCTATCGATGGATTTTATTGGGCTGGTTGCTGTTTTCGGCGGGTGAGCCCTTTGTTCGTATTAATCATTTCTCGCAAGTGCCTTTGTTGATCGGGTTCAGCCTCGCGATGATGGCCATTAGTAGTCTTGTGGCTTGGCGACCACGGCTTTGGTGGGTAGCCACAACCTTGTACCTGAGCAGCTTTTTGGTCATTTTGTGGTGGCTGTTTCCTGGTCGCCAGTGGCTATTCAATTTTTGGGGTCGATTCCAAGAGGCGTTAACCAACTTTCTCACCGTCGGCGGATTGACCATGCCATTAATCGTCTCCGTACCCTTAGTTTTACTGGTGATTATTTTTCTCAGTTTGCTCGTTGTCGGACTGCGACATTACTTTATTCCGTGGTTAGTCATTTTAAGCTATCTTTTGGCGGTCCATATCTTTAATCAGGAAGGCCTGATTAATGCCTTTGCCCAATTGGCCACGATTGGCTTGCTTCTACTGGGCTTACACGTTTTCAGCGCGCAACCAAGACGGCTGGTCAGCATGGCGGTCATCACTTCGGCCATGGTCGGTTTGGTTTGGGGGATTAATGTTAATCAGCCGCAAATTAATACAACCTTGGTCGATGATTCAGTCGGGCTGAGAAACTGGCTGAACGATCGGGGATTTTATCAAGCCTTGAATGATTATGCGCATCAGAACATGAAAACTGGCTTGAGCGCTGACAGTCGCAACCTGGGTGGGCCAGTGTATGATGACAATACGCCGGTGGTCACGGTTGAACAGAAGACGCCGCATTATCTGCGGGCACGAGTGCTGACAGCTTATAATGGCAAAGGCTGGAATGGCACAGCCAACTTTGGCAGCGTGGTGCCAGCAAGCGAAGTCATTAGCGACGCGCAAACGGCCTACGGTTCACCTGAACGCATCACAATCACAGAGCCAAGCGATGCGCCTTTTGCTGTCTTACCCTATGGTCAGGTGCAGTTAACCCAGACCACACCCATGCCCGTCAATCGACTCTACTACAATCCGAACCAAGCACAACTCATGGCATCACCTAATCGCGTCCCAACGCGAGTGACGTTGACCAGTCGGCCCAAAACTGTGACGGCCACGCAACTCAATCGCGTTTCTGCCCCTGACTTGAGTACCGATAATCTGCGGCGGGATACGCGATTGCCTGCCATTCCCACCCGGGTGAAACGATTGGCCCAGCAGGTCACAGCCGACGCGTCGACTTATTACGCGAAAGTTAAAGCGATTGAGACCTACCTGAGGACCAGTCCTAATCTGATTTATTCCAAGGTCGATGCCCGAACAACCCCTAAAGGCCGGGATTATGTTGATTATTTTCTATTCGACTCACAGGTTGGCTACTGTGATAATTTCTCTTCAGCGATGGTTGTCATGTTGCGAAGTATTGGCATCCCGGCTCGCTGGGCAATGGGTTATAACACGGGGACTTTGACGACGAGTGGCAAAACTACTGACACCTATACCATCACGAATGCCAACGCTCATTCTTGGCCGGAAGTGTACTTCACCGGATTTGGCTGGTTGCCCTTTGAGCCAACACCAGGCTTTGCCAACCCAGCAAGCCCTGTCACGCCTGATGCCCCGGTTCAATCGTCATCGACATCAAGTACTAGCAGCACTAGTCAATCCGTGACATCGAGTTCAAGCGCGCCAGCTTCAAGCAGCAGTTCTACCAGGACTGCTGCCCAAACTTCCAATCGCCAAGGATTATCGGTCTGGTGGCTGCTGATCCCTGGGGGCATCATTGTTGGACTTGGTTGGTGGCTAGCTTGGCGCTGGGCAAGTGTTCTTGCCACTCTGGCCAGTATGGGTGTTAATTCGAAGAATTTCGAAGGGCGTTACCGGGGCGTTCGGTGGCTGTTACAAACTCGCTGGCCTAAAGTTCAAACAATGGGCTGGCACGATTATGCGCAATTCATTCAAGCCCAGTTGCCTGAAAGCCACTGGGATAAAGTGACAGCGATTTATGAAGCTAGACGCTTTGGTGGTGACCGCCAGACGGTGGCTGATTTGCGGTCGGTGGCGGCAGCTTTTCGACGTTATCAGTCGGAACATGCCGGCTTCAACCGCCATAACCAGCCAAAATAAAAGCTAGTGATCGTCTAAGACGGTCGCTAGCTTTTTTAGGTTATTTCTTAAATGGACGCCAGGTTTTGCGTTGGTAGGTGAAGCCTTCGCCCAAGGCTTCGTGAACATCGATGACACTAACAAAGGCTTTGGGATCGAGTCGATCAATAATGCGCTTGACCGCTGCAACTTCGGAAGGGGAGACCACGATGTATAACACCTGCTTTGGATCATGAGCATATCCGCCTTCACCGTTGAGGAAACTGGCGCCGCGTTCCAGTGAAGCCATTAATTCATCAGCAATTGCTTGACTCTCATCAGAGATAATCAGCAACCCTTTGGCAGCATAAGCCCCCTCAACGGTGAAATCAACCAGCCGCGAGAACACGTACGAAGCGAGCAGTGTATACATCATTAATTCTAGATTGAGATAACTCAGCGAAGCCCCTAAGACGATGATATCGAAAATAAGTAAAGATTTACCCATCGGCGTCCCAGTGTTCTTTTCCAGGATGCGAGCCAAAATATCAGAGCCACCAGTGGTGCCACCGTAGCGATAGACCAAACCACTGCCTAGTCCACCAAAAATCCCCGCTAAGACCCCAGCAATGAATAAATCATGGTTGATATCTAAGATGAATGGAAATTTCTGCCAGATCCAGAGCCACAGGGAGAGCATTGCCGTGCCATAAATCGTGTAAATTAAACTGCGGCGGCCTAAGAAGCGATAACCCAAAATAATGAGCGGAATGTTCAGTAGTAATGTCGTATAAGCGGGATTAATGTGCCACCAGTACCGAATCAGCAAGGTAATCCCCGTGACTCCGCCTTCCGCCAAGTGATTGGCAATATTCACGTTGACCAAACCAAATGCATAGAATGCACACCCCAACGTAATCATGAATAAATCTAAACTCGTGCGCCCGATTTTGTGCATGCCATGACCTCCAAAACTTAATTAATTCTCATTTTAACAGAAATTTCTCGTTTTATCGCAATTGGAGAGCGGGTTTGCTATGATTGTGTGCGGAGGGATACACATGCAATTAGACTTAAGTCATCCAGATTTTCAAGCTGCGATTCCAATTATGCAACAGATTGAAGCAGCCGGTTTTGAAGCGTATTTTGTTGGTGGATCGGTCCGCGATGCGCTCTTAGGGTTGCCCATCCACGATGTTGATATTGCGACCTCGGCTTATCCAGAAGAAGTCAAACAAATCTTTAAGAAAACCGTTGATACGGGCATCCAACATGGCACGGTGATGGTTTTGGCTCACGGTGTGGGGTATGAAGTGACGACCTTCCGGACTGAATCGACCTATCAAGATTTCAGACGCCCGGATTCTGTCACTTTTGTGCGTTCGCTTGCAGAAGATTTGAAACGGCGCGACTTTACAGTTAATGCCTTAGCGGCGCGCCATGACGGGACCATCATTGATTTATTTGATGGCCTGAGTGACCTGGCGGCGAAAAGATTAAAGGCCGTTGGTGATCCGCAGGCCCGTTTTAATGAAGATGCGCTCCGTATGATGCGGGCAGTACGGTTCCAAAGCCAGCTAGGGTTTGAAATTGAGCCAGCGACACTTGCGGCCATTAAGGCACATGCACCGCTGTTGGCACACATTTCCGTTGAACGAACGGCCTCTGAATTGACTAAGTTAATGTTGGGCATTGCGCGTAATCCCGCTTGGGGAAACTTTTTGGAGACAGGACTAAGCCATTATTGCCCTGATTTTGCTGATGAAGATTTAACGCCTTTACTCGAATTGAACCCAGCACGACTGCCAAGCGCCGAAGCCGCCTGGACGCTCATTGCGCAACAAGTGACGGTCCCAGCCACCAAATTGCTCAAAGACTGGAAGCAGGCCAACGCATTGATTGACATTGTGACCCGGACACTGCGGGTATTGGCGACGTCAACGCCCTCGCCTTGGATGCTGTATCAGGCCGGCCAAGAAGCAATTGAGACGCTGATAGCCGTTAGAACTGCTCAGAATCCTGCATTTGACGCAAATAGCCTGCGGCAAGCCTATGCGCAATTACCGATTCATGACAAACATGAACTCGCAATTGATGGCGGCCAACTCATCACGGCTGGCTTTAAACCGGGTCGACAGTTAGGCCAAATTCTCAACCGCCTAGAACGGGCAGTTGTGGCGGGGGATTTAGTGAACGATTCAACGGTCTTATTGCAAAACGCCCGCACTGATGAAGCGCTTTCTTAATAAATGTGTTAAAATGAACAAGTAGAAAGCGATGAGAGGATGAGCGTAAATGGCAGAACATGTTTTTGAAGAGTTGCATTTTTATTTTCGAAATGGCGATGAATGGACCGTCTCGCATAAGGAACTTGCCGACATCTGGATTAGCCGGGTGACCACCAGTTATGGTCGCATTAACGGGGGGCGGATTGAAGAAATCCATCCTTGTAAGAGTTTCAAGGTCGAAATTCTTCCTGAAGCTGATCATGTCAAAAGTGAAGATATTAATACCGGCTCCCTTGAATTAGGAATGTTTGGCCGGGCGACCAAGTATCAAGACATTGAGAAGATGGATCTTGTGTTTGACCGCAGTGATGCTGATCAGACGATTCAGATTTATTTCCCATTTAAGCAAAAAGATCCAAGTGGCCTTGACAATGCTTATCAATCTAGCCAAGTTTCACAGAAAAACGGTCACCTTTACGTGGTGATTGATGCTGAATCGACTGTCACAGATGAATATCCTGGTATTTAGTCTAATGGCGCTTGATCCCTGTCTTTGGGGTTGAGCGTTTTTTGTCGCCTGGGGCGTCTTTTTCAAGGTCGGGTTTCCGTGGTATGATGAAGCACAGAGATTAACGGACGAATAGAAATCGAGGAAACGTATGCAGACATTAACAGCGACAGGCTTGAGTAAGGCCTATGGCGATAAACAACTTTTTTCAAACATTGATTTTCTCATTAACGAGGGCGATCGGATTGGCCTGATTGGCGTCAACGGGACCGGGAAAACCACCTTATTAAATGGCTTAGCAGGCTTAGACCCCTTTGATGCTGGTGAGGTGACCACGCCAAAGAATTATCAAATCCGATACCTCGCGCAAAAGCCCACGCTAAATCCTGATTTAGCGATTATGGATGCCATTTATGGCGGCGATTCACCGGTGTTTGCGGCCATTCGCCGCTATGAACAAGTCCTGGCTGACTACACGGCCCATCCCGATTCTGAACAATTACTCGAAGCCTATACGAAGGCGGATAGTCAAATGACCCAATTGGATGCGTGGCAGGTCGATACTGAAATCAAAACTATCCTGACCCAATTACACATCACCGACTTGGATCAAACTATTGGGACCTTGTCTGGTGGTCAACAGAAGCGGGTCGGGCTGGCACAGGTCCTCATTGATCAGCCTGATTTACTCATTTTGGACGAACCGACAAACCACCTGGATTTTGACTCTATTGCTTGGTTGGAAAAATATTTGGCTAATTATCGCGGCGCCTTGCTCGTCGTGACGCATGATCGTTATTTCTTGGATCGGGTTAGCAACACGATTTTCGAACTCGACAACGGTCGCTTGTATCGTTATACCGGTAATTACGAAGCCTATGTCGGCCAAAAAGCTGAACAGGTGGCTCGAGATACAGCGGCCAGTCACAAACAGCAACAACTTTATAAACAAGAGCTTGCGTGGATGCGAGCAGGCGCTCAAGCCCGCTCGACTAAGCAAGAAGCTCGCAAAACCAGGTTTCAAGAGCTGAAGGCCGATGTTGATGGGCAAGCTGGCCCCCGTGGCAACGTGGAAATTCAAGTTGCCAGCACCCGCCTGGGTAAGAAAGTAATCGAAATGCACCACGCAAATTTGACTTTGGACAAGCATGTCATCCTCCGGGATTTTGACTGGTTGGTCCAACCTGGCCAGCGTATTGGGATTACTGGAGAAAACGGCGCCGGGAAGTCAACGCTGCTTAATGTGATTGCCGGTAAATTACCGTTAGACTCTGGCGTGATTGAAATCGGTGAAACCGTTCGGCTAGGGTATTACACCCAGATGAGTCAAGAATTGGATGAAAATATGCGCGTGATTAGCTATCTGCAAGAAGCGGGTGAAGGCGTCGTCTCGGACTCGGGGGAACACATTACGGTCACGCAACTACTGGAACAGTTCCTATTTCCTCGGAGTATGCATGGTAGTCTCATTGGCCGCCTGTCTGGTGGCGAAAAGCGGCGCTTGTATCTCTTACGGATTCTGATGGCCCAACCCAATGTGTTGCTACTTGATGAGCCGACGAACGACCTTGATGTGGCAACTTTGACTGTCCTTGAGGCTTATTTAGCCCAGTTCCCAGGCACGATTATTACGGTCTCTCATGACCGCTATTTCCTCGATAAGGTTGCCGATTCTCTGCTGATTTTTGAAGGTCAGGGTCGGATTGCTCGCCATACTGGGCTGTTCACGGATTATTTGAGTCAACAGACTGAGCCAACCAAGCCAGCATCCGCCAAACCGGTGGCAGTAGCCGAAGTCCCGGATAGTCCGAAGGCCAAGACAAAGCTGACTTATGCAGAACAGATGGAGTATGACAAATTACAACCCCAAATGGATGCCTTAGAAGCAAAAATAGATGACCTAAAGGCGCTGATGACTGATAATGGTGACAACTACCAGAAGTTGGCAGAGCAACAGCAAGCGCTTGATGCACTGAATGAGCAACTTGACCAAGCCTTTGATCGTTTCGCCGAATTAGATCAGTACGTCAATTAGAAGGAGGCCGTTATGTTAGAGCAAGCATATCTTGATTTAGCCCAGACCGTATTAGAGACTGGCCATAAGAAGACTGACCGGACTGGCACTGGGACACTTAGTCTTTTTGGCTATCAAATGCGGTTTAATCTGCAAGAGGGATTTCCATTACTCACGACTAAGAAAGTTCCTTTTGGCTTGATCAAAAGTGAATTGCTGTGGTTCTTGAAGGGCGATACCAATATTCGCTACTTGCTCGAACACAACAATCACATTTGGGACGAATGGGCGTTTAAACATTATGTTGAGTCACCCGCCTATCATGGCCCCGATATGACCGACTTCGGTCGCCGCAGCTTAGTCGATGCTGACTTTGCGGAAGCTTATCACCGGGAATTAGCGGCTTTTGATGCCCAAATTCTCAACGACAGTGGATTCGCGGATGAATTTGGTAATCTGGGACAAGTCTATGGGTCACAGTGGCGCGCGTGGCAGACTAGAAATGGCGATACCATTGATCAATTAGGCCAGGTGATTGAGATGATTAAAACTCATCCCGATTCTCGGCGACTTATCGTCTCAGCCTGGAACCCAGAAGACGTCCCAACAATGGCCTTACCACCGTGCCATACGCTGTTTCAGTTCTACGTAAATGACGGCAAGCTCTCCCTTCAACTGTATCAACGTTCAGGGGACATTTTCTTAGGAGTCCCGTTTAATATTGCTTCATATGCGCTGTTGACCCACTTAGTTGCGCGGGAAACTGGTCTGGAAGTGGGGGAATTCGTTCATACCTTAGGGGATGCCCACTTGTACTTAAACCACTTAGACCAGGTGCGCGAACAACTCAGTCGCACTCCACAGGCAGCACCACAGTTGATTCTCAATCCCGATAAGCATCATTTGAATGACTTTGAAATGGCTGATATTCAAGTTGACAACTATCATCCGGCGCCTGCAATCAAGGCACCGGTTGCGGTTTAGGAGGATAATCATGATTGCATTTTTATGGGCTGAAGATGCTGATGGCATAATTGGCCGCAATGGCCGGCTACCATGGCATTTACCTGATGATCTCCATTACTTTCGCGAATTAACTGAAGGCCAGATTGTGGTCATGGGCCGAAAGACTTTTGAGGGTTTAAAACGCCCTCTGCCTGATCGAACCAACATTGTGTTGACCCATCAAGTGGATTACGAGGCGCCCGATGACGTTATTGTGTACCATGATGCACCAGCCGTTATCGCTTACGCTGAAACTAAGCCTGACCAGAACTTAATCATTATTGGCGGGGCAAATTTGTTTGCGAGCTTTACAGGCATTCCAGATGTTTTGTATCGGACCAAATTGGCCGGTCATTTTGAAGGCGACACCCACATGTTGCCAATTGACTACAGCCAATACGCACTGACCAAATCGACGGCAGTGACTAATCCTGACCCGCAACTGACTCATACATTTGAGGTGTGGACCCGCAAGTAACCAAAAAAGCCTCAAGAACATCACAACTGTTCTTGAGGCTTTTTGTTGCATTTGTTTTAGACGAAGAAATAAACTGAAAGAAACATACTTAAGCTCCCCAGCATGACGAAAATATGCCAAATGACATGCTGATAGGGCAGGTTATGAATTAAATAGATGCCAGCTCCTAAAGTATAGGCAAGTCCGCCCGCGAGCAGAAGCGCAAAGCCGGTCACGCCAAGATGCGCCAGAAGCGGCCCGGCGGCGGTGATGCACAACCAGCCAAGCACAACATAAATGATGGTTTCAACGACTTTGAAGCGCCCGACAAACCAAACCTTCAGGATAATTCCCAACAAAGAGAGGCCTAAAATAGCCGCTAGTAGGATGGTTCCGCGGGTCCCACCAATGGCGACTAGTGAATAGGGGGCATATGAACCCGCAATCAGGATGTACACGCCGCTGTGGTCGAGAATCTTAAAAATGCGGGCAAACCTTGCATTATAAAAACTATGATATAAGGTCGAGGCAGCATACAGCGTAATCAAAGCGGCCCCAAAGATGCTAAAGCTGATAATACGCAGTTGATCGTGAGTGGTGACGGCTTTGCCCACCAGTAAAATGGTGCCGATGACGGCCAGCAATAAGCCAATGCCATGGGTCAGGGCACTGAGAAATTCGCTGCGTTGCATGCGTTGATGGTCTTTAAATGATAGTTGCATTTTGCTACCTCCTAGGGTTACTATTTTGTTCTACCTGTTTATAATACCACGTTGGAGATTAAGCAATCAACACTATCTAGTTTTAAAAACCAGATAACATATACTGACAAAGACCGGCGGGTTTGTTATAATTTTGATAGGATTTAACATTTTAGGAAAGTGTGGCAGCGAAATGACAAAAATTAAACTTGTCACGGATTCTTCAATCCAATTGACTCCAGACGAAATTTCAACTAATGACATTCATGTGATTCCATTAACGATTTCAATCGACGGCACGACCTATATTGACGGTCAAACCATCACTCGGTCTGAATTTATGGACAAAATGGCTGCGGCTAAGGATTTACCTAAGACATCTCAGCCTGCAATCGGGAGTTTCGCCGAACTCTATGATGAACTCACCGCTGATGGCAGTGAAGTGTTATCCGTGCATATGACTGAAACCATCAGCGGAACCGTTAATTCGGCTCGCCAAGCCGCTGAACTAACCAACGGTAACGTGACGGTGGTTGATTCAGACTTTACGGATCGAGCTTTGGCTTTCCAAGTGTTGGAAGCCGCGAAAATGGCTGCAGCTGGTGCTGAAATGGACGCGATTGTGGCCCGGATGGCAACAGTTCGGGACAACACGACGCTCATCATGGGCGTCTCCAACTTGGATAATTTAGTCAAGGGAGGCCGCATGTCTCGTGTTTCTGGGATGCTCTCCAGTCTGTTAAACATTAAAGTTATTTTACAACTGAAGGATGCCCAATTAACTGCTCTTCAGAAGGGTCGGGGCATGAAGACCATCAACAAATTTGTCGATGAATTCATTCAAGAAATGCAAAATGTAAAAGATATTACTGCAATCGGGATTTCACACGCCGATGCGGCCGACATGGTGGCACCTTATGCTGAGAAGATTCGCAGTCTTTTACCAAATGTCCCTTTGCTGGTGGAACCCACTGATCCTGTCATTGCCACGCATACTGGCGCGGGCGCATTTGCGATTACTTACTATCATGGCTAAGCCTGCGCAGCTTGTTTAATGAGATAACAATACATTAGGGTCTGTGCCGAAACATGCGTTTTGGCGGCAGGCCCTAATTTGAATTTGGCGATAAGGAGGAGATACTGTGAAGCGATGGCAAAATGTCTTACTTTCATTAGGGCTATTGGGCTTGGTCGCCGGGCTTGTTTTTGCCGGCCTAATGGCTTTTGGCCCCGATGGGAATATTAAGGCGCCAAAGATTAACAATACAGTGAAGACCGTGAAATTGGTTGGCTTGGGCGACTCGCTGACTCAAGGGGTTGGGGATGAAACCAAGCAAGGTGGTTATCTGCCTTTAATTAAAGCGGATTTGGAAGGCAACTATGTCGTCTCTACTGAGAATTTCGGTGTCGGGGGTAATACCAGTACCCAGATTCTCAAACGGTTGACGACCCAAACCAAAATACAAAAAAGTATTCAGTCTGCCACAGTGATTACGGTCACTGTTGGCGGCAATGATCTCATGGCCGTCCTCAAGAAAGACTTCTTGAAATTAAGCGAGGCGCAAATTGTTGCCGGATCCAAGACGTTCCAAAAGCACTTGGCCACCCTGCTGACAACAATTCGGCAATATAATCCCAAGGCGCCCATTTACCTTTTTAGCATCTATAATCCTTTTTACGTCTATTTCCCTGAAATGACCCAGATGACTGATGGGGTCACGAAATGGAACGCGGCCACACAGGCAACGCTGAAACAGTTTAATCGCGTGCACTATGTCGATATTGATCGGGTCATGAGCACGGGTAAAACCGCTAAAGCTTCAAGTCGTGCGGAGTCAGCCAAAGATAATCCACTGATTTTTACGGAAGATCATTTCCACCCAAACAATGCTGGGTATGCGCAGATGACCAAAGTCCTGTATGATGAGATGTTAGCAACCAAAAATGAATGGGAGTGAACCGCTTGAAACGCAGATTTAATTGGTGGCTCGTCGCCACTTTAGTCTTATTAGGCCTCATTATTGGTAGTGGTGCCTGGTTCATCAGCAAAGTGACCTCGCCGATTGAAACACCGGAAAGTACAGTCGCGGCTCGGACAGACGAACCTGTTTTTCATGTGAACCTAACCAAAGCACAAGTTAATCGGTTAGTTAGTTATTATTTGGCCGATTATTTAAAAGACAGTCCGATTAAATATCAATTAGTGGTTGGTGACTCCGCCGTCCTGAGTGGAAATTTTAAATTCTTAGGGGCAAAAGTTGGGTTCAACCTTGAGTTTGATCCTTATGTGCTTAACAATGGGGACGTGCAGTTGAAGGCCCGGAAGTTGAATGTCGGGAGTTTGCCCGTTCCAACAAGTTTTGTGTTAAATTATGTGGGTCATAGTTACAAATTACCCAAGTGGGTTGGTTTAAGTGAGAAGAACGAGACAGTAACCTTGCATTTAAGTCAGTACCAACTGGCGAACGACATGCAGTTACGCGCCCAGAAAATTGATCTAATAGGCGATAGTATCCAATTTGGCATCTATTTGCCTAAATCTAATAAGGAATAGGCGAGCGTGTGAGACAATCATTTTATCAGTACCTAATGACGCTAAGGAATCCTAATGACCATGGCGAAATTGCGAATTTCGCTCAGAATGCTTTTTTAGACCACAGTTTTCCCAAGCAAGCCACTAGCTACGATGAGTTAGATCGCTATCTAGAAGCTTATGGTGGTTATTTGCCCAATCGAAGTGTCTTTGATGACGCGTACAATTTGTATTTAGATAATGTCGGAGGCCACGCCCATGACTAAGATTCAAGTCCCCCTATGGTTAACCAGTACTGCGGTCGTCGTCGCCTTAGCGACTGGCGGTGTGGTTGGTTATGCGATAACTTCACCCCAACAAAGCAGCGACCCAAATATCAATAAAATAGTCTCAACTTATGAAGCCATCAATGACGGCTATTATCAGAAACCAGACGCAAAAAAATTGGTCAATGGCGCTATCAATGGCATGGTCTCAAGCCTTGATGATCCATACTCTAATCTTTTACAGACGGACGACAAAACCAGTCTCGACACCACAATTAGTGCGAGCTTTGGCGGCATTGGTGCGGTCTTGAAAAATGACCAATCTAAGTTACTAATCGACTCAGTCACAGCAGACGGCGCAGCTAAAAAAGCTGGCTTAAAGCCAAACGATGAACTGGTTGCCATTAACGGTAAATCGACCACAGGTTGGTCAACCAGCGAAGCAGTTGCCAAGATTCGCGGCAAAGTGGGGACTACCGTCAGCGTCACGATTAAGCGCGCCGGTGTTAACCAGACTTTCAAGGTCAAACGTCAGAAAATAACGACTGAGACCGTCGCCGGGACCATGGATACTAAAGATAAGGCTTTAGGCATTATTCAGATTAGTAGTTTCTCTGAACCAACCACTGACCAACTGAAAGCAACCATCAAACAATTACGCAAAGCTGGTGCCAAGCGGTTTATTCTGGACTTACGGGGTAATCCTGGTGGTCTGATGCCACAGGCACTCAGTATCGCTTCGATGTTTTTGAAGAATGGTCAAAAAATTATGACCGTCGAACCACGCAACGGTGACAGCGTCACTTATCGGGCCGGTAAAGACTACGATGATGGATTCAAAGTCACAGAACCCACCGCTGTGTTAATTGATGGCCAGAGTGCTTCTGCAGCCGAGATTACGGCTGCCGCCTTGAATGAGAACCGGAACATTCTACTGATTGGCGAGAAGAGCTTCGGTAAAGGGACCGTGCAAAATGTCAATTCACTCAATGAAACAAGTGAATTGAAGCTGACAGTGGCCAAGTGGCTCACCCCAAAAGGCCAATGGATTAATCACAAAGGGTTGATGCCGACCGATAAAGTGCCCTATCCTGCAGCTGCTAAAATCACGATGGTGACTAAAGCAAGTTTGAAGCTGGGAGACACTGGGACGGATGTTCGCTCACTTCAACAGATGTTGGCCGCATTAAAGTTCAATCCTGGAGCAGTCAATGGTGACTATAATGAGACCACCGCCTCAGCTGTCAAAGCATTTCAAGCTACCAATCAGCTGCCAACCACTGGTTCGGCTGATGCGCAGACCCTCCAGATTTTAACCACCAAGTTAGCCAATCAGTTGCACCAAGATGACCCAATGATCAATAAGGCACGGACAGTGCTGAGCAAGGAGAGCAATTAATGGCAATTCAATGGTTCCCCGGCCATATGGCCAAAGCCAAGAAAGAAGTCCAAGAGAAGTTAAAACAAGTTGATTTAGTACTTGAAATTGTCGATGCGCGCACACCAGAATCTTCTCGTAACCCAATGCTAAACGAAATTATTGGTGAGAAGCCGCGCATTATGGTCCTAAACAAGGCTGATTTGGCAGATCCTAACAAAACTGCCGTTTGGATTCAGCATTATCAGGATATGGGTTATGCGGCAATGGCCATCGACGCCCAACACGCTCGCCAATTGAAACAAATTCCGCAACTGGCTCGGCAACTCATGGCCGAAAAGATTGCCCGAAAAAAGGCTCGGGGGATCAAAAATCCAGCTGTTCGGGCCATGTGTATTGGCATTCCTAACGTGGGTAAGTCTACGATTCTCAATCGTTTGGTTAAAAAGAACATTGCGATTACAGGCAATAAGCCTGGGGTCACAAAGAATCAGCAATGGCTCAAGGCTGATGACAGTTTCCAGGTATTAGATACCCCAGGGATTTTATGGCCTAAATTTGAAGATCAGGCAATCGGTTTACGCTTAGCCTTGACTGGAGCCATCGCGGATGCGGTTTTTCAAGAAGATGTGGTCGGGATGTATGGCTTAGAATTCTTCATGGCTAACTATCCCAATGCTTTGAAACAGGCCTATCATCTAACTGCCGATGACCTGAACTTACCATCAAGCGATTTAATGGTCATTTTGAGCCAGCGGAATGGGTTCGCAGACGATTATAATCGGATGGCGGAGCGATTGATTTTTGACGCCCGCCAAGGCAAACTGGGCCGCTACACGCTCGAGTTGCCAGGTGATAATGATGCCGACGCTGAGTGATTATCGCCAGCAGCTGGCCAAAATTCCCGCCGACCCAGCAGTGTTGGCCGCGCTTGCGCAAGATGAACGCGTCGGTGCCACCAGGTTGCTCGCACAGTACGAGCATCGGGTGGCGCAACAAAAGAATGCCTTGCTTGAACTGAAAATGCGCTCGCGTTATGAACGTCAATTATGGCCGCAATACCCACATATCGCGGGCATTGATGAAGTTGGCCGCGGGCCCTTGGCTGGTCCTGTTGTGACCGCCGCCGTCATCTTGCCTCACGATTTTAGCGCCCCAGTCAATGACAGTAAGCAATTGTCTGCCAAAACCCGCCAGCAACTGTATACGGTCATTATGTCTGAAGCAGTGAGCGTTAGCTTAGGGGTGAGTGACGCTAAGCGCATTGATCAAGAAAATATTTACCACGCCACAGAACTGGCCATGGGCGAAGCCGTTAGTCATCTCAGTGTGCGCCCTGATTATTTGCTCGTGGATGCGATGACTGTGCCAACAGCTTTGCCACAGCAAAAACTGATTAAAGGTGATGCCAACAGTATTAGCATTGCAGCGGCCAGTATCGTGGCCAAAGTGGTTCGAGATGAGCTGATGACTATGTATGCTCAGGTGTACCCTGGCTATGATTTCGGTCACAATATGGGTTACGGCACTAAGAAGCATCTTGCTGGTCTTGATGAGTACGGCGTCACGCCTATTCATCGCCACAGTTTTGAACCAGTCCAGCGCCACTTGCAAGACTCGCGACTCAACTAAAAATTGCGTAATTTCTGATAACCACATTCTTTGGAGGTTGTGATGAAATTACGCGATTTTTTATTGGCAGTGCATTGGCTGTCTCATCAAAGTTTGGCCACTGCCAAAGCCATGACTTTTCCGCCTGATAATGAGTTGGTCAGTTGGGTCCAAAAACAACTGGCTGGGCAAATGGCCGCATTTAATCAGCTTAAACAACAACCGTTTATCACGATAATTGATCCAAGCTATCCCGATCGGTTGAAAGAAAGTTTTCAACCACCGTTAGTCTTGTTCTATCGAGGCGACTGGCAATTGGTCCATCAGACCAATCTGGCAGTTGTTGGCGCGCGCCAAGCTGGTAGCTACACCAAGACCAGTCTGGCGAATCTTGTACCAGGACTGGATTCGATGGCCATCGTCAGCGGCCTCGCGCAAGGTGCTGACACGATGGCCCACGAGGCTGCCTTAACCAGCAAGCGACCGACTATTGCAGTGGTCGCGCACGGCCTAGATTTGGTGTATCCAGCGACTAACCGTGAGCTCTTTAATCAGATTGCAAAGATAGGTTTGGTGATCTCTGAATATCCGCCGACAACACCGCCAGAGAAATTTCGGTTTGTGGCTCGTAACCGGATTATCGCCGGTTTGGCACATGGCGTGTTAGTGACTGAAGCCAAAGCCAAGAGTGGCAGCTTGATTACCGCTAATTATGGCTTGCAGAATAATCGCGAGGTCTTTGCTCTGCCTGGCCCGTTGAGTGCGCCACTGGCTCAGGGGCCCAATGCTTTGATCCAAGCTGGGGCGAAAATGGTGCTGACCGCGCAAGATATTAATGAAGAGTTGCACTTTTACGATTAACTCCCTAATATATAAGAAGAAACAAGTTCGCTTGAGGCGAATTGGTTGAGATATGGCTTGTCAGCGCGGAATTTATTCCGCAATTTGACAAACGATTTCATCTCTGCGTAAACTATGCAGAGATTTTTGAGCAGCTTGCTCACTGAAAGGAGGGCGTTCATGACCGCCAAAAATTTGGTAATCGTGGAATCGCCGGCTAAAGCTAAAACAATTGAAAAATATCTAGGTCGCAACTATAAGGTTGTGGCTAGTTTGGGCCATGTGCGGGATTTGCCTAAGAGTCAAATGGGCGTCGACGTGGAGAATGACTACGAACCGAAGTACATCTCGATTCGAGGTAAAGGCCCAGTGATTAAAGATTTAAAAAAAGCAGCCAATGCGGCTGAAAATATTTATCTGGCGGCCGATCCGGATCGTGAAGGGGAAGCCATTGCCTGGCACGTTTCTCATTTGCTCGATCTTGATCCTAAGGGAAAGAATCGCGTGGTTTTCAATGAAATCACTAAAGACGCCGTAAAAAATGCGTTTAAAACGCCGCGGAGTATTGATATGAATCTAGTCGATGCCCAACAAGCACGCCGCATTCTGGACCGCTTGGTTGGCTATTCGATTAGTCCGTTGCTGTGGAAGAAAGTTAAAAAAGGCCTGTCAGCAGGACGAGTGCAGTCCATTGCGTTGAAACTGATTATTGACCGGGAAAATGAAATCGCGGCTTTTGTGCCCGAAGAATACTGGACCATTGATGGCGAGTTTCAAAAGGGCCGTAGCAAGAAGTTTGCGGCGAGCTATTACGGCCTCAAAAATAAGAAGCATGCCTTGAAGAATAATGAAGCCGTACAAGATATTTTGGGCCGGATTGATAAGGCCAAGCCGTTTGCTGTCACAAACGTGGTCAAGAAGGAACGCAAACGTTACCCAGCGCCACCGTTTACCACCAGTTCGTTGCAACAAGAAGCTAACCGAAAGCTCAACTTCCGGACCCGTAAAACCATGATGATTGCCCAACATTTGTATGAAGGAATCAATCTCGGGGGCAAAGCAGGAACTGTCGGATTAATCACCTATATGCGGACTGACTCAACCCGGGTCTCCAATGTCGCGAAGACTGAAACTAGTCAATTCATTCATGACCAATACGGAGAAGCATATGCCGCAGTCAAGATTCGCCAAGGTAAGCTCCAAGAAGGGGCGCAAGACGCCCATGAAGCGATTCGACCAACCAGTACTTTGCGGACTCCTGAAAGCTTAGAGAAGGTCTTAGACAAGGACGAGATGAAGTTGTACCGCTTAATCTGGTCCCGCTTTGTCGCCAGTGAAATGACCCCAGCAGTGATTGACACAGTGGCTGTAACGTTAGACCAAAATGATGTCACTTTCCGGGCGAATGGGTCCCAGACGAAGTTCCCTGGATTCACGAAATTGTATGTCTCGAGTCGTGATGACGATGAAAAGGATAATCTGTTACCTGAACTGGCAATTGGGGATGACGTTAAGTTACTCAAAACCGACCCAGCCCAACACTTTACCCAGCCACCAGCACGCTATTCTGAAGCGAACCTGGTCAAGGCGCTGGAAGAAAATGGGGTCGGTCGGCCATCCACGTATGCGCCAACCATTGAAACAATCCAAAAACGGTATTATGTCAAACTGAATGCCCGCCGGTTTGAACCGACCGAACTGGGTGAAATTGTTAATTCATTGATTGTTGAATTCTTCCCGGATATTGTTGATATCAAATTTACTGCCAATGTCGAGTCAGAACTGGACAGCGTTGAAACTGGCCAAGCTGAATGGGTCAAAGTTTTGGATCAATTTTATCAACCATTTTCTAAAGAAGTTTCTGATGCTGAAGTTGGGATTGAGAAGATTCAAATCAAAGATGAACCAGCAGGGTTTGATTGTGATATTTGTGGCGCCCCAATGGTGGTCAAGATGGGCCGTTATGGCAAATTCTTCGCCTGTTCTCGTTTTCCAGATTGCCGCAATACCAAAGCAATCGTGAAGGAAATTGGCGTTATCTGTCCTAAGTGTCACCAAGGCCAAGTGGTTGAACGCAAGAGCAAGAAGAACCGGATTTTCTATGGTTGCTCTCGCTATCCTGATTGTGACTTCGTATCATGGGACAAGCCTGTCGGGCGTAATTGTCCTGTTTGTGACCACTTCTTAGTTGAGAAGCGCAGCAAGGCCGGGGTTCAAGTGGTTTGCCCTAACCAAGATTACGAAGAAAAGATTCAAAAATAGGCGCTTGCGGCAACCGCTGACGTCAAAGGTGGAATAAGCATGCCAGAAGTGGATGAGTTTTTGCAGTATTTACTGGTGGAGCGTCATTACTCAGCCGAAACTAAGACTGCCTACGCGGAAGATTTGAAGGACTTTGTTGATTTCCTGGAACATAATGGTGGCTTTAAAAGTTTCCAAAAGGTTGATGCCCTTGATGTTCAAACTTACTTAGCAAACTTAAACGACCGCAAATTAGCGCGGAGTACCGTGGCGCGGCGCATCAGTAGCCTGCGCAGTTTCTATCGGTATTTGATTCGAGTTGGGGAAGCCAAGATTAATCCCTTTGCCCTGGTTGAAATCAAGAAGGCCCACCAACATTTACCGCAATTCTTTTTTGAAGAAGAACTCGATGTTCTTTTTAAGGCCACCGATGGTCCTACCCCGTTGGATCAACGGAATAAGGCAATTCTCGAAGTGCTGTACGGGACGGGCATTCGGGTGTCTGAGTGTGCGAATCTGACCCTAAATCAGATTGATTTTGATTTGGAATTATTGTTGGTCCATGGGAAGGGCAATAAAGATCGCTATGTGCCGTTTGGTTCATTTGCAGCGGACGCGTTGACCCAGTATCTCGATAACGGCCGGCAAGCGCTGATGACTAAACTTGATCAGGAGCACCCCTATGTGTTCGTCAACCAGCACGGCCGGCCCATTACCAGTCGCGGCATTGAATACATCTTGAATCAACTGATTAAACAAACGAGTTTGACGAACAATATCCATCCCCATATGTTGCGGCATAGTTTCGCAACGCACATGTTAAATCATGGGGCCGATTTGCGGTCGGTCCAAGAACTATTGGGTCACAGTAGCCTCAGTACCACGCAAATTTATACGCATGTGACCACAGAACATTTGAAGGCTGACTACATGAAGTATTTTCCCAAGCACAATTAGGACTTTCGAATGATGTTTTGTTTGGGGTGAACGGCTAGACTAGATTTACCACAAAATAAAGGAGCTTTTTGACATGACAACAATTGCAGCAGTTAGAAAAAATGGTCACACTGCCATCGCTGGTGACGGGCAAGTTACCTTAGGCGAAAAGGTGATTATGAAGGGGTCCGCACAAAAAGTGCGCCGGATTTATAATGATCAAGTTGTCATCGGTTTTGCGGGTGGGGTCGCGGATGCGTTCACCCTGCAAGATTGGTTTGAAAAGAAGCTCGAACATTATTCTGGTAATTTGCGCCGTTCAGCAGTGGCTTTGGCCCAAGACTGGCGCAAAGACCCAATGCTTCAAAAACTTGAAGCGATGATGATTGTGATGGATGCTCATGACCTGTTGCTTGTTTCTGGTAGCGGTGAAGTGATTGATCCTGATGATGATGTGGTTGCCATCGGTTCTGGTGGTAACTATGCCCAGGCTGCCGCAATGGCAATGTTGCGCCACGCTGACGCGATGGATGCCACAGCAATTGCTAAAGAAGCAATTAACATTGCTGCTGAAATCGACATCTTCACCAACCACAACGTCATTGTTGAAAGCTTCTAGGAGGTCGCTATGACGGAGATTAAAACACCTAAACAAATCGTTGAACAGTTAGATCAGTATGTAATCGGCCAAACCGATGCGAAGCGTGCTGTGTCGGTTGCTTTATATAACCGGTATCGCCGGATGCAACTGTCTGACAAACTGCAACAAGAAATCACCCCTAAGAATTTATTGATGATTGGACCGACAGGGGTCGGGAAAACTGAAATTGCCCGCCGCTTAGCCAAAATTGTCAACGCGCCGTTCGTCAAAGTCGAGGCCACCAAGTTCACTGAAGTGGGCTACGTTGGTCGTGACGTTGAATCAATGGTGCGGGATTTGGCCGATGTGGCTGTGCAAATGGAAGAAGAACGCCAATTCGCCAATGTGCGCACGCGGGCGACAACTGAAGCCAACAAGCGTTTGGTGAAGTTGTTGGTGCCAAGCATCAAAAAAGAAAAGCGGACCAACCCAATGAATGACATGATGGCCATGTTGCAAGGCCTCCAGAACGGCCAAGCCCCTGAAACCAATGATGAAGGTGAAGTCACCGATGACATCCGTAATCAACGGCTTTCTGTGGCCGAACAGCTTGAAGCCGGTCAACTGGAAGATCGTGAATTAACGGTCAGTGTGGCTGACGAGAAGAAGGGCAATGGCCTCAATGACATGTATGGTCAGATGGGGATTGACCTCAGCGAAAGTCTCGGCGCATTGATGCCTAAGAAGCAAGTGCAACGGACGATGAGTGTTAAGGAAGCGCGGGAAGTCTTTATTCGGGAAGAATCCGATAAGTTGGTCAATCACGCTGATATTTATCATGACGCCATTGCTGCCGCAGAGAACAATGGGATTATCTTCATCGATGAAATTGATAAGATTGCCGCTGGGGACAAAAAATCCAGTGGTGAAGTCTCTCGTGAAGGGGTTCAACGCGACATTTTGCCTATTGTTGAAGGGTCGCAAGTGAATACCAAGTATGGTCCGATGAACACGGACCACGTGCTTTTTATTGGTTCAGGTGCGTTTGCAGAATCTAAGCCCAGCGATTTAATCGCTGAATTACAGGGCCGATTCCCCATTCGCGTTGAATTGAATGACCTGAGCGAAGCTGACTTTGTGCGTATTCTGACTGAGCCCGATAATGCGTTAGTGAAGCAATATATGGCTTTAATTGGGACTGATGGCGTTCAAGTCACCTTTACCAAGGAAGCGATTGAATCGATTGCGCATATCGCCACAACGGTCAATCATGATACCGATAACATCGGAGCCCGGCGGTTAGCCACAATCCTTGAGAAGTTACTCGAGGACATCTTGTACGAAGGCCCAGACATGCAAATGGGCAGTATCACAATTACCGAGCAATACGTTAACGACAAGATTGGGAAGATTGTCGCTGACTCAGATATGACGCGTTACATCTTGTAAACGAAGGGATTTTTGACATGGTCACACTTGAAAATGATTTTTTAACCGTCACAATCGATCCACATGGCGCTGAACTGACGAGCGTTCTCGGGGTGCATTCACAGATTGAGTATCTGTGGCAGGCTGATCCTGCGATTTGGAAGCGGCATGCGCCTGTTTTGTTTCCGATTGTTGGTAAACTGCATGATGACAGCTACCAATACGAAGGCCAAACCTATCACATGAGTCAACATGGGTTTGCCCGTGATCGGGACTTTACTGTGGTTGAAAGCACTAAAACCAGTGCCACGTTTGAATTGACGGATGATGCGCAGACGCGGGCGATGTTCCCGTTTGCTTTCAAGCTTGTGATTAAATATGTCCTAGACAACAATATGATTCGCGTGAATTATGCCGTGACGAATCCAGACACGAAGGCGCCATTGTTCTTCTCGATTGGGGCCCATCCTGGGTTTAATATCCCACTGACAGATGAAACCAACTTTGACGGTTACTATATGAGTTTCGATCCTAAGAAATCTCGGGTCCAGATTCCATTGGATGTCGCAGCTGGGATTGATTACACTCACCGGACATTGGCCGCAACGGATGTTAATCAGAGCCTCAGTCGTGACTTCTTTAAGAATGACGCGGTGATTTATGAGCTAAACGGGAAGACGACCTTCAAGCTCCAATCTGACCACAGTAAGCATGGGGTCGCTTTGACGGTTGCCGACGCGCCTTATTTGGGCGTCTGGAGTCCGTACCCAACCACCGGGAATTTTGTCTGCATTGAACCTTGGTGGGGAATCGCGGACACGATTGACGCCAGTGGGGATTTGACCACTAAACTGGGAATTAATCAATTGGCCCCGCAGGCTGATTTCGAAACTGGCTATACTATCCAAACCTTCTAGTTCGAGGCATAAAAAGAGAGACGACACTGTCTAGCGGCAATGTGGTCTCTCTTTGTTTGTGGTGAGCCAATGGCTTAAGCCTTTTTACGATCGCGTAAATATTTGCCTAAGCCAAAGGGGACCATGTTTTCAGTTCCAGCTTTAATGCGTTTGAAATTGTCGCGGTGGCGGATGAGAAAGACAATCCATAAGACAAATGCGACCGTCGACAGTAACCAGTCATGATAAACCAATGACCAAGCCGTAATAATCCCCATACCGACCGTACTGGCAATACTAACCATGGAGGTTAAGCAGACAAGGCTAAAGAAAATCGCACAGGCAATCACAAAGAAGGGTGGATTATACGCGAGTAAAATCCCGGCGCTGGTCGCAACAGCTTTACCTCCTTTAAACCCGATAAAGATCGAGAAAGTATGGCCCAGAACAGCCGCCAAGCCAACGACAAGAATCAACCAGTGTTCGGTGAATCCGGCCAAGTATGGTAAGCTTGCCCCTAATGTCCCTTTTAAAATATCCATGACCAAGACAACGGTACCGCCAACCGGGCCTAACACTCGGTAAGCATTAGTCGTACCAATATTGTGGCTGCCATGTTGGCGAATATCTTGATGGTAGAAGAGCTGGCCAATCCAGACGCCACTAGGAATCGAACCAATTAAATAAGCAAGTAGGAAGCATATCAGCAGTTTCATTGCCCCACTCCTTTCGCTGAATCATTGTAGCATGAAACCCGTGGCTTTTGTAGATAGCCAAGGATTTTTGCAGGGTCAAATTATGCCGGACTTGCTTTTTGCGAACGCATGTTCTATCGTGAATAAGCTGCTTTCAAAAATTAAAATTGAAAGCTGAATCCAGTTTAGTGTAGAGTATTGAATAGTTGTACTAAGAAGGAGTTAGTTATGAGCAAGCCAAAGGAAACATACACTGATTCATCAATTCAGGTCCTTGAAGGTCTTGAAGCGGTGCGGAAGCGGCCCGGGATGTACATTGGGTCGACCGATGGCCGTGGCCTTCACCATTTAGTTTACGAAATTGTCGACAACGCCGTCGATGAAGCCCTGGCTGGCTTTGGCGATACCATTGCGGTGACCATCCACGCCGACGACTCGATTACGGTGAGTGATCATGGTCGGGGAATGCCAACTGGGATGCATGCGTCTGGTAAGCCCACAATTGAAGTCATTTTAACGGTGCTCCATGCTGGTGGGAAATTCTCTCAGAACAGCTATAAAACTTCTGGGGGCCTGCACGGTGTGGGGGCGAGTGTTGTGAACGCCCTATCCGAAAGCCTGACTGTTCGGGTCGTCCGGGACGGTGAAGCCTTTGAAGAACATTTCGTCAATGGTGGTCATCCCGATGGGTCGCTGGTGAAGGTGGGTAAAGTTAAAGAACCAAATGGAACGACCATCACCTTTAAGCCCGACCCAACCATCTTTCAAACCACAACCTATAGTTTCGATACATTAGCTGAACGGTTACGGGAATCGGCTTTTCTGCTCAAAGATATTACGATTACCTTAACCGACGAACGCACCGACAAAGCCGAAGTTTATCATTATCCTGACGGTTTAGTCAGTTTTGTGAGCTATTTGAATGAAGACAAGGATACCTTGTCACCTGTGATGAATTTTGAAGGCCAAAAGGATGGCATTATTGTCGATTTTGCGGGTCAGTATAACGACGGTTACTCAGAGAACATTATCTCGTTTGTTAACAACGTCCGAACTGGCGATGGCGGAACTCATGAAGCAGGCCTGCGGACAGCCTTGACCCGCAGTTTCAATGAATTTGCCCGCAAGGTGGGGCTGCTCAAAGAACGGGATAAGAATTTGGAAGGGACCGACGTGCGGGAAGGCCTGAGCGCAGTCTTGTCAATTCGTGTGCCCGAAGAACTTCTGCAGTTTGAAGGTCAGACCAAGGGTAAGTTGGGCACGCCTCAGGCTCGGGCAGTGGTTGATGCCGTGGTTTACGAACAGCTCAATTTCTACCTGATGGAAAACGGGGATGCTGCTCAGGCCTTGGTGCGCAAGGCTGTGAAGGCCAGAGAGGCGCGCGAAGCAGCACGTAAAGCGCGGGAAGATAGCCGAACGGGCAAACGCAAGAAGAAGAGCGATGGCCTATTATCCGGTAAATTAACCCCAGCCCAGTCCAAGAATGCGCAGAAGAATGAGTTGTACTTGGTCGAAGGGGATTCTGCTGGTGGGTCAGCTAAACAGGGCCGCGATCGGAAGTTCCAAGCGATCCTGCCATTACGGGGGAAAGTTCTGAACACCCAGAAAGCTAAACTGCAAGACATCATGAAAAACGAAGAAATCAACACCATGATTTATACGATTGGTGCTGGTGTCGGGACTGATTTTGATTTGGATGCGGCCAATTACGACAAGATCATCATTATGACTGATGCGGATACCGACGGGGCCCACATTCAAATTCTATTGTTAACGTTCTTCTATCGCTATATGCGTCCATTGATTGATGCGGGTAAGGTCTTTATTGCCTTACCACCGCTATATCGCCTGCAAAAAGGCGCCGGGGCGAAGACAAAGATTGCCTATGCCTGGACCGATGATGAGCTAGCCAAAGAAACCCAAACAATGGGGAAGGGTTACACCTTGACTCGATTCAAAGGGTTAGGGGAAATGAATGCCGACCAGCTGTGGGAGACTACCATGAATCCAGAAACTCGGACCTTGATTCGCGTGCGGATTGATGATGCGGCGCTCGCTGAACGCCGGGTCACAACCCTAATGGGGGACCGAGTTGAACCGCGGCGAAATTGGATTGAGAAGAATGTGAAGTTCGATTTGGATGATGACGGCAGTATTCTTGAAACCGCCACGCCAGATCACACACATCAACAATTCGGTGCACAACAGATTGTTAAGCAATTGGACAAGAAGAAAGGGAAGTAATCGAATTGGCAAATCAAATTCAAGAACTGACCTTAGAGGAAGTTATGGGCGATCGGTTTGGTCGCTATTCTAAATACATTATTCAAGAACGGGCCCTGCCAGACGTTCGGGATGGCTTAAAACCGGTGCAACGCCGCATTCTTTTTGCGATGAATCAAGACGGCAACACGTACGATAAGGGATTCCGAAAGTCCGCTAAATCGGTTGGTAACGTTATGGGGAATTATCATCCCCATGGGGATAGTTCAATCTATGAGGCGATGGTGCGATTGTCACAGTCGTGGAAACTGCGAGCGCCATTAGTTGAGATGCACGGTAACAACGGGTCAATGGACGGCGATCCGCCAGCAGCGATGCGGTATACCGAAGCGCGGCTCAGCAAAATTGCTGCCGAATTATTGCAAGACATCGACAAAGAGACCGTTGATATGGTGTTGAACTTTGATGACACCGCTCAGGAACCAACTGTATTGCCAGCCGCCTTCCCTAATTTACTGGTGAATGGCGCTACTGGGATTTCTGCCGGTTATGCGACTGAAATTCCCCCTCATAATCTACAAGAAGTAATTGATGCGCTGCTGTATCTCATCAAGCATCCTGAAGCTGACTTAGCTGTGTTGATGCAATTCATCAAGGGGCCAGATTTTCCGACTGGTGGGATTATTCAAGGCTTATCGGGGATTAAGGATGCCTATGCCACCGGCCGCGGCAAAATCATGGTGCGGGCAAAAACCCACATCGAAGATTTACGGGGTGGCAAGCAGCAGATTGTGGTGAGTGAATTGCCATATGAAGTGAATAAAGCTAATTTAGTGAAGAAGATTGATGAACTACGCGTCAATAAGAAGGTCGATGGCATTGCGGAAGTTCGAGACGAGTCAGACCGTTTCGGCTTATCGGTTGTCATCGAGCTGAAAAAGCAGGCCAATGCGGAAGGTATTTTGACCTACTTGTTCAAAAACACGGATTTACAAATTGCTTATAACTTCAACATGGTGGCCATTGCCGACATGCAACCTAAGCAATTAGGGATTAAACCGATGCTGGAGGCGTATTTAGCTCACCGGCGGGATGTTGTGACCCGGCGCACCCAGTTTGACCTGGATAAGGCCCAAGCCCGTCAGCACATCGTTGAAGGCTTGATTAAGATGCTGTCGATCCTGGATCAAGTGATTGCTACGATTCGCCACAGTCTCGATAAGTCGGATGCCAAGCATAATTTGGTGGCTGATTTTGAATTCTCTGAAGCTCAGGCCGAAGCCATCGTTTCCTTGCAGTTGTATCGGTTGACGAATACTGATATTACCGCTTTGGAAAAAGAGGCGGCTGAACTGGCCAAGAAGATTGCCACTTATGAGCAAATTTTGGCTGATAGTAAGACGCTTGATAAAGAGATCGAGACAGAATTAAAGGCGATTGCTAAGACCTACGGCACGCCGCGTTTAAGTGTGATTGAAGACCAGATTGAGGTCCTCGAAGTTGAAACGACAGTCACTGTGACTGATGAACAAGTGATGGTCTTGGTTTCTCGCGATGGCTACGTCAAGCGCAGTTCTTTGCGCAGTTTCCAGGCGGTCGCGCCTGAAGACAATGGGCTGAAGGAAAATGACTTCGTTGTCTTTAGCGAAGAACTCAGCACGTTGACGCACCTTTATATTGCGACGAACAAGGGTCACTTAATCTATCGGCCGGTGTACGAAATTAGCGATGAGCGATGGAAAGACAGTGGTGAACATCTGAGTCAGACAGTTGGGTTAGCCGCCGATGAGAAAGTGATTGCGGCCTTTGACTTTGACCAACTCGATGGGGATGGCCGCTTCGTGTTTGGCTCGAGTGACGGCTATATCAAGCAAACAGCGCTTGCTGATTTGCAACCGCAACGCAATTACAAGAGCAAACCGATGGTAGCAATGAAGCTGAAACAAGATGATGCGAATGTCACCAATGCTTATTTTGTCGCTAGTGACGCTAATACTAATGTCGTGGCAGTCTCAAACCAGGCTTATGGTTTGGCTTTTGCTTTGAACGAAGTTTCAGTCGTCGGTGCACGGACCACTGGGGTTAAGTTAATGGATCTGAAGCCGGAAGACTTTGTCGTTAATTTTGTCCTCGTGGCCGATACGCTCGCTGCCAAAATTGCGATTTTGACCCAACGTGGGGCCTTTAAACAGATGGCAGTGAGTGAACTGGGCACAATGACACGGGCTCGGCGAGGATTGATGGTGCTGCGCGAATTGAAGCGTGATCCGCATCGAATTGTTGCAATGGCATTGATTCAGCCTAATCAGTCGTTGGCCGTCTTAACTGATCAAGACACCAGCATCACATTGAACCCAGCTGAACACCCGAGTGGGGATCGCTATTCTAATGGCTCTTTTGTGATTGATACTGAAACTCAAGGCGTACCCGTCTTGATGTTACCCGTGATCCAGCCGCTAACGGATAACGAGAATAATTAGCACTGTGATGAGCACGAGTCCAGACGGACCCGTGCTTTTTTGATGGTCAATAAGATTGCAGGCAATTTAAATGTTATCAAGTGAACAAATTCGAGATTAAGCTCAGATGACGGTGATTAAAAATACATAACAATGCCTATTTAAAGGTAAAGAAAAGGCTTGCAAGGACTTTGTGATATGATATACTTTCTTTGTAGGAAATGTGAAAAGGTAGCATCATCCCTCGCCACCAAAGTTCGACGCCATCTAGAGGGCCAGCAACCTTTCACGCACATTAAACCGAAACGGGGAGGCATTACAGCATGCAAGAAGTAGAACAGACCATCACCGACTACTGGCAGGGCTTCAAGAGCGGCAGTTGGCAATCAGAAATTAACGTGCGCGATTTCATTCAACAGAACCTGACCCAATATGACGGCGACGAAAGCTTTATGGCCGGACCAACTGAAGCGACTAACTTGCTGAACAACCAAGTCTTAAACTTGAAGAAACAGGAACGCGAAAACGGTGGGGTCCTGGATGCTGATAATAGTGTCGTCTCAACGATTACCTCGCATGGCCCTGGCTATTTGAATAAGGACCTCGAAAAAATTGTCGGCCTGCAAACAGACAAACCTTTCAAGCGCGCATTCATGCCATTTGGCGGCATCCGCATGGCTGAAGATGCCTTAAAGGCATACGGTTTTGAGACTGATGATGACTCACATAAGATTTTTAACGACTATCGTAAGACCCATAACCAAGGGGTGTTTGATGCGTACACGCCTGCTATGCGTAAGGCGCGCCATTATAAAATCGTCACTGGTTTACCAGATGCTTATGCCCGGGGCCGGATTGTGTCTGACTTCCCACGGATTGCGATTTATGGGATTGATCGCTTAATGGCTGATAAAGCGCATGATTTTGAAATGACCGGCGACGGTGAAATGACTGAAGATGTCATTCGGATGCGGGAAGAAATCTCCGATCAATACCGGGCTTTAAACGACATGAAGAAAATGGCTGCGAGCTATGGCTTTGACATCTCTCGGCCCGCTGCCGACGCGCAAGAAGCCATCCAATGGATTTACTTTGGCTACTTAGCAGCGATCAAAACCCAAAACGGGGCTGCGATGTCCGTAGGCCGGATTGACACAGTGATTGATGCCTATATCGCCCGCGATATGAAGTTGGGCCGGATTACAGAAGAAGACGCCCAAGAAATGATTGATCATTTTGTCATGAAATTGCGGATGGTTCGCTTCATTCGGACTGAAGACTATAACGCGCTGTTCTCTGGCGACCCAATCTGGGCCACACTTTCATTAGTCGGCATGGGTAATGACGGGCGGCATCACGTCACCAAGACCGCATTTCGTTTCTTGAAGACCCTCGAGAATATGGGGGCGGCGCCGGAGCCTAATATCACTTTGCTGTGGTCAGAACGGCTCCCAGAGGGCTTTAAGCGCTATGCAACTGAGGTTTCAATTCAAAGTTCCACCATTCAGTACGAGAATGACGACTTAATGCGTACCGAATGGGGCAGCGATTACTATGGAATTGCCTGCTGTGTGTCAGCGCAGCCCATTGCCGACGGGGTGCAGTACTTTGGTGCCCGAGCAAACTTAGCTAAGACAGTCCTCTATGCCATTAATGGTGGGGTCGATGAACTCGGCCACGCCCAAGTTGGTCCAGAATTGGCACCGATCACGGCTGAATATATCGACTACAAAGACTTCATGCATAAGTACGATAAGATGTTAGACTGGTTGGCGGATACTTATGTGAACGCCTTGAATGTGATTCATTACATGCATGACAAGTATTATTACGAAGCAGCACAATTAGCCTTAAAGAATACCCGCTTGGATCGGACTTTTGCGACCGGGATTTCAGGGTTGTCCCATGCGGTTGATTCCATTTCTGCCATCAAGTATGGCCACGTTAAAGTGATTCGTGATGACGATGGGATCGCCGTTGACTTCATCACCGATCAAGATTTTCCTCGCTATGGGAACAATGACGATCGCGCCGATGACATTGCCAAGTGGTTGGTGAAGACCTTCTATGAGAAGATGAATACCCATCACTTGTATCGAGGCGCGAAGTTGTCGACCAGTGTGCTGACCATTACTTCAAATGTGGTTTATGGGAAGAACACGGGGACCACACCAAATGGCCGTAAAGCCGGCGAACCATTTTCACCTGGCGCAAACCCCGCCTATGGTGCAGAAAAGAACGGCGCGTTGGCATCCTTAATGTCCACCGCTAAGATTCCTTACCACTATGCAACCGATGGAATCAGTAATACTTTCGGCGTGACACCAAACACCTTAGGCCACGATGATGCTACCCGTAAAGATACGCTGGTCCACATGGTTGACGGCTATATGGAAAATAGCGGGATGCACCTAAACATCAATGTCTTCAACAAAGAGACCTTGATTGATGCCCAGGCCCATCCAGAAGAATATCCAACGTTGACTGTGCGGGTTTCAGGTTATTGTGTCTACTTCGCTGATTTAACCAAAGAACAACAAGATGACGTGATTGCACGGACTTTCTTCGATCAAATGTAGTCATTGCAGACTGGGAATAATTCCCAGTTTGCCAAAAGGACACCACCTTCGCCAGTGGTCTCTTTTTGGCAGACGATGCAAAGGAGGACTTTCAACATGCGTTTATTCGATACGGTGAGTGATTCACCAACGATTCCCAACGCGGCGCACGAGCCGGTCGTGGGCTATATCCACTCCATCGAAAGCTTTGGCTCGGTTGATGGTCCTGGTATTCGCTATATTGCCTTCTTGCAGGGCTGTCGGATGCGGTGTGAGTACTGTCATAACCCGGACACCTGGAACATTGGTGTGGGCGAGGAAATGACCGCTGACGAGATTTTAGCAGACGCTTTACGGTACAAAGCATTTTGGGGCGACACTGGCGGCATCACTTGTTCTGGTGGCGAATCGTTGATTCAGATTGATTTCATTATCGATTTGTTTACCAAAGCTAAAGCCCAGGGCATTACCACCTGCTTGGACACATCAGGCGGTCCCTTTACTCGGGATGAGCCTTGGTTTAGTAAGTTTGAACAACTAATGGCGGTGACAGATATTTCGTTGGTTGATATTAAGCAAATTGATTCGGCCAAGCATCGCAAGTTAACGGGGTTTGGCAACGAGAACATTCTGGACATGATTCAATATATGAGCACACACGGGGATGATATGTGGATTCGCCACGTGCTCATTCCGACCCGAACTGACTTTGATGAGGACTTAACCAAATTAGGGGCTTACATCAAAACGCTCAGCCATGTGCAAAAAGTGGAAATCCTGCCGTATCATACGATGGGGTTCAACAAATACCATGAACTCGGGATCAAATACCCCTTAGAAGGCATTGAACCACCGACGCCAGATCGGGTGGCAAATGCTGAAGCCTTGTTGCATGTTCAGGACTATACAGGCTATTTGACTTGGCGGCCTCAGCAATAACTTAAGTAAACAATAAGAAAGAGCAACTCATATGAGTTGCTCTTTCTTTATTGTTATCTTATAGTGAAGTAAATACCCTAAGGAGCGGCTTATCTATGAAAACGAAGCAAGAAAATATTTTCTCCTCCAAAACTCTTTCTTACTTTCTACAACTTGCTGAAACAATGAATTATACGCAAGCAGCCCAGTTGCTGGGCATTACCCAACCAGCTTTAACTCAACAAATTAAAAAACTTGAACGGACAGTCGGCGCACCGCTCTTTTATTCAGTCGGTAAGAAGCTGCATTTATCTGACGCTGGGAATACGATGCTGTCGGCCACGCAACAAATTTACGAAGTCTTGAATCAAGCCTCTGATGAGATCCAGCAAACCACTAGTGCGACCAATGGTGAGATTCAGATCGGTTTCTTGTCCTCGGTCGAAGACTCTGCATTGACGGCGTTTATTGCGCACTACTATAAATTACATCCAGAAGTTAAGATTTCATTCCGGATGATGAACCGTCACGAAATTTGGGAACGGTTGGAGAACAGCCAGATTGACTTAGCGATTATGTATCTGCCAGATGACACGATTAAAAACTGGAAGCCATACAGTAGCCGGAAAATTATCGATGAGCAATTGTTGTTTATCCACCACAATGAACATCTCGCAAACCGCAAGCGAGTTCATTATCAAGACGCGTTGGAGGGTGCCTGGGTCACTTATCCGGAAGATTATTTCTTGAGTCACCGGCTGCGTGAGGCCTTCAAGAATCAATTGGTTGATCTGCCAGCGCCGGTCGCTCAGTTCACAACCCCAGTACAGTTGATGCAGTTTGCCAACGCGACAGGGGCCAATACTGCCTTACCAACGAGCTTCTACCAAGCCCATCAAGAACAGTTTGATGCCTATGCAGTTGCCTTTGAACCAAACATTAACTTTGACTTGTCCTTCGTTTACCGGAAAGAAAAGACTTCGATTCCGCGGATTGCGGCCTTTTTTGAAGCTTTCGACCAATATTTCAGTGAGAAAGATTACCTATCGCGAGTGGCCGAAAACCGTGTTAAACTATGAAGGTAACTAGATGACAAGGGGAGTAAGATAATGACGACGTTAATCTTTGGGCACCAAAATCCTGATACAGATGCAGTAATTTCCGCAATGACTTTCGCAGAATACCAACGCCAACTCGGAAATACCGACGTTGAAGCGGTCGCTTTGGGTGAATTAAACGATGAAACTAAGTTCGCGCTTGATGCCTTAAAATTGGACACCCCACGCGTGGTCAACACGGTTGCCAATGAAACCGATACTGTGATGTTAGTGGATCACAATGAATTCCAACAAAGTGTCGCTGACATTAAAGATGTCACGATTGCGGCAGTGGTTGATCACCATCGGATTGCCAATTTCACGACGGCTGCGCCTTTGTTCTACCGGGCTGAACCAATCGGCAGTACAAACTCCGTCTTGTTCAACATGTTCAAGGAACGGGGCTTTGAAATCACGCCAACACTGGCTGGGATGATGGCTTCTGGGCTTATTTCTGACACCTTATTACTTAAATCACCGACGACAACAGATCGCGATCGCGAAATCTTTGCTGAACTCAAGCAAATTGCTGACATTGACCTGGAGGCCTTTGGCTTGAACATGCTCAAAGCCGGGACCAACTTGGCCGCAAAAACAGACAAAGAGCTCATTGACGGTGATGCAAAGAGCTTTGAGATGGCCGGCAAGTCAGTGCGGATCGGTCAAGTCAACACGGTTGATCTTGATGAAATCTATGCCCGCCAAGCTGAATTGACCCAGGCAATGACCGATGAAGCGAAGGCTGATGGTTACGATTTATTCCTGTTAGTTGCCACTGATATTCTGAACAGTAATTCAGTCGGTTTTGCCGTTGGTAGCGATCAAGACAAACTCGAAGCGGCTTTTAATCAGAAGTTTGACGGCAATCAACGTTTGAACCTACCTGGCGTTGTTTCCCGTAAGAAGCAAGTGGTCCCACAATTGACTGCTGCTTTTGAAGCTTAATCCAATTTTCGTCCCTGACGCTTTGCGCCGAGGGACGTTTTTTGTAGGGAAGAGAGGGTAGGGGCGGCTGGATGTTGACGAATACAGATTTAAATCACCGGTTTGCCGCTCAATTGATAGCAATCCCTCATCAGTCGCTGAATCGGGCATTTGTGGGCCCGAGTGACCATTTTGAGCAGTCGATTTTTGTTAAAGTCTTCGCATCGCAGGCAAAATGGCGCGCCGAAACGTCCATGACAGCACAGTTAACCGATTGGTTGTTGGACGCAGATGAGCAAACGTTACTGTTGGTGCGGCAAGATTTGCCATTTAGTGCCATTGGCGAAATGACCTCCGAGCTGGCGTTTGCGATGGGCCGAGTGTTTGACGGAATTAAAACCCCTGTACAACCGAGCAACCGGCAAGATTTTTCGGCTGGGGCTGAGATTGGGACTTGGTTTGCGGATCGGCAAGCCGAGATAACTGCTCAATTGGCAGCAATGCCATTAGTTGTCCGACATGGCGATGTGGGCCGGCGGAATTATGTCTTTTTACATGGCCAGTTAACGTTAATTGATTATGAACGGGCGCAGCTCGGCTGGGTACAACAGGATTGGATTAAGTTGTTTTATCAAGATTTTCACTCGGACGCCGATTTAATCCAAGCTTTTACTGATGGCTATGGGAAGATTTCGATGATGCCACAGCTAAGCTGGTATTATTGCGTGTACGGAACGGCCTTGGGCATTTTGGCCTATGTTCACAAAGTGCCTGACCCAGAGTTTTTGGCCGTTGGGCAACGCATGTTACACGATGTGAACGATTATATTCAACAAAGCGAGGACTAAAGATGACAATTGACGTTAAAAAGCTAGAAAAACAGTTTTACCAGCCTAAAACAACGCCCGAACTAATCGAAATTCCGGCCATGAATTTCATGGCAATTCGCGGTATGGGTGACCCCAATGCTAACAACGGTGCCTATCAAACCGCCGTACAGAAGCTTTATGCTGTAGCTTACACGCTGCGGATGAGCCAAAAAGCTGGGGTTGATTTGCCAGGATTTGAGCCATACGTGGTGCCACCACTTGAAGGCTTGTGGTGGCAAACTGGCAAACACGGCGTCGATTTAACATCAAAAGCCACATTTCAGTGGTGGTCGATGATTCGCTTACCAAAGTTTGTGAATTTGGCGATGCTGGATTGGGCCAAACAGAACGCGGCTGAGAAAAAGGCGCTGGATACGTCAGCAATTCAATGGTTGACCTATGATGAAGGTTTGGTGGTCCAAGCCATGCATCTTGGCCCATATGCGACTGAACCAGACACCGTGACGACTATGGCCGCGTTTATTGCTGACCACGAATTGCAAGTAGATTTTACCGAGCGGTATCACCATGAGATTTATTTGAGTGATCCACGCAAGACAGCCGCTGAGAAAATGAAAACAATCTTACGGCATCCAGTTAAACGGCTTTAATGACGATGTGCGTGGATGAGCCGATTTTTGGGCATCCTTTGAATAAGATTCCGATTTACGTTACTTCTAATAATATATATTATGTAAACTAGAAAATAGGTCGTTAAGCAGCGCTTGCACCCTATGGCTGCCTGGCTAACCTTTGTCGATCATTAGCGATGCTTTGCCTCAATCAAAAAAAACCTTACTGGTTTGAATCGCCAGTAAGTTTTTTTGTGTCGCACTGAGAAATACAGATTCGGACAACTAACGGTCTTTCGAAGTCAAAATGTGTCTGAGCGCGTTCTGACGCATCATGGCCGTAGAAAAGCTTGATAATAAGCGACAGCAGCCACACTTTGAGCCGATTGAATCTGGCCATTTTTGACGGCTTCAATAACTTCACCCAGTGGAACCAGTTTGCTGGTCACGAACTCATCTTTATCAAAGTCAGTGGTTGTCCGATTGGCCTCATCAATTTGAACAAGCACCAGTGAGACCACTTCGTCAGTCATGCCTTCGCTTGAGCGAATTGCGGTCATCACTTGTGGATTGCGACCAATAAACCCAGTTTCCTCACGCAATTCCCTTAATGCTGCTGTTGGCACATCTTCGCCAGCGTTGATAAGCCCGGCTGGTAAAGCATAGACTTCGTGGTTCACAGCCACGCGGTATTCCCGGTTAATAAGGACCTGGTGATCATCGGTTAACGCCAACATGGCAACTGCAGGTGCGTGGGTAATCAGGTCGCGGTGAACGGTCAGGCCGTCAGGTGTTTCAATCGTCATTTTTTTGACATCAAAAATTGGTCCGTGATACATGATAGCTGTGTTCAAGATTTTACCTAATTCGGCTTGTGATTTATCCATCATAGTATTGTGATTCCTTTCACATTTAGATTTACCCCATAAAAACACACCCAGTGTCAGCCACTGAGTGTTAGAGATTACTCTTTGCTATAATCTTCAGCCCACGCAATCGCGATGGCTTTTTCGCCTAAATGGGTGCCGATGACTGGCCCAAAATACGAAATATCAAATGTTACATCTGGAAATTTCTGTTCAAGCTCCGCCTTCCAGGCTTCTGCTGCAGGTAAATCATTCGCATGAATAACCATTGCCCGCACGGGATAATCGGCTTTATCTAATGCCAGACTGAATAACTCTTCCACTCGGGCATAGGCTTTCTTCAGGGACCGGACTTTTTCAAAGGCAACAATCTTATCTGATTCAGGGTCGAATGTCAGGATGGGCTTAATTTTTAGCATTCCGCCAATAAAGCCGGCGGCGTTGCTTAAGCGTCCACCGCGCACCAGGTTCTGAAGATCATTCACGATGAACAGTTCATCTTCAGTTGCCCGTAAAGCATCAAGTCGAGCCAGAATCGTGTCGAGATCTTCGCCATTTTGAGCCAATCGAGCTGCTTCGAGCACCAACCACCCCATCAGCATAACGGTGATTTTTGAATCATAGACAACCACGTGTGCAGGCTTAAAATCAGCGACTGCTGCTGTCAGGGTTTCGACAAAACTTGAAATCGTGCTTGCCAAGTGAATGCTGAGAATTGTATCGTAGCCTTCATTTGCCAGATTTTCGTAAAGTTTCAGCATTTCACCCAATGGTGGCTGCGAAGTGCTTGGGAAAGTTTTGGCGGTTTTTAATTTTTCATAGTATTCTTCAGTGGTAATATCTTTGCCTTCATCATAGACCGTCCCATCTAAGATGACAGGAATGGGTACGACCCGGATGTTGTTGTCGGCAACTTGCTCAGGACTCAGATACGCCGAGCTGTCGGTCACAATCGCGATTTTCATTCAAGGAGCACCTACTCTTTCTGGAATTAAACATGAATAACTATACCATGAAATGCGGGAACATGAACTAATTAGCGGTCAAAAATATCAAGGGTGGCTTCTCCGTCCGGTGTCACTGGATATTCGAGGCCAAGAATTTGCGCAAATGTCGGTCCTTCATCGACAAGATTAGCGCTAGGAATCGTGATGCCTTGTTTAATCCCAGGACCGGCATAGACGATAGTAGTCTTGTAATTCGGCTTGTTTGGATCAAAGCCATGGACGGCCCGATAGCGCTCAGGTTGGCCAATGTCGTCGGGATTGACGGTTTCAGTGACTGGCCCGTCAGCATTATCAATGAAATAATACCCGGCTTTGGCTTCCACCATCAAACTTGCCTGTGGATCAGCGCCGCGACCGATAAAGTCGTTTTGCTGGTGGATGGTTTCAATTCCAGGAATATCAGAAATTGCGTCAACCACTGTTTGACTGTCGATTGTGTCTCGCAAATAAATATAGGTTGACCCGTCCGCCGACTTGGCTAGAACTTGCCAATCAGGTTGAATGAGGCCGTCTGCTGTGGGTGTGAGCCACCCCTTTTCAGCGAAGCGGGCATTTAAGCGAATCATTGTGTTGACGTTGATTTGGTAATGGTCGCCCAGAATGGCGAAGACCGTATCGCCATAAACATGGGCATCTTTAGTGGCCTGAATGATCTTTGCGACCCGCAAATCATGCCGTTTCAAGGCGTCGTGGGCTTCGGTGGATTCAACGCCATAGCGATGCCGCATCGAGTCCATGTCAACCAGATGAATTAGGGTCAAGTCAGGCTGATGCTTCAAGATCGTATCGACAGCACTGGCAGTCACAAAATCGTCTAAGTAAGGCTGCTGAATACCTTGACGCAAATGGCCGTATTTACGATTCAAATTGAGCAGCCAAACAGGTGAACTGGCCCGCATGGAAACCAGAACTTGGTTGGTCCAAATTCGATTTGGAAAGATTTCAGCCATATTATAGGTAATTTTGGCCTTGGCAGTCACCGGCCAAAGGAAAGCAGCCGTTGTTAAGCCAGATTTTCGGGCCACATCATAGAGTGGCGTGGCCTGGATGTCTTTACGATACCAGAACCAATCTGGTGATAGGCGCTGGGGCTGAATTTTGGTGTTATTAACGATGCCGTGCCGCTTAGGATAGGTGCCTGTAATAATGCTGGTATGTGATGGATAGGTTAAGGTTGGATAAATGCCCGTAACATTCTCAACATGGGCGCCAGAATCGACGATTGCTTTGAGATTTGGCAGATGTGCCAGGTTGTCTGGTGTGAGATCGCTAGCGCCCATGGCATCTAGTGAAATCACGACTAATTTTTTTGTCATGATTTTGCCCCCTCATGACCTCCATTATACGCTATCCATAGCTTTGCGTCCGCCTTGAAAAACAGTTACAATGATTGCAGCTCTTCACAGAAAGTAGGTTCATTATGTCCTTTGATGGAATTTTTACCCACGCTATGGCCCAAGAACTGAACACGGCCATTGTTGGCGCTCGGGTACAGAAGATTCAGCAGCCTTATCCCAATGAAATTGTCTTAACCATGCGTAAAAACCGCAAGAATTTACCCGTCTTACTCTCGGCACATCCTCAGTACGCTCGGGTGCAAATTACCGATATCCCGTTTGCAAATCCCGACGTGCCGTCCAAGTTCACCATGACGCTGCGCAAATATTTGGCTGCGGCTAGTTTAGAACGGCTGGTCCAGGTCGATAACGACCGGGTTTTACATTTGGACTTTGCCACCCGAGATGAACTCGGCGACGCGCTGTCTTTGCGACTGGTCGTTGAAATTATGGGCCGCCACAGTAACATTACCCTGGTCAATCTCAATAATGGCAAAATTCTCGATTTAATTCGCCACGTGCCAGCAGACCAGAACCGCTACCGCTTGTTGATGCCTGGGGCAACTTATGTCAATCCACCTGCTCAGGATAAGCAAAATCCCTTTACGGCACCTGTGCCTGATGGCTCCGTTGCGGCCAGCGATTTGCAGCAGCAGTTTCAAGGTCTCGCCAAGGATTCCGCGACCGAGTTAGCGAATCGATTAGCGACTTCTGGCTCCGCTGGCTGGCATGCCTTCTTTGCGGCAGTCGATCAACCTGACGCAACCATTACTTCTGGCGATAGCGTGAGTTTTACCGCGGTGCCGTATCAAAGCCTCGCAGGCGAGCAACAACACTACCCCACACTCAGTGCCATGCTTGATGCGTTTTATGCGCAGAAAGCCGAACGCGATCGGGTCCAACAACAAGGGTATCAATTAATTCGCGTTCTAAAGAACGAAATTGATAAAGATAAGAAGAAGCAAGTGAAGTTAGATCAAACCCTCAAAGCGTCTGAAAAGGCCGACGACTATCGGATTAAAGGTGAAGTCTTAACCACCTATCTCAGTCAAGTGACTCGGGGAATGACAACCATCACCCTGCCAAATTTTTATGCTGATGAGGCGCCCCTGACGATTAGCTTGTCGAATCAGCTCTCTCCTTCGCAGAATGCCCAAAAATATTTCGCTAAGTACCAGAAGTTAAGAAATTCAGTGGCGTATGTGCACGAGCAAACGGCCAAGAATCAAGCCGAGCTGGATTATTTGGAAGGTATTGCCGCCCAAATTGAATTAGCCAATCCCAAGGATATTGAAGATATTCGCCTAGAACTGCAAGATGCCGGTTATCTCAAAAAGCAAAAGCAAGGCAAGAAACCAGCTAAACGCCCAAAGTTGGCGAAACCGGATCATTTCTTTGCTAGTGATGGCACCAGTATCTTTGTCGGGAAGAATAATCTTCAAAATGATCAGTTGACGCTTAAAACGGCCAAGAAGACCGATATTTGGTTGCATGCTAAAGACGTCCCCGGTTCCCATGTGATTATTGATAGTGCGGCGCCGAGCGACAAGACTTTGACTGAAGCGGCCATGCTGGCCGCTTATTTCTCGAAGAACCGCAACGGAGCCAATGTGCCGGTCGACTATATTGAAGTCAAAAAGATTCGTAAGCCTAATGGCGCCAAGCCTGGCTTTGTGGTGTACGAAGGACAGCAGACCATTAACGTGACGCCAGAATTGGCCGTCGTGGAGCGACTGCGTCATCAACCGACAATGTAATGTAACGCTAAAAAAGAAGCTGTGATAAAAGCCGCTTCGAGAATGAGGATTAACCAGGATTGAAGATAAAGCCCGAATTTAGGCTTTTGAAACAATCCCATAATGTGTTCAAATTCGCAACAACCTGTGACCGACTTGCTTTGCTGACTTGGCGTCCTCGCCAAGGGCAAAGCAAGTTGGGGCTCGATTGCAAAACGCAAGTGTTCACATTGCTTGTTAACCGGAATTCTCAGTCTTTTGGAACGCGATTAGTCTAGTTTGTTCGGAAATTCAAAAAGGGGTTGTGACAAAATTACATTTTGTCACAACCCTTTTTTATTTGCGCTTAATGATTCTCTTGGGGCCAATGATGGGGATCTTGACGCCAGCGTTGAAGCGAGGCTAATTGTTGGGCAGTGATTCGCCCCTGTTGTTCAGCGACTGCGATGAGACTTGAATAGTTGGTCAGGGTGACAAACGGGATACTTGCTTGATCGAAATTCTTGACGTTGTCTGGTAGTTCATACGTAAAGATGGCCGCGACCCCCAGGACCTCTGCGCCAGCTGTCTGAGCGGCACTGACGGCTTGGAGTACGGAACCGCCCGTGGAGAGTAAGTCGTCTATCAGGACGACTTTAGCACCGGCTTCAAGTGGGCCTTCGATTTGTTGGCCCTGACCGTGGTCTTTAGGTTTGCTGCGGACATAAATCATTGGTAAATTCAGCAATTGTGCCACCAGCGCAGCATGGGGAATACCGGCTGTGGCCACCCCACCAATGACTTCGACATCAGGATAGGCTGAAATGATTTGCTGAGCTAATCCGGCGGCAATTCGGCTGCGAACAGCGGGATAGCCGATTGTGACGCGATTATCAGTGTAAATGGGACTCTTAATCCCACTTGCCCATGTAAATGGTTCATCTGGCGAGAGGCTGACAGCTCCAATTTGAAGTAAATCGGTCGCGATTTGTTGAGCTAATGCAATCATGATTAATCCTCCCAGGCTGCTTTGATTGATTGATAGGCAGAAACGGCGTCTGGTGATTGAGTGATCGGGCGCCCGACGACAATGCTAGAACTCCCTAATGCTTTGGCTTGCTGTGGTGTCACAACCCGATGCTGGTCGTCAGATGCAGCATTGGCAGGTCGAATGCCCGGCGTGACAACGAGAAAATCAACTGGCGTGACTTCCCGTATCGCTTGGACTTCTTGTGCCGAAGCAACCACCCCGTCAGCGCCGGCTTGGTGCGCCAGTTGAGCTAATTGGCGCACTGAGGCTAAGACGGTGCCGGGAATCCGTATGTCTTGATTGAGCATCGCTTGGGACGTTGAAGTCAGTTGTGTGATTGCCAACAATTTTGGCGCTAGTACGCCTGCACTTTTAGCCCCAGCTAGGAGCCCTCTTTTGGCCGCAGCCATCATTTCTGGGCCACCTAGAGCATGCACGGTGGTGAGCTGCACACCGAGGCGACCGATTTGGCGGGCAGCTTGTTCCACAGTGTGCGGAATGTCGTGCAGTTTTAAATCAAGAAAAATCTCAGTCTGTGGTCGTTTTTGGATTGCGGCAATGACCTGAGGCCCTTCGCCGTAAAATAACTCCATACCGACTTTCACGCTCAACGGCGTGTCGGGAAATTGATTTAAAAAGTCGACAGTCTTGGCTGCAGTTGCAAAATCAAGCGCGATAATTGGCCGCATGATGGTCCTCCGTTATTTCTTGATATTCTGCCAAAATATTAGGAATGGCTTGTTGCCGATAGTAGTTGGCAGACCCGATGGCAACGGCAGTGGCGCCGGCCGCTTGCATTTCTAATACATCGGCGCCACTGCTCACCCCACCCATGCCAATAATTGGTAAATCGACAGCCTGATGAACCTGATAAACCATGTGTAAGGCTAGCGGTAATAAAGCCGGACCAGAAATCCCACCAGTGCCTCGAGTGATGACTGGTTGGCCAGTCTTGGCGTCAAAGCGCATCCCCACAAGGGTATTAATCAGGGCAATCGCACTAGCGCCCCCTGCTGCGACGGCCTGAGCAATCACCGTAATGTCAGTCACATTTGGGGTGAGTTTGACGTACACGGGTACCAAACTCGCCTGGACAACAGCGGCGGTCACTGCCTGAGCAATTGCGGGATCAACCCCGAAACTCAACCCGCCGCGATCGACATTGGGACAGGAAATGTTGAGTTCCAGCGCAGCCACATTGGGCGCCTGACTGAGTTGGGTCGCGACTGCCACGTATTCTGCAGTCGTTTCGCCTGCAATACTAGCAATAATGGGTAAATCTGGGTAATGACTGGCGAGCCATGGTAATTCATGAGCTAAAACATGTGCCACGCCAGGGTTTTTCAATCCGACCGCATTTAAGGTGCTGCTTGGGCCTTCCGCATAAATGGTGCCTTGATTACCCACTCTAGGGTCAAAGGTCGTTGATTTAGTGACTAGGGCTCCCAAAGTGTTTAAGTCATACTGGTTGGCGTACCCTTGGCCGAAACCAAAAGTTCCGCTAGCGGGCATGAGTGGACTCTTCATGGTGATACCAGGCAATTCAGTTCTCACGATTAGACCTCCATCCAAAGGTTACAAAGGTTGTGTTGTGAAAGCACGAGATTCCAAAACTTTAAGAATTGCATCGGCAGTATCTAGACTGGTCATGAGTGGCACGCCGTGGGCAATTGCAGCCTGGCGAATCATGAAGCCGTCGCTAGCAGTACTCTGATCAGGCGTCATCGTATTAATCACCAGATTCAGTTTTTGATCAGCGATTGCATCAAGGATAGCGGTTTGATTGTGCCCTTCACCAAGTTTACTGATTGAGGCAACATTGATGCCAGCAGCACTAAAGGCTTCGGCCGTCCCAGTGGTCGCCACAATTCGGTAGCCGACCTCACGGAAACGCTGAGCCAAGGCGATTGCTTCGGGTTTATCCGCATCTGCAATAGTGAATAAGGCCGTACCATAGGCTGGTAAATGCGTGTGTGCAGCCTCAAAGGCTTTATACAAGGCCTTCGCTAAGGTGGTATCGCTCCCCATGACTTCACCAGTCGATTTCATTTCTGGCCCCAAAACGCTGTCTACTTGATTGAGTTTCGAGAAGCTAAAGACTGGTGCTTTGACATGCACGCCAGAGGCAACGGGCAAGAGGCCGGTTGTATAGCCAGTATCAGCTAATTTTGCCCCCAAAATCGCTTGTGTGGCCACTTGAGCCATTGGGACCCCGGTCACTTTACTCAGAAATGGCACTGTGCGACTGGCCCGTGGATTGACTTCAATGACATACACTTGCTCGTGATTAATGATGAATTGGATGTTCATCATCCCCACACAGTTGAGCGCGTGTGCGAGCTGGATGGTATATGTTGTGATTTGATCAATAATGGCTTGGCTAAAGTCCTGTGGCGGATAAACAGCCATCGAATCACCACTGTGGACGCCCGCCCGTTCAATATGTTGCATGATACCGGGTAGGACGACAGTTTCGCCATCTGAAATAGCATCAACTTCACACTCGGTCCCAACAAGATATTGATCAATCAGCACAGGATGATCATGAGACACAGAAACAGCCCGATCAATGTAATTGGCTAACTCCGCTTCACTATTAACGATTTCCATCGCCCGCCCACCGAGAACGTAACTGGGCCGGACTAAAACGGGATAGCCCAGATCATTAGCGATGGCAATCGCGTCGGCCTTGTTCGTCGCCGTTTCGCCCTTTGGTTGCGGAATGCCCAAGTCTTTAATGACTTGATCGAACAAGTCCCGATCCTCAGCGCGGTCGAGATCTTCGACCTGCGTTCCGAGGATTTTGATGCCCCGCTTTGCCAACGGTTCGGCCAAGTTTATGGCTGTTTGACCCCCAAATTGGACAATAACCCCAATTGGTTGTTCCAGATCGATCACGTTGAGCACATCTTCTAGCGTTAGGGGTTCGAAGTAAAGCTTATCGGAAATTGAAAAGTCGGTGGAAACTGTCTCAGGATTGCTATTCATGATAATCGCTTCAAAGCCCGCCTTTTGAATGGCTTTAACCGAATGCACCGTGGCGTAATCAAATTCCACCCCTTGGCCAATCCGAATGGGACCGGAACCGATGACCAGCACGCTTGGTCGATTAGAACGCGTGCTTTCGTTGTCTGTTTCATAGGTACTATAGAAATAGGGCGTGGTGGACTCGAACTCCCCGGCACACGTGTCAACCATCTTGTAGGTTGGCACGATATTGACTTCTTTACGCATCCCCCGCACCTGATCGGCTGTAATTTCCCAAGCCTCGGCAATGCGACTGTCAGGGAAACCGTATTGCTTGATCATGCGCAGCGCGTCCAGATCCCCTTTTTCAGTCGCCAATTGCCGTTCAAGTTCTACGATATGCAAAACCTTGTCCAAGAAAAATGGATTGATATGCGCCATTTCAGTGACCTCCGGTAGGGAATAGTCCCGCCGGAAGGCTTCAGCGATGTAAAAGAGCCGTTCATCGTTCGGCACGATGATATGATCGGTCAACACGTCGTCACTGACATCACGCAGTGCAGGGCGATCAAGATAATCGACGCCCACTTCCAATGACCGGACTGCCTTGAGCAAGGCTTCTTCGACCGTCCGCCCCATCGCCATCACTTCGCCAGTGGCTTTCATCTGGGTGCCCAGAGTGCGGTCACCGTGTTCAAACTTATCAAATGGGAACCGTGGAATTTTGGCGACGACATAATCCAACATTGGTTCAAATTCAGCAAAAGTCTTATCTGTAATCGGATTCTTGATTTCATCTAAGGTCAAGCCCACCGCGATTTTAGCCGCCATCTTGGCAATTGGGTAGCCAGTGGCCTTGGAGGCCAAAGCGCTAGACCGTGACACCCGCGGGTTCACTTCAATCACGTAATAGTTGAATGAGTTGGGATCGAGGGCTAATTGCACATTGCAGCCGCCTTCAATCTTCAAGGCGCGGATGATTTTGAGTGCAGCATCACGTAACATTTGGACTTCAGTATCGGTTAAGGTTTGCACCGGTGCAAAGACAATGGAATCGCCCGTATGTACCCCCACAGGATCGAAGTTTTCCATATTGCAGACAACAATCGCATTGTCGTGGGCATCGCGCATCACTTCAAATTCAATTTCTTTGAAGCCAGCAATAGACCGTTCAACCAGAACTTGACTGACAGGAGATAAATCCAGGCCATTTTCAGTAATAGCTTCTAGTTCGGCGCTGGTTTTAGCAATCCCACCACCGGTGCCACCCATGGTGAAGGCAGGCCGAATAATTACGGGGTAACCAATTTGTTCAGCAAAGGCAGCTGCTTCTTCAAAGCTATGCGCAATGGTAGATTCAGGAATCGGTTCATCCAGATGATTCATCAGATTCTTGAAGAGTTCCCGGTCTTCAGCTTGATCAATTGCTGATAACTTGGTCCCGAGCAACTCGATGCCGAGTTCCTCTAGAATTCCAGTGTTGGAAAGTTCCATTGCCAAGTTGAGCCCAATCTGACCACCAATCGTTGGCAGAATGGCATCGGGCAATTCCCGGCGCAGAATCTGGCTGAGGAATTCCTTGGTGAGCGGTTCAATATAGACCTGGTCAGCGATTTCTTTATCGGTCATAATCGTGGCTGGATTAGAGTTCACCAGCACAACTTCATAACCTTCTTCTTTGAGTGCCAGACAAGCTTGAGTGCCAGAATAATCGAATTCAGCCGCTTGACCAATCACAATCGGGCCAGATCCGATGACCAGAATTTTATGAATATCGGTACGCTTGGGCATGGTTTCCTCCTTGTGTCTGACGATCGTTAAAGGCATCCATCATTTCCATGAATTCGTCAAACAGATGGGCCGCGTCATGAGGACCAGGGGCTGCATCTGGATGGAATTGAACGGAGAACGCGGGATATAAACGATGGCGCAAGCCTTCAACCGTGTGATCATTAATCTCTTCGTGGGTAATCAATAAGTTATCATGGTTGACGGATTCAGGGTCAACCGCGTACCCGTGATTCTGGCTCGTGAAATCAATTCGACCGGTTGCGATTTCCCGCACGGGATGATTAAACCCGCGATGGCCGAATTTCATTTTGAAAGTGTCAGCGCCATTGGCCAGCGCAAAAAGTTGGTGGCCTAAGCAGATACCAAATAATGGGATCTTTCCTTGAATGCCTTGAATCATCTCAAGGGTTTCTGAAACATCTTTGGGATCGCCAGGCCCGTTAGATAACATCACCCCATCAGGATGAAGATCAAGAATCTCTTGGGCTGTCGTGGTGTAAGGCATCACGGTGATATTACATTGCCTTTCTCCTAGTTCCCGCAAGATACTGTGCTTGAGCCCGTAGTCAATCACAACCACGTTGCGGCCGTTGGCGGGCGCTGGATAAGGCTGACTGGTTGAAACTTGTTGGACTTGATTCTTTGGCAGCACCAGGGCTTTGAGTTGGTCAAAAGCGTGGTCATCAGCCGCGTCGACAATGCTGGCTTTCATCGTGCCTTGTGATCGAATGATCTTGGTCAGGGCTCGGGTATCGATTCCAGAGATGCCTGGAATCCCCTTGCGCTTTAAGAACTCATCCAGACTCATTTGCGCCCGCCAATTGCCAGTGACTCGGGCGACTTCGCGGACGACAACACCCTTAGTCGTTGGGTTAATACTTTCGTAATCGTCTCGGTTGACGCCAGCATTACCAATGAGCGGATATGTAAAGGCAATGATTTGACCGTTGTAACTTTGATCGGTGATGGTTTCTTGATAACCACTCATCCCCGTATTAAAGACGATTTCTCCGGTGGTAATCGTTGGTGCGCCAAACCCTTCCCCAGCAAAAATATGCCCGTCTTCTAAAATTAAATACCGTTTCATCCCTCATTCTCCTTTGTGGTAGGCAATGTGTCCGCCCACGATGGTTGCAAGTGTGGTCCCATAAACGGTTTCGCCAATGAAAGGACTGTTGTGTCCCTTTGAAAACCAGGTTGCGGGATCAATCGGATAAGGCTGGTTGGTTTCCATAATGGTTAAATCAGCCGGTTCACCCACTGCTAGCTGCCCGCCGCTTAAACCAAATGCGGTTGCAGGATTACGACTCATCACTTGGACAAGTTGGGCAAAAGGCATGACGCCGGATTTCACCAAATGCGTGTATAACAAGCTAAAGGCAGTTTCTAGACCCACAATGCCAAATGCGGCAGTGCTGAACGAGCCCGTCTTTTGAGCGGCAGTGTGCGGCGCGTGGTCAGTGGCAACCATGTCGATGGTGCCATCAAGCAAACCTGCCAAGACTGCCGCTCGGTCGTCTGGTGAGCGCAATGGTGGATTCATTTTGTAATTAGGATTATCGCCAGGAATCATGGTGTCATCAAGCAAAAGATGATGCGGGCTGACTTCTGCGGTCACACGGATGCCGGCCGCTTTGGCCCAACGAATGAGATCGACACTCGCTTTAGTCGAGACATGGCACGCATGGTAGTGAACCCCAGTTGCCTGGGCCAGCTGCAAATCGCGGGCCAATTGGCTGGACTCACTGACAGTTGGGATGCCAGGCAAATGTAATTTGTCCGCGATGGGTCCAGCATTGATTACACCACCATTGACTAAACTTTCATCTTCAATGTGGGCGGCGATTGGCGCATCGATGGCTTGGGCCGCGCTCATGGCTGCCAACATGGTGGCGGCGGATTGTACCCCCTTGCCGTCATTAGAGAAGCCCAGGACACCAGCTTTTTTCAGAGCGACCATGTCGACGACAGTGTCGCTCGTGAGTCCAGTGGTCATTGCGGCAAACTGGTGAATGCGCACGTGGCCGTCTTGTTGGTTTTTAGCCAGCAGGCTTTCTGTTGTCGCCAGCGTCTCTGGCACAGGATTAAGGTTGGGCATGGCGACGACTTGGGTGAACCCACCATGCGCAGCTGCCACACTCCCCGTGGCAATTGTTTCTTTGTCCGTGAACCCGGGCTCGCGAAAATGCACGTGTACATCAATCAGGCCCGGTAAAGCCCAAGCCCCGTTTGCTTCAATAATTGTATCAGCGGAGGTGTCAGGAATCGTTGGCGCCATTTGAGTGACCACGCCGTCAGCAATTCGAATGTCCTGTCGGCATTCTTTGCCCAGTACCCGTGCTTGTTTAATCAATACTGTCATGGGCTCCCTACTTTCTTTAGAAGTGATTGGCGTCAATTACTGCCTCTAACATGGCCATCCGCATGAAGACACCGTTATGCATCTGGGTAAAAATGCGTGACTGTGGTGATTCAACTAATTCAGACGCCAGTTCCACGTCGCGATTAACTGGTGCGGGATGCATGATGATGGCCTGCGGTTGAAGCTGCTTAGCCCGTTCAAGTGTCACCCCATAGGTTTGGTGGTAGTCCGTGGCAGTGAACGCTGCTCGCGTTGTGGCATCAAGCCGCTCGAGTTGAACCCGGAGTAACATCAACACGTCCACTTGTGGCATCAGGTCATCAATTTCGACATAGGGCCCAGCTTGAGCAAAATCCTCTGTATACCACGCTCGCGGCCCAGAAAACATGACCGTGGCGCCAAGTTGTTTCAGAAGCGTCATGTCAGAGCGCGCGACTCGGGAATGGGCTAAGTCGCCAACAATGCCGACTTTTAGGCCAGTAAAATGACCAAAGTGTTCATGAATGGTCATGAGGTCAAGCATCATTTGTGAAGGATGTTGGCCAGCACCATCGCCAGCATTAAGGATGGCCGTGCTGCTGGCGTCCAATAATGGTCGGTAGTAATCGGATTGGGGATGGCGGATCACCGCCAGATTCACCCCGATGGCACTGAGCGTTTTAATTGTGTCACTGAGCGTTTCACCCTTGCTGACGGAACTATGGGTTGGGTCGAAACTAATGACGGAAAGACCAAGTTTACTCTCGGCCATTTCAAAACTGGTGTGAGTGCGGGTGCTATTTTCAAAGAAAAGATTACTGACATAAATTGGGTTGGCGAATTGACGACTTTCGCCGTGTTTAAACGCTTCTGCCCGTTCAATTAACGTCAGAGCATCTGTTGGGGTCACTTGGTCTGCGCTGACGAAGTGCTTAAAGGTCAACACTGTCATCCCCTTCATTGGCAGCTTTCTTTGGCAAGATGAAGTTCAACGCAATCCCAATGACCGTGGCTAAGGCAATCCCGGAGAAGTTGTGGCCAGCAAATTGTAAGCTGGCGTTCCCGATACCAATCACCAGAATTGTTGAAGCAATCATCAGGTTACGTTTTTGGTCAAAATCAATCTTGTTATCAATGAGAACGCGCAGCCCATTTGAGGCAATCACCCCAAAGAGCAAGAAGCTAATCCCACCGATGACGGGACTTGGAATGGTGTGAATCAAAGCGCTCAGTTTACCGACAAAGGCGAAGATGATGGCGAAGAACGCTGCCCCACCCAAAACATAAACCGAATGCACCTTCGTCATCGCGAGCACCCCAATATTCTCACCATAACTGGTAATTGGTGGCCCGCCGACGAACCCAGCAATAATTGATGCGGTCCCATCCCCGGCTAAGGTGTGGTTAAGGCCAGGGTCTTTGAAGAAGTTCCGGTTGGTCAATTTGTCTAAGACCATGATATGGCCCATGTGTTCAGTCATCGTGACAAAAGCAATGGGAGCCATGGATAAGATGGCACCCCAGTAGATACCAGGCTTGTAGGTCAAGAACGGGATTTGGAAGTGTGGCAATTCAAACCAATTGGCAGCCATCACTGGGGCAAAATCCACAATGCCAAACAGCATCGCCACAATGTACCCGGTCACAATCCCCAGTAAAATCGGCAAGAGACTGATAAAGTTCTTCAAGTACATGTTATAGATAATTGTTGCGGCCAAGGTAATCATCGCCACTGCGAAGTAGCGCAAATCATACACGCTTGTGGTGGCACTAACGGTCCGCATGGTCGCATCTGTCGCGGCTGTCCCAGCAAGGCTTAAGCCAATGACCATCACAATTGGGCCAACGACAATCGGAGGTAATGCTTTGTCAATCCACGCTGAGCCCGCAAAGTTTACAATCAGGGCAACAATCAGGTACACGACCCCAACCGCGATGGTTCCCTGAGCGATTGCGGGGTAGCCCGCGCCCTTCATCAAGGCTTGCATGACGGTGATAAATGAGAAGCTCGAGCCCATGTACGCAGGAATTTTGCCGCGAGTAATCAAGATATACATTAAGGTGCCGACCCCACTGGAGAACAGGGCGATCGCTGGATCCAAACCGACTAAGATTGGCACTAACACGGTTGAGCCAAACATGGCGAATAAGTGCTGAATGGATAAGCCGACCCATTGGCCGAACTTAGGCTTGTCACCGATGTCGAGCACGGCTGCATCGTTATGATATGGTTGTTGTTTGTCTGTCATCTTAGTCCTCCAATTGCATAATCGCGATACCGTCTTGGCCGTCAATTTCTTCAACCTGTACCTGAATTTGTTCGTGTAGTGAAGTTGGGATGTTCTTCCCCACAAAATCTGGCCGAATTGGTAATTCTCGGTGACCCCGATCAACGAGCACGGCCAGGGAGATTTTTTGTGGACGCCCAAGGTCCATCAACGCATCAAGTGCTGCCCGAATGGTTCGGCCTGTGAACAAGACGTCATCGACTAAAATGACATGTTTGCTGGTAATATCAACCGGAATGTCATTGCCAGATACGCTTGGCTCACTGAGATGGTCCGCCTTATGGACGTCATCACGATATAGCTTGATGTCTAAGGCCCCGACCGGAACTTGAATACCTTCTAGTTGTTGCAAGCGCGTGGCAATGCGCTGGGCTAAATAAATCCCGCGGGTCTTAATGCCAACCAGCACAAGGTCATCTAATCGCTTGTTTTGCTCAATAATTTCATATGTAATGCGCGTGAGTGCCCGTTTCATGGTCACGTCGTCGACAACTTGTTTCTTAGCCATGGTGGTCATCCTTTCTGAGTTCAGCATACAAAAAAAGCCCTCTAGCCAGATTGGTTAGAGGGCGCGGATTGACACTTTGCGAAAAATTACCTACCGCGGTAGGTCCGATTGCCTTCTAAGCCTCTCTGGACTTAATTAAAGGAACTTATTTGATTGGTTTAACCTTACCGAAGATTATGGGTCGTGTCAATGCCACGACGCAGTTTTTCTAGGGTGGCTTCAAAAATCGGTGGCAGTGGCGCTTCAAAAATCATTAATTTACCCGTGGTGGGATGCACGAACCCGAGCTTGGCGGCATGGAGAAACTGGCCTTCACCAATTAGGGTTTTTTTCGGGCCATAGACGGGATCCCCGGCAATTGGGTGATGAATATAGGCCATGTGAACTCGAATCTGGTGCGTGCGCCCGGTTTCGAGAATGCATTTAACCAAGGTAAACCGTTCAAACCGTTCAATTACTTCATAGTTGGTAACAGCATGGCGGCCACCGACAACGACGGCCTGTTTCTTACGATTTTTGGGATCGCGAGCTAAAGGAGCATCAATTCGGCCGTGATCTTCATTAAACGTCCCGTGCACCAGCGCTAAATACTCTCGAATAGAGGACTTGGCTTTCAACTGAGCCGATAGACTTGCTTGGGCGGTATCGGTCTTTGCAACCATCAACAACCCACTGGTGTCCTTATCAATTCGATGGACGATCCCAGGCCGAATGACATCGTTAATTGCTGCCAGTTGACTGTGGTATAACAAGCCATTAACCAAGGTGCCCTGCGCATGCCCCGGAGCCGGATGAACAACCATGCCTTGCGGTTTATTGACCACAATGACTTGATCGTCTTCATAGACAATATCGAGCGGAATATCTTCAGGAATGGCGTCAAGCGGTTCTGGTTCTGGTGGAGTCACGCTGATTCTATCCCCTACCTGGACTTGATAGTTTGGTTTGACTTGCTGTTGATTGACCAAAATCGCCCCACTCTTAATCCAATTTTGGGCTTGGCTACGTGAAATCGCTGAATCGAGCTGACTGGCCACCTTATCGATGCGGCCATTTTGATCGGTTATTGTGTATTCCGTGAGTGTTCGCCCTTTCCATCAAAGAATAAAACATAAATTAAAACGAAAATGACCCCAAAGGTTAGCGCCATATCGGCAACGTTGAAAATGGCAAAATTAACAAAGTCTAGTTGGAACATATCAGTCACGTATTGAAACCGCAGTCGATCAATGAAATTGCCAATCGTACCGGCAAAAATCAAGACCAATCCAAACCGGTACCACTGACTCTTGCGACTGTCTTTCCATAAGAACGCCACAACCGCCAAAGCAACAATGGTCACAATGTAAAAGAACCATTGCTTCCCTTCAAGCATGGAGTAAGCCGCACCAGAGTTTTGAATGTGAGTCAGACTTAGCACATGTGGAATAAAAACTTGGCTTTCATTTAATGGGATATTGGCGACAACCCACGCTTTCACTAGTTGATCCGCAGCAATGATAGCTAGGGCGATCAGAGTATAAATAATCACGATTCATCCGCTTTAGGCCAATGCCTAAAGACTTCCTTTCATCAAGTTAGAATAGTCCGGAAATTTTGCCCGTTGCATCGACGTCCATGTCTAAGGCGGCTGGGTGCTTAGGTAACCCTGGCATGGTCAGCACATTCCCAGTCATGACCACAAGGAAACCAGCCCCTAACTTAGGGATGACATCACGCACATGGACCGTAAAGCCGGTTGGAGCGCCCAAAGCTTTGGCATCATCAGACAACGAATACTGCGTCTTGGCAATGCAGACTGGTAAATGATCCCAGCGATTATCAGCAATCAATTTCAGTGATTGAAGCGCCTTTGCATCGTAAGCCACGTCGGCGCCACCATAAATTTTCCGCACGATGGTCGCAATTTTACTTTCGGCACTGGCATCGGCTGCCATTAATGGTGTGAAGTGACTGGGCTCGTTCAGACTCGCTAAGACGGCATCGGCGAGGTCTAAACCACCAGCACCCCCATCGGCCCAGACTGTGGCCGTCACAGCAGTCACCTTCAATTTGGCACACGCCTCAATCAAGAACTGTAACTCGGCATCGGTATCACTGGTGAACCGATTCAGGGCAACCACAACTGGCACGCCATATTGTTGCATGTTCTGAATGTGGCGCTTCAAATTGGCAAAGCCTTTAGCTAGCGCGTCAAGATTCTCAGTTTGTAGTTCATTCAGCGCACTGCCACCATTGTATTTCAAGGCGCGGGCCGTCGCGACAATGACGATGCTGTCAGGCGTTTTGCCAAGAACTGGCGTTTTGATGTCGAGGAATTTCTCTCCCCCAAGGTCGGCGCCAAATCCTGCCTCGGTAATCGCGATGTCGCCCAGTTGCAGGGCGGTCCGGGTGGCAAGCACGGAATTGCACCCATGGGCAATATTGGCAAATGGGCCACCGTGAATGAAAGCAGGGGTGTGTTCGAGCGTTTGCACCAAGTTCGGCTTAATCGCGTCTCGCAACAACATGGTGATAGCTCCCGTGACTTCCAAGTCGGCGACGGTGACGGGTTGTTTGTCATAAGTATAGCCAACCACAATTCGGCTGATCCGGATTTTTAAGTCAGCCAGGTCTTCAGCTAAACACAAGACGGCCATTAATTCGCTGGCCACTGTGATATCAAAGCCAGTTTCTCGGGGTACACCTGACAACGGCCCGCCTAAACCAATCACAGTATTGCGCAGCGCCCGATCGTTAATATCTAACGCGCGTTTCCAAAGAATACGTCTGGGATCGAGGTTCAACGCGTTACCTTGTTGCAGGTGGTTATCAATCAGGGCAGCCAGGGTGTCCACTGCTGAAGTGAGGGCATGCATGTCCCCGGTGAAATGAAGATTAATATCCTCCATTGGTACGACCTGGGCGTAACCACCACCAGTGGCGCCGCCTTTCATCCCCATGACAGGCCCTAAACTAGGTTCTCGAAGCGCGATAATGGCGTTTTGCCCGCGTTGGCGCAAGGCGTCCCCAAGGCCAACGGTGACGGTAGATTTCCCCTCCCCGGCCGGCGTGGGATTAATCGACGTCACGAGAACCAATTTACCAAAGGGACGATCTTTGAGTCGGTTGAGCGCCTCAAAACTGATTTTGGCTTTGCTTTTGCCGTATTGTTCTAAGTCATCTGCTGCCAGCCCCATGGTGGCCGCAATTTCAGTGATTGGCTTCATTTGATTGGCTTCATTTGCTTGTGCAATTTCAATATCAGACATGCTTAATTTCCTCCTTTTTTAGCGAGACCCGTTGTTCTAACTCAGCTACAATCGCTTGATACCGCCAGAACGCTGTAAAACTAACCGGGCCATAGGGACTGGTTTCAAGGGTGATTTGGTGATGTTGGACTGAAAAGTTTTCAATACTTTGATAAGTGATTGTTAAGGTATTGCTCGGTAAGAATTTATGTAAGGTCAGGCCGTTGGCATCAAAAGTTAAGCGATAGCGCCACTTTTGGCTGATTGCAATCACAAGCGTTACAATAAGAACGATTAACGCTAACCAGGAGAAGCTTAAAACCTCTTCTTGAATGATAATTGCCAGACTGATGCCTGTGATGATACTACCCCAGAAGATGCAAAAGGCATACCAACTTGGCTGATACGCAAAGCGTTTACTCATTTCAACACATCCTTAGGAGAAATTATGCTTAAACTATACACAGATGCAGCAACAAAAGGCAACCCGGGGTTCAGTGGTGCCGGCGTGCTAATCGTCAATCAGGGCCAGCAAATTCAGCAGCATTACCCACTGGGGGTGATGTCTAATCACGAGGCCGAATTTGAAGCCGCCATTTTAGGATTTAGTTATTTGATCGACAAGCAGTTAACCACCGACCTCGTGAGTTATACCAGTGATTCAAAATTGGTCATCGATGCCTTAGACAAGCGCTATGCCAAACATTACCCAGATCTAATTCAGCGCTTGTTAGCTGTAGTTGACCAAGTCCCGAACGTCATTTGGCAGTGGCAAGCTGACGCGAATCATCATGGGGCTCATTCATTAGCACAACAAGGCTTGGCTGAATCACTTGCCAGCTTGAACCAATAAAATAATCCCAGTATCTGAAAAACAGATACTGGGATTATTTTACCCTAAATGGGGTTTAAATTACTTTAAAACCTTAAACTGTTGATTGCGATCCATATAGTCCTTCTCGCCGGCTGGTCCTTCGATAGAACCAAATGGCATTTGGGCCCGGAGCATCCAGTTGCTTGGCAAGTCAAAAGCGTCAGCGACTAATTCATCAATAATTGGGTTGTAGTGCTGCAAGCTAGCACCAATTTTATTGTTGGCCAAGCTGACCCAAACATTGTTCTGGGCAATCCCCTGACCTTGTTCCGCCCAGGTGGCGAAATTATCAGCATACAGTGGGAAGTCATTTTCTAATTGGTGGACAACAGCCATATCAGTCAGGTACAAGATGGTCCCGTAACCTGCCTTGAAACTATTAATCTTCCGCAGCGTGTTTTCATAAGCAGCTTCAGTTGGCACTTCGCTCTTTAAACGCTTAGCCACGATGTCCCATAATTGGTCGTGCTTGTCACCAAATAAGAAGACAGCCCGGACGGTTTGGGAATTAAAAGCTGTTGGGGATGCTTGAATCGCATCTTCAGCTAGCTTGACGATGGCGTCATCGTCGACGGTCAGATTTTTGCCGGGGGCATAAATGGAGCGCCGTTGGTTGAGCAAGTCTAAGAGTTCATTGTTCAAGATAAATTCCACCTTTTCAGAAATTTGGTACTCAAACAATATATCAACTAACTTTTAATAAGTAAAGCCCCAAAACCGGTGAAAATCGTGACACTGACTTATTCATTCGGTAGAATAAGGCGAGGAGATAAAACATGTCAACAATATTCTGGGTCATTCTAGTGCTATTAATTGTTAACACGGTGGGTGCAATTTTCACCGTGCTGCGCGAAGTGCGCGATATCTCAACCACCTGGGCCTGGCTGCTCGTGCTGATTCTGCTGCCGGTGATTGGGTTTGGCATCTATTTGTTTGCCGGCCGAGGGTTGTCAGCCAAGAAGATTCGCTTAATTCAAGGCCAATATAGCGACGGGATTGGTAATTTCCTTGGGCTGCAAAAACGTGAAAACGCCAGGAATCATTTACTGCCAGAGGCCGATTTGGGTGCGACAAGCAAGGAAATGATTAACCTCTTTTTAAATAGTGATCAGGCCCCTGTCTTGAGCCATAACCAAGTGCATATCTATACCGACGGTGAACAGAAATTTGCGGCTCTTTTCCGCGATATTGATGCGGCTAAAGCCTACATCTACATTGAGTACTACACCATCTACAATGATAAGTTGGGTAATGAATTGCAGCGTCACTTGATGCAAAAAGCCAAAGAAGGCGTTGAAATCAAGGTACTCTACGATGCTTGGGGCTCGCTTGGAGCGACAACCAAGTGGTGGAAGCAGTTGACCGATTTGGGCGCACAGGTTGAAACCTATTTCAGCTCACGGCACTTGTTCACCGACTTTCGACTTAATTATCGCGACCATCGAAAGGTTGTGGTTATCGATGATGCGATTAGTTACATGGGCGGGTTTAATGTCGGCGATCAATATGTGTCCCGGGACCCTAAATTTGGGTACTGGCGCGATACGCATCTGCGGATCATTGGGGACACAGTCCAGGCATTGAAGATTCGGTTTATCATGGATTGGAACGCAACGGTTGCCACGCAACGCCAACTCCCCTACCATGTGGCCTTGCCTGAACAGCGGACGAGCTGGGCCCACGAAACGCCAGTCCAAGTGGTGGCATCCGGTCCAGACAGCACCAAGCAGCAGATTAAGATGGGTTACGCCAAGATGATTGCCAGTGCAACCGAGTCAATCTGGATCCAATCCCCGTATTTGGTGCCAGATGATACGGTGTTTGATGCGTTGGTCTCGGCCGCTTTGGCCGGAATTGACGTTCGCGTCATGATTCCAGATATGCCAGATCATCCCTTCATTTATCGGGCCACCCAATACTATGCGAATGCCCTGACTAGAGCTGGTGTCAAAGTGTATCATTACCAAAATGGGTTCCTGCATGCTAAGACCGTCATTGTCGACGGCAAAATTGCATCAGTGGGTTCGGCTAATTTCGATATTCGCAGTTTTAAACTGAATTTTGAAATCGTGGCCTTCATGTATGATCGAAAAATTGCACAGCAACTTCAAGCAATTTATACCAGTGATTTGGCCCATTCCTACCTGTTAACTGATGAAATGATTCGAAAGCAATCACGCTGGCTAACGTTTAAGCAGCAGTTTTCCCGCCTACTGTCGCCAATTTTGTGACAACTTAGAAAAAAGAAGTTGTGACAAAAGGGGCTATGAGAATGAGGATTAACAGGGATTAAGATCAATCCCGAACTTAGGATTTGAATCAATCCTATAACGTGTTCAAACTCGCAACAACCTACGCCAAACTTTTTGGAACACGATTAATCAATCAGGTCCGTAAAAAAATAGGCTGTGACACCCCCCGAAGGGTTATGTCACAGCCTCTTTTTGACTTATTTTTGCCAGTTATCGAAATCTTTTTGATGTCGATCGAGATAATGTAAAGCCTCAGTCATCAGGGCATCGATTTCTCCCTCAAGTTCTGCGCCTGAAAGGCCATACTCATCGATTAAATAACCCGACGCCACCGCTTTATACTCACGCTGGGCGATGCCATTGTCATTAAGCAAGGCATCAAGGCCCGCAATTCCAGAGGCCGTAGCGGCCACAACTTGTTGCGCAACATCTGTGCCCGCAGGCAAGTGGCTTGCGGCATTCATCATCAAAGAGTCATTCATATCAATAATGGCTTGGGTATCTTTGTTCCGATCGTGCTTCATTTCAATCACCTCATATTTAGTATACGATGTTTGCTTGCATTTGGCGTACTTTTTTGGCTGCTTCGGCTTGTAAAAAGGCGTGCATCCGCGACCAACTGGCAAAACTTTCGCTATCAACATAATAATATGGGGCGTGAATCGCTGGGTCTGGGAAGACGACTTGGGCATGATCGGTGGTAATAATCAACTCAGGACTCTGGGTCCAATTGACCAAGCGCAGGTAACGAACGTGGCTTAAGTTGACCGTCAACTGATCCACCGAGCGTTGCGTCAGGTGCGGGTCAAAGGCCACCCGTAAGCGCAACGCCTCATTAAGCTGCGGCAAGTGTGGCCACAGCAATTGGAAGAAAGCCGCTGTGAGTGTGTCTTTGACGGCAGGTGTTAGCTCAAAATCGAAATGTGCCGTTTCAAAAAAGTTAGTTAATGCTTGGCGGAGGCGCGGAATTGGGGTGTTTAGTGGGTCGTCGTCTAATCCCCACTCATCAAACGGTAATTTATGATTTAAAACCATGGCGGCCACAATCACCACCAGCAAATTTCCCATTAGCGGTAAATGATTTAACACAACACTATTCTGATCGAAGCGCCGGCTGAGGTAGCCATCCAGGGCTTCAACTAGCTGCCAAGCCTTGCTTTGATGGCGGACATGGTAGCCGACAAAAGCTGCTAGACTCGTCTGATCATCGACGTGGAAACTTGGTCGCATCCAATTGACCAGATAAACAAATCTTTGAGCGTCAAGCGCAATGCTGGTGGTATCGAGCGCGACGTCTGGCCATGGCACAAATGCCGACCAATCAAGGCCCTTTAACGGGTGCCCCTGCCGATGTTGCGCAATGGCCAAACTGAGCGCTAAATGGGCCGCAGTTGCCGAAGGAAGCTGTTCTTGCAGCTGGTTGATCCATTCAACCTGCTGTTCTTCATTAGGGATAAGTCCCGGCAAAGTCGTCCCCCCGGCTAGAATGTGCCAAAACAGCTGGTCATAAAACAACCGAATGACAACTTCGTCGCCCTTAAACCGCACTGGGTTCAACGCGACCGTGACCCCCAGCGGCCGCAAAAATTCTTGTAATGGCCGTAATCGCCGATACAAGGTTGCCCGACTCATTTGTAAGGCATTCAGAAATTGTGGCTCGTACCAGTCACTATGCAATAAAGTAATCAAAGCAAATTGGGTCGTTGTTGCCTGCCCCAATAGGAAACTCGCATAAACAGCCACGTCTACAGTCAGCGCCTGATAATTGATCATCGTGTTCTTTAACAATAACGCTGGATGGGTGGCATCGATTTGTTGGAGATCCGCTTGCACCGCCTGAAGGCGCATTAATGCAGTGCGTCGATTGAGTCCCGTGACCGCCGCTAATTGCGTGACGGTGACTGGTTTAACTTCGTTCATGAGTTGCCGATATAAATTTAAGCGTTCCTGGGCGGATTCACTTAGCATTACTGTGGTAATCTCCATAATTTTCCCCTCCCCCAGGGTAAAATAACAGCGCACACAATTTAATTGCATCCTTATTATAGTTGAAAGCGCTCAAATTTAAAATCACGATTGCAGAATATTTATTGGCAAAGTGAAACTGTCTCAGCTATACTAGATTTATGCCTCAAACCAAGTGAACACCACATATTGTGACGCCACACAATATGTGGTGTTTTTGATTGACTAAGGGTACATGATACGGTATGCTAATCACATCAATAAAAAGCGAGATGATATTTATGTCAAAGATTACAGTGTTCACCCGTAACGGTTGTCCACAATGCCGGATGACCAAAAATTTCTTGCAAACCCACAACATCGACTTTGTGGAACATAACATTAATGAAGAACCCGAATACATCGACTACCTTAAAGACAAGGGCTACCAGATGGTTCCAGTGCTCGAAGCGGGCAATGTTTCCTTCTCAGGTTTCCGTCCAGATGCCTTGAAGCAATTGGCTGGCTAGAAGCCGGCTTTTTTAATCTAATCAGAAAGCAGGAAAGCCCATGTCTTTAAAAACCCTTCAACCCGATACAGTGACTTACTACGCATTAAATAACGAAATTAACATTCCTGTTGACGGCCAAATTCCTTTAAATAAGGATAAGGACGCCCTCAGTGCCTTCATCAACGAAAACGTCATCCCCAATACCATGACTTTTGATAGTTTACGCCAACGCTTGGATTACTTAATCGATAACGATTATTACGAAGCTGACTTCCTCAGTAAGTATCCTCAGGCGTTCTTGGATCAGCTGAATGACTACTTAATTGACCAGCATTTCACCTTCAAGTCTTTCATGGCGGCCTATAAGTTTTATGCCCAATATGCCTTAAAGACTAATGATGGCAGTCTCTATCTTGAAGACTTTAAAGATCGGGTCTTTGTCAATGCGTTGTATTTCGCTGATGGCGATCAAGCCTTAGCCCAACAATTGGCTGACGAAATGATTCATCAACGTTATCAACCAGCTACCCCATCTTTTTTGAATGCGGGCCGGGCCCGTCGCGGTGAATTAGTGTCTTGTTTCCTCTTGCAAATCACCGATGACATGAACTCCATCGGCCGTTCGATCAATTCCGCTTTGGAATTGTCTCGTATCGGCGGTGGCGTTGGGATCACGTTGTCAAACCTGCGTGAAGCTGGTGCCCCAATCAAGGGCATCGACGGTGCGGCCAGTGGTGTGCTACCCGTAATGAAGTTGTTGGAAGACTCATTCTCCTACTCCAATCAATTGGGTCAACGCCAGGGTGCCGGGGTGGTGTATCTCAACGTTTTCCACCCAGACATCATTTCATTCTTGGGCGCCAAGAAAGAAAACGCCGACGAAAAGTATCGCTTAAAGACCCTGAGCTTGGGCGTAATTGTCCCTGACAAGTATTATGAATTGATTGCTGACAATGCGGATATGTATCTCTTCTCCCCTTACTCCGTGGAAAAGGTTTACGGTCAACCCTTCTCATACATTGATATCACGGCTGAATACGACAATATGGTCGCAAACCCTGAAATCAAGAAGTATAAGATTAAGGCGCGCGACTTAGAAAACGAAATTTCTAAGTTGCAACAAGAATCTGGCTATCCTTACATCATCAATATTGATACCGCTAATGCGGCTAACCCAATCAATGGGAAGATTATTATGAGCAATCTTTGCTCAGAAATCTTGCAGGTTCAGACCCCTTCAATGATTAATAATCGTCAGGAATATGATCAAATGGGCACTGACATTTCCTGCAATTTGGGTTCCACGAACATTCCTAACCTGATGAGTTCGCCAGACTTTGGCCAAAGCGTTGATGCCATGGTCCGCGCCCTCACCTTTGTGACGGATAACAGTCAAATTGATGTCGTGCCTTCCATCGAAAATGGGAACAATCTTGCCCACACAATTGGGCTTGGCGCAATGGGCCTACATACCTACTTCGCCTTGAATCACATGGCATATGGCTCAGAAGAATCCCTTGATTTCACCAATATTTATTTCATGTTGCTCAATTACTACTCTTTGAAAGCATCCAATGAAATTGCCCGTGAACGCAAGACCACTTTTGCTGGGTTTGAGGACAGCAAGTATGCCGATGGCAGTTACTTCTTACATTACATCGAAGACAACATTCAACCCCAGACAGCGAAAGTCCAAGCACTGTTTAAGGATATTGATGTCCCAACGGCTGCTGACTGGGAAGCTTTGCGCGATGCTGTCATGGCTGACGGTTTATACCACCAAAACCGTCTGGCGGTTGCCCCAAATGGTTCAATTAGTTACATCAACGATACCAGTGCCTCCTTGCAGCCAATCGTTAACCGGATTGAAGATCGCCAAGAAAAGAAAATTGGGACGATTTTCTATCCAGCACCTGGTCTGTCAAACGACACCCTGCCTTACTACACTAGTGCTTATGACATGGACATGCGTAAAGTGATTGACGTCTATGCCGAAGCCCAAAAACATGTGGATCAAGGCATGTCGATGACCCTCTTTATGCGCAGTACCATTCCAGCGGGCCTCTACCCTTGGAAAGCAGGTCGGACCAACAAAATGACCACGCGGGACTTGAACATCTTGCGGAACTATGCGCATCATAAAGGTATCAAGTCGATTTATTACATCCGCACTTACACAGACGACCAAGAAGAAATTGGCAGTAACGCTTGTGAAAGCTGCGTCATCTAAAAAATTTTTGGCAATCGCCGTCAACTGCTGATGGCGATTGTTTGTTGATAAAGAGGAGAAGTTATGGCAGACAACTATATCGCAATTAACTGGAATGCAATTGAAGATCAAATTGATAAGGCGACTTGGGAGAAACTGACCGAACAATTCTGGCTCGATACCCGGATTCCTTTGTCGAATGATTTGGATGACTGGCGAAGTCTCACCCCTGACGAACAATGGGTCGTGGGCCACGTGTTTGGCGGCCTGACGTTGCTTGATACTTTGCAGTCTCAAGACGGGATGGCCAGCTTGCGCCAAAATATTCGGACGCAACAAGAGGAAGCCGTGTTGAACAACATCCAATTCATGGAATCCGTCCACGCTAAGAGTTACTCATCGATTTTCTCAACGCTGAATACGCCAACGGAAATTGATGAAATCTTTGATTGGACGAACGCCAATGAACATCTGCAATATAAGGCCAATCGGATTAACGGCATCTATCACGAAGGCACACCGTTGCAGAAGAAAATTGCCAGTGTCTTCTTGGAAACTTTCTTATTTTATTCCGGGTTCTTCACCCCGCTCTATTACTTAGGCAACAACAAGCTGACCAACGTCGCCGAGATTATCAAATTGATCATCCGGGATGAAAGTGTTCACGGAACCTATATCGGTTACAAGTTCCAATTGGGCTTTAATGAACTCTCTGTGGCCGAACAAGATGACTTGCGTAACTGGATGTATGATTTGCTGTACGAGCTGTACGCCAACGAAGAAGCGTATACGAACGACGTCTATGAGAAGACCACGTGGACCGATGAAGTTCTCACCTTCTTGCGCTATAACGCTAACAAGGCGCTGATGAATCTGGGCCAAGAGCCCCTCTTCCCTGATACGGCTGCGGACGTGAATCCAATTGTCATGAACGGGATTTCCACGAGCACCGCCAATCACGATTTCTTCTCTCAAGTTGGGAATGGTTATCGGATTGGTCAAGTCGAAGCGATGGGTAATGATGACTACAATTTCGACTAAAGTGAAACACAAAAAAACGTTGCGAAACCAATCCGGTTTCGCAACGTTTTTTATTTGTTACCAGATATGAACACGTTTGTCAGGTGCCAAGTACATCTTGTCACTTGGTTTAACATCAAAAGTTGTGTACCATTCATCCAAGTTTTGCGGTTGGACGTTGGCCCGTAACTTAGCTGGGGCATGCACATCAATATTGAGGAGCAATTGTTGGTAGGCAATTCGCGCCTTTTGCCGCCAAACGCGCGCCCAGTTGATGAAGAAATCTTCCAAATTGACATTGGGATCTTCTTGCGCGGTTTCTAGTGCGGCCGCTAAGCCCCCAGCATCGGCGATGTTTTCGGAGACGACGAGCTTACCGTTGACCTTGCCGGCTTCAGTTTCTAAACCGTCAAATTCAGCAATCATTTGCTCAGTGAGTTTATTAAAAGCAGTATAATCCGCTTCTTGCCACCAATTCACCATGTTGCCGAATTCGTCAAACTGCGCCCCATTGTTGTCAAAGCCATGAGAAATTTCGTGGGCAATGACGGCCCCAATGCCACCGAGATTGACACTATCACTTTGATCGAGCGCGTAGAATGGCGCCTGTAAAATGGCGGCCGGGAAGGTGATGTCATTACGGGAGGGATCGTAACTCGCATTCACTAAGTGGCCAGGCATGTTCCATTCAGTGCGGTCAACGGGTTTGGTTAACTTGCTCAAAGAATCTTGATGGCGCACTTGCGCCAGTTTGGTCACAGCCGTCAACAAGTCGTCAGCGGTATTTACATGCAACTTGGCATAGACGGCATTCGCTGAGTCAGGATAACCCATTTTCAGCACCATTTTGTCGAGCTTAACAATGGCCTTCGCTTTAGTTTGGTCAGAGAGCCAAGTAGAATTGGTTAACCGACGTTTGTAGGTTTGAATCATGCGTTCGACTAATTGGGTGACGTCTTTTTTAGCGGCTTCGCCAAAATATGTGCGACCATAATAGATCCCGATTGGTTCGCTAAAGAAGCTGTTGGCTAAGCGATAAGCATGCTTAGCTTGTGATGGTGCGGCTGGGCTACCAGACAAGGCCCGGCCGAATTCGCCGCCCAGCACGCGTAATTCATCACTTAAGAACCCAGTGTTACTCAGCAAGTCGTTCACATAAGCCCAGTGAATATATTGGACAAAAGTATCCGCATTAAAGATTTCCGTGAAGTGGGCCAAGAACTTCGGATCGGCCACAATAATAGTCTCAGGTTGTTCAGGCAAATCTGCTTGCACAAAGCGCGTGAAATCAAAGTCACCCAATTGCTTAACCACGTCGTCAAAGCTTTGTGGATTATAGGCCTTTGGGTAGTCAGCCCATTCTTCACTACTCTTCACCCGAGCCGCTATCAAGGCGTCAAAGGCTAAGGTGTCATCCAAGTAGCGTTGTTGTTCAGCGTCATCAAGATTGGTTTCCGCCAAAATTTTCTTGGTCATTGAAGACCACAACGTGAGTAACTGTGCCCCCTGCTCGTTACCAGCCGCGTAATAGGTGGTATCCGGCAAAATGGTACTTGGACCATAAATCGTGTAGCGATTGATTGCGGTGTTCTTCATATCTGGTTCGACGCTACCGCTGAATGGCAGTGGGAACAGTTCTTGTTCCAGGGCAGCAGCTTTTTTTTGATAGTCAGCTAATGTCAGCCCATTGAGCGCTTGCAGGCGATCAAGTGCTGGTTGAATACCCGCATTGTCGCGCGCATCAAAATCGCTGGCTAAGCCATAAAGATTGATGGCTTCTTCAAATTCTGCGCTTGGGGCTTTCTTGGTGCCACCGGCGACTGCATCGAAATCGGCCATCAACTTCGCTTCAACGTCATCAGCAAGGTCTTGGAATCCACCAGTTGCTGGCTTATCGTCTGGAATCACGGCCGTTTCAGCCCATTCCCCGTTTACGGCTTCATATAAATCATCTTGATAACGTGCTGTCATATCATCGCTCCTCCGTTAAAATGAACTCATTAATATCTCATGTGACGTTCATTATACGCCAATGTTTGCGTAAAGCCCAGAGTCAGCATTTAAAACTGCCCTCCAAGAAATCGCTTTCTTTACCCTAAGTTAGCGTGTAGAATAAACGGTGTAGGTCAAAGGAGGAAATGCCATGTACTATGTCATCATGAAAGATCACGATATCCGCCGTAATCTCGCCACAGAACAATATATGATGAATGCCAAAAACTTCGATGAACCATTACTGCTCTTCTATTATGAAGGCCCATGTATCATCGTTGGCCGCAACCAGAACACCCTGGAAGAAATTAATCAAAAATATGTTGAAGATCATCATATCGTCGTCACCCGGCGGTTGTCTGGTGGTGGGGCCGTGTATCAGGATTTGGGCAATCTCTGTTTTTCATTCGTCGTTGATGCCGACTCCGAAGACTTTGGCGATTTCAAATCCTTTACGCAGCCAATTGTCGATGTGTTACATGATATGGGTGCCACGACAGCCGAGGTTTCAGGTCGCAATGATATCCTGGTCGATGGCAAGAAATTTTCCGGGAATGCAATGTACACCCGTAACGGCAAGACATTCTCTCATGGCACTTTGATGTTGGATGTGGATATGGATGTGGTTCCCCAAGCGCTCAACGTTCCCGCTGACAAAATCGAGAGTAAAGGCATTAAGTCTGTTCGCAGCCGGGTGACTAATTTGAAGCCATATCTGAGCTCTGAATATCAAAACATTAGTTTGGAAGCCTTTCGGGATCGTCTGCTAACTGGATTGTTTGGTGTTGATTCAGTGGCAGCCATTAAAGACAAGGAATACCAAGTAACACCAGCGGACCAGGTTGAAATCGACAAAATTTACACCGAATACTACAACAACTGGGACTGGGTTTATGGCAAGTCCCCTGCCTTCACTGTCCAAAAGCGCCAGCACTTTGACATGGGGACCGTGGATGCGCGGCTCAAGATTGTGAATGGCAAAATTGAATCTGTCCGTTTCTTTGGCGACTTTTTTGGCCCGCAAGATGTCGCTGATGTTGCCGATGCCCTAAAAGAAACGATTTACGATCGCGCCCACATCACCAGCGCCTTGGACGGTATCGACACCAATCTCTATTTCACTGGAATCCCTAAAGCAGAGCTGGTGGAATTAATTGCGCAGTAAGGTTAATGGCATGCGTGAAAACGGTTGCGTGGTACAATGTAGGTAGTGAAGGGAGACGAAGCACATGGTTGATGGTTCTTTGTACCATACTTATGTTAAGAATGAAGCTGGCTTGGTCGGTGAAAGTTACGTTGAGGGTAACGAGGCCTTGGCACTGGGTGTCAGCAGCTCATTAATTTCGGCGCCAGGGGCCAATCCCGAGCAATTTATTGGGTTTGCGCTGTCTACTTGTTTCAACGCGACTTTGCGGATTGTTCAGCATCGGCAAAATCTTACTGAAGATTCCCAGGTGCGGACCCGCGTGGACATTGTCAAAGACAATCCGGGTTACAAATTCATGGTTGAAGCGCAAATTCTGTTACCAAGTGTTGACGGCGAAACCGCCCAACAGATTGTGGATACTGCCTTAGGCGAATGTCCAGTCGCCAAATTGTTGAAAGACAACGACACGGTTTCGTTCAGAATTGTCAGTGATTTCACTGATGATCCTGCCTACGGCGAATAAAGAAAAAAACCGGGCCCCCGCTGAATGCGAGGTCCCGGTTTTTTAATTTGTGGCCCATTCGATATGGCCGATGGTATAAGCAGCCAACCGTTTGAGGCCTTTTTCGGTTTCAAGGTGAATCGTGGCCCGGTCTTCATACGGTTTGACCGTTGCCGGTTCAATCGCGGTCACGGTGCCACACAGTTTCTGTTTTTCCATGGTTTGAACGTTAACGCGTTGATGCGTGGTCAGTGCTGTTTCCAACATGGTTAAAATCTCTGGAAGTTTCTGAGTCATGGCGATTCCTCCTTTGATTACTAGGTACACCTACAGTGTAACTCACAAGTTGGAAGCGCTTCAACCCCCAAAACTAACCGCGCTTGGCCCAGAATTGGAATAAGTCAGTCTGAATGGTCCCATTATAGAGTTTCCGGCGCTTAGTCGCCTTTTGCCCGTATGACTGCTCGAACTGTAAATCACTGGTCAGAATGTACTTACTCCAACCAGGCATTTGCCGGTAGACACTCCCCATTTCGGCATAGAGCTTCCGAGCGGCTTGAATGTCGCTCATCCGTTTCCCGTATGGTGGATTAGCAACAATCACGCCCCGCTCACTTGTGGGTTGGTAATCCTTAACGGCGAGTTGTTTGAATTGAATGCTGTGCAGCAAGCCCGCTTGTTTAGCGTTAAGCCGGGCAATTTCAATCATTTCTTGATTAATATCAGCGCCCATGATATCCAGCTCAATATCCAGGTCTGCGTCGGCCAAGGCTTCATCTTTGACCGTTTGCAGGACGGTTTCTGGCATGAAGCTGAATTGTTCAAAGCTGAAGTTCCGGTGCAAGCCCGGTGCCAGATTGTGGCCAATCATGGCCGCTTCAATTGCGATTGTCCCAGATCCGGTGGTGGGATCGTAAAAGGGCAGGTCTGGGTGCCAGTTAGTCAAGAGGACCAAAGCCGCCGCGAAATTTTCTTTCAGCGGTGCTTCCCCCTTTTCTACCCGGTAGCCGCGCTTAAACAAACTGGGACCCGTGGTATCAATGGATAACGTGGCGATGTCTTTTAAAATCGAGACTTCAATTGGGTAAACGGAACCTGTTTCTGGTAAACGCCCGCGGCGATGATAAACACTTGAAAGTTTTTCAACAATCGCTTTCTTGGTAATCGCCTGCACGTCAGGTTCTGAGTGCAACTTGGAACGCACGGCCCGACCTGCGACGGGAAACGCAGCATCAAGTGGCAAGAAGTTGTCCCAAGGTAAAGCTTTAACGGCTTCGAATAAGTCGTCAAACGTTAAGACCTTGAATTGGCCAAGAATCAATTTGATCCGATCGGCGCTGCGCAACCAGACGTTAGCGCGGGCGATGTCATGTTCATCCCCTTCGAAATAAACTTTCCCGTTTTCAGTCTGAGTGGTGTAGCCGAGTTGTTGTAATTCTTTGGCGGTGACAGCTTCTAGTCCGGCAGCCATGGTCGCCACAAGTTGATATTTCATAGTGTGTTCCTTTCATTGAACCCTTTTGTGTCAAAAAAACAGCTTGGGTTGCCCCAAGCTGCGCCTGCTTGTAAATTTCTATAAGCCATGTTTTGTTCCAGGTTCCACCAGGCGTGGTTCCCTTCAGTAATCATCTATCTTAGCTTACGCTATTTTGCCGTTAGTTCGGATTCCCATGGCAAAACGCCCCTACCAAAGTTTGGGTTACTCGCTCGCGGGGTTTACCGCGTTCCATCACAACCGTTTCCAGTTGTGCTTCGTCACTGTGGCACTTTTCAGACCTACTACCGCATAGTTGCCCTTAGCGGATTTAGTCGCCGTAACCAATAATGGTTCCTAGGCTTATTGGGCCTAGCACGAACACTACAAGCATCACAGCTTGTGCGGGCATGGACTTTCCTCAGCCTACAAAAGTAGACCGCGATTACTCAAAATTTACAAGTGAATTAGTATTGATCGAATCCGCTGCGATTGTTGCCAGCAGGTGTATCGTCATCACGATCGGCAAGCTTACTCCCGAAAACATGACGTTCAAGATTGCTTAACCGTTTCAGAATATCGTAGTTGGTCGCAGCCGCATTGGTATTTGGCGTTGAGCCAGTCGAAACATTCTTTGAAACGCTGAGTTGCTTGGTCAACTCGTCGACGCGACTGAGAAGTCGGGCGTTATCTTCGTTCAATCGGTCAATCTCGGCCACAAAAGATTCATAGTCGCGAATGATCCCATCGAGGAATTGGTCAACTTCGTCAGGATCGTAGCCACGAACCTTCTTGGTGAAGTCTTTGTCCAAAATATCTTTGGGGCCATATTGAATTTTGAAGTTAACAGTGTCTTGGTTTTCCATTTGCGCACCTCATTTTAGTTCCTAAAATTAGGACTTATTTACTATATCATACTCGCCAGCCTTTGCAAATGTCCATTGCTAAACGCATTTGGACAGATTGTTAAGCAAGACTTAAAAATCCTGCTGACTATCTGCGTAATTTTGAGCCGCCTCTTCTAAGTCGGACATCGAAATTTGGGTGAACGGATAATCGTGGTGCTCCTGGTAGCGTAAAATCGCGTCGTATTGATATTTGGCTTTCCCAGGGAATTCTGGATCATAAACCATCAAGGCCCCATCGGTGTGTTGCAACATGAAGTCTTGATATTGATGCAGTTGACTCGGATTTTGATAAGGTTGTTGGCTGACTGACGCGGTGAAATCCACTTGTAGTTTCAATTGCGCCAAATGGGCTTGATTGTTCTCTGACCATCGATTGCCAAAATCGGAGAATGGCAACATCATGGCTGTTTGTAATTTGGGATAGTCTGCTTTCAGTTTGGTCGCTGCTTCAAGCCCCCACTGCTCAATGCCTAATTCGCCGCCCGAAATCACCCACTCCAGGCCGTCATCCAGAAAGACGCGTAAACTATTCGTCAGCGCATATTCAAGGACCACTAATTTGGGGTCTTTATCCCCGAAAACGTTCAATTCAAAACTGCGGTAGCCCGTTAACCATAGTCGTGAAAGCATTTAAGTTTTCCTTTCATCATTAGCAGTCATGCTAGTTAATTGGTATAATATAGCCCTAGGAGAGTGATTTTATGGCTTTGCATTATCCAAACGGGCAGCCGTTTGTGCGTCAGCCAAGTGCCTCAACCACGAACTATGCCAGTCGTGGGATGACGCTGGAAGAGGAACTCAATCTCAGTAATCAATACTATCTGGAAGCAGGACTGGCAGTTGTCCACAAGAAACCGACCCCGATTCAGATTGTTAAGGTTGACTACCCTAAACGTTCCCAAGCCGTCATCAAAGAAGCGTATTTTAGAACACCATCAACGACCGATTATAATGGTGTCTATCAAGGTTATTATCTCGATTTTGATGCCAAGGAAACCAAGAACAAAACGAGTTTCCCTCTGAAGAATTTACACCCTCACCAAGTCGCGCATATGCAACGCTGCTTGGATCAAGGCGGCATTTGTTTCTTGGTCATTCGTTTTGTAACCTTGCACCGGGTTTTTGTTTTTCCAGCCAGTAATGTCATCGCGTGGTTTCAGCAACAAGATCAAGGGGGTCGCAAGTCGATTCCCTTGGCTGATATTGAGGCGCAAGGCTTTGAGCTAAAACCACAACTACAACCTGTCATCCCTTATCTTACGGGTGTTGACTGGTTAATTCAAACGAAAGTAGGTGGTACGCGTGGCAACTGAACAACGTACCCGAATGCAAAATCGTCATCAACCCCAAAAGAAAAAGCATCGCACCTGGGTGCGGGTTATCCGCTGGCTCTTTTTAGCTGCTATTGCCGTTGTTCTTCTCGGGGTGGGTATTTTTGCGTGGTATGCCAAAGATGCGCCCAAGGTTGATCAGGCCACTTTGGAGAGTGACGGGTCAACCATTCTCTACGATACCGCCGGGAAACAATTCATGACCTTAGGCTTACAGGATCGACTGTATGTCAAAAGCAATCAAATCCCGACTACATTGAAAGATGCCGTGGTCTCAATTGAAGATCGACGTTTTTACGAGGAACACTTCGGGGTCGACCCACTGCGAATTGCCTCGGCGGCTTTCTCGAATGTTCTAGGGAAAAGTAATGGCCTTCAGGGTGGTTCGACCCTGACACAACAACTGATTAAGCTGTCTGTTTTTTCAACTAAAACCAGCGACCAGACCTTACGGCGTAAAGCTCAAGAGGCTTGGCTTGCCATGCAAGTTGAACAAAAATACAGTAAGGCTCAAATTCTCGAATATTATATTAATAAGGTTTATATGAACCACGGCCAATATGGGATGGGCACAGCTGCCAAATATTACTATGGCAAGAATTTGAATCAGCTTAGCCTCCCACAGATTGCGTTCATTGCCGGTTTAGCACAATCGCCAGTCGGTTATGATCCGGTTATTCACCCCCAGGCTGCCACCACCCGGCGAAACGCCGTGATTGCAGCCATGCTCCGGGATAAGAAGATTACCAGTGCCCAAGCCAGTGCTGCCACCCAGACACCGATTGCCACTGGTTTGATTAAGCAAACCGACAATACAGAAGCACAAACTGAGATGCAAAAGATTATGGATCCATACCTAACCTCAGTTGTTGCGGAAGTCAAAAAGAAACTGAAAGTTAATCCGTATACGGCTGGTTTGAAGATTTATACCAATGTCGACGTCGATGCGCAGCGATACTTGTACAACTTGGTCAATAGTGGTCAAATCACCTTCCCAAGCGATCAAGTCCAAACCGCAGTCACCATGACTGATCCCAACACTGGTGCGGTTATTGCGCAAATCGGTGGCCGCAAGTTAGGCGATACGCTCCTTGGGTTTAATCGGGCGACACAGAACAATCGCAGTAATGGCTCGACGATGAAACCATTAATGGATTATGGCCCAGCGATTGAGAATTTAAACTGGTCGACCGCACAAGTCCTGGCGGATACGGCTTATACCTATCCTGGCACCTCGACGCAATTGTACGACTGGGATAAAACCTATATGGGTAATATCACGATGCGAACAGCATTAGAACAATCTCGTAACGTGCCAGCAATCCGGGCCCTGAGTGAAGTCGGTATGTCTAAAGCGGTTAATTTCTTGAAAGGCCTGGGGATTAACTTACCTGCTTCCCAACAAGTCTTATCATCAGGGATTGGGTCTTCAGTCACCACTGAACAAGAAGCCGCAGCGTATGGCGCGATGGCTAATGGCGGGGTTTATTATGAACCAAGCTATATCACAAAGGTTGTGACCGCCGATGGTGAGACTGAGGACTTAACGAGCAACGGAACGCGGGCCATGAAATCTAGTACCGCGTACATGTTGACAGATATGCTCAAAGGCGTCTTGACCAAGGGTACCGGGACAGCAGCCAAGGTGAATTCAACACTGTATGAGGCCGGTAAGACCGGGACGACGGACTACAGTGCCGAAGAAATCGCCCAGAACCCTGCCCTTGGTGGTACGGGGATTGCTAAAGATTCCTGGTTCACCGGCTATACCAGAAATCGTGTCATCTCAGTGTGGACCGGTTACGATAAGCCCCTCACTGGCGGCTTGAACTATACGCAACAAACCATTGCCCAGCAGATCTATAAAGCCTTAATGGGTTACACGTCACAGGGCTTGACCAACCGCGATTGGACCAGACCCGACAATGTCTTGGTCCGTTACCTCCAATCAGGCTCTCGTGAATTGTTCCTGCAAAACAGCCCAACTTCTGGTATTGGTGCGACGACTGATTCTCAACCAACCTACAGCAGTTCGGCCAGTGTTTTCACTGAGCCTGAGAGTTCTTCCTCGGCTTCCTCAAGTAGTTCCGAGAGTGACTCAAGTAGTGTGAGCGAAAGCAGTAGTTCCGCGCCTGAATCATCAAGTGAAGTGTCCAGCAGTGAGGAACCCACCCCACCGGCCGGACGATAATCAAAAAAAGACCACCAACTCGTACAGTCGAGTTGGTGGTCTTTTTAGTGGCCTAAAGGCCGATAGTAATCAGCAAAGCGCTGCCACTGCTCACCTGGCGGTAATTGCGGCGCGCGGGCCGTGAGCCACTGCCGGCCAAAGCGAATAAGACTGCGGTGTAAATTGATCCACATGTCCTCAGGCATCAAGTCTTCTAAAAATTCTTGAATCGCTGCTGGAGTAGCTGTTTGTTTGACTAAGCCGAAGCCTTTGACAATCCGCGTCACGTGGGTGTCCACGGCAATCCCTGGGTGATTGAAGGCGTCGCTTAAGACAACGGTTGCCGTTTTCTGGCCGACACCTGCCAGACTGGTCAGAGCCGCAAAGTCGTCAGGGACCTGGCCATGATAGTTGGTCACTAGCTGGGTACTCATTTGTTTTAGGTGCTTGGCCTTGTTCTTATACAACCCTAGGCGATCGATTAGGTTCTCAATGTCAGTGACGTTCGCCTGAGACATCGCTTCAGCGGTCGGAAACTGGGCAAAGAGTTTAGGTGTGACGGCGTTGACCGCGACATCGGTGGTTTGCGCTGATAAACTAACGGCGACCACAATTTCAAACGGGTTGCGGGCATTCAACGTTGGCGTCGCATCGAGATAATAATCACTGACCTGAGTGAAAAATTCGCGGGCCAACGTTTTAGTCATCCGCTTAGAGCCCATTGTTGGCCTCCTTAGCAGCCTGAACTTGTTGCACCGTGGTTAAATGCCGCTTCTCCCAATTCAAAAGAATCCGATCCATGTACCGGAGTGAGTAGGCTTGGTTGAGGACTGCTTCCCGCAGGGCAAGATGAATCAAATCGGGTTGGTAGTGGTCGACTTGAAGCCACTGTTGGATGGTTTGCTGCTCAATGGGCGACAGCGGTCGGCCAAATTCTACCTCGATTTCACTGAAGACGTCGGTCTGCTTGGGTGGCTGAACGACAGTCTTAGCACCGCCCGCTGGCAGTAGCCGCTCGATGAGTGGCGCCAGGTCGTATTCATCTTGCATCCGACCATTGGCATCCTCTTGGCTTTTCAATTGAATCGCCTGTTTCTGGATGAGGTTATTAATCAGAATGAAGAAGTCGTTAGGCTTAATCTTCATCATCTGGGCCAGCACCGTTAAATCGGGCGCCCCTGGATAATTCTGCTGCCAAAAAGACAAATAAAGATAGGCCACAAGTTCTTGTTGAGTTAAATTGGTTTCAGAAAAATGCTGAAAAATAAGGTTTGACAGGTTGGTCTGACCTGCGGTGAGATAGCGATTTAGTTCGTCCATTTTGCTGCCTCCTGCGTCTAAAAAAGCTGGCGACGCAATGTCCCAGCTTTTTAGTCTTAAGGTTTTAACCGATTAATCATCCGTGGGAACGGAATTGCTTCACGTAGATGATCAAGTTGGCAAATCCATGTCACGGCACGTTCCAGACCCAAGCCAAAGCCTGAATGTGGCACGCTACCGTATTTGCGTAAGTCTAAGTACCATTCATATTCGTTCAAATCTAAACCAGCGGCTTCAATCCGGGCCTTTAAGGCATCATAGTCGGTTTCCCGCTCAGATCCCCCGATAATTTCCCCATACCCTTCTGGGGCCAATAAATCGGCACAGACATAAACATCATCCCGATCTTCGGCTGGCTTCATGTAGAAAGGCTTGATGCTCTTCGGGTAGTTTAAGATAAAGACGGGTTGTTCAAACTGATCTGAAATGTAGGTTTCTTCAGGAGAGCCGAAGTCGTCGCCCCACTTCACATCAAAGTCGGCCTTTTGAAGCATTTCAATCGCTTCATCATACGAGATTCGAGGAAATGGTAGCTTAGTGTATTTCTTGAGCTGGTCGATATCCCGATCCAATAACTTCAGGTCGTATTCACAGTGATCGATGACTGATTGGACGAGGAACGCAATGTAGCGTTCTTGCACTTCCAAACTTTGATCCTGATGGGTGAAGGCCATTTCTGGTTCAATCATCCAGAATTCGGTCAAATGGCGCCGGGTTTTACTCTTTTCTGCCCGGAAGGTTGGTCCAAAAGTAAAGACCTTACCATATGCCATTGCCCCTGCTTCCGCGTAGAGCTGGCCAGATTGGCTTAAGTAGGCAGGATGATCGAAGTAATCCGTTTCAAACAGTTCTGTTGTCCCTTCAGGAGCAGAACCGGTCAAAATCGGCGCATCCATCTTGATGAAGCCTTCATTGTTGAAGAATTCGTAGGTCGCCCGAATCATCTCGTTGCGGATTTGTTGAATCGCGAATTGACGCGATGAGCGCAACCATAAATGGCGGTGATCCAACAAAAATTCAATCCCGTGTTCTTTGGGAGTAATAGGATAATCGCTGGATTCGCCAATAACTTCGATATTGCTAACTTCGATTTCATAACCAAAGTGACTGCGAGAGTCTTCGTGAATCACCCCGGTAATCCACATGCTGGTTTCTTGGCGTAATTCCTTGGCGGTTTGGAAGATTTCTTCGCTCACATTACTCTTGACGACCACACCTTGGAAAAAGGCGCTCCCATCACGCAATTGTAGGAAAGAAATTTTCCCACTGCTGCGTTTGTCGGTCAGCCAAGCGCCGATCCGCACCTCTTCATCCACATGGTCCTTAGCTTCAATAATACGAATTTGTTCCGTCATAATTACGCTCCTCGTTTTCTAAATCGTGGTATCTGTCACAAAAGCTTGAATTCGTTGGCCGGCCTCAGCAAGTTGCGCTGCATCACCGGTGAAATTGAGCCGGATAAAGTCCGGCGCCCCAAAGTTGCGGCCACTAACAACGGCCACCCCCGTGTCTGCCAACAACGCGGTCGCTAAATCGTCCACTGTCGCAAATTGCTTTAAGGTCGCGGCGCGTTTCACCCGGGCGAAGAGAAAAATCCCCCCGGCTGGATGAATGGGTAACTCAAATCCTGGGATAGCAGCCAGTGTTTCGACCAGCGTTAAGCAATTGCTTTGGGCATTCAGCCGGCTGGTCTGAGCCCCGGACTCGTGTTGCAATGCCCCAATCGCGGCCGCCTGCACAATCCCTGGCACTGGCTGAGTTGTGGTAGCTATGTAGGTCTGCATCGCCTGAGTCAGTTTCTTTGGGCCTAAGGCAAACGCAATTGGCCAGGCCGACACCCCTGAAAGCATTGGCAAGCCACTAAGGATGACACTGTTGTCGACAATCGCAGAATCAAGCTCTCGCATCGATACGAAAGTAGTTTCATTATATACAAAGTTTGCATACATTTCATTAGCCAAAACGATAATGTCATGTTGCACTGCCCAGTTACCGATTAAAGTTAACGCCTGCCGATCATAGACGGCACCGGTTGGAACCACCGGATTAGTCAACATTAAGACGCGGGTTTTGACTGTCCGCGCTTGCTCTAGATCATCCACTGACACCAGAGGTGCTGCTGGGACTAATCGCGCCACACCACCAGCCAATTGAATTTGCGCCAAATCATTACTGGGATAAGGCGTTGGCAAAAGCACTTCATCACCGGGTTCAATCAGGCTAGCCAACGCGGCAGCGGCTAAGGTATGACTCCCAGATGCAATCGCCAAATTCTCACTTGTGGCCCCAGTTTGGTTCAAAATGGCCATCGACAAATCTGCCCATAATTCACCATGACTATCGTCAGCTTGATTACTCTGAAGACTCGCCATTGCAGATTCATGAATAAAGTCGGTACTTTCTGCCAGCGGAGCATCACTAGTGAGGTCAAAGACTTCTTGGCCGGCTGCTTTCATGGCACCAATTTGTTGTTGTAAATCGAATCCGGGCTGAATAGCCAATAATCGTTTCGCTAATCGCATATGCTCACCTCTTAAATATTTCGGATGGCTCTCACTTGATTACCTGTTTTGAAACTATAACTAACATAGCCCAGTTTTCCTTGGGAATCAATGAAACTGACGTCCCACACAACCTGGCTTTTGCGTTTACCTAAGGCAACATCTAAAACCTTGCGCGGTTTAAATGCGCTCTTGGCTTGCGCCTGGGCTGTCGCAGCCGAAATACCAGACTTCTGGTTTAAAAGGGTCACCTGCCCGTCTTTCTGGCGGATTAACACTAAAATCGACTTCTGTTGGGCAGTTTGGCCACTGACAGCCAAATAACTTTGGCCATGCTTGTACCAGTAAAAATCATCAATTGTGGTGAGTTTACCCCGATCTTTGGCAATTTGTTCGGCTTGGTTGCGAATAGTGTTGAGTGGTGATTGGATGTGGTGATACCACAAGCCTAAACTCACAATTGCGACCACACCAAGCGTGATCCAAAGCCAGCGATACCAGGTTGGGCGTCTCTGTCTACGCATGGTCATCCTCCTCTGGATTCAAATTTAACCAATCAGCTGTCAGTTCAGCAATATCTGCTGTGGGCAATTGTTTGGGCTTAATATTCGGCAAACTTTTTTGCATGCTACGGCCAAATTTAGTCGTTGCAAGCCGCGGGTCTAAGACAATGAAAACACCGCGGTCATGGCTGGTTCGAATGAGGCGGCCAAAACTTTGGCGCAGGCGCATTGTCGCTCGAGGAATGGCATCGCTCACAAATGGATCAAGTCCCTGCTCTCGTAATTGTTGATAGCGCGCTTTGACCAGAGGCTGATCGGGCGCATCAAACGGCAATCGCGTGAGAATGACAATTTGGAGCAAGCGATCGGGATAGTCAATCCCTTCAAAAAAACTGGCTGCTCCCAGCAAAAGGCTTTGCTGGCCAATGGCGAAGCGTTTGGCAATCTTCTCTGCGGAACCGGTCACACCTTGGGCCAATATTTCCTTTCGACTTGCGATCGGCCGCTGCGTCAATCGACTATATACGGCGGCGATGACGCTGAGCGAATTAAATAAGATAATGGTTTGCGCTTCATTGTCGGCCAACTGTTCGATCGTGTTGGCCAAGTAATCAGCGTATTGCCAGTCGGTCATGTCGGCAATTACTGGGGCGTCTTCGGCCAAGAATACCTGGGCCTGATCCCGATAATGGAACGGGCTCCGCAGGCGCAGTGTTTCTGAATCGGTTAATGTCTGGTACCCAATCTGGCTGGCCACAAAGTCAAAACTCCGATTGACCATCAGTGTGGCACTTGTGAACACTGGGGCTTGGTACGTGGCAAGAAGGGCCTGCAAATCTTCCGAAACGCTAATCGCTTGCCAGTGTGGCGCTAGGCTGGTGACGTCATCCAGATGCCGCATTTGGAGGCTCAACATCCGGCTGACGCCAGCTTCGAGTTCAGCTTCTTGGGCAATCAAGCGTGTCAGTTGATCTAAAGATCGCCCTAACCCAGTGCTAGCTGCTTCCAAATCTTGGAACGTCGCGTAATCACTAATCAGAAACTGATCGCGATGCGCCACAAAGTCAACCGCAACGGCATTGGCTTCGTGCATCAAATCAGGCAACCACTGACTGAGTTGCTTGAGGCCTTGGCTGAAACGTTTGAATAGCTGCTGTGTAGTTTCGGGGTTGAGGACAATTTCTAGATTGGCTGGCACGTGTTTGCGCTGTTTGAAGAATCGCCGATACAGATAAACCTGCATGCCCTCGATTCGAGTTTGAATTGATTCAGCCGTCGTTAACATCGCGACTAGGCGCTGGGTCATCACTCGATTGCCCTGATAGACATGTTTCAGGTCTTGACTATCTTGATGATCAATGGCGTGGCGCAATTGGGTTAGACGGTGCTTTAATTTTCCTAAATTGAGTTGGTCCGAGAAAGCACTCGTCGCATTGTCAGCGAGCCGATGCGCTTCATCAACAACCAAATAAGGCTTCTGACCTAAAGGTAAATCATGCAAGTCATGGCGACTGAAGAAAGCATGATTAGTAATCACAATGCTGGCAGCCTCAACTTGTTTGAGCAAATTGGCATAGAAATCAACCTCAAAAAAAGGATTGGTGGTTTGAGTGCCAATCTGGCCACTATGCTGAATCTGGTTGAACAAGGGCGCTTGATAATTGGTCAAATGCAGTTCATCCAAATCCCCAGTGGCTGTTAACGTAAGCCAGACGAGCAGTTTCATCTGCAGCACGCGCGTTAATCGGTTGGGTTCATCTTGGCGTAGCGACATCGCCAGCTTGTACAAGTCAACATAATGCCGCGGACTTTTGATGGCTACGGCTGGCACATCGAAACCAACAATACGATTCAATTGTGGAATCGCCTGTTCAATCATCTGGGTTTGCAAGACCAAGGTTGCCGTTGTGACCACTAGTTTCTTGCTTGAAGAAGCGAGATAAGCATATGGGACTAAATAACCAAGAGTCTTCCCTAGCCCTGTGCCCGCTTCAATAAATAAGGGATCGATGCTCGGAGCATGCTGATAGACGGCATCCATCATTTTGGCTTGCGTTTTGCGGAACTTCAATTGCGGCCGCAAACGAGACCGCTTCTGGGCCTCATCGGCTGGATAACTCCCCTTCGCTAACGGCTGCTGGAGTGCTTGCTGGCGCCGCAGAACAAACGGGCCCACTTGGACGAGGTTGTCGGCCAAGGGCCTGTCAGGCGTGACAAGCTGTGTTAGGTAGTCCCCGGTATTGCGCAGCAAGGCGCTGCCCAGGTGTGCAAGCTGTTGTTGCACGGCTGAGGGTAAATTCTGGAACCGCTTGGTTAGCTTCAAGAAGAGCTTGGCTGTACTGATGGCGTCACTGTCGGCTTGATGCGGATTATCGTGTTCAATATTTAAATGACTGGTCAAATCGCTGAGACGAAAACTGCCCATTGTCGGGAGCAACACTTGGGCGAGCTCAACTGTATCAATTGCCAGATTATTGAGTGGGGCGTGGCCAATCCGTTCGAGTTCTGCGCTCAAGAATGGATAGTCAAAGTTGACGTTATGCGCCACGATGACGGTATCCTCAAGCATGGCAGCCAAAGTAGGCCCAATTTCTTCAAAATAAGGCGCGGTTAACAAGGTTTTAGGCGTAATGCCGGTTAATTTCTGGATAGTAAATGGAACGTGCCGATCAGGATTAATCAGCTGGGACAGGGTTTGTATCACCTGGCCATTTTGCACCAGTGCGCAGCCAATCTGAATAATTCGATCGCCGTCTTTAACACTGGTTCCCGTTGTTTCAAGATCGATCACCGCATAAATGGTGTCGGGTTTCATGGGAATTTCACCAATATTCTTTCATAATATGCTTCTATCATACTATTTGCGCTAGACCTTTACCACCACCGGCACTAAGTCCATTCTAACCGTTGGTGGGTGCTAAGATTGACTGCTGCGGCACGTCCACTGTGAGTCCGTTCGCCAGGCCGATGAGAACTTGCCGATAGACGGGCTGCGCTTGGACTCGACTCAGCGCTTCACGATAAAGATTCAATTGAATGGTGTAGCGCTGCAGCAAAGCTTCAGCGTCAGCTTGATCAGTCTTAAAATCATAAAGCAAAATCCCATCATGGGTCTGAACGTACCCATCAATAATCCCGTGGACCAGAATTCGCTCAGTGGCGTCATTCAAATTTCCAAAGAGCTCAGTGGCGGGAACCAACATTGAAAATGGTGCTTCTCGAACCACCTTGCTGGGATTGGCTAATAACAGCTGCCCCACATCGCCTTGGAAGAATTGCAGTAAGTTGGCGCGGTTGATTCGGTCGGCCACCGGTGTTTCAATCAGCTGCATCTGGGTCAAATTATCGATGGTATCGTTGATGAGTGCCGCTGACACGGGCTGACTTAAATCAATTTTCTGTAACACAAGGTGCGTTGCCGTGCCGACTGCCGCGGCGCTAACGGTCTTGGTGGTTTCAATGAATGCCGGCGTCGCCAGATCGTCTTGGAACCGATTAACAGGCACAACCGTGCTACTATCCACGAGTTCCAGACTGTCCGGATCATCAAAGGCCCGTTTGATTTCCGAAACTGATTGAAACCCGGTTGTCGTCGTTTCGGCTGCAAATGGGTATTCAAAAGCAAACCAGCGTTGTAAAGCGGCCAAAGTCGGTTGATCAGGTTCGATGCTCCGCTCCGGCTCAGTTGTCAGACTCGTGGTTGTCACAGCGGCACTGGCATCTAAAAATTCGAGGCTAAAGTGGCTGGCTTCATGGGCGAACACTGAACTACTAGCGCCCTCTGGAAAGTCCGGATGGCGGACCAGTGCTGGCCCAATGAGATCTAGAAAGCTATTGGCTTGTAAACGAGTGGTTTCTGGCAAGCGCACGTGCTCGCTATCGCTACCTTGCAACCACTTTTCTCGATCCTTTGCAGTGGCAGCACCGACGAGAATGAGTTGTTGCTGAGCTCGTGTCAAAGCGACATATAACAGCCGCATTTCTTCGGCCCGCAACTTTGCAACGGCGGCATTTTGAGCGAGGTAGAATTGTGGCAATGGCACGACCATTCGATTCTCAGGATTGAGCCAAGCAAAGCCCAAACCGGCCTGGGTAATCACAGCATTTTGGCGCAGGTCCTGTTTGTTAAAGCTCTTATCAATGTTGATGACGAACACGATTGGGAACTCCAGGCCTTTACTTTGATGAATCGTGAGCAATGAAACGGCATCCACGTCGGGGTTTAAGACCACCGGCAGCGCTAAGTCATTGTCTTGCTTCTGCATCAACTCGATGAAATGGACGAATTCGAATAAACCTTGAAAGCCGTTGTCTTCATAGGCGTGGGCGCGCTCATAGAGGGCGCGCAGGTTGGCCTGGCGCTGGGCACCACCGGGCATACCCGCGACGAAATCTAAGTATCCTGTTTCTTGATAGATAGCCCAAATCAAGTCCACTAATTGGTTATTACGGGCGAGCGTGCGAAAGCGATCTAACTGCCTGACAAAATCTTTCAGTCGATCAAATAAATTGTGGGTGGCAGGAGATGGTCCTTGCTGCAAAAATACGTCTAGCGCATCGTAGAAAGGTTTATCTTTGGCTGCCAAGTGAATTTGACTGAGTTCATCAGCACTCAACCCGACAATTGGTGACCGCAACACGGCGACCAAAGCGATTTCTTGTTTGGGATTATCGATAATCCGCAACATCGAAAGCATGACTTGCAGTTCTGTAGTTTTAAAGAAGTTTTTGGCATCGGCCACCACAATTGGAATGCCGGCCTGGTTGAACGCATCTTGAATTAACGGGTTCAATGAGCGCGAGCGGGCTAATAAAGTGATGTCTTGATAACGCACTGGGCGCAGTTGTCCGTTGGCATCATAGATTTGATGCTGACCATCCATCAAGGCTTGGATCTTTTGAATGATGAGCTGCACCTGCCCTTGCGAATCCGTGAGCGGCTTTTCACTGATTGTCTTGTCATATAGTAGGATTTCCGTTGTTGGTGCATAATCGTCAGGATAATTCGCATGCTTAATTAATTTGGCGGCCTCATCATAGTCCATCTCCCCAACTTTGACGTCCATCAATTGTTCAAAGATGAAGTTGGTAAAGTCGATCACATTTTTAGAGGAGCGAAAATTGTCGGCCAAAATCACGCGGTAGCCATTGTGGCCATCGGCATAGTCGAGATATTTCTGATAAAACATTTTGGGGTCAGCGAGTCGAAAAGCATAAATGCTCTGTTTCATGTCCCCCACCATGAACCGATTACCCGGTTGGCGGCTCAGCCCGGCTAGCAGCGCTTCTTGTAAAGGATTCAAGTCTTGATATTCATCGACCATAATTTCTGAATATTGTTGGCTGAGCACGTCTTTCATCGCGATATGGGTATCTGGATCAACGTAATTGATGATGGCTAATGCATTGTGGGCCAGGTCACCGTAATCCTGGAGATGCCGGCGTTGTTTTTCCGCAGCGAAACTGGTCATAAATTCTTGCGCAACACTGACCAAAGTCGCGACGAGAGGTTGACTAGCTGTTAGGGCTTTGGTCAGGTCAGTGGCGGAGACTTGAATTAATGGTCGGACTTGTTGATCAAATAAACTCTTGGCCGCGTCGCGGGGCGTTTTGGCCGCTTCTTTAGCTGCCTTTAACGCTTCATCCTCCAATTTGTTACTCGGCCAGCGGCCAAAGTCCACCTGGTCTAATTGGGTGAGGGTTGCATAACTCGGGAGATCTGTGGCAATCACTTCCTGCAAAGGTGCACGACTGGCGGCCAAATTGTCTGCCCATGGCTTCATCAGGGTCGGATCAATCTCGCTTTGTGCGGTGGCTAGTAGATTGTCGATAGTCATGAGCCATGTACGAATGAGTGGCCAGAATTGGTCGCGATAAACGCTAGTGGTTTCGAAATCGCTCGCCTGAAAATCAGCGACTAGTTGCGCCAACCAGGCCGCTGGCTCTGGGTTAATCATTGCAAAGTCTACTAGGCGGAAGACCAACTCCTGGAGGCCGTTATCGTTGCGGTCATTATTAAATTGTTCATTAAGCGCAATAAAGTCGGCTTGCTGCGCGCTGGCAAAGAAAACCTCGCGTAACTGGTCCCATACCTGTTCTTCAAGCATTTGGCGCTCGGCTTCATCTGCCAACAAGCGGAATCCGGGATCTAAGTCAAGGAGATAGTAGTAACGCTGAACCAGTTGGAGATTAAACGCATCGAGTGTCTGAATGTTGGCGGTATTAATTCGATTTAAAGCAGTTTGAATCCGTTGGCGATCGGCGCTTTCCAGATTTGATTGCAGCCGTTCGATGAGTTTGCTCTGAATTTTTTGCCGCATTTCTTCCGTGGCAGCCTTTGTGAAGGTCACAATCAACAAAGATTGAATATCTTCGCCTGCTAGGATTTCTCTAATAATCCGTTCCACCAACACTGTGGTTTTGCCGGAACCAGCAGACGCTGAAACGAGGATGTTTTTGCCCCGTAAGGTAATTGCTTCTAATTGATCACTCGTCCACTTCGTTGCCATCAGCTTTCTCCTTTAACTTGTCCAAAACCGTTTGTCGATCGAGTTTTTCGACTTGATGATAGTTATTGCTTAATAGTGCTGGGTCAAATTGCATGATCGCGACGAAATCACTCTGAGTGATGGTCTCAGCCTTTTGATCATACTGGAATGGGGCTAAATCAATAACTCCATTGGCAATTTGCGTGGCAGCATTGACGATATTCTGCCGGTTGTGCGCCAGCAATTGCTCCAAATCACCAACCCCAATAATGTTGACGCCGTGTTTGGCGAGTTGCCCATCTTTGCGGTAGGCTAGCTCGACTAGCTTAGACTTGGCCGGATTGTCCGGAGTAGCCGTTTTGTCCAAATGATACAGAATTGGATCATCTGGCGTGTCGTGATTGACTAAGAAACCATGCATTTGAAACTGGCCTAACATTTCATCTGCCAACTGGCTCGGATCAGCATCGCGCTGATAATCCAGCCGCGGATTGTATAGTCTGAAATACAATGCGCCAGCTGGGATTAGAGGTTGATCGCTGGTCTGATTGCGGACGGCATCCATATAGGTGAGCATTTGCAAGGCAACGCCATAGTAGGCGTCACTGTCATTGAATCGGTGGTCACTGGACTTGTAGTCAACGATGAGGAAATAGGTCGATTGCCCATCACTAAAGGTGTCCAGCCGATCAATTTTACCCCGCATCTGCACGGCTTTGCCCCCTGGGAGTGGATAGATTAAAGGCTGGAGCCCTTTTTGGCCGCCAATTTGCCCGAACAATAATTCTGTGGCGCGCGGGTGAAAGTCACTTTGTTTCTGCTGCTGGACAATCGCTGTCAACGTTTGAACGAGAACCCGCTGTAATTGTGCGGTGATGAAGCGAAAACGCGCACTGCTCTGGAGAATCTCGAATCCAGGTTGTTGACTAAAGTCAGCCATCAGTTGTGCGACCACTGTTTGGATGGTTGCTGGCGTGACCGTATTAAGGTCTTGCTGGCTAACGAATTGGTCGAGTACGCCATGGAATAAGGTACCCGTATCAGCTGGTGATAATTCAAATTCTGGCCGTTTTTGCAGCCGCAAACCATACCGAAGGAAGTATTCGAACGGATTCTTAAAGTAAGTTTCTAATTGTGAAACTGATACTCGAATCACATCTCCATACAAGGCCTCAGCAATCTCTGGACTCAGGCTGCCAACAGTATTTTGAAAGTCGATGCTCGACAATAAATGTCGGCTCAGGCCTGCCAACGGGCTTTGTCGTAAAGTCTGAAATAAGCTTTGCCAATCGCTTGCCAATACTTGCTGTGCGTCAGTGGCTAAGCGGAGCACTTGAATCCCATCACTGAGCAAACTTCGCGGCGAGCCCAGTGCTAGTTTGACAGTGGTTTTTGAGGTTGGGCTTTGCCAGATTGCAGGCGTCAAACCAAAATAAGCCTGCAACTGGGTCACATAAATTGAAGGCTGTAAGTCGGTTTCATTATGCACGGGATAACTAATCGTCAGCATTTGATTGCCGGCCATGAAACCTAAGTAGTTAATAAACGGGTCATCAAGCACGGTTCTGGGGCCGGTCGCCGGTAAGAATTGGTCAGTGGGTCTATCCTGCTGGGCCAGCCGGTCTTCGAGAAAGTCTCGATCTGACTGGGTCAAAATTGACGTCTCTGTTTGAATGTCTGGCATAACTGTGCTGGTTGCGCCAATCACGTAGACATGTTGTGCTTGCTGGAGACGAGTTAAGCCGGTTTCTGAGATGACAACTTGATCCAGGGTCGATGGAATTTGGGTAAAGGTGGCCCCAGCAAACCCGGCGTTCAGCAATTGCTGAAATTGGCGCGCCTGATAAGGTTGCTGACCGAACGCACTAACGAAGTCGTCTAAGAGATCACAGACCGTTTGCCAGACTTGAGCAATCGCCTGCGCTTGCATTAAATCCCCTGCTGCTGTTGCGGCCTGACGCTGGGCATTGAGTTGTGCTTTGACGCCGGCGCTGAGCAGCCATTGATATAAAACGGCGGCAGCGTCTTGGCTGGATTCGCTCGCCTTGAGTTGATTCAATACCGGCGTCACTGTTTGAGCAACCCAGTCTTTGATTTGGTTAATTTGCGTACTCTTTTGGCTGTCTAGTTCCGTTGTTGCATCGTTATAACGTTGGAAATACTGCCACGGATCACTCTGACGCCAGTATCGACCAGTCATCCCAGTCCGTAACAAATGATTGTCGGTAACGTCTAGGGCCGCACGGAAATCAGAAAGCGGCATTGATTCGGGAATTAGCAGCTCAGTCCGCAGCAGTCGCATCATACTGGCATAACTGTAATTACTCCGTTGCACCTCGAACAAGGTATCAATGAGCACCACGAGCGGGTGGTTGGCCATCGGGTGTTCGACGTCGACGAAATAAGGCAGATTGAATTCGGAGAAGATTGCCGGAATACTTGAGGTATAGGGGTCTAAATGCCTGGCCATAATCAGAAAGTCTCGGTATCGGGCGCCAGCGTGGACTTTCTGGACGATTTCTCTGGCTACCTGGCGGAGTTCGGCGTATGGATCGCTGGCCATGGCGACAGTGAGGTTACCGGTAGTCTTGGGTTTGGGTTGAGTGGATTGGTCAGTGACTGACAACCAAAACTCCTCGACTTCTGCCATCATCGGTGCCATTTGGCGCTCAGGCAGATGGGTGACGAACTTCGCACTGGGGTCAAATTGGCGTAACTGTTCTAATAGGCGCTGACTCTGGTGAAAAAGCCGGGAGGTTTCATCCTGATTATGGGTCAAAGCGACGGTGACACCGGCTGAATTTTTGATTAAACATTCCATCAAATGTAACTCTGAGGCATTTAAACTGTTAAAATAATTGAGATAGAAGTATGTATGGCTGAGGTCTGTATTATTGAGCTGCTCAGTTAACGCGTCTAACAAACTGGAAGGCGTCACAAACTGGCCCAACGCCTGCGTATAAGCTGATAAAAGGACGGACAAATCAGCAAACTTCTTCGGATTGGGATTCTGTGTCCCCTGCTCTTGGTTCAAGGTTTGCAAATCGTCACCGCCAATACGGCCGAGGGCCAATTCATTAAGCTGTTGCGCCAACTGGACGACAAATCCAGGATGATCAGCTTCTGTTTGATATAAATTAAGCTCTGCTTTGTGATCTTGAAGGATTTTGGCCACCAACAAGGTGTTGTTACCTGAATTTAATCGCGGCAATTGGTATACTGGTAAATCCTTAAGGTAGAACCAGGCCAGACGGCTAAACGACAATACCTGTAAACGCGTTTGGACACTGATAGGATCATCGGTCAATTGCTTGAGCAGATTCACTTCTGATTCGAATTTGATATGATTAGGCACCAAGTAGAAAACTTGTGCCTCTGGGTCGTTTGCGAGGACCGCTTTAATTTGCGCACTGATGAGTTGGGTATGATTCTTTGAAGCCGGACCAATAATGAATTCTAACGACATCCGCCGCACTCCTTTTTTGAATCGAATTTATAGTAAGTTTAGCATATTTTACACCCCGACTTCGCGATGATTTTGGGGTGATAACGAAGGTGGAATGAACATGCAGACCAGTATCGGGGTCAGCCACGCCAAAATAATTCTCATGGGCGAGCACGCGGTTGTGTATCATCAACCAGCGATAGCGCTGCCCATCAAAGCAATTCGCCTGACCGCTACGCTCAGGCCACAACCGAAAGACCAGATGATTGCCTCAACTTTCTATTCAGGTAGTTTGCGGGCCGCGGCCAAGACTCGCTTTGCTGGCATTGCGCAATTGATTCGCCAGTTGTTGCGGTTCTTTGATGCGGAACAACAAGGTTTTATGTTGACGATTGCCAGCGAATTACCGGCTGAACGCGGGATGGGCTCGAGTGCTGCGACCGCGGTCGCTATTGTTCGAGCGTTTTATCAGGCGTTCGGACAAGCTTTGCCCCGAGAGATTTTATTAAATTGGGCGAGCGTATCTGAGAAACTGATTCACGGCAATCCTAGTGGTCTTGATGCCGCCACAACCAGTGCCAGCCATCCGCAATGGTTCATCAAAAATCAAAAGCCCAAAGCTCTGCGGTTACCGCCTGAGGGCGTCCTCGTCATTGCTGATACTGGAACTTCAGGCCATACAGGCGAAGCGGTCGGTCAGGTGGCCGCCCTTTTGCAAGGTGATAAAGATTATTACCAGCCAGAGATTGCTGCTATCGGTAACTTGGTCAAGGTAGGCGCTCTCGCCCTGGCACAAGATGATCTGGTGACTCTGGGGCACTTAATGACGACCAATCAACAACATTTAAAAACATTGGGTGTCAGCACCCCTGCCCTTGATCATTTGGTCGATGTCGCAGAAGATGCTGGGGCACTGGGCGCAAAGTTGACCGGTTCTGGTCTCGGTGGCTGTATGATTGCCCTGGCCAAAGATGTTTCAACAGCCCAGAAAGTAGCCGCCGCTTTAACCGGTGCGGGTGCTAAAGAAACTTGGGTTTATGACTTTTCAACTAAGGATGATGGACAATGACAACTGCGCGCGCACATACTAATATTGCTTTAATTAAGTATTGGGGTAAGAAAGATCCCGATTTGATGCTGCCCTATACCAGCAGCCTATCGATGACCTTGGCCGATTATTATACTGAAACATCTGTTCATTTCGATGCCAGTCTCGATGCTGATCAATTCTATCTTGATGGCCGCCAAACTCCAGCAGCCAAAGTCAGCGCCTTCTTGGATTTGGTCCGCCAACAAGCAGGCCGGCAAGAATTTGCCACGGTCACGTCGGCCAATCACGTCCCAACGACAGCCGGACTAGCCAGCTCGGCCAGCGCCTATGCAGCTTTAGCTTTGGCAGCCAGTACTGCTGCTGGGATGGAACTGTCGGCGACTGAGCTCAGCCGCTTGGCTCGGCGGGGTTCTGGCTCGGCGAGTCGCTCGATTGCTGGTGGGTTTGTCATTTGGCATCGCGGTCACGACGATGCGACAAGTTATGCTGAACCGGTGGCCACACAGCCAACTATTCCGATTCGAATGGTGGTCGTCTTGGTTAATGGCGGCCAAAAGGCTGTTTCTTCGCGGGCGGGCATGCAAAATACTGTTGCGACCAGTCCGTTTTATTCGAGTTTCGTCACCAGCAATGAAGCAGCGATTGCACCAATGCAAACCGCACTGGCTAATAATGATTTCACAATGATTGGTGAATTGGCTGAAGCCAGCAGCTACCAAATGCACGCGACCATGTTAGCGGCCAAGCCAGCGTTGAGCTACTTCGAACCCAAGACCATTACCGCCTTGCAGCATGTGCAGCAATTACGCCAAGCAGGAATTCCGGCGTATGCGACAATGGATGCCGGCCCTAATGTCAAAATTCTAACGCTCGCGCCCTTTGTTGATCGCATTGTTAGCACACTACGCCAAGATTTCAAAACGGTCACCGTGACCCAACCTGGACCAGCCGCCACACTGATTGATTAAGGAGAAGCCCATGCAATCGCAACAATCACATCGCAAAGATGAACATGTGTTTTTAGCTGAGAAATATTACCATCAAAGTCAAGCCGGTTTTGACGCCGTTCGATTTATTCACACTGCCTTGCCAGAGTTGGCGGTTAGCGACGTTAATTTGCAACCTAATCTCTTTGGTTGGCTTCACCCCGTCTACATCAATGCCATGACTGGAGGTTCTGCTCAGACGGGCAAATTGAATGGCCAGTTGGCCCAGATTGCCCAGCAGCAGCAACTAGCAATTGCATCGGGCTCTCAGGCCATCGCATTAAAAGATTCAAGCGTAGTTGAGACTTTTACGACCCTGCGCAAGCACAATCCTGAGGGGTTCATTCTGGCTAACCTTGGCGCCGGTCACACCTGGGCTGATGCCAAAGCAGCAATCGCTATGCTTGATGCCAACGCCCTAGAAATTCACTTGAACGCCGCCCAAGAACTGGTCATGCCAGAAGGTGATCGTGATTTCCACTGGTTAGATGACTTGGCAACGATTGTGGCGCAATCCCCTGTTCCGGTGATTGTTAAAGAGGTGGGCTTTGGGATGAGCCGCGAGACTTTGGTGGCCTTAGCCGAGATTGGTGTGCAGTATGTCGATGTTGCCGGTCGTGGCGGGACAAACTTCGCCCAAATCGAAAACAGTCGCCGCCCAGATAAAGATTTTGCCTACTTGGCATCTTGGGGTCAAACGACTGCTGAATCACTCCTTGAAGCGGCGAGCTCACCCATGACCGCTTTAGCTACCGGCGGTATTCAAACCCCGCTCGACGCCTTGATAGCCTTACGTTTAGGCGCTCGATCGGTCGGAATGAGTGGTCAGGTCCTCCATTGGTTGATTCAGGACGGCCTGGATGCGACGAACACCAAGTTGCAGGCATTTATGGCCCAATTAACGCAATTAATGACTTTAGTCGGGGCCAACTCTCTGAATGCCTTGCGTGATAAATCGGTCGTCTACGCCCCTGAATTACTTAGTTATGCCAAACAACGCCAGCTGGCTCTGCCTTGAGCAATTGGCTACACAAAAAAGCTGTGATGACCCAAGTGGGTTATCACAGCTTTTTAGATTTTTATTGTTAGTCAGCAGATAAGGCATCAATTGGGTTCATCTTAGAAGCCCGGTTAGCTGGCAGTAAGGCTGCCAAGAAACTGATAACTAACGCGAGAATGATTGTGGTTAGAATATTCCCCGGTGTAATCTGGACGAAACTGAAACTGATAATGCTTGATAAAGCACTATTCAAGGCAAAGCCAATCCCGTAGGCCAGAACAAAGGCTGGCACGAGTGAGAAGATCCCGATTAACAGAGATTCAGACGTAAAGAGTAAACGAATATCACCCTTCGATTGGCCCAACGCCCGCAAAATACCGATTTCTTTAGTCCGTTCGGAGACCGACATGAACATGGTCACGATGATCATCAAGGCAGAAACGACTAACGAAACCCCAGCGATAGCAGACAAAGCGGTTGAGGCCAAGCCCACGTATTGTTGCACAGTATCAAGTAAATCACCGACTGTGATCGCCATAAAGGTATAGCGCCCGTTGGATTTGATGTTAGCAATGCGTTTGGAAACAGGTTTAACATCATCCAAGGTCTTAGCATTCACTGATACAAATGTTGGACTCGTGTCGGCATTGGCGGCACTCAGCATTGATTTGGCGGCGGTATAGTTCATCACAGTTGTTGAAGTTTGACCGCTGTCAGAAACCCCAACGACTTTGACATTCCGTGTTGCTTGGACGGGTTGACCTGCTTTTGAGAACCATGGCATGGTGACTTTAACGGTTTTACCGACAATTGTTTTCCATTGCTTGTCACCCATTAAAGCACTGGCGACGCTGCGGGCAACGAGAATTGTGTCGTTTGCTGTTGGCGCTTTGCCCACGGTGACCGAATTGTCGGTATAGGCTTTGGTCCAAGTATTCAGGCTAGAGCCATTGGTATGCTTACCTTCATAAGTGACACTAAACGAGCCAAATGTATAACCAGGTTCGACGGCGTCAACACCTTTAACCTTATTAAGGGCATCAAGTTGACTTTGCGAAATGGCTAGTTTGGTTGGATCAGATCGCAATTGGCCGAGTTTGGCCTGAGCTTCAGCACTCGACAGTTTCTTCTTAGAGTCAGATTTTAAAACGTTGACTGAGCGTGGATTGACCATGGAATTAATCTGATCTTGGATAAAGGCATTAACCCCATTCCCTAATCCCGAGAATAGGAGCACGGCGAACAGGCCGATCCCGGTCCCAAGCATAATGAGCGAGTTCCGCCAGAACGTATAGGTTAAGTGACTAAACGCATTGCGGAATGTTGCTCGGGCCGGCATCTTGCGAGGGGTGAGGCCATTATCGGCTTGAACGGGGTAGGCATCTTTCAGGCGAGTATCCCCGTCGATAACGCCGTCAGCCAAGTGCACAATCCGTGTCCCGTAATCAGCAACTTCTTGTGAGTGGGTCACGGTGATGACAAGCTTTCCTTGAGCCGCAATGCCATCTAATAACTCAAGCACTTCTTTGGTGTTCTGTGAATCAAGGGCCCCTGTGGGTTCATCAGCGATGATAATCTTTGGATCTGACGCCAGCGCCCGGGCAATCGCAACCCGCTGCTTTTGCCCCCCAGATAGTTTGTTAGGGTGTTTCTTCATCTGATCAGCCAAACCAACTTGCGTCAACAAATCGATTGCGCGTTGTTTGCGTTGCTCGCGATTGAGAGTCGTCATATCTAATGAAATCAGCACATTATCCAAAACTGATAAATGTGAAATCAGATTATAAGACTGATAGATGTAACCGACAGTTCCCCGCCGGTAGGCATCCATTTCTTTTTCTTTGCTGTGATCCAATGTTTTGCCGTCAATTTTGACAGCCCCACTGAACTGGCGATCAAGACCGCCAATAATGTTCATCAGAGTGGATTTACCACCCCCGGATTCCCCCAGAATGGAAACAAACTCGCCCCGTTCGAAAGCCAAGTTAATCCCCTTTAAGACTGGAAATTCTTCTTTGCCAAGATAATAACTCTTGTGAATATCAGATAATTCTAAAAATGCCACGCCATCTCGTCCTTTCCTAAACCATCCCACCACAATAGTGAATTGCAGCAAAAAAGTCAATTTATATTCCATAAATTGAGTACACTTATAACGATACCCGGTTGGGTAAAATAAAAAACCAGCCTCACGACTGATTTATTCTTAGACTCGTAAGCCCTTCGGATAGTGATTCTTAATCGTGCCGTTGACCAACTTCCCTAGGGCAAAGCCCTTGGCTTCATTGGTTAACAGAACGTACCGTTTCCCAGGCAATTCAGAAGTGACGGTTTCCCCATGGCGATAGCGTAAATAATGCTCAGCATCCAGAGGTTGAACTGCTTTGAACCAAGACGCGGGTAAAGCAGTGGCTAAACTGTGGCTCGGTTCAAATCGATTTTTCTTGAAGGTGCCAAGGTGCAGACCATAACGCAGCACGTGGATGTGGCCCAAATTTGGCGTCCGACTTGGCAAGGCATAGAGTTGATCTTTCACAACGTGCAACGGTTGACGCAATTTTTGGGTGAAGGTTTCTGCCCAAAAAGTGTCAAAATCATGTTGCTGCGCCGCAGTTGGCTTTGCGACCTGAAAACTTGCAGTCCCTTGACTGGACCCAGCTTTAGAGAGCTTAGCCACAAAATGACCTTCGCCCATGATCCGGTGTGGAAATAAGCGTGCGGTTTTGGCCAAATCAGGATTTCCATTGGCCCATTCGGGACGGCCATCTACCATTCCTTCAAATTTGGCAATGGGCTCAATGGTCAAATTGTGGGTATCAACCAACCAAGCAATCATTTGCTCATCTTCTTCAGGACTGAAGGTACATGTAGAATAAACCAGGGTCCCACCTGGCTTTAGCATCTTGACGGCTTCAGTGAGGATTTCCCGCTGGCGGGCAGCACATTGAGCTGGGTAATCGGCATTCCAATACCGAATCGCCTCTGGATCTTTACGGAACATCCCCTCGCCCGAGCAAGGTGCATCAACCAGGATGCGGTCAAAAGTTTCCGGCCATAATTTGGCCAGAGTCGCTGGGTCACTGTTGGTGACCACGGTATTCTTTAGGCCGAAGCGTTCAACATTGCTCGATAGAATCTTAGCCCGACCAGCGTTGATTTCGTTACTGATTAATACCCCTTCTTCATGCATGTAGCTGGCCAGGTGGGTGGTTTTACCGCCTGGCGCGGCACACAGGTCCAAGACTATTTCTCCGGGATTTGGGGCTGCAACAGTACCAACAAATTGGGCGGAAGGCTCTTGAGAGTACACTAAACCGCTGGTGTGATCAATGGCATTGCCATCAACCTTGCCCACAAACCCCCACTCGCTGTAAGTGATGGGTTGGTCAGTTGGTAAAGAAACTGGTTGGGGTTTAAGGGGATTAATCCGAAAGCCACTTTCAGCTGTTTCTTCGAATGTGGCTAAGAATGCGGGCGCTTCATCTCCCAATAGACCTTGATATTTTGTGATAAATGCTTCAGGTAGTTGCACGGTCAGCCTCTTTTCGTTCATATTGTCGTAAGCTCACCCAACAAAGGGCACAGTATAAAAGCCATAAGCCAGCATTGAAGGCCAGGAGCGGCCACAACGAGGTCAAGTAAAAGCGCCACATGCCAAAAATTGTCCCTAACAGGAGAGCAGCAAATCCGTGTTGGGTTAACTTGAACCACAAGCCTCTGATATATTGCCGCCGCATTTGTTCTGATAACTCGGCAATGGCTTTTGGGCGCCAGAAGAATGTCACAATCCAGCCGGCAAAGGCACTGGCAATAATCAGCCCGGCACCCCACAAGACAGTGGCACCATTCGTTTGTAGCCAGGTTTGTTGATTGTTCGTATAACGTAACCGGGTCGGTTTGACCTTGAAGATCTTCTTTAGAGCCGCCTGATGGCGATTGAGATTCTGGGCATCAATCGTGACCTTGACATCTTTTAGGCCCAATTGTTGAAATGTCGGCGCTGCTGGCGTCAAAATCACTTGGTCATTGAGCGGGCTGTTCTTACGATTACTCATAATACCAATGACCGGTATGTATTGCTGACCCAGTTGATAATACCTTTGAGAACCCCCTGAATACAGGGAGTCCGCCAGGTTCCTACCAGCAATCGCGACGGGGAGTTGCGATTTGAAATCTTGGTCTGAGAACCATTGACCACTGGATAGCGGCAACGTCGTCAAATCGCCAGTGGCATAAAGGTAAGTCGTGTGTCCCGTTTGAAATTGGACCTGGTAATTGGTCAGTCCGACACGATTAATCGCCGCCAGTGCTTGAGGCGCAGTTGTGCTTTGTTTGCTGTGATAAACTTGGGCATTCTCGGTGAGCCCCAGATAGTCGAGGCGTTCGGCATATTCGGTTTGGTCGTGTTGGGACCAAACGACCCCACTAATAATGGCCAGAGCCACTAAGCAGATATCTATCAGCCAACGTCGCATAACATCCCTCCTAATGAATTAAATAAATCCGATCATGCACCTGGTCAAATGATTTGAATTGCTGATTGAGCGCTAACAAGCGTCTGTCGCTAGCGACATGAGCTTGTTGCCAGAAAAGGCGGCTGTTGGTGGCGCCAAACCGTTCACCAATCAAGAAGAACGCCAAGTCCGGCCAGCGTGTACGTAACAAGTGCAAAAAATGAACGTCGTTTGGGTCTTTATCAGGGCTCCAGGCCATCACGACGGCATCGACTTGATCAGCGTATCGAAATAAGGCCTCGTTGGCCCCCATGGCCGTCACTGGCACGAGCGGGGATCGACCAGTCACATTTTCTTGTTGCCAAGTTAACGAGTCAGTTGTAATGACTTGGTTGCCGACCTGGGATAACCCCAGGCTCAGATAGCCATTTCCCGCCGCCACCTCTAAATAGCGTTTGGGTCCAAATAATGTTTGCCAGCGACTAAAAAGTGCTTGATGCACAAACGCCCACATACCGTAATGGTAAGCGACGAAGTATCTAAAATTATGTAGCAAGTGGTTGAGTTGGTTGATTTCTCTCAGATTGGCTTGTGGCACTGCCAACAGCGCCAAAGTTTGATCGAGATTAAGACCTAGCATCGGCAAGCCGGCTTCAGGCAGCTGGCCCTTGGCAAGCGCCAAGCGTGTGGCCGCCATGGCCTCAAATTGGGTCGCTACGGCCACATCACTGTGATACTTCGTGACCAATCGAGTCAACGTTGTCCAATAGTCCATTCTGACACCCTTTCTGCCAGCCAATTCTACCATAAATTCGCCGGGGGCGTCGGTGCACTGATGACTCGCACAAAAAAACCGCTGGAGCCGAGGCTGTCAGCGGAATCTCTAGTGCATGCCCAGCGCCATCTTAGCGTAGCGGCTCATTCGTTCTGGGCCCCAGGCTGGGTACCAGACGAGGTGTAGTTCAACGCTGTTGATTCCATCAACAGCTAAGAGAGATTGGCGCACGTCGTGATCAAGAATATCTGATAATGGACACCCCATCGTGGTGAGCGTCATCTCAACCGTACATTGACCAGTCTCATCCAAGTCCACGCCATAGACCAAGCCGAGATTAATGATATCAACCCCAAGTTCTGGATCAATCACAGTTTCCAACGCTTTGACAATGGCTGTCCGCATTGCCTCTTGATAAGCTTCTTCAGGCATAGGCGGCCTACTTCTCGTCAGACTTCAAGACGCCAGCAACACTGTAATGTTCTGGGGCCATTTCGTTGAGCACAATGTGCACGTGTTCAGCTGGGGCGCCTGTATTTTCCACGATTGCTTTAGTGACATCTTTGACCATGTTCCGTAATTGTTCTGGGCTGCGACCGGCAACTAAATCAATATGTACAAGTGGCAAGGTAATCCCTCCTCTGGGTTGTTTTAGTTATTATAACAAAAGTTTTACTCATCCGGAGACTTTTTTGAGGCGCTCTGTTGGAGTTGTTTGCGGGCGGCTTGTTGGTCATTGGTAAGAAATTCACCCACAACATCAATCGTATTCATGATATTGATAAAAGCGCCAGGATCCACACTCAGAGTGGCTTGGGTTAGGTTGTACAATTCAAACCGAGTAATCACGACCAGCAACGTTGTATTGCTGGCGCCAGTAAAGCCACCTTTGGAGTCAACCACCGTAATGCCGCGAATTAACTCGTCTGAGATGGCCTTAATCACGTCGTCTTTATGGGTGGTGACAATCATCGCGGTAATCTTTTGGTGTGAGGTGTGAATTGTATCAACCAGCCGTGTCATACAGTAAATTGAGATGATGGTGTACATTGCACTTTCCCACTGCACAGCCAACCCAGCGGCCAAAATCACCAATAGGTTCGTTGCAAACAGTAATGTGCCGACGGAGCGGCCGGTGGTTTTTGATAAGACGAGTGAAATGATATCCATCCCGCCAGTAGAAAAGCCGTAACGCATGGCGATTCCCACGCCAATCCCAGTCAACACCCCACCGAAAATGGCATTCATCAGCGGGTTAGTCGACAAGGTTTCAACCGGTAACACCACTGCTAGGACGGAGATGCTCAGTGATGTCAGTGAAGTAAAAATGGTGAACTCGTGGCCTAACTTGAACCAGGCCAGAATGACTAAGGGTAGGTTAAAGAGCAAGATAAACCACCCTGTCGAGTCCCCGATATTAAACGAATGTTGAAGCAATAATGACATCAGCTGACTGACCCCATTGAGCCCAGCCGAGAACACCTTGGCCGGAATTAAGAAAAAGTTCAACGCAATCGCACTAAGGAGTCCCGATAAAATGGCGACGCCTATTTTTTTGACCGTGTCATTGGCTGAATAAGCGGTTAACTTCATACTCTATCCTACTTTCTTTACAGACCTCTTGGCCTCAGAAACCAGCTTACTGAACCCGGCATTAAAAAACAACCCTCGGTGGGGATTTTGAAACTTTGATTAAAATCGCTATAATGGTGAGAAACGTTTATCAGGAGGACACAAGATGCAAACACGGACCGCATGTACAAGTATTTTAATCGGCAAAAGCGCCAGTGCCGATGGTTCCATCATGATTGGCCGTAATGAAGATAGTAAAGCCGCGTGGCCGAAACATGTCGTTAAACATCCCGAAAGCTTTGACCAAGCGCAATTCAAATCGGTGGTAACGGGTCTAAGTCTAGATCTTCCAGCCCACGCGCTGGCTTATACCGCCACGCCAGAGTGGACCAAAGAATTTGGTTTGTACGAAGAAGCTGGTATTAATAGCGCTGGTGTTGCCATGAGCGCCACTGAAAGTGCCTACGCGAATAGTCGAGTATTAGGCTATGATCCTTTCGTGACAACTGGGATTATCGAAGAAGCAATGGTCACAGTGGTGTTACCTTATGTCACTTCTGCCAAAGAAGGCGTCATGCGTTTGGGACAAATTGTCACTGAATATGGCAGCGGCGAAGCCAACGGGATTTTATTTGCGGATCACGAAGAGGCTTGGTATATGGAAATTGCGACCGGCCATCATTGGGTGGCCCAACGCATTCCAGACGACAGTTACGCGGTGGTTGCCAATCAATTAGCAATCCAGACCGTTGATCCCAGCCAGTCTGATTTCTTGTTTGATGCAGATTTGTTCGACTTCGCGCAGACCCATCATCTCTGGCAGCCCGGCACCCCATTCGTCTTTCGCGAAATCTTTGGGACTAGTACGGATTTTGATCGCATCTATAATACCCCCCGGGTTTGGGACGGCCAACGACAACTCTCACCTAGCCGTGCCAGCCAACCAACCGATAATGATTTACCTTTCATTCTTCGTCCCGATAAACCCCTGCATTTAGATGATGCGACCGCCATCTTGGCCAGCCATTATCAAGAAACGCCTTATGATCCCACAGGGACTAGTGAAGCGGCGCATCGTTTCCGGCCAATTAGTCTTGCCAAAACCCAAGAAAGTCACGTCTTGCAGTTACGGCCGGACTTACCCCAAGCTATTGCTGACATTCATTGGATTGCGATGGGTGTGGCGGCAGAAAGTCAGTTTGTGCCATTCTTTGCAGGGACTACTGACACCCCGGCCGCTTATAAAACCGGAACCCTACCAGCGAAGATGGATTCAGCCTATTGGCAGTATAAGCTCGCGGGTGTCCTCATCGATGCGCATTTCAACGGCTTTAAGAAACAATTGCAAGCCGTTCAAGGCGGCGTCCATGCACAGCTGCTGGCTTTAATTGACAAGGTAGACCAGGAAAGTATTGGCCTTGACACAAAGGGGCTCGCTGACTTAGCCACAAAAGGCACACTTGAGGCAGCAGCCATTTCGGCTCAGGCTTGGCAAGCATTTACCATGGATTTGCTGACCCAGAGTACGGATCTGAGTCCACTGAATTTCAAAACCGATTTGAATTTATAAACCGAACAAAAACCAGTCGCGACGTTTGTCGAGACTGGTTTTTTTACATGAAACGGTAAGGGTCAGTCGATAATTGCGAGACCACGGCTTTGATGTGCCAGTGGTTTTGATCAGACCAATGATTCAATTGATCCGCCACCTTTTGTTTCATAATTTGTTCAATATGATGCCCCGGGTCAATGACGGGTAAATCGGCCGCCAACATATCGTGACCGGTATGATAATAGACATCACCAGTGACATAAACATCAGCGCCGGCCGCCTTGGCATCCAGGTAGAACTTGCCGCCGTCACCGCCTAGGATAGCAACGCGGGAAATTGATCGGTCCAAATCATTGGCAATGACCCGCAGTCCAGCAACATTGAATGCCGTTTTGACTTGAGCCACGAAGTCAGCGAGTGACATGGATTTTGCCAATTGGCCGATGCGACCCATCTGCGCTTCGTCACCTGTCTCAATGAATGGAACGACGTGCTCTAAGCCCAAGGCACTGGCAAGCCAATCATTCATCCCCCCTTGTGCGCGATCGAGGTTTGTATGAGCGGCATACACAGCGATGTGGTGCCGGAGCAACTCCGCGTACATCGCATTTTGGGGATTGGTTTCAACGAGGTTCTTGGCGGGTCGAAACATCGCGGGATGATGCGCAAAGATCATTTCAGCACCACGGGCAATGGCCTCTTCAACCACTTCTGGACGCACATCAAGCGTGGTTAGAATCGTATTAACCTCTTGGTTAGGATCACCAAGTTGCCAACCGATTGGATCGCCAGGGACAGCTAAACTCTGGGGGGCAAAGGTTTCAAACTGATTCACAATGGTTTGGGCTCTCATGCTAATTCCGCCTCGATTAATTTCAGGAGATTTTCTTGTTCACGAATTTTTGTAAATGGCACTAAGTTAGCATCCGACAAACCGGCCAGAATCGCTTCAGTTTTTTCACCGCGAATCTTCAATTGTTCAATGAAGAGCGGCGACTTCTGTTTGCGGAGAATTGGGCCAAATTGCAAGTCGGCATCGGTATAAGGAACTTCTGGTTTGGTTCGGCCAGCGACAACAATTTCATAGACATGACCGTCTTCCTCAAGGATGGCTTCATCGACAATCCCAAATTCATGCTGATTCAACCATTGCCGGACTTCAAACACATCCCGGTTTGGGCCGAGAATGAGTGTTTCGGTGCCGTCAAGGTAATCAAGGCCAGCATCTAAGATATCATTAATCAATTGGCCCCCCATTCCGGCGATAATCACGGCCGAAACCGCATCTTCAGGTTTGATTCCAGTTAGGCCATCCGCCAGCCGGACATCGATTTTATCGCTCAGACCAGCGGCTTCAATATTGGCTTTAGCAATCTTTACTGGGCCCTCACCGACATCACTGGCGATGGCAAAATCAATCGTGCCATTCTCAACAAGATGAATTGGGACATAGGCATGATCGGTGCCTATATCTGCTACGCGGTCACCTTCGGTCACAAATTGGCTAATTGCAGTTAAACGTTTGGATAAATGAAAGTTTTGCATACTGGACTCCTTATTGCGTCATTGCCATCATTATAGCAATTTTTAGCCGTAAAGCCCACGGGCGAACTGCTTAAAGTCGGATTTTGCCCACAAAAAAACCGAATCGCCACAGCGACTCGGTTATCAATGACTATTCTAAGAAATCTTTGAGTTGCTTAGAGCGACTCGGGTGCCGCAACTTCCGCAACGCTTTGGCTTCAATTTGCCGAATTCGTTCGCGGGTGACGCCAAAGACCTTGCCGACTTCTTCAAGCGTCCGGGTACGACCATCATCAAGACCGAACCGCAAGCGCAAGACGTTTTCTTCGCGGTCTGTCAGCGTATCCAGCACACTTTCCAATTGCTCTTTCAGCAATTCGTAAGACGCGTGGTCTTCAGGACTAGTGGCATCTTGGTCTTCAATGAAGTCGCCTAAATGTGAGTCGTCCTCTTCCCCAATTGGTGTTTCCAAGGAAACGGGTTCTTGGGCAATCTTGAGAATTTCACGGACCTTGTCAGTTGGCATGTCCATTTCCGCCCCAATTTCTTCAGGTGTTGGTTCGCGACCTAAATCCTGAAGTAATTGCCGTTGAATTCGGATCAGCTTGTTAATGGTTTCAACCATATGCACAGGAATCCGAATGGTCCGCGCTTGGTCAGCAATCGCACGGGTAATTGCCTGACGAATCCACCAGGTGGCGTACGTTGAGAACTTGAACCCTTTACGGTAATCAAACTTTTCAACGGCCTTCATCAAGCCCATGTTCCCTTCTTGAATCAAATCAAGAAATTGCATCCCCCGACCAACATAACGCTTCGCGATGGAAACAACCAACCGTAAGTTGGCTTCGGCAAGCCGTTGCTTGGCTTCTTGGTCGCCTTGTTCAATCTTTAAAGCCAAAGCGACTTCTTCGTCGGCAGTTAACAAAGGCACACGGCCAATTTCTTTCAGATACATCCGCACAGGGTCACTAATCTTAACCCCTGATGGTGCAGACATGTCCTTTAATTCTTTCTTGGAAACAGCCTTTTCTTTTGCCAGACTGACTTCGGCTGGATCGCCGTTTTCGTCGACAATTGAAATCCCATTATCTTCTAGTTGCTGCATCAGTTCGTCAATGGCTTCACTCTTAAGAGCAAAGGGCTTAACGAGCTTATCGGCTAAATCATCATTGGTGATTTGCTTATCAGCCTTATATTCTTTAATGACTGCTTTAACAGCAGTAGCATACTTATCTTCGGTTTTGGTTGTTTTTGCCATTGTGTTTCCTCCCTTAACCTTTTTAGGCCTTTAGTTGACGTAATAGGCCAAAATATTGTTGCGACAGGCTTCTCATTGCTTCCTGATCGTTAAGTTGTTGTGCTTGAGCGAGCTGAGTCTTTAGACTTTGAAGCTGCTGTCGCAATGGTACTGTACCCAGTAAGGCGAGGAGGTCATCAATCACCTCGTCAGACATTGGGGCAAGATTTTGCATGGAGACATCCGCGAGCAAGTTGGCCTGATCAGGTTCAAGTGTGTCCGAGAATGTCGCAATGTCGGGCTGATGGTTAGCAGCAAGATACTGCAACCAAGCATTAAACAGGTCCTGATAACGCGCGTCTGGGAAAACAAAATTGTTATTGACGAGCCGCGCTTGGACCAATTCGTCATGCAAGACAAATGCGAGTAACTCGCGTTGCGCCCTTTGGTAACGGTCAAACTTTACCTGAGGCGTCGCCATATGCACGGATGTCTGGACGACTGCTTGCGGGCGCGGTAACTGTTGGGCTAAAGTCTGTTCATTAATGCCAGTATCTTTGGCGATTTGCTGCAGATACACGGCTCGTTCCACGGGTTGCCGCAATTTGGCCACAGTGGCTAAACTCGCCTTAATATAGGTTAATTTCGCCTCATCGTTGGTCAAATCCTGACCTTGTTTCAAGAAAAACAATTTGAAGGCTGTTGGCGTGAGCCGTTTCTGGACTTGCGCTTTAAACGCTTCAGCACCCGAGGCTTTAATGAACTCATCTGGATCTTGGCCATTGGGCAAAACGACAACCCCACTTGCTAAGCGATTCTGCTCGCCCAGAATATCAACAGCCCGGTTAGCCGCAGCCAATCCTGGCGCATCGCCGTCATAACAGACCGTTAACTGATGAGTACGTTTCGCCAATAGCTGTAACTGCTCATTGGTTAAGCTGGTTCCCATTGAAGCAATCCCATTCTTAATCCCTGCTTGATATGCGGAGATGACGTCCATAAACCCTTCAAACAAGAGCGCGCCGTCAGCAAGTTTGAACTGACTTTTGGCTAGATCAAGGTTGAACAACAAGTCACGTTTGTTAAAGACCGTTGTTTCCGGGCTATTGAGATACTTCGCTTGCTGATCCGCCTTTTGTAAGACCCGACCAGAGAAGCCGACAACAGCGCCAACCTCATTTTTCAGCGGAAACATAATCCGATCGACAAACCGGTCAAACAGTTCCCCATCCTGATTCTCAACGAACAAGCCTGTTTCGCGTTGGACTTGATAGTCAATTTTGCGATTATCTAAGAAGGCTTTGACCAACTTATTGTCCGCTGGGGCATAGCCCAGTTCAAATGTGGCAATCGTTTCTTGACTCAAGCCACGTTCGGTCAAGTAAGCCAAGGCCGCCTCACCCGTCTTGGTATTCACCAAGATGTGGTGATACAAATCCTTAACATCATTCAAAATAGTCTTTTGCTGAGTGACTTCGGGGGCATCTTGCACGGTCTGGGTAACTTGAACGTCGAGCGGAATGTTGGCAAACGCTGCGACTTTAGCCACAGCTTCAGGAAAGCTAACATTCTCCAAGTCCATCACGAACTTATACACGTTGCCGCCGCGGCCGCACGAGAAACAATGAAAAATCTGTTTTGATTCGGACACCGAAAACGACGGCGTCTTCTCTTCGTGAAACGGACAGAGCCCAAAAAGATTCTGGCCCGCCTTGTGTAACTGCACAACCTGTCCAATGTAATCTGCAATGTTCACCGTCTTAAGAATCTGGTCAACAGTTGCTTCGGGAATCATGGCCATCCGCATCACATCCTTTGCACGGTCAAGCGGTAAAAAGTCGCACCCCCAATGGAAATGCGACTTCGTTGTCTAATTCACTGCGTAAAGATACAAAATACATTATAGCGCGGATTGGCCAGCGTTGCAAGTTACTTAACGATGAGCGCTGTCACGTCGCCAAATTGATGGATTAAGCTTGCCAAATGCGTTAATTGAATCAGGCGATTTTCACGAACCTTTTCATCATCAGCCATCACCATAGTTGCGGTGAAGTATTCAGTAATCACCGGTTCCAAAGCTGCTAGGCGTTTGTAGTTGGCGTCGCTGACCTGTTGATCGAAATCAGCACTCACCTTTTCAACGGCCGCTTGGAGTTTGCCTTCGCTGTCGTTATCAAACAACCGCGGATCAACCATGCCATTGGTCGGTTCCTTATCGCTAATGCGAACGACCCGCCCCCAAGCCTCAATCACAGCCTTGAAGTCTGGATCGTTTAAATGCTGGCTTAAAATGTCAGCGCCATCAATCATGGCAGAAATATCAGCAGTTGGCATCGCAATGACAGTATCAATCACGTCGTGGCGAATCTTTTCTTGTTGCAAATATTGTTTGACGCGATCACGCATGAAGTCAGTTAATGCTTCAGCGTGGACGCGATAGTCGAGCTTGCCAACTTGGTTCTGTTCAACTAAGGCATCGGCAATCACGCGCTGCATTTCAGGAATGCTAAAGCGCCAGTGCTTGGCCGCAATCATCCGTACAATCCCAAATGCTTGCCGGCGCAAGGCATAGGGGTCATTACTCCCACTTGGAATGAGATCAACGGCAAAGAAACTCATCAAGGTATCGAGTTTATCGGCAATGGCGAGAATTGTCCCAATATCACTTTGCGGTAATTCACCATCGGCGCTAATTGGTTCGTAGTGTTCCGCAATCGCCTGCGCAACGGCAGGACTTTCACCAGCAAGGGTGGCATATTGTTGTCCCATAATTCCTTGCAATTCAGGGAATTCACCGACCATATTCGTCACTAAGTCGAATTTATAAATTTCAGCCGCACGATTGAGTTCGTCGCGGGCTTGGCCATCAAGGCCAGCTTGAACTGCTAAAAGATGGGCAATGGTTTGTACTCGAGCCATCTTCTCATGCATGGACCCAATCTTGTCATGGAAACTAACCGTTCGCAAGCGGTCAACATAATCGTCAATGGTCTTCTTTTGGTCTTCAGCGTAGAAGAATGCAGCATCCTCAAGCCGAGCTGTCAACACCTTCTCGTTACCAGCGACGACATTGTCCAAGTGGTCCTCATTCCCATTCCGCACGCCGATGAAGGCGTTGACCATCTTGCCCTCGCTGTTTCGCGCGTAGAAGTAGCGTTGATTATCCTTCATCGAAGTAATTAAAACTGCTTCAGGAATATCTAGATACTTGACGTCAAAGGTTCCAAAGAACGCAGTTGGGAATTCAACTAGATTGGTCACTTCTTCCAGTAAATCTGGATCTAAGTCGACCGTCCAATGCTGTTGGGCTGCCAAGGCGTTAATCTGGTCGCCAATAATATCTTTACGACGGCGTGGGTCAACGACGACCATCTGTTCAGCCAATTGTGATTGGTAATCAGTCGCGTGTTGTAAGTCAACTGCGTGACCGAGGAAACGATGACCTTGGGTGGTCCGACCGGCTTTGACATCTAGGATTTGCATTGGAATTACTTGGTCATCGAGTAAACTCACAATCCAGTGAATAGGCCGAATATATTCCAAACTATTGGCACCCCAGTGCATCCGGGTTGGGAATGTCAGACCTGTTACCACATCCACCAGGCCAGGCAAAATGTCTGCGGCTGGTTTGCCAGCAATGGCTTTATGTAAATAAACGTACTCAACGCCCTTTATTTCTTTAAAAGTGATATCGTCAACGCTCATGCCTTGCCCTTTGGTAAAACCAATGGCTGCCTTGCTCCAATTGCCTTCTGCATCCTGGGCAATCTTCTTAGCGGGGCCTTTCACATCTTCTTCAATATCAGCTTGTTTATCAGCCAAGCCTTCTACCATTAAAGCCAAACGGCGCGGTGTGGCGTAACTGACAATCTTACCGAAGTCCAGGTGGTTATCGGTTAAGAAAGTGGCTGTTTTGTCGGCGAATTGTTTCAAGCTCGGAGTGACAACATGCGCTGGCATATCTTCCAAGCCAATTTCAATTAAATACGTCTGCGTCATTATTTTGCCTCCTCAGATTCATTTTGGTGGGTTAACAGTGGGAAGCCAAGCTTTTCACGCTCTTCCACGAAGGACCGCGCTACCTTGTGAGCCATCTTTCGAATTCGACTTAAGTACCCGGCACGTTCTGTCACTGAAACAGCACCACGGGCATCAAGTAAGTTAAAGGTGTGACTTGACTTCAAAATATAATCATAGGCTGGGTGAACAAGGCCAAGATCCATCAGGCGCCAGGCTTCCTTCTCGTAGGCATCAAACATGTTTAATAGCATGCCTTGGTCGGATTCTTCAAATGAATACTTACTGTGTTCGAATTCGGGTTCTTTGAAGATGTCACCGTACAAGACCCCATCGCCCCATTCTAAATCAAAGACATTGTTTACATCTTGAATGTATGAGGCGAGGCGTTCCACCCCATAAGTAATTTCGCTGGTCACTGGACTAACTTCAAGTCCACCGACCACTTGGAAGTAGGTAAACTGTGTAACTTCCATGCCATCTAACCAAACTTCCCAACCGACACCGGCACAACCCATGGATGGGTTCTCCCAGTTATCCTCAACGAAACGAATATCATGTTCGAGCGGTTCAATGCCGAGCGCACGCAATGAGTCTAAGTAATATTCTTGAATTTCTTTAGGAGAAGGCTTCATCACCACTTGGAATTGGTGGTGTTGATACAACCGGTTTGGGTTCTCCCCGTAACGACCGTCGGCTGGCCGGCGAGAAGGTTCAACATAAGCCGCGTTCCATGGTTCTGGACCGATTGCCCGCAAGAAAGTATATGGGCTCATCGTGCCGGCCCCTTTTTCAGTATCATAGGCTTGCATCAACATACAGCCTTTGTCTGCCCAGAAATTTTGCAAGGTTTGAATCATTGTTTGCACATTCATTTTCTTATCCATGCTGACCTCTTTCTTGGTAATAAAAAAACCCTATGCCAAATGAATTGGCATAGGGACGCATTATGCGCGGTTCCACCCTACTTCAAGTCGAAAACGACTTGCACTTTGAGTAAACTGGCTCGAAAACGCCAATCGTGCCGAACGCTACCAGGCTCACACGCTCCCTGGCTCGCTGTAATTGTCTGACAGGACCCTTTTTCTCATCACCGATTTAATTTACAAGTAGTATAGCAAAAACCTGTTCACTTGTCACACCACACCCAGTTATTCTTGCGGTCCAAAGCCTGGATCCTTCTTCATCTGATCCAAAAAGCGTTTGGCTTTTGGTGTGACGCCGACCATATTGTCGTACATTCGATCAATTGCAACTTGCATTTCAAGCTTCGTGGCCGCCTTAAGATCGATTTGATTGACCTGATCAAGTTTGATAGCGCTAAATAGCCGCAACCAATAGATACTGCGAGCACTCAGATGATAGCGGTGATCATCGAGATGCCAATGCTGCTGACAGAGCACCCCACCGTATCGTTCAGAAAAATCAAACGGCAGATCGGTGCGATGACAAATCACACAGTCACGCCAGTGAGGTTCAACACCAAAAGCATGCAAGAGTTGAATTTCACTGATATTGGTGACCACCTGCGGATCTTGACCGCCATCAATCAAGGTGAGACTCTGCTGGGCTTTATCAAACCATGGGCCTAGTAACTCGCCTTCCGGAAAGGCCAAGTCAATCAACGCCAAGATATAGCTGGCATAGGCATTTAGCATGATGTCTTGGCTAATATTCTGGTATTGTCGGGCTTCTTTAACAGCACTGATAAATGACAAACCAGGCCGGCGAATGTCGCCAACGTAAATGCCCAAGGTGAATGGCAGAATACCGGCGGCAAAACGAAAGCCTGGCTTGCGAGCCCGATTCAGCAAGAATGTGAGCTTTCCGAATTGATCCGTGAGCATTTTGACAAGTAAATCTGATTCCCGATAGCTTTGACGCGAAATTACTAGTCCAGTAAAGTCTGCAATTTCGCGGGCCATTAGCGCAAATCCTTCTGATTATAACCGAGACTACGCAAATACTGATTATTATCACGCCAGTTCTTCTGGACGCGGACCCACAGTTGCAAATTCACCTTGTCGCCGAGTAAGTTTTCGATATCACGGCGGGCTTTAATTCCGATTTGTTTCAACATCGCGCCGCCCTTGCCGATAATGATCCCCTTTTGGCTGTCTCGCTCGACAATAATGTAGGCTTCGATCTGGAGTTTACCGGCTTCGCGATTCTTCATCGACTCAACCATAACCGCCACGGAATGTGGCACTTCGTCACGGGTTAATTCAAGAATTTTCTCGCGAATCAATTCACCGACAACGAAATATTCAGGATGATCGGTCAATTGATCTTCAGGATAATACTGCGGGCCAACGGGCAAGCCAGCTTCCAAGGTTTGCAGCAATTCATCGACATTATTGCCCATTGTTGCTGAAATTGGAAAGACCCCTGCAAAATCGTGGAGGCCTTGGTACTGCGCAATCCGAGGCAATAAATCGTCTGGATGAACCAAATCAATCTTGTTCAGAATCAAGTAAACCGGCTGGGTCACATGCTCCAACTGGTGCAGGATATATTGATCCCCGGGGCCCATCTTTTCATCGGCTGCGACCATGAATAAGACCGCATCCACCTGATTCAACGTGGACAGGGCGGCTTGATCCATGTAGTTGTCAAGCTCATTTTTGGGCTTGTGAATTCCCGGCGTATCAACGAAGACAATCTGAACATCGTCAGTCGTGTAAATCCCGTTAATTTTGTTACGAGTTGTTTGGGCCTTAGGTGACATAATGGCAATTTTCTCGCCTAAAATCCGGTTCATAAAGGTGGACTTGCCCACATTGGGGCGACCAATAATCGCCACAAAACCTGAATGGTGTTCGCTCATGCGTTCAAATCTCCCTTCGTAAAGGCCCCTGGCAAGATTGCTGCCACTGTTGTCACTTCGACAGCACCCTGGCGATTTGCCAAGGTGACAGATGCGGATGGGGCCATAAATTCTGTCATGACCTGACGGCACGCGCCACAGGGTGAAATTGGCCCTGTCGTGTCGCCAACGACGGTTATAGTGTCGATTTGTTGGTGGCCGGCTAAAACCGCCGCAAAAATGGCATTCCGTTCAGCGCACATCGATAAGCCAAAAGAGGCATTCTCGATGTTTGCGCCGATAAACTGCTCGTCGCCCACGGTCACAACGGCGCCGACTGGAAAATGTGAATATGGGACATAGGCTTTCGATTGGGCCGAAACAGCCGCTTGGATTAATGTTGCTTGATCAGTCATTGAGGAATCCTCCCAGAAAATCGATTAATTTTGGTCCGAAGACATAGACGCCGGCGAGAATGGCGACTAGACCAGCCAACACCACTGCACCGGCACTCATGTCTTTAATCTTTTTGGCCCGCACATCAAATTGATGGCCAATGATAAAATCCACCACATTTTCAATAATGGTATTCCATAATTCGCTCAAGAAAACCAGCAAGATGGACAAGGCAATGACAAACCAGTCAAACCAACTAATTTGAAAAGCCACGCCCGCAACAATCACTAAAGCAGACAAGACGAACTCCCGCCGAAAATTGCCTTCTTCCATGAAAAAGACACGCAGTCCAGCCAATGCATGTTGGAGCGACTGGCAGAAGTGCCGATTCTTATGGGTTTGTTTATCGTTTGAGGCCATACGCAGATAGAATTTTTTCTTGCAGCGGAATCATCACCGCTTCGTCTTCGGCTTGAATGTGATCATACCCATTCAGATGCAAGATGCCATGGACAACAGTGTAGCCAAGTTCACGCTGAAAGCTGTGGCCGAAATCGTCAGCCTGCAAGGCTACTTTAGCTGGGTCGATGAACAAATCGCCAATATTGCGAGGGACATCTTCAAAGCCAATGAGGGTTTCATCGCCCTCTTCAATCGCAAAGCTGATGACGTCAGTCACTCGATCAGTGTTGCGATATTCCCGGTTAATCCGTTGAATCTCATCATCATCAACGATGGTGATTGACATCTCCGTGTCGTCAGGCAATTCAAGCTCTTTGCCCGCAAAGGCCACTAGATCTTTGACTAGCTGAGTGTCCTCCTCACCTAACAAGTGATCATCGTCAAAAAATTCTAAATCCATATAATCCCCCTACGCGTTTTGGCCATAAGCATCAATAATTCGAGCAACCACCGGATTCCGGACAACGTCTTGGGCAGAGAATTCAGTGAACTCGATTCCCTTGACATGTTGCAGAATCTTCTGGGCTTGAATTAAGCCACTCTTAGCATTATTCGGTAAATCGATTTGGGTGATATCCCCATTAACAATCATCTTTGAACCAAAGCCCAATCGGGTCAAGAACATCTTCATCTGCGCTTGTGTGGTGTTCTGTGCTTCATCCAAGATGGCAAAAGCGTTCTCTAACGTCCGGCCCCGCATGTAGGCGAGCGGGGCGATTTCAATGACGCCGCGATCCATCAAGCGATCGGTGTGCTCTTTACCCAAGACTGCATAGAGCGCGTCGTAGACAGGACGCAGGTAAGGATCAACTTTTTCCTTGAGGTCACCCGGTAAGAAACCGAGATTCTCGCCGGCTTCAACGGCTGGACGCGTCAGAATGATTCGGTCGACCACGCCTTCTTTGAGCGCTGAAACAGCCATGACCACAGCCAGGTAGGTTTTCCCCGTCCCCGCAGGTCCAATCCCAAAAGTGATGTCATTATGGCGGATGGCATTAATATATTGGCGTTGGCCAAAGTTCTTGACGCGAACAGCTTGCCCCTTGGCATCTTTAATTAAGGTTTCAGTATACAGGTCGCCAAAATACTCAAGCGTGCCTTTTTGGGCCATTTTAACGGCACTGACCACGTCTTGAGGCGCCAGACGGATGCCTTGCCCAAGTAATTGCAACATTTGTTGGAGTAAGTTATACGTTAAATTAACTGCACCTTCGCTACCGGAAATTCGCATCTCCTGACCAAACGGCGCAATTGTGACACCGAGGCCATCTTCAATGAGCTTTAAGTTCTCATCGTTGATACCGGCAAGTGTGAGAGCAGTATCTGTATCAATGGTATGAAAGGTCTTCTCAAATAGTGTGTCTGCCAAACAGGCGACCTCCTAGTTTTTTAATGCCCTTATTCTATCACAGTTTCTGAGCAAACAAAAAAGCCGGCTTTCACCGGCTTTTCGTTAACCTAATTTCGCTTTTACAAGCCGATTCACCATGGCGCCATCAGCACGACCCTTGACCTGAGGCATTAAAGCCTTCATAACGGTCCCAAAGTCGCTCTTGCCGCTGGCATGCGTGGATTGAATCACTTGATCGATGAGTGCTGATACTTCGGCTTCATCCATTTGTGCGGGCAGAAACTGCTCGATAAATGTGATTTCTGCTGCCGTACCTGCGACGAGATCGTCTCGGCCGCCCTTCTTAAACTCCGCAACACTTTCTTTGCGTTGCTTAAGTTGGGTTGCCAAGACACTCTTTTCCTCATCACTCGTCAAGTCGTGGCCGACTTTGATCTGTTCGTTGACAATCGCTGATTTCAGCGAGCGCACAACAGTTAAAGTGGCCTTGTCCTTGGCAATCATCGCTGCTTTCATCTGAGCATTGAGCTCATCAAGTAACGCCATTATTCACCAAGTCCTTTGATTAAAACTTCTTCCGCTTACGAGCTGCTTCTGATTTGAGCTTGCGCTTAACGCTAGGCTTTTCGTAGAATTCACGCTTGCGGTATTCTGCTAAGGTACCTGACTTAGATACGGTGCGCTTAAAGCGCCGAAGAGCATCATCGAGAGATTCGTTTTTCTTAACGACTGTCTTTGCCATTTGATATCCCTCCCTCCGACACTGTGTAACCACTGACCGTAACTGTCAACAGTTCTTGAATATTATATCGAACTGTGAAAAGCTCGTCAATTAAGTTTTGAAAAAAGTCTTGAATTCTCGCGTTTTTAGGTCTCGTTGAGTATGGTATGATTAAAGCGTTACCAATAAGAAAACGAGGTGGCTCCTATGGCCGATGAACTTAAACTGTTTCTCATTTCTGATTCAATTGGTGAAACCAGTTTAAAGCTGGCACAAGCTGTGGCAGCGCAATTTCCTGATTTGACTGCCCAATATGTCCGGTTTCCCTTTGTGAACACAGAGAAGAAACTAATTGAAATTTTTGACCAAGCCAAAGCCGAGGACGGCATTGTAGTCCATACCCTAGCAACGCCAGGACTGGGCAAATTGGCCAATAGTTATGGTAAAGAAGTCGGCGTGCCAACTTTTGATGTCTTTACGCCAATTGTCAGTGCAATTCAAACAAAATTTCAACTTGAACCAACTGGTGTGGCAGGCGCCATCCATGACCTAAACGAGAAGTATTTTGACCGGATCTCGGCTATGGAGTTTGCGGTGCTTTATGATGACGGCAAAGATCCGAAAGGCTTTCTGGAAGCTGATATTGTGTTGTTAGGCGTGTCGCGGACCAGCAAGACCCCGTTGTCTCTGTTCCTAGCCAACCGCAACTTGAAAGTGGCGAACTTGCCATTGGTTCCAAATGCCCATATTCCAGAAGAAATCTATCAAATTGATTCAAACAAAATCGTCGGGCTAACCACTGATCCTTCAGTGCTGATGGAATTTCGCCGCCAGCGGATGTTGGCTTATGGCCTCAATCCAGACACGACGTACTCGGCCAGAGAACAAGTCACCCAAGAGCTTGAGTTCGCCGATGATTTGTATGCCAAACTCGGTTGTATCGTGATTAATACCGCCCATCGCTCTATTGAAGAGACAGCGACAATTATCCTCGATCATATGGGATTGGACGGCTTCCAAGAAGAGAAGAAATAACCTGTAACGCCCCTATGAACTTCTTTGTTCACAGGGGCGTTATTTTAGTTACTCGCTGTCAGCCAAAGCTTTCAGGGCTTCGGGCTGAAATGTTTGTGATTGCAACCATGCAATCTCTAGGCCATACGGGGCATGTTGATGCTGCTTATCGGGCCCCACGAACGGTGTTTCAAGGATTTTGGGAATATTATGTAGTGCTGGATGATGGGCAATCTGATTCAATACGTCAAATCCTAGCGTACCAAATCCGATATTCTGATGGCGATCCTTGTGGCTACCTTGCGGATTCTTAGAATCATTGAGATGTACCACCGCTAATTTGTCCAAGCCAATAACGTGATCGAAGTCATTCAAAATACCATCAAAATCTGTTGCAACAGGATAGCCTGCGTCATTGAGATGGCAGGTGTCGATTGTAATGGCTACTTTGTCATTATGGGTCACGCCATCCAGAATCTTGGCGAGTTGCTCAAATGAAGTCCCCACCTCAGTACCCTTCCCCGCCATTGTTTCTAGCGCAATGAGCACCTGCTGATCAGGCTGAATGATTTCATTGAGGCCCTTGATAATATTAGCCAAAGCAGCCTCCGCACCGGCGCCGACATGGGCGCCCGGATGAAATGGCATTGCATACGCATGAAGCGCATCCGCCCGGGCGACTTCTGCTTGCATGAAACGAATCGCAAAGTCAAAGTTCTCAAGCTTAATCGTATTCCCAAGATTGATGATGTATGGCGCATGAATCACGAGATCCGATAGGCCATCCGCTTTCATTGCAGCCAAGCCTTCAGGAATCTTCATTGCTTCAATGGGTTTACGGCGCGTATTCTGCGGCGCCCCAGTGTAAAACTGCAACGTGTTGGCTCCGTAACTGACGGCTTGAGCAACCGCCCCCTCAAACATGGCACTGCCTGACATACTCACATTGGCACCCAGTAACATCGACTCACTCCCTAATCGGATTTTGGTTCGTAGAAACGGCCCAGAATTTTGACTGATTCTGTAATCGAAACAAAGGCATACGGATCACTGCGTTTCATGGCTTGGTCTAAGTCATACATTTCTGCGCGTGAAATGACGGTGAACAAGATAGTCATTTCCTTGTGCTTAAAAGCTCCTTCTGCATCGTGCACAATCGTAATGCCCCGCCGCAAAGTATCTTGGATTTCATTAATCACGTGCTTGGGCTTGTCAGTTACAATCATCACTTGCAAGCGCTGTTGACTGGTATAAAGCGAGTCCATTACTTTCCCATTAATGAAAATCGCCAAGGCCGAATAAAGGGCGTGTGGCCAATCGTTAACGAAGCCAGCAAAGAAGATAATTAAGATATTAAAGGCTATATTAATCGTGCCCACACTGCGACCGGTCTTTTTGCGCAAGACGATACCGAGAATGTCCAGGCCCCCAGTCGAAATATTATTCCGGAGCGCAAAGCCCGTGCCCAGACCGTTAGTGACGGCCCCAAAGATGGCACAGACAATTGGATCTTTGGTCAGAGGGGTTAAATTCCCCAGCAGCCGAATCATAATTGTCGATAAAACGACCGCGAGAATTGTGAACAAGGTGAACCGATGACCGATTTTTCGCCAAGCGACGAAGAATAATGGCACGTTTAACAGGAATAACATAGTCCCGGTTGAAAAAATTTGCGCCGTTGAAACGGCCCCCCACGGGCTGGCAAAGGAGAAATCAAACCAGCGGCGAATGATGGATGCCACTAACTGCGCAGCCCCCGTGATGCCGCTGGCAAAGACGCCACCTGGTTCCCAAAACATATTCAAAGCAATGGCAACACTGAGACTGTAAAACAGTGCAGCCGTGATTCGACTCCAATTCTGGTGTCGCCGAATCAATCGATCGATATTTAACATAGCCAGACCCTCTCGTTATTAGTGCACTTAGTATAACATAGCCGCGTACACAAAAAAGAGCCAGGTAGCAGGTTTTACCCGCCGTCCTGGCTCAACAATTGTTATTGATCTTCCCAATGCTGCTTCAGGAATTGCTCCCGACCGCCACGTTCTTCCATGGCAAACCGCAATGGATCTTTTTTATAGAAATCCTGATGATAATCTTCGGCTGGATAGAATGGTTGGGCAGGCTCAATCGTGGTGACAATTGGCTCTTTGAACCGGCCACTATCAGCAAGCGCCTGCTTGGAGGCTTCAGCGGCTTCTTTTTGGGCGTCTGAGTTGTAGTAAATCACTGGTCGATAGTTATCGCCGCGATCTTGGAACTGACCCATTGCATCAGTCGGATCGGTTTGTTGCCAATAAATATTGACCAAGTCTGGATACGAAACAACTTCTGGGTCAAAAACAATTTCGACCGCTTCAGTATGGCCCGTGGTATGGCTAACAACCTGTTCGTACGTCGGATTAGCCACGTGACCACCGGTATATCCAGAGATAACCTGTTTGATTCCAGGATAGGTGTCGAAAGGTTTCACCATGCACCAGAAACAGCCACCAGCAAAAATTGCAGTTTCTTCTGCCATACTTAGTCCTCCTTAGAAAACAAATCGCGATATTGCCCATAACCAGCAGCTTCTAATTCACTGACTGGAATAAACTTGAGTGCTGCGGAATTAATGCAGTACCGTAAGCCGCCTGCTTCAAGCGGACCATCATTAAAGACATGCCCAAGATGAGAGTTGGCTTCCTTGCTGCGGACTTCGACCCGTTCCATGCCAAAACTCTTATCGCGATGTTCGGCGAGTTTTTGAATTGGCTTTGTGAACGCAGGCCAGCCACAGCCGGCATCATATTTATCCGCGGATGAGAAGAGTGGTTCCCCGCTGACAACATCGACATAAATTCCTGGCTCGTAAAAATCATCATACTGTCCTGTGAATGGCCGTTCAGTCGCAGCTTCTTGTGTGACAGCATATTGTTCGGGCGTTAAACGTTGACGGAGTTCTTTTGGATCGTTTGTCATTTTCCTCACCTCGTCTTCATTATAACCAAAACAATTCAATTGCCAACAACTTAATTGTTTTCGCGTTCTTCGACTAAGGCTTCATCCTCCGGCCGGACTTCGATACCAAGGTCGACCAACTGGGTGTCAGCCACTGGTGTTGGCGCATTCGTCATCGGTTCGCTGGCCTTACTATTCTTAGGAAAGGCAATGACATCCCGAATGTTGTCCTTGCCTGATAACAGCATTGCTAACCGATCGAGACCAATCGCTAAACCGCCATGAGGTGGGAACCCATAATCAAGGGCGTCCAGCAAGAAGCCAAACGCTTTTTGGGCCCGCTCGGGGGTGAAATCAAGTGCTTTAAGCATCTTTTCTTGGATTTCACGAGTGTGGATACGAATTGATCCGCCTCCAATTTCATAACCATTGAGGACGATGTCATAACTTTGGGCGTGGGCCGCATGCGGATCCGTATCCAATAGATGCACATCTTCTTCATTAGGCATGGTAAATGGGTGATGGGCAGGCACCCAACGCTCGATACCTTCGTCGTATTCAAATAAAGGCCAGTTGACAATCCAAACAAAATTAAAGGCACTTTCGTCAATCAGGCCAAGGTCGGCGCCAAAATGCGTCCGTAAATAGCCGAGACTAGCTGCAACAACACTTGGTTTGTCAGCCACAAACAGCAGTAAGTCACCCGCATTGGCACTAAGATGTTGGGTCAGCGCTTCCCCGTCGCCAAAGAACTTCGCGATTGGACCGTTAATCCCCTCATCCGTTACTTTAAGCCAGGCTAAGCCTTTAGCACCGAAACGTTTGATGTAATCCTGTTGCTCATCAATCTTCTTGCGCGAGTACGCATCGGCACCGCCAGGAACCACAATCGCCTTGACTTGGCCGCCATTAGCGACGGCGCCAGCGAATACTTTAAAGTCTGAATCGGCAACTAAGGCTGAAACATCTTGGATTTCCATCCCGAAACGTAAATCAGGCTTGTCTGAACCGAACCGGTCCATCGCGTCTTGCCATTCCATGCGTGCGAATGGGCGCGGAACATCAATCCCTTTGACATCGTGCATAATTTTGACCAGTAAGCCTTCGGTCAAGTCCTGGATTTCTTCAGCACTGAGAAAACTTGTTTCCATATCAATCTGAGTGAATTCTGGTTGCCGGTCGCCCCGCAAGTCTTCATCTCGGAAACACCGAGCTATTTGATAGTACCGATCGAACCCGGCTCCCATCAATAATTGTTTAAATAATTGTGGCGATTGGGGTAAGGCGTAGAAACTCCCTGGATAGACCCGAGAAGGCACGAGATAGTCCCGGGCTCCTTCTGGGGTGCTGGCCGTTAAAGTTGGGGTTTCGACATCAATGAAACCATTGTCATCAAAGAAGCGGTGCGTACTTTGCATAATCTTTGCGCGGGTAAACAAGGCTTGTTGCATTTCAGGCCGCCGCAAATCAAGGTAACGATATTTCAGCTTGGTATCCTCTGAAACCGCGACCCCATCTTCAATATAAAATGGTGGTGTCTTAGCCTTATTTAAAATGGTTAATGTCTGCACTTCAACTTCGATGGCACCGGTTTTCATTTGGTCATTGACTGCCTCTGGTTTACGCGCTTTTACGACCCCGGTGGCTTCAATCACATATTCAGCCCGCAACGTATCAGCAACGGCTAAAGCATCAGCCCCGAATTCATTAGAGAAAACCAGCTGGACAATCCCTGCCCGGTCGCGTAAGTCGATAAAAATTAAGTTCCCCAAACTGCGGCGCTTTTGGACCCAACCTTTCAGGGTGACTGTCTGTTCTAATTCGGCGGTGGTCACATCGCCGGCATACATTGTTCGTTTCATTATTATTTAGCCTCCACTAACTCTTGATAAATCTGACTGAAATCATTCATCAGCCGATCAAAACCAATTGCTTGTTGGTCTCCCGTACTCATCTGCTTCACTTGGGCAGCTTTCTGGGCCAGTTCACTCTCACCTAAGGTAATCACAAGCTGGGCATTTTCCTTATTCGCTGTCTTAAATTGTGCCTTGGCTTTGCGATTCATAAAGTCCAAGTCCACGCCATATCCTGCAGCCCGAATAGCCGTAGCCAATTGCATGGCAACAACCTGAGCACTTTCGTCAATGGTCACAATATAAACAGGGAGCGCCGGTTGTGTGGTTTGAGCCGAGAGCAGGAGCAACAGCCGCTCAACACCCATCCCGAAGCCAAAGCCTGGCGTTTGTGGGCCGCCTAGTTCTTCTACTAACCCGTTATAGCGGCCACCAGCCAGAATCGTTGTGTAGCCCCCGCCAAAAACGGGTGCATTGCTCATCACTTCGAAAATCGTGTGGTTGTAATAGTCCAGGCCCCGGACCATGGTTGGATCGATTTCAAATTGAATATCCAATGCAATCAATAAGCGTTGCACTTGTTCAAAGTGCGCCTTAGCCTCTGGCGTTAGAAAATCTAAAATTTTGGGCGCGTTGGCGACAATTTCTTGATCATGACGATCTTTACTATCAAGTACGCGTAATGGATTCTTATGTAAGCGAACTTTAGAGTCTTCAGATAATTCAGATTCAAACGGTGTCAGATAGTCGATTAAGGCCTGATGATAAGCTGCTCGACTCTCGGGATCCCCAAGGGTATTGATGACGAATTTTACATCGTTGACACCAAGGTTGCTGAGAAGCTGACGGGCCATGGCAATGGTCTCAGCGTCGATAGCGGGCGAATCTGACCCGAAGGCTTCAACCCCAATTTGGTGGAACTGCCGTTGGCGGCCAGATTGTGGCCGTTCGTAGCGGAACATTGGCCCCATATAATAAACTTTGTAAGGCTTAGCATGCTCTGGGCCGTACAATTTGTTTTCGACGTAGGCCCGAACCACCCCAGCAGTGCCTTCTGGCCGCAAAGCCATCATTCGGTGACCTTTATCTTCAAAATTGTACATTTCCTTGGTCACGATATCGCTGGTGTCCCCTGCGGAACGTGAGAATACATCGTAACTTTCAAAAATTGGCGTCCGAATTTCTTGATACTGATAAGTATTGAACACTTCGCGTGCTGTTGCTTCAACGTGTTGCCACAATCCACTCTGGTCCGGCAAAATATCAATAGTGCCTTTTGGTCGTTGATAAGCCATTTTATTTCCTCCTTGTCCAGACAAAAACACCCCTCGTCATTGACGAAGGGTGCTGAGCACGGTACCACCTTACAGTTTTACTTACCGATAACGGTGGTTGACCGAATTGCCTCAGAAGTGTCTTTTTGATCGGTCTCAGCTTTCAGCAATACTGAGTCTCTGTGTGATTGATCTATCCTGCTTCTTCATGGGCTCTGGAATTATTTACAGTAAGAATACGGGTTTTTACCGACGTTGTCAATGTGAGCCTAGCGTGATTGCGTCCCCAAAAGCTTAAAATTTCTGGTCAAACGACTAAAATCACTGCGATTGCTCAGAAGTTTGCTATAATGATGGTATTCTAATCGAGGATTGATATCGGATGAAATTTAGACAACTTAAGAAATGGCCCTTAGCAATTATTCTAGCTTTTGTTTTTGCGGTTGGCATTACTTCAACGACCGTGTTAGCCAATAATCAATCATTAACCGTGAAAGCTGACGTTTTAAACGTCCGACTGGGACCAGGGTTGAATTATTCAACGATGGGTCAAGTCAGTCGAGGCACAGTCTTAACCGTCACTGATCAGCGTAACGCTTGGTATCAGGTACGCCTGGCTGGTAACCGCATTGGTTGGGTCGCCAGTTGGTTAGTTGACCAGAACATGGCTTCCACAACCAAAGCCAAAGTTGCCACGGTCAATCAACCAGGCGTCATCTATCAATATGCGACGCAAGACAGTACCCAATTGGGCCAACTGAATAACGGCACCGACGTGAATGTCGTCTATCAACAAGGCGAATGGACGCAGATTAGCTATCAGAATACGGTCGCCTGGGTACTCACGAAGGTGTTAAATGTCACCGATCAAACGACGACTTTGACCCCTGCTAGCCAAACCAAGTACCAAACACCTGCGGCGGCTAAGCAAACCGGGATTACCGTTGTGACTACCATGGCCAGCAACATTCGCCAAGCGGCAGGAATCAACGCGCCAGTGGTCGTCCGGGTCCCTAACGCGACTAAACTGAATGTGATTTCGCAAAGCGATGATTGGTACAAGGTCCAAACTAGTGATGGCAAGATTGGTTATGTGGCTAGTTGGGTCGTTTCCTCGACTGCCTCTTCCAAGCAGACCAAAGCCGCAACCAATCTCGCTGAAGCCACCATCGTTTTAGATCCCGGCCACGGTGGGACAGATGTTGGCGCACTTTCTACCAGTGGCAAGTACGAAAAAACTTATACGCTTGAAACCGCGCGGGCGATTGCGGCTCAGTTGAAAGCTGCTGGTGCAAACGTGATTATGACGCGCGATAGTGACAAGTTTGTCGATCTCGCCCCGCGTCCTGTGGTTGCCAACAACGCACACGCTGACGCATTTATCAGCATCCACTTCGACTCCAGTCCGGACACTAACTCTGCTACTGGCTTCACAACTTATTACTATTCTGATAAGAAGGATTTGTCGTTGGCCAAGGCCGTTAACAGTTCCTTTAGCAACTTGTCACTGGATAACCGTGGCGTTGCCTTTGGGGATTTCGAAGTGTTGCGCGAAAATCAACAACCATCCATTCTGATGGAAATGGGTTATATCAATACCGACAGTGATTTTAAACAAATCTCATCCAGCAGTTATCAAGATAAGATTGCCAGTGATGTCACCAAGGGCTTGACCCAATACTTTAAAGCCAAATAAAGAAACCGCCCAATAGGGGCGGTTTTTTAGTGGCGAAATAACGCTGGAATGTCACTCAGTTGCGCCACAATGGCATCGGCGGTCGGGGCATCGTTAAATCCGTCGATGTTTAGATAGATGCCTTGAACGTGGGCTGCCTGGCCGGCAAGGACGTCCAACTTACGGTCGCCAATCATTCCAGTCTCGTCTGGGCGTAAGGCGTAGCGGTGAAGCAAAAAGTTTATCGCCGCCGGATCCGGTTTACGGGGTAAATCCTGGCTGCGGTCCACGCCCCCTTCAAATAAGTGTTTCAGCCCGTCTCGGGCTAGCATATCCCAAGCAGCCTCATCCCGGTGCGTCAGCAAGAAATGCCGATTGCCGTGCGCGACCATCGTCTCAAGGACCGCTGCGGCTTGCGGGTAAGGCTTGGCATCAAGCAAATATTGAGCTTCTTGTTTGTGATAAGCCGCTTCTAAATCAACCAAGGTCAAACCAGTCTTTGGCGCCAGTTCGCGCAAAAGGTCACGAATAGAACCCCGTTTGATGGTTTCAAACGTCTTGTCAGCATTTAGATCAACACCATGGGCCCGAAGCACTTCCAGTAAGGCCTGCAGCATCCCTGGGTAAGTATCGTACAATGTCCCATCAAAATCCCAAATCGCATTTCTCATGTCTATGCCTCCGTATCATAAATAATTGTCACTGGCCCGTCATTCACCAAACTCACGGCCATATCCGCCCCGAATTCCCCTGTGGCCACTTTCATCCCCAGTGCAGTTAGCTCCGAATTGAAAGCTTGATAGAATTTCAGCCCCAATTCAGGATCGGCAGCATGCGTGAAGCTGGGGCGATTGCCTTTTTTCGTCTCAGCAAAGAGGGTGAACTGTGAAATGGATAAAATACTGCCACCAATATCTTTGACGCTCAGATTCATTTTGCCGTTCGAATCGCCAAATATTCTTGCATTTACAACCTTTTTAGCTAAATAAGTGACATCAGCCGGTGTGTCATTGGGGCCAATTCCAACCAAAGCGACTAAACCGGGGCCAATCTCACCAATCGTTTGACCCGCCACTTTGACATTTGCTTGGCTCACTCGCTGAATTACAAGTCGCATATTGTCATCTCTTTCATGAAATATTCTCTTTTAACCATACGGGAAAAGCCAGCCCTTGACCAGCAAAAAAAGTAACGGTTGCATTCAAAAAGCCTGTGACAACACCGCAAAGTGATATCACAGGCTTCTGCTGGCTTTAGCCGTTTTCACGCTTAACTTCATAGACATCAGGAATGTTTTTGACAGCATCCATCAATTTATCAAGGTGAGCCAGATTGCGAATCCCAACAGTGACATGAATATCGGCCATCTTATCGTGATCCACACGGCCGTTCACGTTGTTAAGACTCTTGGTTTGCGCGTTCAGGGCCTGCAAAACATCATTGAGCAGGCCGTTGCGATTGTAGCCATAAATTTCTAAATCGGTATTGAAAAGCTGGCTGGAATCACCAGCATTTTCCCAGCGCACATCAATCAAGCGCCCAACCATTTCAGCAGAGTTGGCCACGTTTGGGCAGTCTGCCCTGTGAATCGTGACCCCACGACCCTTGGTCACATAACCGACAATGGCATCACCAGGCACCGGCAGGCAACATTTTGCGAGATGGACCAGCAAATTATCCACGCCCTCGATGATGACACCATCTTCTGTCCGCGTCTGTGGTTTTTGATTTTCTTTGGACATCGTGGTGACTTTTTGATTGTTATCGAGAATTTCTTTTTCGCGGGCCGCTTGGTCTTCAGCGGCTTTTTGCTTGCGATACTTTTCAGTCAGGCGATTAGCCACAACCAAAGCGGTGTATTCGCCGTAACCAATCGCGCTCAATAACTCATCTTCAGTCTGAAAGTTCATCCGCGATAATAAGTCGGCCATGGGTTCCTTGGCCATGAAGGTCTTAGGATTCAAGCCCATTTCCGTCAATTGCCGTTCCAGCATGTCACGGCCCTTTTCGGTATTTTCTTCTTTATCTTCTTGTTTAAAATACCGGCGAATCTTGTTGCGCGCCCGAGATGTATAAACGACGCTCATCCAATCCCGACTTGGGGTCGACTGACTGGAGGTCAACATATCGACGATATCACCATTTTTGAGCTGATAGTTCAGCGGGACAATTTTGCCGTTCACCTTGGCCCCAACTGAGTGATTGCCAACTTCCGTATGCACGAGATAAGCGAAATCTAACGGGCCACTACCTTTTGGTAACTCGTAAACATCACCCTTAGGCGTGAAAACATAGACGCGATCAGTGAAGATATCGCCTTTGACGCTTTCCATGAAGTCAGCGGCATCCGTACTCTCGTCTTGGATTTCCAGAATTTCGCGGAACAGATCGAGTTTCTCGCCGGCAGCATCATATTGCACTTCGCTAGTTTGGCCTTCTTTATACGCCCAGTGAGCCGCAACCCCGTATTCAGCCACGTGATGCATTTCTTCGGTCCGAATCTGCACTTCTAGTGGCTTACCCTGAGGTCCGATAACTGTCGTATGGATACTTTGATACAAATTTGCTTTAGGCATCGCAATATAATCTTTAAACCGCCCAGGCATTGGCTTCCACTTAGTGTGAATCGCGCCTAAAACGGCATAACAATCTTTAATTGATTCAGTGATGACTCGAATCGCCAACAAGTCATACAATTCGTCAAATTGCTTGTGCTTGTCTCGCATTTTCTTGTAAATGGAATAAATGTGTTTTGGGCGTCCATAGATTTCATACTTCATGTTCAAGCCATCAAGGGCGCGATTAATGTCATCAATCGCCGCATTAATGTAGGCTTCCCGTTCCGCCCGCTTACTGTTCATTAATTGGGCAATCCGGTAATACTGCTGCGGATTCAAATACCGTAACGATAAGTCCTCAAGTTCCCACTTGATGGTGCTAATCCCTAGTCGATCAGCTAGTGGTGCATAAATTTCCAGTGTTTCATTGGCAATGCGGCGTTGCTTGTCAGGACGCAGGTGCATCAAGGTCCGCATATTGTGCAGCCGGTCAGCCAGCTTGACCATAATAACCCGCAAGTCCTTAGCCATGGCCAACAGCATTTTCCGGTGATTCTCGGCTAATTCGTCTTTGTGGGCCACATAGGTCACTTTGCTTAACTTCGTCAATCCGTCAACAATGACAGCCACATCATTGCCAAAAAGTTCTTGAATATCGCCCAGCGTAATATTGGTGTCTTCCACGACGTCGTGAAGATAGCCCGACGCCACGGTTTCTGGGTCCATTTTCAATTCTGCTAAAATACCAGCGACTTGAATTGGATGAATGATATATGGTTCCCCCGATTTACGGGTCTGCTCATGATGGACATAAGCCGCAAAATCATAGGCCTTTTGGACGAAAGCCAAATGATCATCGTTCATGTACTGGCGGCACAGAGCCATGACGTCATCCTGGGTTAATTCGATTTCTTCTGCCATTTGTTCAACCCCTGTCTGAATACAAGAAAAGCACGACAACTACGTGCGTGCTTTCCAACCGTTTGTAATAAGTAAATTATACTGACTTTTGTTAAAAAAGCTAGTCCTTGAGAACGGCCAACCAAGTCAAGACCAGATAAATGCCGGCAAACCAGTAATTATACGGGGCGTACTGTAGCCAGACATTCAAAGCGAACAGAATTGGCAGACAGAAACTAATCCAAAATGGCAATCCGCGGTGTTTTTGCCAGCGGCCAAAAAACCAGGCCGCGACCATGTTGATGAGAATAAAGCAAAGACTAATCCGCCAAACTGCACTGATATGTAAAAGTCTAAATAAAAATGGAATCACAAATACAATCACGACACTGATCGCAGGAATCACTGCCAAGGGATGAGTCAAATATTTACGCATAATTTCCTCCGAGTTCTGTCAGCGTCGAGACGGCACTGAGAAGATATAAAGGGGCTGTTTCAGTCCTTAAGATTCGTGGGCCCAGGCCGGCGGTCACAAAACCTTGTGCGGTCAATGCCGCGACCTCTTCAGGGGCAATGCCCCCCTCTGGGCCAAAGACAACCGTCAAACTTGCCGGCTTCTCCGCCAAAGTGGTGACCAATTGGGCCACTTCGCCGGCCTTGGCACTTTCTTCATATGCAATGAGCTTAGCTTCGCTACTTGCAGTCGTGGCCACATACTCAAGGTTTTGGGCAAAATCAATTTCTGGAATCACATTACGGTGACTTTGTTCGGCAGCGCCTTGGGCAATACCTTGCAGCCGCGTTAACTTCTTATCGATGCGTTCTGCCCGCCAGCGGGCTGTCGCCCATTGCGTGTTCACAAAAGTGATTGATGCCGCGCCCAGTTCGGTCGCCTTTTGCACAATAAGTTCTGCTTTATCACCTTTAGGGACGCCGCAAACAAGATGGACAGCGACTGGTAGCTCGACTGGCTGGGTAATTTCTTTCCCAACGGCCACTGTTAATGGGCTCGGTTCGACAATCGTTGACAAAAAGACATGGCCGGCTTCAGAAACAAGCTCCAGCTGATCGCCTACCTGCATTCGCAAGACTTTAATCGCATGTTGTTGAATGGCACTGGCTAATTGAGTCGTGGTGGCGCTTGTTAATGGCTGGTTGGTAAAGAATCGATTCATGCGTCTTCCTCATCACTTTGCCGGTGGGCAACAATGGCTGACCAATCGCCTAAGCGACTTTCGGCCCTCACAATAAACCCATTGGTCGCCAAGGCTTGTTTGACTGGGGCGACCTTGTCATAAAAAATTCCAGACAGGACGACTTGGCCGCGTTTGGCCAGCGCATGATCTAGTTGCGGAATAAGCGGCAGCAATACCTCGGCGAGGATATTCGCCAGAATTAAATCGGCCTTTTCATCGATACCCTCGAGCAAATCATTAGCAATGACATCAATTTTGGTCACAGGATTAAAAGCTAAATTCATCTTGGCATTATCGACGGCCACTTGATCGACATCGGTCGCTAGGATGTGACTGGCACCAAGCATTTCAGCAGCAATCGCCAAAACCCCAGAACCGGTCCCAACATCAATGACTCGCTCACTGCCGCGCATCAGGGTTTCTAAGGCGGTGAGCATCAACTGGGTCGTGGGATGGGTGCCAGTGCCAAAGGCCATACCAGGGTCAAGTTGAATTACCATTTCATTGGGCTGTTGTGGCTGATAAGTTTCCCAGCTGGGCACAATTGTCAAATCGTGGCTGACACGGACGGGATGGTAATACTGTTTCCACGTGTTGGCCCAATCGTCATCAGCGACTGAATCAACACTCACCGTTCCCGCACCAGGATCGAGACCAAAATCAGCCAATTGGGCCACCTTACTCTGAATTTCAGGGACTAGTTCAGGCAAGTGGGTCTTGGCATTGAAAAAGCCAGTAACTTTGGCGCCTTCTTCTTGATGGGCAAAGGTATCGGGATCAAGCCAGACACCATTGGCAAGAAATTCTTCATTTTGAAAGTCAGCAGCGTCTTCAATCTGGATCCCTTCGGCACCGAGCGACATCAGGTAGTTGCTGACGGCCTCTACCGCTTCAGTAGAGGTTTGAACACTAATTTTTGACCATTCCATCGCTGTCACCTAGTACTTTGGGTAAGGAATGAATGTTGTTTGCGCCTTAGCCGGTTGCTTGGCTAGTTCAGCCTCAAAAGCTGCCTGGTCAAAAGTGAGTTCAAACGTTTCAGCTTCACTTGAGCCATCCACAAAATCGAATAAGGCATTTTGGCCAGCATCTAGCAAGCTTTGCAGATAAGCAAACAAAGCATCTAAGGTTGCCTGAGGCATGCCCTTCTTGCCGTCAAACCCAAAGATGGTCAGGTAATTATCTTTGTAGTCATCGCCATTAACGCGGGTCTTGTCGTAGAACAAAATGGCATCCGAATAATCGACTTCGCCGTCGACGATTTCTTGGCCGTCTTGGTCCTCCACCTCAAAGTCCCCCGTAGCGTCAACGTACATGGTTAATTCCAATTCAAAAACATGGGCATCTTTATCCCAGTTAATATCTAAATCCCCATCAAAGTTTAAGGCGTCCATTTTATCGCCAATGTAATCTAATAAGTTGTTATCTGCCAAGTTATTGCCATCCTTTCGTTTGTTCGTTCATTTGTTGTTTCGTCATGCCAGAGACATATGGATTATGTGCCACCCAAAAACGCAATGGTGCAGTCGTCCATTCCCCTTTATTAGGGACGCCAATTCGAGGGCCGCTTTCAATCGCGGCTGGCGTTTTGATTCGGTGTGAGCTGAGATGAATTCGGCCTTGGTTCAGCATCGTCGAATTATCGCGCAGGTCAATCGCCATGGCTTGGGCCAATTTGCCGGGGCCACTGGTCAAATTATACCCTTGTTGGCCCCGCCGCGCTGCCATTGTCGCTAAGCCTTTTGTGGGTTCGATCGCACGAATGAGCACCCCTTGCGGCTCTGAAGCCACTTGGGTAATGATATTCATCAAGAAATAGGCACGTAGTCGATAGACATACACTGTCCCGGCCGGCGCATAGAGTGCCTGGTTGGCCGCGGTCTTCTTACCCCCAAAAACATGCGCAGTCCGGTCGGTGACGCCAACGTAGGCCTCAGTTTCTACAATTAAACCGCCTGTCTCATCAACCGTTAAGCGGTAGCCTAACAGTGCTTTTGCCAAGTCCGGCGTTGATTGCTGCGTGAGCCATTCAAAGTCCAAAATATCACCTTCTGCCGCGAATATTTGGTTGATAGAATCATTTTACACTGTATCGATGCAATTCGTTTGGGTCAAGTCCAAAAAAATATTATAATGGTCTCATACAACAAAGGAGGAACTTTACTCATGGCAGAAAACAACGAATTACGCCACTTGATCAGCAACACTGCTGACCAATTGGTTTCAGAATTATACACGGATGACAAGGTGCAAGCCCGTATCGCTGACTGGCACGCTAACACCCAAGAACCAAGTCTTGAAGACGAATATTCTTATTTAATTGCTGAATCACGTGACTTCTCAGAAGAACTCATTTTCCGGGTTTTGAACAAGCTCTCTGACGAAGGTTACTTGAAGAAGTAATGGCTTGGCTTCCCTCGCGATGGCGGGGGAATTTTTTTTGGAGGAAAACCAATGAGTGAACAAACTTTCACCAAAGCACAGTTAGCTGAATACGATGGCATCCAAAAGCCTGAGAAGTATGTCGCCATCGATGGTGTTGTCTATGATGTTAGCGCAGCTGGTGCTTGGAGCGGCCCCAATTATCATGGGAACGTCGCCGGCCAGGACTTGACTGAAGCCATTCAAAAATCGCCGCACAAACTGGTCGTGCTGACCCGCCTGCCGGTGATCGGCAAGTACATCGGTTAACCATTTTGAATTGACCAGTGCGTTTTAAAGCACGAAACGGTATACTAACAATCATGGAGGTGATTTTCATGTCAAAATCCAACAAGTATAACTCTTTTGCTACCAAGCGCCCTGTTGCTAAACAAGCACGGCGGAAGGCTCGCGCACACCAAACCGCAGCCATCGCTCGCTGGGCAGCTGGCAAGACCGAAACCATCGAACATACAGCTGCTGTTAAGTAGTATGAATTAAGCCCGTCTCAATTGAGACGGGCTTTTTTTGACAATAAATGAGACAGGCGGGTTACCTGAAATTTTTTATTGCGACTCTGTGAGTCTCCTTTGCGGTAAAAGAGCTGAGTTCAGCCGCAATTATCACGCAAAGCGCAAGTGTCGCTTTTTGCTTTCGAGATTCTAAACAAACTCCGGTATACTAACAACAACGATACTTCTGGAGAAGTCAGTAAGGCTACCCCCCACTTTAGCAGCGGGCATGTGCAGGCCATGCCGTGGGTGTTGTAACACAAAAAAATTTGGAGGCGATAAAATGGGAATGTTTGATAAGTTAACCGCCAATTCTGGCCTGACAGCAGAAGAAAAGCAGGCTCGCAAAATTGCAAAAGCTGCGCGTAAAGAACGAATTGTACTTGAACAGGTAATTAAGTTCGATGTTGGCAAGAAACTTGTAGGCGCTTGGGGAATGTTTGGAGACAAGATGTACCAGCTTGATGACCGAACAGTTATTTTCGATTTGGACGATCCAATATACTTCAAACTGATTTCTGTCGATTTTGATGGCCCACGGTATCATGAAGAAATTCAAGAAACATCCAAGTCGGACACCAAGAGCAAGGGCAGAAAGAAAGGCCATGGTTTGAGTGGCGCAGTCATCGGAACGATTTTGATGCCTGGAGTCGGAACTGTCGCAGGTGCAATTGCCGGTGGGCATTCAGGTAAAAATAAAGGCAAGAGTAATACGACAACCACGGCCACGACCACTACCAATCAGGTTGAAGATGACTCACACACAGTCGTCACCTTGCAGCAAGTGGAAACCAGCGATAATGTTGAGATTGTTTTGGTGACAAAAACCAAAGACTACCAAGAATTGCGTGCCTTCAAGCTTGAGCCGACTCCAGAATCCGAACAGACTGAGTCACATGGGCCCGTTGCAGGTGAAGTTACTGGAGTAGTTGACACAGAAACTGATCCAGTTTTGGAAATCAAGAAGTACAAGGCGCTGCTAGACGATGGTATTTTGAGCCAAGAAGAGTTCGAAGCAAAAAAGAAACAAATTTTAGGGCTGTAGAATCAGCACTCTGCATCGAGTTTGGGCCTGACAGCTTCAAAAAAGCAGAACTTTGAACCTTTCAATCCGCCTGACCGACATCTCCCCGCTTGGCTGAAAGGAAAGATATTTGATTAGTTCTTAACGTCGTTGAGGCGGACTTTTTGGTACAAAAAAAGACGTTCAAAAGTTTGAACGTCACCGAATATTTTCAGGAGAGTACAGGATTTGAACCTGCGCGCCGGTATTAGCCGGTTCGACGGATTTCGAGTCCGTTGCATTACCACTCTGCCAACTCTCCACAACAGATATTAGTATATCAAAAGGTAATGATTTTGCAAATGATTACCGTGGAGTTTTCAACGCTGCCAAAACTCGGTATACTAAAGAAAAAAGTTACGCGCCGGTACGTTTGTGACCTCACCGCGAGTCTCGAGGAAGTTATGAAGTTTTCACTCATTAAGTTACCTGCCCTATACACCTTGGTGTTTCTGGGGTATCGCATCATTGAACTCATTATTGCTAGCATCGTCCACATCCAGTCTGGGTTTAGCTTTCCTGCTGTGGGTGCAACGTTGATGGGCTGGGAAAGCTATCTCTGGTGGCTTGGGGCCATTGGTCTCCTTCTCCATCTGATCTCGTATTTCAAAAGTATTCACGGTCCTGCCGGTGATATTTGGGGGAATCTGATTGGCGCGTGTGCCTTCATCGCTGATATTTTGGTCCCAAATTATGCCTTTTGGCTTTTATTTGCGCATTTGATCAGCATGATGCTGCTGTTACGGACCACGCCCCAAACAACTGCAACCGCTAATCGAGGTGAAGCAGAATAATGTTTAAGCGTAAGCCTAAAGAACAAACAATCACGCCCAAAGATTATGATTTCTCAGAAATGGTTAAGGCTGCACGGGTTAAGCCAACACATTTCAAAGAAGTGCAGAAAGTCTTTAGTCAGTTGAAGAAGAAGCCCCGCACAAAAAAATAAACCGAGAACGCCAGATGGCGTTCTCGGTTTTTTTATTGTTGAGCCACTTTCTGGGCAGCGGCCTGCCGCCGAACTTCAAGGTCAGCCAACATGTGGTCGTAGAATTTCTCATCGACAATAATTTTGCGACTGTAAATCCAATAGGTAATGCCAATGCCGATGGCTGGAATCAAAGTGACTAACGCCAACAAGAAGTTGTCTTGCCCCAGTGGAACCTGAGCAATCAGGTTGGCAATGCCACTTTCTTTTGCCGCGGCACTGATGACACCACGGGCCTGATCACTTTCCAATTTTGAGATTTGATTGGTTGTCCCGAGAATTCCTGTCACCAAGTAAATCATCATCGCAATAAACTGACCAGCGGCCATTCCTAATTTGGTGACAAACGGTCGAACTGAGAAGATAATCCCCTCGTTGCGAATGCCGACCTTCCACTCATTATATTCGACCGAGTTAGCAATGTTGATAATAAGGATGAGGTAGAAAATCCCGTTCCCGACTGATGGCAACACGTTGATGACAGATAAAAGCCATGCCTTGGTGGTTGCTAAGGAATTAGGTAAGAATAAGCCTGCCAGCAGCAAAAGGACGTACCCGCCACCAGCCATCACAGTGGCGATTTGAATTAACCGTTTGCGGGTGAAATGTTTTGAAATGGATGCAAAAGTGGCAAAAATGACCGCACCAGCAATTTGTCCCAGAATGGTGAAGACAAAATTCCAAGTGCCTGAGTACCCAAATGAGAAGTACAGATAAATGCTAATCACTGTTGAACTCAAGTTGCTCACAATCATATAAATGAACAACATGACAGCATTCCATGTTGCTTGATCATTCTCCCGTAAAACGCCAATGATGGACCGAAAAGACACTTTAGTGCGCTTACTCGTGGCTTGTTGGGCCTGAATGGTTTTGTCTTCCGTGACGCCAAAAACGGTCAAGCCTTGGGTGAAGAACATCAGCGCGACGAAAATAATGGAAATCCAGGCATAACCCGTCACTGTGCTGCCACCCAACGCGTTGTTCCCCACAGTCCCGATTGGCACCAGAATGTTAGTGAGAAAAGCACCAACCCCGGCCATTAAAGAGGTCAATGAAGTCAATTGGTTACGGTCATCTGAGTTACTCGTCAATGACGGTAGCATGCCCCAGTACGCAATATCGTTCATGGTGAAGAAAATATTGAATAAAAGATACAAAATCGCAAAGGCGATGATATAAGTCCATCCCTGCCACTGGTTCGCAAAGGAAGCAATCACGATGATACCGGTGCCAATCACACCGGTGACGATCCAAGGTTTAAACTTCCCGAAACGCGAATGCGTGGCATCTAGGATGTTTCCCATAATTGGATCAAGCACGGCGTCAATGATCCGAGCCACAACGAACAAAATCGTGATGGTAAAGAACTGCTGGGGTGAAAGCTGCTTCGTCAACATGATGTACGTTAATAAGAAGTTCAAGAACAAGCCCGCAGCTGCCATGTCGCGCCCGATTGTACCTAGCGCAAAGAACCACAAATTCTTTTTACTGAGTCTTGTTTCAGTTTCCACGTGGCTCACCTCCGTTCCAATCTTGCCAATCAATTAATTTCAATCCTGTATTCTGGCTCAAAAATTGATGCACGGCCTGCCAATACGCATCGCCTGCGGTCAGGGCCGCCATGCCATGTTGGGCCCCAGGGACGAGCATCGAAGCCTTTGGTTCAGGGGCTGCAGCGAAGTTTTCCGCTAGCATAGCCGCAGGGACGAAGGTATCGGCCCCGCCATGAAAGAACTGAAGCGGGACTTTAGCTTGCTTCAATGCCGCAAGAGAACTCGCATCTTTGAGGCGCCACCCTAGGCGTCGATGGACCAACCAACCGAATACATTCAGAAGCGGAAAAGCGGGCAAATGGTATAGCTGTTTCAACTGATAGCGAAACTCGGCTTCAACAGAGGTATAGCCGCAGTCTTCAATAAAGGCTTTAACCGCGGAGGGTAAGTCAAGGCCAGCAGTCATCATGACAGCCGCGCCCCCCATCGAAATACCATAAAGGACGATTTCTGCATCGGGGTCACGCGTGAGAATGAAGTCAATCCACTGCTGGATGTCAAATCGGTCTCCATATCCCATCTGAATGTATTCACCCTCACTTTGGCCGGCGCTTTGCATGTCTGGCAAGAGAATATTGAACCCCAACTGGTCAAAGAACGGCGCTTTATCGTACATTTCCTCGTGTCGACCGTTAAAGCCGTGACAGAGAATTGCCCATTGGTGCGTCGCCCGATTCTCTCGGGTATATAGCCACCCTCGCAAAGTCAGGTCCTGTCGATTTCGAATCGTAACCGCTTCAATTTCCATGCGTGCTAACCAACGCTGTTTGAAGGCAGTCAAAGCAGCTTCATCAAGATTTGCCGGTGCTTCAATTTGATTATGGTCGGCTTCAAAAACCGCTTCTCGATCGACATTGCGAGTTAAGGCCACCTTGAACAAATAATTGGCTGCTAAATATAACCCAACGGCGAAGACAACCACAACGATTACTATGATGGCGAGTCCCCACATCACAATCCCTCCAGTTAAACACTTTTCATTTTTGATTACCGCTTCAATTTACCATAAGCGCACAAAAAAAGCTGGGGATAACTCCCCAACTGTTTAGTTCGATGAACTGGTACTACTTGAAGTCGATGCTGTCATTTTGGTATACGTGACCATTGATTTTGGTAATTCGCCTTGGAAATACTGTTGTGCAATCTGATTAGTCAAGGTTGAAAACTTCTGGCTGTCAGTTTTGAATGTGTCAGGATTGTTATTTGCGATATCAGTGAGCACAGCTTTCGAGATAGTCACATATTGTGTTAGGGCTTTGGTCAACGCGGGCACGGACGTATTGTTCTGCAATTCCAAATTGATATCATCCAAAATCTGCTGATTCTTGGCTGTTTGCTTTTTAAGTTCAGCCATGGTCGCACTATAACGGATGGCAGTCAGGGGCGAGATGACCTGATCGCAAATCTTATCGTAGCGCTTCTGTAAAGCTTGCGCGTTGTATTGGTTGCTCTTAATAGTGGTTTTGATTGATGAGGAACTGGCCGACTTCTGATTATTCTGACAACCGGCCAATCCAAGACTAATTGTCGCAAGAACTGCAAGTCCAAGGGTATATTTTTTCATGTCAAACCTCCGTTAAGCTTATTGTGCCACACTTTATAGACGCTCGCAAAAAATTGCCCTGTTATATAACGTTTATTCTTGTTTAATGTTATAAATTTATGTTGACCATAAGATTAACCAATGATATATTGAAAATTGTAAATGATAACAATTTATTTCATGGAGGGTCGGCACATGCAAGAACAAACTTACATCTATACGATTAATCAGTACATTGAACGTTTACTGGTCTTTGAAACCGTTTTTAAAGAATACGCGCATACCTGTCAGAATATCGATAAAGGCAATTGCTACGCCAGCGAAAGCCTCAGCCGCCTGAAAGAATATTTCTCGAAAAACCTCATTCGGTTTAACACGTTTGTCCAAACAGTCTCGCAATTATCTGCCCCAAACAAATATGCGGTTTTTAACCAGCACTTTATTGAAGCCCTAAAAGAAATGCAGTCTGGCGCAATTGGAACCCTACGCGCAATTGATGATGAGAATGTGGATCATTCTCGCTTTGAAGCTAGCGTTGAGAAACAGGCTCAGGCCCGCCAAAGAATCTCTTCTATTTTCGAATACATTGGTCAACCAATCTACTAAGGTTATAATATAGCTGAGGTGAGGTTATGACGATGTGGCATTTGATGTTCCAGCGCCCTAATTTCTCGCAAAGCCAGATACAAAACCTAGTAGCTGAATATGCTAACAACCAGGATTTTGGCGGCTTCGCAGTGAAACAATTAACGTTGACGCATCAAACGAATCAGCTTTTCTACTTAGATTTTGAATTCGAACTGAGTCACGCCATTGATCGGGGCACTTTTGAGCAAATGCAGAAATTTATTCTCTTGCAAGCACTTGGTCTTCAAACTGCCCCGATGCCTGTCTACTACAGTGTGATGGCCCAATCGGTTAAAGACTTAGCTATTGAGACGCATCTATATTCCTCGGGTGAGGCCGACATTATGTACTGGCGCGCACCCAAATAAAAAAACCAGCCTGCTCATCGCAGTGCTGGTTTTTTATTTGGCTTCATCTGGCAAGAGAATGGTTTGGTTCTTGCCATCATCATAGGCAATCACCCGTTCGGGGAACTCATCCGAATAGGCAAAGGGCAGATCCACTGCCATTTCGGTAGTCATATTCTCTTCTGAGAACCGCATGGTGACACTACCGTCGTTATCTTCAATATCGAAATTCAACACATTATTCAAGCGAAAGACGCCCTGAAGGTTCTGATCAATAATCATCCAAATTGAATCAATCAATTCACCAGGTAAAACGGCAATGACGCCAAAGGTTGCGAAACGACTTCGATTAGCTGCAAACATAATATTCTCCTTATGCACTCGTAATATCAGCAAACTTGGCAGCGACCACCCGGGCAAGATCTGTTGCCTTGATTTGAACTGACCGCCCGATTTTACCGGCAGAAACAATAATCTCGCCTTGTTTCTTCGCTTCGTCTGCCAAGAAAATTGGATATTTATACCGTGCGTGAATTCCAATCGGTGTATTAGCGCCGTGTTCATAACCGGTAGTGGCCACTAAGTCCTTCAAGGGGACCATGCCAACTTTCTTGTTGCCAGACACTGCCGCCAACTTCTTGTAGTCCACGTGCCGATCAATTGGGACAACACCGACAACGGGGCCGGTTTTATTGCCAATCAAGACGAGCGTTTTATAAATTCGGTGTTCATCAACATCGAGATGGTCGACTTGTAATTGCGCGACGTCGCCTTCCGTCTCAGTTGGAAACTCGACTGGCGAATAAGCAACGTTTTGCTTATCAAGCATTTTTTCAACGAGGGTTTTATTACTCTCGTCCGATTTGTTGTGTTTGGACACGGAATCACTTCCTCACTGTGCATTAATTGTAGCTGATTCAAGGCTAAAACTCAAAAACGCCGACCAACGCCTCCGCGTTAATCAGCGTCTCTGCCTAGTCGCCTGAATATTGCATTAAGGTAAATAAATCATGGTCGGCTAACTTCGCCCGCCCATTTAAATCTGATAATTCAACGAGAAAGGCCGTCCCAACAACAATCCCGCCCAGTTTTTCGACAAGTTCAATCGTGGCAGCAATAGTCCCACCGGTGGCCAGCAAATCATCGCAAACCAAGACGCGCTGCCCAGGTTTAATGGCATCTTTTTGCAGATACAAGGTGGCTTGACCATATTCAAGATCATAACTGGCGCTAACGGTTTCTCGTGGTAACTTCCCCTTCTTACGGGCTGGGGCAAAGCCAACACCCAACTTGTAGGCAACGGGACAACCAACGATGAATCCGCGCGCCTCAGGGCCGACAATCATTTCGACGCCCTTATCTTGCGCGTAAGCGGCGATTTCGTCTGTAGCGGCGGCATAAGCAGCACCGTCAGCCATCAATGGCGAAATATCCCGAAAGAGAATTCCGGGCTCCGGAAAATCGGGCACGCTCGCAATATAGTCTTTAAAATTAATGGTCATCCTTATCCTTCCAATCCTTCTAATGTTTGTAGATAATGCAGCAACTCACGCGTTGGCAAAGTCTGCAACTGATGGGCTAAATTCAGGAAGGCCTGCCGGTTTGAATACGCCGAAGCACTTTCCAGGGCTTGCTTAGCTGGGTTCTCTACTGGTGAAATGAAAGCACCGTCTATTGTAACAAAATTCAATTCGAAAAACACCTGAATGATGAGAATTACTTGACTGACCGCTAAGTGAGTCGCCGTTGCAATTTGTGGCAAGTGGTGTTTATCAAAATGTGGCTGTTGCTGCAAGAACCGCAGGACTTGCCCGAATTCAGTTCGAGTCGGCATCCCCACCAATTCAGCCGGAGTACTGCTGAAGATCACGCCGATTGGCCAGGTCGTGACATTCAATGCTTGCTTCAAACTCGCTTCATCAGTTGGCAGGTCGACCAGCACTGCATTTTCGACTGGTGCTTGTTGTTGTGAGACCAGCTGAGTTGGGCCACCAAAAGTGTACTGATGAGTCAGTTGTTGCATTTTCTTTTCATTAAAAAATAAGTAAGTGCTGCTGGCCCGAAATTGTTCGCCACTGGGCTTCGGTAAACGCAAATCTTTGATTGGGACGCTAGGAACTTTGACATCTTTAAGGCGTAGTTGCAAGCTAGTTCGACCTTGCCAGACATTTTCTTCTAATAACACGGCTAACTTCATTTGAGTGGCGGCAGTCATTTCTGCTTGCGCAGCCCCGAAGCCAAAGCCAACGACACTAATACCGTCGGTTTTGAACCGCAAGTGGCTACCATCCTTACCCATGGTGCGGACGTCACTAATGGCTTTAGGCTTTAACTCAAACACCGGTTGCGGGTTGCCAGACCCAAACGGAGCCAAAGCGCGTAAGGCTTCATAGTTAGCCAGCGTCAAATCTTGCTGTTCAAGCCGCCCGGCAATCGTGAGTGGTGGCTTGGGGGTTTCGGCTAAGCTGATGACTGCTGCTTTTTCCATGGCAGCGTGAATGGCGTCAAGATTGGCGACCGGCGCTGTCAGACCAATTGCCATATGATGCCCGCCAAAATGTGTGGTTAAATCTCGGACGGCATCGACACTATTGAAGAGATGATAAGCAGGGACGGATCGGCCCGACCCTTTTGCCTGGTCACCTTCAATACGCATGACCACAGTTGGTTTGCCGGTGGTTTCAACGATACGGCTGGCCACAATCCCCAGAACCCCTTCGTGCCAGCCTTCATGAGCTAGCAGCAAGGTCTGATCATTCGCCCTGTCGGGACTTTGAGCCATCGCTAAGGCCTCGATTGTAATTTGCTGAACCAATTTTTGCCGTTCTTCATTAATCGTATTAATTTTCTTAGCCAAGACTTCGGCTTCTGTCTCGTCAAACGTGGTCAACAAATCCACGCCTTCGCCGGCATCTCCCAACCGTCCTAAAGCATTTAATCGGGGACCAATGACAAAGCCGATTGTTGTTTCATTAACGGCCTCTGGCTTCACGTCAGCCACCTCCAGCAGCGCACTAATGCCCAATCGGGGCTGTTGATGAATGAGCTGCAAGCCCAACTGCACCAAAATACGATTCTCATCAGTCAAACTAACTAAATCAGCAACTGCACCAAGGGCGGCCAAGTCGACACTTTCAATTGGCACTTCACCCAATAAGGCGGTAGCAACTTTAAATGCTACGCCGGCACCAGATAAGTCGCCGAATGGGTAGTCGCTGCCAGGATAACGTGGATGAACAACCGCGACGGCTTGCGGCAAGATTTGTGGCAACTCGTGATGATCAGTCACAATGACATCCATGCCATTTGCCATGGCTTCATCGATTACTTCAGCTCCTGCAATGCCGTTATCGACAGTAATTACCAGTTGCGTGCCGCTCTTTTGTAAATATCGATAAACTTCTGCGTTTGGTCCATAACCATCAGTAAACCGATTGGGAATATAGACATCTGGTTCAGCACCGACACTCTGAAGGGCTTCCAGCATAATGGTGGCACTAGTCAGACCATCGACGTCATAGTCGCCATAGATCGTGATTTTCTGATTCTCGGCCACCGCTTGTTGAATCCGGTCAATCGCCTTTTGCATGTCGTGGAGCGCAAAGGGGTCGTGCAAGGCAGCCATGTCAGGATGAGCGAATCGATCCCAGGCGTCGGCTGAATTGATGCCCCGCTCCAACAGTAGCGTGGCGACCAATGGTGACACGGCCAACTCTTGGCTCAGTGCCTGAATTTCTGTTGAACTAGGTGCTGGTTGATACTGCCAATCATAACGTACGTCCACAATAATCGTCCTTTCTAACTGCATTAGTATAGCAAAAATGGCCTAGTAAAAGTATGGTAAAATTTATTGGTTAACTTTACTAAATATGCTATACTGAGGGCAAATTTGAGGAGGTCAGGTCATGGAACAAACTGCCTTACAAACCGCGTTTATGTCACAGTTTAATGAAAGCCCTACCAATTACTTCTTTGCCCCTGGACGGATTAACTTGATTGGCGAGCATACCGATTACAACGGTGGTCACGTCTTCCCATGTGCGATTAGTTTAGGGACATACGCCGCCGTCAGTCCACGGCAGGATCAAGAACTACATTTGTTCTCGCAAAACTTTGAGACTGTTGGTGAAATTGTGCGGCCCTTAAGCAGTTTGGCTTTCGATCAGGAAGATAATTGGGCCAATTATGCTAAGGGAATGTTTCAGCAGCTGCAACAAACAGTCGGACCCTTATCTCACGGATTAAACATCTTGGTCTGGGGTGACCTCCCTAACGGCGCTGGCCTGTCAAGTTCTGCCTCTTTGGAGTTACTGATGGGCATCATTGCTAAATCGATGTATCAGCTTGATTTAGACATGCTCGACTTGATTAAGGCCGGTAAACTCGTTGAGAATCAATATATCGGCGTTAATTCAGGTATTATGGACCAATTCGCCATCGGCATGGGTGAAGCCAATCACGCCGTTTTCTTGGATACCAATACACTCCAATTTGAACAACTACCGCTTGATTTGGGTGATAATGTCATCGTGATTATGAACACGAATAAACGGCGCGAATTGGCCGATTCAAAATACAATGAACGGCGATCTGAATGCGATGAAGCGCTGCTGCGGATTCAAAGTGGTTTTGACTACGCCAGTTTGGGCGCGATGAGTGAAGATGAGTTCGACCAAACCACATCGCTCATCAATGACGCGACCCTAATTAAGCGAGCCCGCCATGCCGTCTTTGAAAACGTTCGCACAATTACTGCCGCGCAGGCCTTAAAAGACCACGATTTACTAACATTTGGCCGATTAATGAATGCCTCTGGCGTGTCACTGGAGTATGATTATGAAGTAACGGGACCAGAGCTAGATACTTTGGTGCATGCCGCTTGGTTGCAACCAGGTATCATTGGTGCCCGCATGACTGGTGCTGGTTTTGGCGGGTGCGCGATTGCAATTGTGCCGAAGACATCGGTCGGCGCATTCACTGAAGCCGTCGGCCAAACCTACGAACAGACCATTGGATACGCAGCCGACTTTTACGTCGCCAGCGTTGCTGACGGTCCTAAGGAAATTTATACCGCATAATTAGAGGAGGATATTTAAATGACAATTGCAGTTTTAGGTGGAGCGGGCTATATTGGCTCACATACAGTGGCACAATTGGTTAAAGCTGGAGAAGACGTGGTCGTAATTGATAGTTTAATCACTGGCCACAAGGCAGCAATCAACCCGGCCGCTCGTTTCTATCAAGGTGACGTCCGCGACCGCGAATTCTTACGGTCCGTATTTTCAAAAGAAAAGATTGATGGCATCATCCACTTTGCGGCCAGCTCCATTGTGCCTGAATCAATGGCTGATCCCCTCAAATACTTCGACAATAATACTTATGGCATGATTGCACTGCTTGAAGTGATGAACGAATTTGGGATTAAGCAAATCGTCTTTTCCTCAACAGCTGCCACTTACGGTGAACCTAAGCAAGTGCCAATTAAAGAAACAGATCCACAAGTGCCAACCAACCCTTACGGCGAAAGTAAGCTGGCCATGGAGAAAATTATGCACTGGTCTGACGTCGCTTACGGCGTGAAATTCGTCGCTTTGCGGTACTTTAACGTCGCAGGTGCCATGCCTGATGGCTCCATTGGTGAAGATCATCATCCAGAAACACATTTAATTCCGATTATTCTCCAAGTCGCTGCTGGTACGCGCGATGGCTTGCAAATCTTCGGTGACGACTATGACACCCCTGACGGTACCAATGTGCGTGATTATGTCCATGTCGTCGATTTGGCTGATGCGCATATTCTAGCCTTGAACTACCTGCGAGCTGGGCACGACAGTACCGCCTTTAATTTAGGATCAGCCACAGGCTTTTCAAACTTAGAAATTTTGAAATCAGCTCGCGAAGTCACTGGCAAAACTATCCCGGCTGAGATTGGTCCCCGCCGCCCCGGTGATCCAAGTACTTTGATTGCCGCTAGTGATAAGGCCCGGGATGTCCTTGGGTGGACCCCCAATTATGACAATATCAATGACATCATTGCGACAGCTTGGAAGTGGCATGAAACCCACCCAGAAGGTTTTGGTGACCGCTAATGCAAGCTATTGATGATTTCATCGCATTTATTCTCGATAATAATGATGCCTACACTGCCATGGACCAAGTATATTTAAAGAATCGGCTTTTTGCCCAAATTGGGGAAACTCATCAACAAGCAGCTGGTGAGACACCTTTGGATACTTTAGATGCCTTGGTGCAAACTGCCCTCCAGAATCAGATGATTCCCGAAACAGCACCAGCCATTGAACAACTGCAAGCTGATTTGATGAACTTGGTGACGCCAACGCCTAGTGCGGTGAACAGCGGATTCTGGACCCGCTATCAAACCAGTCCTCAAACTGCCACTGACTATTTCTATCATCTGAGTGAGCGCAACAATTACATTCAAACGCGCGCCTTGGCCAAAAACACCGCCTTTAATGCGCATACGGAATACGGTGACCTAGAAATCACCATCAATCTTGCTAAGCCTGAAAAAGATCCCAAAGCGATTGCTTTAGCTGCGGCGGCTCCGAGTGCCAGTTACCCGCTGTGCCAATTGTGCATCGAAAATGAAGGCTATGAAGGCCGGGATAATTACCCAGCGCGAGCTAATCATCGGATCGTCCGGCTGAGTTTGGCTGGTCACACTTGGGGGTTCCAATATTCACCGTATGCTTACTTTAATGAACACGCGATTTTTCTGGATAGTATCCACCAACCAATGCGAATTAATCGGCAAACCTTCAGCAATTTATTCGATTTGGTTACCTTATTCCCCCACTACTTCGTGGGGAGCAACGCCGATTTACCTATCGTAGGTGGGTCAATGCTGGCTCACGATCATTACCAAGGGGGCCGGCACACGTTTGCCATGGCTAAAGCGCCCATCGAGCAAACCTTTGCCATGACAGACTTTCCCGATGTCCACGCTGGTGTAGTCAAGTGGCCCATGAGTGTGATTCGTCTGACAGCGGCCGACAAGCAGCGTCTGGGTGAAGCCGCCTGGCACATTCAACACGTTTGGCAGCAATACAGCGACGAAGCTGTCGATGTTCGGGCTTTCACTGATCAAACGCCGCACCACACCATCACCCCAATTGTGCGGCGCGTGGCTGACGACTATCAGATCGATCTGGTTTTGCGTGACAACCAAACATCTGACCAATACCCCGATGGAATTTTCCATCCCCATCAAGATGTCCAACACATCAAGAAGGAAAATATCGGCCTGATTGAAGTCATGGGTCTGGCGATTTTGCCGGCTCGCCTGCAAACTGAATTACAAGAAGTTGAGAAGTTCTTGCTCAATCAACCGAACCAAATGGCCGCAATCCATCGGCCTTGGGCTGAATCATTGAGAAATGGCACCTTCACTGCTGACTCAGTGCACGAGTATGTTCAACAAGCCGTTGGGGCTGTCTTTGCCAAAGTATTGGAGGACGCTGGCGTCTTCAAGCGCATTGATGCCGGTCAGGCCGCGTTTGCACGCTTTATCGCGCAACTTTAGCCACCAGAAGTGCTATACTTAAATTAAATCGAAGCCCAACTCCAATCAGCGACCTCGCGTTAAGGAGGAAGTTTTATGGATATCAATGCAGAAGATGTTAAAACAGCCACTCAATTAGTGCTGGATCAGGGGTATGTCACCAAGAAAGACGTGCCAGCCATGGCTGATCGCGATTATGCGATGGCCTTAGGTGACCAAGTCGGAATTGCCTTACGTAAGACCGGCGATCATGACTATATCTATGCCGAAGAATTCGACTATGCTGATCAAACGATTGCGACGATTATTTGGGATATGGATAAGTTCCCTACTCGCCACGATGCCATGGAGCAATTGGGCCAAGCCTTAAATTTACCAATTCCAACAGTGACTGTCACCGTTGCGGATGAAGTTGAATATTAATCACTGAAAAAGCCTTGATGACATTGTCATCAAGGCTTTTTTTATCGAAGTAACCGTGGCCAGATGACCACTTTGTCTTGGGATAAAGAGTTTGGGACGTCAATGACGCGCTGATTGGCACTGCCACGAAACTGTAAGGTCAGGTCCTTCTTGGCTTCAAGAAACGGCCCATCAACTAAGACATCAATCAGGCTTAATAAGTGTTGCTTGTCAGCAGTTTCTTGGCGCAACTGCTCATACGTATACCCGCTCCAGGACCAAATATTTTTGTCTGGGAAGCGACTGCGCACAGCCTCTGCCAGCCGAATAGCAATACGAGTATTGAGGAACGGCTCCCCACCGAGCAGCGTCAGGCCTTGATAATAGGGTTCGGCCAGTGCGTGCATAATCTCATCAAACATCTGATCAGTGAATGGCTGACCATAATGAAAACTTTGGACCGCCTTGTTGTAGCAACCTGGGCAATTAAATTTACACCCAGAAAGATAGACCGCCACCCGGTAACCAGGGCCATCAACAGCGTCGTGATACTTAATGGCACCAACATAATCTTGGCTTAAATCAACGGCTTGCCACTCCCTTGGTTGCGGTTGATTTGGTTGTGGGACGAAATGCAATTTAGCCATGTTCAATCACCATGTCGTTCCCAAACTGCAAATGTTTCTTACGGTGATTAATTTCTTCTTGGCGGCCGTGAACCATTGGCCGCTGATTAGGATTACCCAAGTAGCCACAAAGACGCTTGACGACATCACATTGAGCCGGATCATGGTTACCACACTCCGGACAGGTGTAGCCTTTGGCCGTGGCTAAGAACTCGCCCTGATACCCACACGCAAAGCATTGATCAATCGGCGTGTTCGTCCCCAAATAACCGACACGATCGTATGCGTAATCCCAGACTGCTTCTAACGCATCGGGATTTTGCCGCAAATTTGGATACTCACAGTAATGAATGAAGCCACCAGTTGAATATTGCGCATAATCTTTCTCAAAGTCGAGTTTTTCAAATGGTGAGGGTTGCTTACGAACATCGTAGTGGAAACTATTGGTGTAATAGCCTTTGTCGGTGATATCTGGAATTTCACCAAAACGCTTCAAATCTGCTTGGCAGAACGTATCCGTCAACGATTCTGACGGTGTCGCATAAACAGAGTAGTGATACCCATTTTCAGCCTTCCACTGCGCACAATGTTCAGATAACTCCTGCACAATGCGTAAGGTGAATGCCTTGGCTTCGGGATTGGTTTCCCATTCGGGGCCAAAGAATGCTGTGCCGACTTCATACAAGCCAATATAACCCAGCGAAATCGTTGCGCGGCCGTTGCGGAATAAACTTGAGACTGGCTCATCAGGAGCAAGCCGCTTACCGAAGGCGCCATACTGATACAAAATGGGGGCCTGCTCGGGAGTCGCATGCTCGGTTTGGGCAATCCGATAGTCCAGGCCAGTTTTAGCCACGGCCAACAAATCTTCAAGCCGTTGCCAAAAATCAGTTTGATCACCATTGGCCAATAAGGCTAGCCGCGGCAGGTTCAATGTAATCACACCAAGATTCATCCGCCCTGCATTGACTTCATGGCCCTGAGCATCCTTCCAACCTTGCAAGAAACTACGACAACCCATTGGCGCTTTAAAACTGCCAGTCATCGCTTTGATTTTGTCATAACTCAAGACGTCGGGATACATCCGTTCTGTGGCACAGTGAATGGCCAATTGCTTGATATCGGAGTTCAAATCTTCCGGATTAAGATTGAGGCCGCGTTTGAGTGTGAACACTAACTTCGGAAAAATCGCGGTGCGCTTATCTTTGCCTAAACCATTGAGACGAATGGTCAAAATTGCTTTTTGAATTTCGCGTTCAAACCATGATTTGCCGAGCCCAAAACCGAGCGTGACAAATGGCGTCTGTCCTTGCGTGGAATAGAGTGTATTCACTTGGTATTCGAAGGTTTGCATCGCGGCCATAATGTCATTTTGCGTCTGGCTGCGAGCGAACGCTTCTTGCTTAGCGACGTCATCGGTCAAAGCCTGAGCTTGTTGCAGGTGCTTGGCATAATTATGTTCTGCAAATGGCGCCAACACTTCGTCAGCCCGGTCAAATGAACAACCACCATATTGACTGGAAGCGACATTAGCAATAATTTGCGTTGCTTGTGTTACCGCTACGCCAATTGAATGGGCAGGTTCCACTTGGGCATTGCCGATTTTAAAGCCATGATTCAACATCTCTTTGAAGTCGATGAGACAACAATTCGTTTCAGGCATGAATGGACTGTAATCGAGATCATGCCAATGAATATCTCCGTTTTGATGCGCTGCGGCCACTTCTGGTGGGAGCATACTTAGGCCATAAGTCTTACTGACGGCGCCGGCAGTCAGATCCCTTAACGTTGAGAAGACGCGACTGTCTTTATTTGCATTCTCGTGAACGACCCGCGCATCGCGACTCAATAATTGGTCAATTCTATTGGTTAACGATGTTGTCAGTGTTTCTGTTGTCATACTAGTTCCCCCTCGTGCTTACGCATTTCAGCATACCACAATATATAGGGGTGTTGTGAGTTAAAACACAATATAACGTGTCTGAATTGACCCTTTTGAACAATTTCAGCGGCAGAATGGGAATTATATAACAGCGGCGTCAAAGGCAATTGTTCACAATCAAAAAGCCTATAAACAAAAAGACAGCAGAGTCCTCTGCTGTCTTTTTGTTTATTTTCCTTTGGTATCTTCTGAATTCATATCGAGCAAGCTCATAAAGGCTTCTTGAGGGACTTCGACAGAACCAACCGCCTTCATCCGCTTCTTACCGGCCTTTTGCTTTTCAAGTAATTTCCGTTTCCGAGTGACATCCCCACCATAACACTTGGCTAAGACGTTCTTCCGATACGCTTTCACAGTGCTTCGGGCAATGATCTTATTGCCAATGGCAGCCTGGATCGGCACTTCAAACTGTTGGCGCGGAATGGTTTCTTTCAACCGGGCGACAATCGCCTTCCCACGTTCGAAGGCAAAATCCTTATGGACGATAGAACTCAAAGCATCGACCGCATCGCCGTTAAGCAGGATGTCCATTTTGACCAAATCACTGCTCCGATATCCAGTCACTTCGTAATCCAGGCTCGCATAACCCTTAGTGCTGCTCTTCAGGTCATCAAAGAAATCATAGATGATTTCAGACAATGGCAGGTTATAAATGACATTGACCCGATACTTGTCGAGATAGTCCATGGTGACGAACTCGCCGCGTTTGCGCTGGGCAATTTCCATTACCGCCCCGACGTAATCATTAGGGACCATGATGGAGGCCTTAACAAAAGGTTCACGAATATCTTTGACGGCTGAGGCTTCGGGCATTTCAGATGGATTATCAATGGTGATCTGCGTACCGTCGGTCAAATCGACTTCATAGTCAACACTCGGCGCTGTCATAATCAAATCCAGATTAAATTCGCGTTCCAACCGTTCTTGGACCACATCCATATGCAATAAGCCCAAGAACCCACAACGAAACCCAAAACCTAAGGCCTGAGAGGTTTCAGGTTCAAATTCCAATGCCGCATCATTGAGCTGCAGGCGCTCGAGGGCTTCACGCAGATCATTGAACTTCGCATTGTCGACTGGAAACAAACCAGAATATACCATTGGCGTAATTTTGCGGTACCCTTCCAGGGCTTCTTCAGCTGGATGGGCCGCCGACGTCACGGTATCCCCGACATGCGTATCTTGAATGGTCTTGATTGCTGCTGTAATATAGCCAACATCGCCGACCATCAGCATGTCGCGCTTCACAGCCTTGGGTGACATCACGCCGACTTCAGTGACTTCGAACTTTTTGCCGTTACTCATGAGTTCAATCTCATCACCGACTTTGACCGTGCCGTCAACAATCCGCACGTTCAAGACGACGCCCCGATAAGAATCATAGACAGAATCAAAAATCAAAGCCTTGAGGGGCGCATCAAGATCCCCACTCGGTGCGGGGACATCGGTCACAATCCGTTCAAGGATTTCTTCAATCCCAATCCCAGACTTCGCACTAGCCAAAATCGCATCAGAGGCGTCTAGGCCAATCATTTCTTCAATTTCTTCTTTAACAACATCCGGCTGTGCTGACGGCAGGTCAATCTTATTAATAACTGGAATGATTTCTAGGTCATCATCCAGCGCTAAATAGACGTTAGCTAACGTCTGGGCTTCAACACCCTGAGCCGCGTCAACAACAAGCAGTGCGCCCTCACAGGCCGCTAAACTCCGGCTGACTTCATAACTAAAGTCCACATGTCCTGGGGTATCAATGAGGTGAAAAATATAAGTTTCGCCGTTTTTGGCGGTGTAATGCAACTCGACGGCATTAAGTTTAATCGTAATCCCGCGTTCGCGTTCCAGATCCATGTCGTCAAGCACTTGAGCTTGCATTTCTCGTTCTGAGATAGTGTCCGTCATTTCAAGAATCCGGTCGGCCAGAGTTGATTTCCCATGGTCGATATGGGCCACAATCGAGAAGTTCCGAATATGCTGCTGGCGATCACGCATTGTCTCTTGGTCCATTTAATTTCCTACTTTCCGCGTTTCGATATTGCCCCTATTATAGCAATCAAAACCCTCAACGACAACGCCGGTCCACGCTTAAGCCCCTTTGCTTGCATTATCGAACAATTGTTTGTATACTTGATGTCCAATAAGAAAACAGGGAGGGATTTCGATGACTGTTATTGAAATGACTGATTGGCTCAACCAGCATACAGAAATTGTCACTGGCTTGAACGACCGGATTTATCGTGACGAGCAGGTAAAAAATGAGCGCCGCTCTATTACGGCCCGCAAGTCGGAGAGTTACCTCGAGCGTGTCACTCAACAACGGCTCAAAGCCAGCATGATGCAGATTTACACCCAGCTGACTCACCAATTACATGGTCAGTCACTGACCGAATGGCTAACGGATAATCACCATCTTGATCAGTTGACTGACGCCATCTTTGCGGCCAAGGTTGCCTAATTGAATAACCAGTCCTATACTAAATTAACTTTTTAGAATAGGCTGGTTATTTTTTATGAACTTATTTCTCATGTTGCTGCTGCTCTTAGGGATTTGGCGGGTCGGCCGCGGGTCCATGCGCTACGAAGCTGTTAAACGAATCTATGACGTTTTGTTACCTTTATACGCCCTGGTGGTCTTTCTCCTTGCCATCAACAACGAGAGCCCAAACCCTGTTGAACTAGCACTCGCCGTGATTGCTGGGGCCATTCTGGGCTGGATTCAAACTTTAACGGCGCAAATTCAGTCGACCCACCAGCACGATCGCCACAATCGACCGGTGGTTAAGGTCCGACGCGGTTGGGCCTACCTGCTTGGTTGGGTGGCAATTTTTCTGGTCGGGTTTGCCTTAGAAATGGTTTTCCATGGTGAGTCCTTCCATGAATTCATCCCGGCCCTAGCAAAAGAAGTTAAAGAAGAACTCTTTCATTTTACAAAACTAACCGATCACGGTGCCTGGACCATTTATGCCTTGTCTGGAATTTCAGGACTTGTCTACGTCAATGTTCTTAGATTGCGGTATCCAGAAATTAAAGCCGCCTTGCGTGATCAACCGCGCCAACGTCGGCACAACTAAGCCTGATCACGTTTGACTATGATAACGGTTACGTGTATGGTTGAGTTGCGCCTGCCGCTAAGGTAGACCAATAGTGGCATCAACCATTGACCATGCCGTCAGGAATAATTATTGTGCCTCAGGGATACCTGAAAGGCTATGAGCAAATGAAGTTAGGCTTTATTAAATCCAATTTTCAAAATGAACGGCGCGTACCATTGTTGCCAGAAGACATTCACGATTTTCAAAACGAGATTATCATCGAAAGTGGGTTTGGCGCTAATCTTGAAATCCCGGATTCGGCTTACGCGGCTGTTGGTTGCCAAATCCGATCCCGGCAGGCTGTGTTTACTGAATCTGCCGGGATTTTTTCACTCAAAGCCATCCAGCCAAACGACTATCCGAATATTCGAGCAGGTCAAATTATTATTGGGTGGACTCACCCTACTGGCTCCGGTCGCCAGTTCATGACGCAACAAGCTAATCCTAAGCAACTAGTTGTCGTTGACCTGGATAACACCACGCCGCGCGTCTACGCCCATCAACAGTCAGTGGCGTTGGATTTACCGAAGGATTTTATTGAGCGCAACAGTTTCTACGCCGGATACGCCGGGACGCTCCACGCACTATTGAGTTTTGGATTACTCCCAGAAGACAGTGCAACCTCTGTTGCCATTCTGGGGACTGGCAATGCCGCGCAAGGTGCAGCCCACGCGATTAGTAAATTTACTAGCCACGTGCGGATGTTTAACCGTCGCACTTTACCGGAATGTCTCGATAATTTAGCCAGCTTTGACATCGTCATCAACGGCATCGAAGTTGGAGCTGGTGGGACGCCAATCCTCTCATTAGCCAGTCAGGCTGGATTAAAACCGGGCTGTCTGATTATTGATATTGCAGCTGATGCCGGCAACGCGGTTCAAGGCAATCACTTTACCTACTTGAACGATCCGATTTATGAAGATCATCACCGCTTCTACTACACAGTTCCCAACGTGCCTAGCTTGGTGTATCGCAATATTAGTCCTTATCTCAGCCGCCAACTGAGTCATTATATTTTCACACCTGATATCAAACAATTTCAGACCATGACTGCATAAAAAAACGGGCCAACGATTTTTAATTCGTTGGCTCGTTTTTTATTTATTAGGGCCTTTAAAAGCGTCTTTAACTTTATCAAACAGACTGCCTTCATGCGGGGTGACATCCTCACCACTGGCGGCAGCAAAGGCCATTAAGGCCTCTTTCTGTTTGGCGTTCAGGTTCTTTGGTGTGTTGACTTCAACCGTTACAATCTCATCACCAGTGCCATTACCGCGCAGTTGTGGCGCCCCTTTCCCACGCAGACGGAACCGTGAGTTGGTTTGCGTGCCGGCTGGAATCTTCAAAGATACCGGCCCATGGACCGTGTCAACATTGATTTCATCACCTAATGCGGCTTGGGCAAAACTAATCGGTAATTTAAAGTAAATCGTGGCACCATCGCGTTCATATTTATCACTTGGCGCAACCCGGAAGACGATGAATAAGTCACCATAACCGCCACCATTCGTGCCAGCTTCACCAGCATCTTGCAGCCGCATCTGTTGACCGTCTTCAACACCAGCAGGGACTTTGACGTCGATTTCGTGGCGTTCTTTTTCATGACCAGTACCGTGGCAAGTTGGGCACTTTTCTTTAATCTCTTTACCAGTACCATGGCAGACGTCGCAGACTTCACGTGTCATCATGGCGCCAAGTGGGGTATTGCGTTGCACTTCAATGTAGCCACTCCCATGACACTTGTGACAGGTCACAGGGCTGGTGCCAGGTGCAGCACCACTGCCGCCACAAGTGTGACAGGTAGCTTCGCGATCATAGGCAATCTTAGTGTCCTTGCCAAAAATTGCCTCTTCAAACTTCAAATCCATCCGATATTGTAGATCGGCACCCTGGCGCGGACCAGCAGGACTAGCCGTTTGGCCGCCACCACCGAAGAACTGACTGAAAATATCTTCAAAACCGCCGAAGCCTTGACCGCCACCAAAGTCGCTATAACCTTGACCACCGCCGAAGCCCTGTGGGCCATCGGCACTGCCATATTGGTCATACGCGGCCCGCTTTTGGGGATCAGACAAAACCTCGTAAGCTTCGTTGACGTCTTTAAACTTATCTTCAGCACCTGGTTCGTGATTCAAATCAGGATGGTATTTCTTAGACAATTGCCGATAGGCTTTTTTAATTGTTGCGTCGTCGGCGTCTTTAGCGACCCCGAGAATTTCATAATAATCTTTAGATGCCATCTGGCTCCTCCTCAAAATCTCTGAAAGCCCACCTAGAATATCATATTTTAACAAAAAAGCCAAAGCCACCCACGCGGCTTTGGCCTCTTTATCTTAACGATTATTTGTTATCGTTAACGTCCTTATACTCACCATCAATGGTGTCGTCATCGGACTTCTTGTCATCAGATGTTGGTTGGGCACCAGCATCACCACCGGCTTGTTGTTGTGCTTGTTGGGCTTGTTCATACAACTTGACGGTCAGATCTTGAACCACTTCACTCAAAGCATCGCGCTTTGTCTTCATGGCTTCAATATCGTTTTCTTGTTGGGCCTTCTTCAATTCTTCTTCGGCGTCTTTAGCCTTTTGAATTTCTTCTTCAGAAACCTTGCCGTCAAGATCCTTTAAGGTCTTGTCAGTTTGGAAAATCAACTGATCAACTTCGTTCTTCAGGTCGACTTCTTCCTTACGAGCTTGGTCAGCAGCTTCATTTTCTTGGGCTTCCTTCATCATACGGTCGATTTCTTCGTCTGAAAGGCCTGATGAACTCTTGATGGTAATATCTTGTGACTTACCAGTGCCCAAGTCCTTAGCGGAAACTTGCACAATCCCGTTCTTATCAATGTCGAACTTAACTTCGATTTGAGGAACGCCACGTGGGGCTGCAGGAATGTCTGTGAGTTGGAAGCGGCCTAAGGTCTTGTCGTCAGCAGCCATTGGCCGCTCACCTTGTAAAACATGAATGTCAACAGCTGGTTGATTATCAGCAGCGGTTGAGAAGACTTGTGACTTGCTGGTAGGAATCGTTGTATTCCGATCAATCAACTTCGTGAAGACACCACCCATGGTTTCAATCCCAAGGGACAATGGCGTGACATCAAGTAAGACAACATCCTTCACATCACCAGAGATCACCCCACCTTGGATAGCAGCACCCAAAGCAACGGCTTCGTCAGGGTTAATGCTGCGGTCTGGGTCTTTACCAGTCCAGCTCTTAACGGCTTCTTGAACAGCAGGAATCCGAGTTGAACCACCATTTAAGATCACCTTATCGATGTCAGCATTGGTTAAGCCTGCATCCTTCAAAGCATTTTCAACTGGAATCTTAGTGCGATCAACCAAGTCTTCGGTCATTTGATCGAACTTAGCCTTGGTTAAGGTACGTTCCAAGTGTAATGGACCATTAGCGCCGGCAGAAATAAATGGCAAGCTGATTTGAGTTGAAGAAACACCAGATAAGTCCTTCTTCGCCTTTTCAGCAGCATCCTTTAAACGTTGTAAGGCCATCTTGTCCTTGCTCAGGTCAATGCCGTTTTCGTCCTTAAATTCGGCGACAAGCCAGTCGATGATCTTGTTATCAAAGTCATCCCCACCTAAATGAGTATCCCCATTGGTTGAGAGCACTTCAAAGACACCATCACCTAATTGGAGAATGGAAACATCAAAAGTCCCACCACCCAAGTCATAAACCAGGACAGTTTCATCTTTGTCAGTCTTGTCCAAACCATAAGCCAAAGCACTGGCAGTTGGTTCGTTGATAATCCGAGAAACATTCAAACCGGCAATCTTACCAGCATCCTTAGTCGCTTGACGTTGGCTATCGTTGAAGTAAGCAGGTACGGTAATGACCGCATCGGTCACTTCTTCACCTAAATAGTCTTCAGAGAACTTCTTGATGTATTGCAGAATCATCCCAGAAATTTCTTGAGGGGTGTATTCCTTGTCGCCAACCTTAACGGTGTAGCCAGCTTCACCCATGTGACGCTTGATGGAAGAAATGGTGTCAGGATTCGTAATTGCTTGGCGCTTTGCGACTTCCCCAACTTGAATTTCGCCATCTTTAAACGCAACAACAGAAGGAGTCGTACGGTTACCTTCTGGATTTGTAATAATCTTTGGTTCGCCACCTTCAAGCACTGCGACAGCAGAGTTGGTGGTCCCTAAGTCAATCCCAATAATTTTAGCCAATGTTCATACCTTCTTTTTTAAAAATTAGTTTGCAACAACAACCATTGCGGGACGAAGCACACGATCTTTCAATCGGTAGCCCTTCTGCAAGACCTGCACAACTGTGTTTGCCGGATGAGCATCATCGGCAGGCACAGTTTGGACAGCCTGATGAATCGTTGGATCAAAGGCAGTGTCATCACTGGCAATTTCTTCAATCCCGTTCTCCTTCAAGGCTTGTTGCAAGTGAGTGACCACCATTTCAACCCCCTTCTTGAGGGAGTCGGCAGCGTCACCCGAAACATCAGTTTGGAGCGCTCGTTCGAGGTTATCCAGAACTGGCAAAACAGCGGTGGCCAGTTTCTGACCGTCATATTTAACAAGTTGTTCCCGTTCCTTCTTGAAACGGTTATTCATATTGGAAATTTCAGCGGCGGCCCGAAGATACTTATCTTCAAACTCATCACGTTGAGCCATCACCTGATCCATCTCAGTTTCAGATTCATGGACTTCTTCGTCGAGTTCGGCCGTCATCTCATCTAAAATTTCATCTTTCAATGACTTTTTAGGTTCGTCTGATTTCTTTGCTTTGTCTTCAGCCATGATGCCCTCCTTTTTGCTTAATCAAAATTCTTATAGTAACTGGTTAAGCGTTTGGCTAACTCAGACCGGAATGCATCGAGCAATCCAATCATGCGCGAATATGGCATCGCGCTTGGCCCAAGCAAGGCAATCGTACCTGTGCCATGAGCGCCCACATCATAATTCGCAATAATCAGGCTCAAATTCTTCAGGGTGTCCGGGGTTAATTCGTCTCCAAGCTTGACTTCAATTGGCACGTTGCCAACCGGGCCAAGCAGTTGATTGATGTCACCAGTATCAGCATCAATCATTGATAACACAGACTTAAGTTGGTTCATGTCATCCGTGCCGATGAAGTCCATCAGATTCAAGCGACCACCAACATAGAATCGTTCAGAGGCAGCTTGCTTCAAGACATCGCCGAAAATATTCAAGAATCCATCCGGCGTGGTCATATAATGCATCATCAGTTCAGGCACTTCAGATTGCACTTTCTTGGCCACTTCGTTCAGTGGTAGGCCGACAAGCTTATCGTTCACAATGCGAATGGCCTTCTCGATGGCACTTGAATCAACGTTTGCAGGAAGCGTAAACAGTTGATTCCTAACCGCACCATTACTCGTCACCAGGATGGCCATCACTTGCTGGCCCCCCAAAGGAACTAAACGAAACCCAGTCAGCGATACACTTGCGACTTCAGGACCAAGCGAAATCGCCGTATAATTCGTTAAGTTTGAGAGGATTCGCGCCGATTGCGCCACAATGTCATCAAGTTCATGATAGGTGCCTCCAAAAGCCTGTTGAATCGTTGCTAAATCCATCGGCGATGCGGCCGTGGGCTCAATCAAGTGATCCAAATAGAACCGATAGCCTTTGGTAGACGGAACCCGTCCTGAGCTGCTGTGAGTCTTAAGGATCAAGCCCGCATCCTCCAGCGCCGCCATATCATTTCTGATAGTGGCAGAACTGACATGGACTGGTAAGCGCGCCATCAAACTCTTCGAGCCAACGGGCTGACCAGTCTCTGTCGATTGGCGAATGATCTCTTTCAAAACAAGCAATTGACGTTTTGTTAGCATCTAATCACCTCTTTTTTAGCACTTATTAAGTGTGAGTGCTAACACAACTAATAATATACCAACATCGATTAGCAGTGTCAATAGTCAATTGCTAATTTCGCCGATGAAAACCGCGTTTTTATAGGGCTCCTTCGTCTAATAGGAATGCCTGGAAAACTTCATTCCCTAAGAATTTACCTTTGTGCGTCAAATGCAACCAGTCGCCCTGGCGAGTCAATAGTCCTTGCTGAGTTAAATCAGCTATCACCGGGGCATACAGGTCGTCAATTTGCAAGTGGTATTTCGCTTGAAAGTGCGTGTAACTAACCCCTTGCATCGTCCGCAGCCCCAGGAACATTTCTTCTTCAATCTGTTCGCTCAGTGGCACTAAATGATGCTCAATCACTGGCACATGACCTGCGTGCAAAGGACTCAGATACTGTTGGATGGGACCGTAGTTGTGGTAGCGATCTTTACCAACATAGCCAAACGCCCCTGCACCAAACCCGTAATATTTGTCGTTCCGCCAGTAACCGAGATTATGTTGAGATTCAAACCCCGGCTTAGCAAAATTGCTAATTTCATATTGTTGGCGACCATGACTAGCCATCAAATCGATGGCGTCTTCATACATATCGGCTTCGACATCTTGTGTAGGCAACCGTAATTTACCTTGACGCATCAGATTATAGAAAATGGTTTTGCGTTCCAGAATTAATGAATAAGTCGAGTAATGTTCCAAATCCAGTTCCAAGGCCTTGTGGAGGCTGTTCAAAAAATCGTCGCGATCTTGGTCAGGCAGGCGAAAGATTAAGTCAATCGACAAATTATCAAAGCCGACCTTGCGTGCATTGGCGATGGCGGTGTACACATCAGCACTGCGATGAATCCGGCCGATCCGCTTGAGGATGTCATCATTGAACGACTGCACGCCAATCGATAAGCGATTGACGCCGTTGTCTTTGAGAACTTGGAGTTTGTCGGTATCCTGAAGGTCATTGGGATTCGCTTCAAAGGTGAACTCGCCGCCATCCCACGGCAAAATCTCGCGCATGCCGGTAATCAAGCGCTCCAGTTGCTTGGGTGAAAGGGTTGTGGGTGTTCCGCCACCGACATAGAGTGTATCCATTTTGGCGACCGGCTTCTCTGCCATCACTAACTGCATTTCACGCAACAGCATCTCAACATAGTCATCGACCGGCTGCCCTTCAATAAAGACCTTATTAAAGTCGCAGTAATAACAAATATGTTCACAAAACGGAATATGTATGTAAGCCGATGTCGTCGCCGGCACCGTGGTTATCGTGTTCATGCTGTCATCCTTTCTAATTGGGCAAACACTTCAGGCTCAAGTGCCACGAAGGTAATCGTAAGTTCTGGGAAATCGTGGGCCACATTAATGGCAATCGCGACTGCCTCTGGAATCGGATAACCATACACACCTGTACTGAGTAACGGCACAGCAACTGTTCTCAGGGCATGGCGCGTCATCAAATTAAATGCACTGTAGTAAGCACGCCGCAGTAAACCAGCTTCATTAGCGCGACCAGTGTGGTAGATTGGTCCGACAGCGTGAATCACATAACTTGCGTTCAACCCAAAAGCTGGTGTCATCACAGCTGTACCAGTGGGCGTCCCGTTAATCGCCAACATGGCTTGGGCTAATTCAGGCCCCGCAGCGGCGTTAATCGCACCATCCACACCGCCACCTGGAACGAGCCGGCGATTCGCAGCATTAACAATGGCATCCATCCGCTGCGGCAGTTGGGTAATATCCCCTAGAACAATTTTAATTGCCATGGCTATCTCCCCTTCGCCTTTCATTATACGCTAGTTGCTTGGGCTTTTTTGTCGGCCTTAAGCATGAAAAAGACTCGCTGGCGATTTTGTGGCCAACGAGTCAAATACTTATGCATAATAAGTTCGAGTGTCCTGTTCATCTTGCTGCAATTGCGCCACGAGTGCATCGGCGCCAGTGAATTTCACTTCGCCGCGCAGATAATGATCCCACTGAACTGTCACTGACTGGCCATATAAATCGCCTGAGAAGTCGAGCAAGTTAATTTCGACCGTCACTGGTCGGTTTGCACCAAACGTGACGTTGCGCCCAACTGATGCCATGCCTAACCACCAGTTGCCATCAACCAACACTTTGACTGCATAGATGCCGATGCCTGGTAATCGTTGACCGCGAGTAGTTTCAATGTTTATCGTCGGAAAGCCTAGCGTGCGCCCTCTTGCCTCACCATGAACAACAACGCCCGTGGTCCGATATGCATAACCTAGCAGGCCATTGGCTGTATCTATATCCCCGGAATCAAGCGCATCACGAATGCGCGTCGACGAAATTTTTTCACCGGCTGCATCGTGTTCTGCAACGACTTCAATATCAAAACGCCCGTGAGCATAATCTGGCAGAGTTTGCATATTCGCAACATCGCGCTTGCCATAGGTGTAATCGAATCCGGCCACCACCGTGTCCGCATGCAAACCTACCAAGTACTGGTCAACAAAGGCTTGTGGACTCAAAGCTGCAAATTCTGGCGTAAAGTGCACAATATAGAACACATCAACCCCAAAGGTCGCCATCAACTCAATTTTGCGTGGTCGGTCGGACAGATATCTGATATCTTCAGGGGCGACATGCCGATAAATAATCGCCGGGTGCTGATCAAAGGTCATCACTGCCAAGGGTAATTGTTTGGCTTGCGCAATCTGATAAGCGCGATTAATGACGGCTTGATGGCCGCGATGGACCCCATCAAAAAAACCCAACGCTAAAACAATCGGCGTTGAGGCAATCGCCTTGGAATCAAGTGGTGGAACAATATCAATTACTTGCATGAATAATCACCTAACTATCAGAATTGGCCGGGCCTGAGTTAGCAAGATACATGGTTTCCGGTCGGTAAAGCCCATTTTGAAACTGATAAATTGCTTTTAATTGCTTGCCATAAAACAAAGCGAGTTCTGGTTCACTCTGCTGCAGACGGAGAAATTTGCCATTTTGAACGTCGGCCCATTGACTATCACTTAGATGATAATGAGGGACCTCGGGATAAGCAAATTCCACCGGTTGGACAAAATTAGCCAGCGTGTGGTTTTGAATCGCTGCTTCAACCTGCGCCAAACTGATAGTTTGCCCAACGCCAAAGCCGCCGCTTTGAATTCTGGTAAGATCACTCATGACGGCTGGGACACCCAATAGTTTGCCGGTGTCCACCGCAAGCGTGCGGATGTACGTGCCTTTTGAAACCTGTGCCTCAAAGCGCACCGTCTGACGACCGTCAGCAAAAACTGGCTCACTAGTGCGTTTGAACTGATAAATAGTGACTTGTCGCTGTGGGCGTTCAACGGGGTCACCCGCTCTGGCATAATCATAGAGCCGCCGGCCATTCACTTTGACCGCAGAAAACAGCGGCGGAATCTGAGTGATTTCGCCAGTCATTTCAGCAAAAGCTGTGTCGATTTGGGCGGGCGTAAACGGCTGGTCAAGCGCGACTTCTTCGACAACGTCGCCGTCTAAGTCCTCAGTCGTCGTCGCAAAGCCAAAAGTGATTTCGCCGATATAAGTCTTGCCTGCGGTCATCAGCATTGGGACCGCTTTAGTCGCAACGCCTAAGGCAATCGGCAACACCCCGTCAACATTAGGATCTAGCGTCCCTGAATGCCCGACTCGTTTCATATGCAATAAGCGCCGCAAGCGGCTAACGACATCCGTACTGGTCATGCCTCGTGGTTTGTAAATCGGAAGAATACCGTCCATATACTCCGTCCTTTCGTTATACGCCATTATAGCATAGCAGGTTAATTCTCTGAGTTACGCCGGGTACGTCGCCAGTGAACTACGCCGGTCACCCCAAAGATCAGTACGACAATGAGCGAGAAGGCCCAGTTGGGAATCTCGAAGTTCAGCCACGGTAAACTCAAGGCCAGTTTGACACTGATAATGCCAATCAACACGTAGGCGGCAATCTCCAATTCTGGCACTTGACTGATGAAATTGGTAATAATTTGCGCGACAAAGCGCATGGCGAGAATACCAATGAACCCGCCAATTAAGACAATAACAGGATTGGCGGAGACACCCAAAGCAGCGATAACCGAATCAATCGAAAAGACCATATCTAAGAACTCAATTGTCACAACTGTGCGCCAAAACCCGCGGCGAATTGGGGCAGGGTCTGTTTGTGGCTGCCGTTGCTGGTAGAAATAACTCAGGGACAGCCACAACAAATAGGCAGCGCCAGCAGCCTTAATAAGCCAAAAGCGCATGAGATATGTGCCCAAGCCAATCGCCACAAACCTAAACGCATAGGCGCCACCCATCCCATACAGCAACGCATGTCGCTGCTGTTTTGGATTAGGCAGCCCTTGCGTTTGAGCCGCCAAAACGACTGCATTATCGACTGATAGCAAACACTCTAACACGGCTAGCGTGAGAATGGTTAGCCAGCCTGAAGACGTCCATAAGGCTGCCTGCCAGTTATTGGCGTCAAAAAAAGGTTGGTATAAAGCTTCAAAACTCGAAATGTGACTCATCCTCTCTAAACACCTTGTTACATTATACCGTTGTTTTCGCAGCAGAAAACCGCTTTTCGCCAAGAAATCCAGCCAATCATCAGATAGCCACCAAAAAAAAAGACCCTGACTCAGGCTTTCGCCGACGTCAGGGTCTTGGTAGTTGCTTATTCTAGGTTGTCATGCTTCATTTCAGCTAACAGTTGATCAATGTGCGCACCATAACGCACGGATTCGTCCTGTTTAAATTCCAATTCTGGAACCTTGAACAAGCGGATGCGTTGCGCCACTTCACGCCGAATTATCCCTTTTGCCTTGTCTAAACCTGCTTGTGCAGACTGGGCCGCACTGGCCAAATCGTTCAAGACACTAAAGTAGACGGTTGCGTGTTGCAAGTCACCCGTGAGTTTAACCCCAGTGATGGTTACCCCTTGCACGCGGGGATCATTGATATCTTTCAATAAGATATCATCAATTTCGCGTTGAATCTGAGTTTCAACACGACCGATACGATGCTTCATGGTGGACCTCCTTATTTAACGGGAACTTCTTCCATGACATAGGCTTCGATTTGGTCGTCAATCTTAATATCGTTGTAGTTTTCGATGGTCAGGCCAAGTTCAAACCCTTGGCGAACTTCCTTGACATCGTCTTTAAAGCGACGCAGAGAAGCTAACTTACCTTCGTAAATCACGATACCATCCCGAATCAACCGAACGCCAGAATCACGAGTGATGTAACCAGAGTCAACATAGGCCCCAGCAACGGTCCCAATCTTAGAAACGTTAATCGTTTCACGGACAGTGACAGAACCAGTGACTTTTTCTTCGTAAACTGGTTCGAGCATCCCCTTCATGGCGGATTCGATTTCTTCGATAGCCTTATAAATCACACGGTGTAAACGAATATCAACATCTTCGCTTTCCGCTTGTGACTTAGCTTGTGGGGTTGGCCGTACGTTAAACCCGATGATAATCGCGTTTGACGCTGACGCCAAGGTCACATCACTTTCGTTAATGGCACCCACCGCTTGGTGAATGATGTTGACGCGAACGCCTTCAACATCAATCTTACGTAAGCTACCAGCTAAGGCTTCAACTGAACCTTGAACATCACCCTTGATGATGACGTCCACTTCTTTCAGTTGACCTTGTTTCATGGATTCAAACAAGTTATCCAACGTTACGTGAGTTGTGTTTTGACGTTCCTTATCCAAGGCCCGCTTTGCACGTTCTTCACCAGCAGCCCGGGCTGTCTTTTCGTCATCGAAGACAACGAAGCGATCAGCAGATTGTGGCACGTCGTTCAAACCAGTAATTTCAACTGGCGTGGATGGCAATGCTTCCTTGACCCGACGGCCCCGGTCATTAGTCATGACCCGAACCCGACCGAACGTATTACCGACCACAATTGGGTCACCAACACGCAAGGTCCCTTGCTGCACGAGTAAGGTGGTCACAGAACCCTTCCCTTTATCCAAACGCGCTTCGATAACAGTACCGACCGCCTTTTGATCAGGGTTAGCCTTTAATTCAAGGACATCAGCTTCGAGCAAAATCATTTCGAGTAATTCATCGATGTTCTTGCCAAACTTCGCTGAGATTTCAACGAAGATGGTGTCACCACCCCATGATTCAGGGATGAGTTCGTATTCAGCCAATTGTTCCATCACGTGCGTTGGGTTTGCGCCTGGCTTATCAATCTTGTTCACGGCCACGATGATTGGAGCGTTGGCAGCCTTGGCATGGTTGATGGCTTCGATAGTTTGTGGCATGACGCCATCGTCAGCCGCAACGACTAAGACGATGATATCGGTAATGTCCGCGCCACGTGCCCGCATGTTCGTGAAGGCCGCGTGTCCTGGAGTATCCAAGAAGGTAATCAAGCGATCATTGAGCTTAACTTGATAAGCCCCAATATGTTGCGTAATCCCGCCGGCTTCGCCTTCAGTCACGTGTGAGTGGCGGAGGTTATCCAGTAAGGTCGTCTTACCATGGTCAACGTGACCCATGATGGTAACAACTGGAGGCCGAGAGGACAAGTGATCAGCGTTTTGGGTTTCTGCTTCATAAACAGTATCCAAGTCAGCAATATCTTGTTCGACCTTCTCTTCGGCATTGATCCCATAATCCGCAGCCAAGACTTCGATGGTGTCCTTGTCGAGACTTTGGTTTTGGTTGACTGCCACACCAAGCATGAAGAGCTTCTTGATGATTTCTGCTGGTTCGCGGTGCAAAATCTTACCTAAATCTTGGGCATTCATCCCAACGGTGTAAACAAGGGTCTCTGGTAATGGCCGATCCTTACGAGCTGGCATAACCTTCTTAGGACCAGTTTGTTGTTGACGGCGATTCTTTTTGTTGTTGCGACGGTTGTTATTGCCGTAACGATTGTTACCGCCATTATTGTTGGTGTAGCCACCGCGGCCTGAACTGTTGTTGTTCCGGTTACGGTTGTTATTGTTGCTTTGTTGGCCATTATTGCTTGGCCGACTGGTGGTACTTGCTGGCCGCGCATTTTGAGTCCGATTGTTGGCCGTCTGTGGCCGACTCTGACCGTTAGTCGCTGGGCGACTTTGCGTGTTTGAACGCGTTTGATTGGTCGTATTGTTTGGCCGGTTGTTTGAAGTCGATGTTGGCCGATTAGTATTATTACTTGGTCGACTCTGGCTACTGTTTGACCGACTTTGATTATTGGTCGAGCGATTTTGACCATTCTGACTAGAACGGTTTTGGCCATTGTTTGCTGGACGACTTTGGCCGTTATTACTTGCTGGGCGACTTTGACTAGCACTGTTAGCAGGCCGTGATTGGGCCGCTGGGCGGTTCGCACTTGTCGACCGGTTATTATTATCATGCTGAGGCTTTGCGGTAGCTGCTGGCTTAGCAGCGGGCTTTGGCGCAGCTGATGTTGCAGCAGGCTTAAGGGCCTGACGCAATGTCTTTTCTTGGGCATCGTCCAAACTGGACATATGGTTCTTCAATTGGATGCCTTGCTTACCAGCGGCCTCAATCACCGCTTTACTTGGCAGATTAATTTCTTTTGCAAATTCATAGACTCGTTTTTTGCCCATATCTTCACGCTCCCTGTGTTTATTAGGTGAGCAGCTTTAGCATTGCTTTGGCGAACCCAGCATCCGTCACAGCAATTAAGGATCGCTTAGTGCCAATCGCATCCGACAACTCCGTACTTGTCGCCGGCATCCGCATTGGAACTGAGTAAAAGCTACTTTTATCCGTCATTTTTTTCTTCGTGTTCTCACTGGTATCACTGGCAACAATCACTAATTTCGCAGTTTGTTTGGCAATCGCATTGACGACGAAGCCTTCACCAGTTTCTAACTTGCCCGCCCGCTTAGCCATGCCCAAAAGATTCAAGAATGGTGTCATTGGGCATTGCCGAACAGTTCTTGGCGGGCTTTTTGATGATCAACGTAGGCGAAGAGTTCATCATAAAACTCAGGTGCTACTTTGATCCCAAAAGCCGTATCAATCAACTTCTTTTGCTTAGCCTTCTGGACGGCCGCTGGGTCCAGGGCCACATAAGCACCCCGACCTGACTGTTTGCCAGTTGGATCAATGGCCACAGTCTCATCCGCTAGGCGCACAATCCGGACCATTTCTTTCTTAGGCCGCATCTCATTGGTGAGTAAATCCTTACGCATCGGAATTTTGCGTTGCTTCATCAACAAGCCTCCTATTCCGTTGGTTGAGAGTCTTCAGTTGGCTCTGACGCGTCAACGTCAACGTCAGTCTCAGCCGCTTCGTTAGGTGCGTCAGCTTCCGACTCAGCTTTGATGTCAATCTTATAACCCGTTAACTTCGCTGCCAAGCGCGCATTCTGCCCTTTCTTACCAATTGCCAATGACAGTTGGTAATCCGGAACAATCACTGTGCAAGCCCGATCGTTGTCACTATCGTTGAACTCAACATCAACGACTTGAGCAGGATTCAAAGCATGGGCGATATAGGCAGCTGGATCTTCTTCCCACTGCACGACGTCCATGTTCTCACCAGACAGTTCGTTAACGACTGCCTGAACACGCGCGCCCTTAGGACCGACTGTCGTCCCAACAGCATCAACGTTTTCGTTCGTTGCATGGACAGCAATCTTAGTCCGATCGCCGGCTTCACGCGCAATCCCAACAATTTCGACAACACCGTCAAAAATTTCTGGGACTTCTTGTTCAAACAATCGCTTGACCAGACCAGGATGAGTCCGACTGACAAAGACTTGCGGACCCTTGCTCGTGTTCTCAACCTTAGTGACATACACTTTAATGCGATCATGCGGTTCATAGTTCTCGTTTGGCATTTGGTCTTGCTTGCCGAGCACCGCTTCAATCTTACCTAAGTTGACATAGATAAACTTGTTGTCGCGCCGTTCAACAACGCCTTGCATGATTTCATTTTCATACTGTGAGTATTCATCATAAACAATGCTGCGTTCAGCTTCACGAACCCGCTGCATAATCACTTGCTTAGCCGTTTGGGCAGCTATCCGTCCGAAATCCTTCGGCGTAACTTCAAAACGAATTTCGTCGCCGACTTCGTAAGCCCGATTAATTGCTAACGCGTCATCCAAGCTGACTTCGAGGCGAGAATCAAAGACTTGATCTGAAACCTCTTTAACAGCAAAAACGTGGATGTCACCCTTCTTTTGATCAAATTCGACCTCCACGTTTTGCGCTTGATTATAGTTGCGCTTGTAGGCTGATTCGAGCGCTGCTTCCAGTGCTTCAATCACAACATCCTTCTTGACACCCTTTTCGGTTTCCAAGGCATCGAGCGCTTCAATCATTTCCTTTGACATGTTGTTCCTTCCTTTACTAGAACTCGATTGCCAACCGGGCACTTGCAATGTCCGGACGGGCGAAGGTCATCTTAACCTTTCGAGCTTTATCTTTAACAGTTAATGTGAGTTCATCAGCACTCAAAGACTCAAGGGTACCTTCAAAAACTTTTTGGCCGTTAACCTTTTTAAATAGCGAAATGTGAATGTACTCGCCGATTGCGTTGTTAAAGTCAGTCTCATTCTTCAAAGGCCGTTCAGCACCAGGGCTGGACACTTCGAGGAAGTAAGCTTGCGGGATGGGGTCTGGCTGAATACTATCCAACGTCTCCGATAACTGCTCGCTGACCATGACACAATCTTCCAAGGTAATGCCGCCAGGTTTATCAATGTAAACCCGCAGATACCAGCTGGCGCCTTCCTTTACAAACTCAACATCGGTGAGATAGAACTGATGTTCATCAAGGATTGGATTGACTAACTCGGTAACCGTTTCGACAACCGTACTCAAACCATCCCCTCCTTCTTAGTGTTTTCATGTTTCATCTGGGTGTGGCAATAAAAAGAGTGAGCATTTCTGCTCACTCCCGCCGAAGTATTAAATCATGCTTATAATATACCACGTTTTGTTTGCTCTCGCAAGTCACGTCAAGACTGACGCCAATGAGAGCGTTCGCCTAAAACATGTTATCAAATAATGACAGCTGATTTTCATCAGGCAAGCTGTCGAGCACATGATTTTCTGAAAGATAATCGATTAATGTCTTTGAAACCTTACCGCGATTTGAGAGGTCTTCTTTGGAGAGGAATGGCCGTTCTTCACGCGCGGAAACGATTTGCTTTGCGACGTTATCGCCCAGGCCTGGAACAGCCCGGAATGGTGCCAGAATTGTCTGATCATCCACAATTGTGAAGTCATGTGAGTCAGACCGTTCAACATCAACCATTTGAATCTTAAAACCTCGTTCTAAACATTCATTAGCGATTTCGAGGACAGTCAGTAAGTTCTTCTCTTTCGTGCTGGCTTCCATGCCCTTGTCCGTAATTTCCTTCATGGCGGCCTTGACGGCATCCTTACCGCGACTCATGGCAACTAAGTCAAAATCCTCAGCTCGCACAGAGAAGTAGGCAGCGTAATAGACCAATGGGAAATAAACTTTAAACCAGGCAATCCGTAACGCCATCAAAATGTAGGCGGTCGCGTGAGCCTTAGGAAACATGTACTTAATCTTCAAACAGGAATCAATGTACCAATCAGGTACATTCTCATTGTCCCGCATTGCTTGTTGCCAGTCGTCAGGAATCCCGCGACCCTTACGCACATGTTCCATGATGTTAAACGCCATGGAATCATCCATCCCCCAGTGAATCAAGTCCATCATGATATTGTCACGACAACCAATCACTTCTTTTAGGGTGACAATACCTTGTTGAATCAATTCTTCCGCATTACCCAGCCACACGTCAGTGCCGTGAGACAGGCCAGAAATTTGGAGGAGTTCAGAGAAGGTCGTTGGTTTGGTCTCCTCTAACATACCCCGGACAAATCGGGTCCCAAATTCGGGAATCCCGAGTGTCCCCATCTTGGAATTGATTTGCTCTGGGGTCACCCCTAGGCTATCCGTTCCTGAGAACAACGCCATGACACCTGGATCATCCGTTGGAATGGAAGTTGGTTCAACCCCAGTCAAATCTTGCAACATCCGGATCATGGTCGGATCATCATGCCCCAACACATCCATTTTTAAAATATTGTCATGAATCGAGTGGAAATCAAAGTGCGTGGTCTTCCAAGCGGCATCTTGATCATCAGCCGGGTATTGAATTGGCGTGAAATCGTAAATGTCCATATAATCCGGCACAATTAAAATCCCCGCTGGATGTTGACCGGTGGTCCGTTTAACCCCTGTTGCCCCTTGTGCTAAGCGTTCAATTTCTGCCCCGCGGAACATCTGCCCGGTGTCTCGTTCGTAGGCCTTCACGTAACCATAGGCTGTTTTGTCAGCCACGGTCCCAATGGTCCCTGCCCGAAATGCATTGTTCTCGCCGAATAAGACTTTGATGTAGTTGTGGGCCACTGGTTGATAGTCACCAGAGAAGTTCAGATCAATATCTGGCACCTTGTCGCCGTGGAACCCGAGGAAGGTTTCAAACGGAATATCATGACCATCTTTATCTAGGTCAGCGCCACAATTTGGGCATTGCTTGTCAGGTAGGTCAAAGCCGGAACCAATTTCCCCTTTTGTAAAGAATTCAGAGTATTGGCACTGTGGGCAGCGATAATGCGGCGGTAATGGGTTCACTTCGGTAATCCCGGACATGGTCGCAGCCAAACTAGACCCGACAGAACCACGGGAACCAACTAAGTAACCATCTTTATTACTCTTTAATACGAGCCGTTGGGCGATGTTGTAAATCACGGAGAACCCGTTCCCAATAATCGACTTAAGTTCTTTATCCAAGCGCGCGGACACAATTTCAGGGAGCGCTTCGCCATACAAAGCATGGGCTTTATTCATTACATCCGCTTTCAAGTTGTCTTCAACGCCTTCAATCTTAGGCGTGTAAAGCTTGTCCTTGACCGGAGTGATGTCGTCGTCAATCCAATCGGCCACAGTATGCGTATTGGTGACCACAATTTGGTGGGCTAGATCTTCGCCAAGCCAACTAAAATCATCCAGCATTTCGGCCGTTGAGCGAAAATGCACATCGGGTAAATTCTGGCGATTCAATGGATTGGCCCCGCCTTGGCTGTGAATAAGAATTTTACGATAAATGGCGTCATTAGGCGTCAGATAGTGCACGTCACCAGTGGCAACAACTGGTTTGTTCTGTTCATCACCAATTTGGATAATCTTCTTCAAAATATCTTGCAAGTGTGGTGTCCCTTGGACCAATTCACTGTCAATCAGTGGTTGATAGACGGGCAATGGCTGCACTTCAAGATAATCATAAAATTCGGCTTTTTTTGCGGCCTCAGCGTAGCCTTTTTGCATCATGGCATTGAAGACTTCGCCTTGATCGCAAGCCGAGCCGACCAGCAAACCTTCGCGCAGCTTCTGCAATCGACTCCGCGGCACACGTGGCAGCCGGTAATAATATTTCACCATCGAATCCGAAACTAGTTTAAATAAATTCTTAAGGCCTGCTTGAGTTTGCGCCAGGACAATCGCATGACTTGGCCGGCTTTGTTTATAAGCGTCATTCTCACCAATACGGTCGTTTAATTGATTGAGTTTAGTCATCTGGTACATTTGAGCGGCTTCTTTTTCTAAAGCATACATCAAATAACCCGTTGCCTCAGCATCCGCATTGGCCCGGTGATGGTGCTCCAAGTTAATCGAATAAGCTTTCGTCAAGGTATCCAGTTTGTGGTTCTTGCGTTCAGGATGTAACATCCGGGACAATTCCAGGGTATCAATCACCGGATTGTCAATTGTAGGCAAACCATGACGAGCATAACCAGCATTCAGAAAGCCGACGTCAAAGGTCACATTATGTCCAACCATGACGGTCCCTCTGGTGAATTCTTGGAACATAGCCAAAACTTCCGCTTCAGTCTTGGATCCGCGAACCATCTCATCGGTGATATGAGTCAAATTGATGGTGGTGTCTGACAACGGGAATCCAGGATCGATCATCTGTTCAAATTCATCGATGACCGAGCCATCTTTCATCTTAACCGCCGCTAACTCAATCACCTTGTCATAAACGGCAGACAAACCCGTGGTTTCCACGTCAAACACAACATATTCGGCATGTTCAAGATCAAGTGGCGCGTCAGCTTGATAAGCGACCGGCGTGCCATCATCAACTAAATTCACCTCAACACCATAAATCATCTTCAAACCCGCTTTTTTGGCGGCGCCGTGGGCTTCAGGATAAGCCTGCAAGCCTGCATGGTCAGTCACGGCAATCGCCGTATGCCCCCAAGTTGCGGCCTGCTTCACATAATCAGAAATGGGGGTGATTGCATCCATCTGGCTCATATTAGTATGCAGATGCAGTTCAATCCGCTTGTCGCCGTCCACATCATCGGCTGGACTCGGATGACTGACTTCTTGAATATCTTGAGCGTTAACCGTTAGTTCCCGAGAATACGTATCTTCTTGGACGCTCCCACGAATCCGGAGCCACATCCCTTTTTGAATCGCCGCAAAAACCGCTTCATCGTCAGCACCGTTACTAAATTTCTTCACTAAGAAAGAGGAAGTATAGTCTGTCACCTTCAGCATCAACAACTTGCGATTAGACCGTAAATTACGCACTTCGACATCAAATACGAAACCTTCAATCGTGGCACTTCGCTCTTCTTGCGTGAGCGTCACCATTTGTTGAACCGGGTCACTGAGTTTCAGTGGCCGGCCCAATTGAACAGGTCCACTAGCCGGCCCAGCTTCCGCTTTAGCCTTATTCCTTTCTTCAATCATCGCAGTGGCTTTTTGGGCCAATTGGGCTGATTCTTCAGCTTTCTTGGCTTTAAAAGCTGCCAGTTGCGCATCAGATTTGGCTTCATCGATGAGGACGGTCAAGCGTAAACTCATAAAGCCCACATCATGAAAGGCCGCCTCAAGTTTGCCCACACCCTGGTTGATAAGAAATTCTTTGACCGGCTCATTCTCGGCTGTCAGTGTCACTCGGCCATCCTGCATGACTGGTACTTGCTTCTCACACAACTCGCGGACCATGCCAGCGTTAATATCCGCGTGATCGACAACATATTGCCAATAACCCGCAAGCAAATCGTCACTCCAAGCGGGATTTTGGACGTTGATGGTCAGCGTTGTGCTGGCAATGTCTTTAAAAGCCGCTGCCAAATGATTTTCAAGTTGGCTAAAAATGGCAAAAGGTAAAATCTCTTCGAAACCTAAAGTAAACTCATAGCGGCGAGACTGTTGGTGCACCACCACCGCTTCGACTGTCGCGGTTGAAAAGCCTTGATAATTCGCCACATCAGCTGGCATATTAAGCTGGGTTAGTAAGGTTTCAAACATTGCACGTTTTGATAAAGCCACAGTAGCACCCTTTCTGTGATAATAATTCCGTCTAAAGCTGTCTGGATTACATTTTACCACTCAAGAATCCACCAGCAAGTGCCAGCGTAAATTCAACACAAAAGGCCGCCGCAAAAACACTTTTGCCGACGGCCTTTTAAGCTTTCCTCGAATGGATTAAACCAGTTGATCCATGAGAATTTTAATGGAATTCAATAATTCAGTTTGTTTGACTTCCAAGGTTTCCCCGGACTGCCGTAACTTCACTTCGACGATATCGTCAGCCGCTTTCTTACCGACAGTGATGCGGACTGGAATCCCAATCAAGTCCGAGTCGGCAAATTTCACCCCGGCCCGTTCATTCCGGTCATCAATCAACACCGAATAACCAGAGCCGGTCAATAATTGCTCAACTTCTTTAGCCAAGTTAACTTGTTCTTCAGCCTTCATATTGACCGGAATGACGTGAATATCAAACGGCGCAATATTCTTTGGCCAAACCAAGCCGTTGTCATCGAGTCGCTGTTCGGCAATTGCCGATAGCAAGCGCGAAACCCCAATCCCGTAAGAACCCATGATAACGGGTTGACTCCGACCGTTTTCATCCAAGAAATTGGCATCCATCGCTTCAGTGTAACGAGTGCCAAGTTTGAAAATGTGCCCAATTTCAATCCCTTTGGTGAACTTCAAGACACCTTCACCGTCAGGAGAAACTTCGCCTTCCGTTACAAAACGAATATCAGCCGTTTCATCCGGCGTGAAATCCCGCTCAGCATTCACATTCAACAGATGCTTTTCTGGGGCATTGGCTCCAGCAACCAGATTGGCTAAGCCAGTCAAACTGTTATCAGCAACGACCCGAATATCTTTGTCTAACCCGACCGGGCCAATATTGCCGATTTCAGCGTGTAAGTATTGCTGAACTTCTTCAGGCGTGGCCATGTCAAGGTAATCAGCCCCTAACAAGTTCTTGAGTTTAACGTCATTGACGTCATAGTCTCCGCGGACCAACGCTAAAACGGGTGCACTGTCAGCGATAAAGAGCACTGACTTGATAATCTTCTCTGGTGAAACATCAAGCCGGGCAGCAACTTCATCGATGGTCTTGGCATCCCCAGTGTCAACTGTTTCCAGGTCGGCAGCTGGTTCATGCGTCAAGATTGGCAGCGTCATTGAGGTCGCCATCTCAAGGTTTGCCGCATAGTCAGAAGTGTCCGAGTAAACAATCGTGTCTTCACCGATAGAAGCAATCGCAGAAAATTCCTTGCTATCTTTACCACCCATGGCGCCACCATCACCGATGATTGCCCGAAAATCTAAGCCTAATCGATTAAAGATATTGGTGTAGGCCTTCTCCATTTGGTTATAGACCTTATCCAAATCTTCCTCATTGGCTGTGAAAGAATACGCGTCTTGCATAATAAATTCGCGACCGCGCAGCAAGCCGTAGCGGGGACGATCTTCATCACGAAACTTCTCTTGAATTTGATACAAGACCAATGGCATCCGCTTATATGACCGCAATTCATTACGAATCAGATCGGTAAAGGTCTCTTCATGGGTTGGGCCAAGAACAAAGTCACGATCATGGCGGTCTTTGAGCTTAAAGAGATTGTCACCATACGTGTCATAACGCCCGGTTTCTCGCCAAAGTTCAGCTGGAATTAAAGCCGGCATTGTCATCTTGACGGCTTCAATCGTGTTCATTTCATCATCAATAATGGCTTCGATCTTATCCAGAACACGCTGGGCCAAAGGTAAGTACGCGTAAACCCCCGCACTCACTTGGCGCATGAAGCCAGAACGTAACATCATTTGATGAGACTTAGCCTCGGCCGAATTTGGAACTTCTTTTTCTGTAGGAATAAACATCCGAGATTGTCGCATTAACTACTGCCTCCAAATAATTACAAAATTAGAAATATCGCATAATATCGTTGATTGTCACGGCAATCATGAGTACGACCATGATACCGACGCCGATGAGCGTAATAATCCCCTCTTTATCACGCGCCATTGGCTTGCCGCGGACGAGCTCGATGAGGTTCATGAGCAGTTTGCCCCCATCCAGCATCGGAATGGGGACCAGGTTGACAATGCCAAGGTTCAAGCTCAACATGCCGAGGAACCAGATGATGGTCACAATTCCTTGGTTGGCTGCTTGACTGGTCATTGTATAGATGCCAACTGGCCCAGCTAGCTTGTTTAGGGAGAAGCCACCAGTGACCAGACTCTTTAAGGTGGTCAAAATTCGGGTGGCAATGGACCACGTTTGGGTGAAGCCATATTGAATCGCACTGCCAAGACTATGATCCATGGCTGGGGTGATGCCAATCTTACCAGCTTTATCGGGTTTGATTGTCACGGTTTTAGCCGTGGTGGCCACTTGCACTGGCTTGGTTTTATTTTTACCCAGATAGGTCAAAATATCATTATAGTTACTCATTTTCTTGCCATTAATGGCTGTAATCGTGGTATCTTTCGGTAACACCTTCGCGGCCGGACTGTCACTGACAGTTTGGACTTGGGTTGTGTCAACCTTGGGTGTTCCAGCCATCAGCCCAACGATGAAGAAGGCAATGATGGCTAGGATGAAGTTATTCATCGGCCCAGCAAAGTTCACAAGCATCCGTTTGAAAATATTCGCGTTTTGAAACTGGACATCGTCTGGTGCAATCACGACTTCTGTACCATCGGGCTCAATGATGGTGGCATCGTGGTCAACATGCCAAGTTTTAAGTTCAGATTCATCGCCATTTTCGTAACCGACAATGGTCAAGTTCTTCTCTAAATCAACTTCACTGACTTGTACGGGAATCCCACCCTGCAACGTCACCCGATCAGAGATGTTAATCCGGGTCACATTGCCGTTTGCGTTCGTTTCGACAGTCAGCTGCGTGCCTGGCTTAATGTCATCTTCTTCATCTTGCCATCCGGCCATCCGCACATAACCACCTAGCGGTAACAACCGCAATGTATAGGTCGTATTGTTTCGCCGAAAGGCCAATAGCTTGGGCCCCATGCCAATCGAGAACTCACGAACCAAGATGCCCGAGCGTTTAGCAAAGAAATAATGTCCAAATTCATGGACGAACACTAAAATCCCAAAGACAATAATAAAGGTTATAACAGCAGTCATAAGACCCTCACTTTCAGGTTACAATACCCCAGCAATGTGTAGCATTGGTAACACAAGCAATAAGCTGTCAAAGCGATCAAGAATGCCACCGTGACCAGGAAGAATCTTACCGGAATCTTTGACGTCGTAATACCGTTTTAAGGCAGATTCAATCAGATCACCTAATTGTCCGATCACACTCAAGACCAGCGTCAAGGCCATCATTGGCCAGAAGCCATAGTATTGGGGGAAGAATTGTAAGTAAATTGCGGCAAAAATTAAGGCTGCAATGTTACCGCCAATGCTGCCTTCCCATGTCTTGTTGGGACTGATAGCCGGCCACAATTTGTGTTTGCCGATGGCCCGTCCGACCATGTATGCCCCACTATCGGTGAGCCAAACAATCAACAAGACGAAGAACAGGGTGTCTAAACCACCATCATTTCGGACAGTCGTCAAAGCGTGAAACCCAACGCCAATATAAATCATCGATAAGGTGCTGATGCCGGCATCATCGTAGGTGGTCCGATTGCGAGTGGCAACCGTCACGAGGAGCAAGACCGCCACGACCAAGTAGACAACGTCTAACCGATCCAAATGGCTGGGTAACCAGTTCCAAAAGCTCTCAGGTAGAACAATGAAAACCACACCTAGTGCTGCCACTAAGAACTCAGTTGACACGATAATTCGTTTACGCATAATGAACACTTCTGAAAGGGCAATCAGGGCAAGCCCTAATGACGCCAATTCCAGCCAGATACCGCCTGCAATCAAGATGGGGATAAAGATTATTAAGGCGATAACCGCCGTGATCACTCGTTGTCTCATGTTAAATTCCTCCGCTATTTCAATCCGCCAAATCGACGGTCACGCATTTGATAGGTCAAGATGTCCGCCTCAAGCGATTCTGGCGTGTAATCTGGCCAATAAGTATCTGTAAACACAAACTCACTGTATGCAATTTGCCACAGCAAGAAATTCGAGATTCGCTGTTCACCGCTCGTCCGAATGAGCAAATCAGGATTCGCTAACTTACCTAGTGGTGCCGTCATCAGCGCTTGCTCAAAAGCCGTCTCATCAATGGCATCGAGGGTTAACTCGTCGTTAGCAACCTGTTGTGCCAGCTGTTTGGTGGCATCTAAAATCTCGTTACGGCTGCCGTAATTTAGGGCAAAGTTTAAGATCATCCCGGTATTCTGCGCAGTTTTGGTCATCGCATTAATGGCCGCTTCCCGCGTCGCATCAGGCAGATCATCTAAGTAACCCATGACCTGGACCCGGACATTTTCTTCAATCAATTCCGGCATAAAGGTATCGAAGAAATCAACCGGAAGCCGCATGATATAACCCACTTCCTCAGTGGGCCGTTTCCAATTCTCCGTTGAAAAGGCATAGAGTGTTAAAACCTTGACTCCCAGCCGACTGGCGGCCTTGGTGATCGTCTTAACGTTTTCCATCCCCTGCTTATGTCCAGCGACTCGCGGCAAGAAGCGCTTTTTTGCCCAGCGGCCATTACCGTCCATGATAATGGCAATATGGTTGGGAATTAAATCTGGATTTAGTTCCGGAGTGGCTTTCTTATTCGAAAACACAAATTCCCCTCCTCAATTTATAATCTTTTCTGATTGTAGCAGAAAAGCCAACTTGACAAAAGTTCGGCTGCGATTTCATCCAAAAATAAAATACGGCCAGTGGCAAAACCTGCGTCTCGCCAGTGGCCGTATTCCGTTGTGAGGCTAGCTGTGGCAATTAGACCACAAATGATCTAGCCTTCAGTAATTTCTTTTTCTTTGGCGGCAGCAATTTCATCAATCCGCTTGGTGGCATCATCCGTCACCTTTTGGACGTCTTTTTCGAACTTGTGCAATTCATCTTCAGTGATTTCGGCAGCTTTTTGCTGCTTCTTCAAAGAATCTAAGGCATCACGACGGATGTTACGAACCGCAATTTTGGCATTTTCGGCGTACTTACCGACTTCTTTAGCCAATTCCTTACGGCGTTCACCAGTCAGTTGAGGAATTACCAAGCGAATCACAGAGCCGTCATTCGCAGGATTAATCCCCAAGTCGCTCATGTTGATGGCTGCTTCAATGTCTTTGAGGGCCCCTTTATCATATGGGGTCACCATTAGCACGCGAGCTTCAGGTACGGTAATGGCAGCAAGTTGGTTCAATGGAGTGGGCGCACCGTAATAGTCTACCGTAATCCGGTTCAACAGACTACCATTAGCCCGGCCAGCCCGGATGTTACCAAGTTCCCGTGATAAGGCTTCTTCAGTCTTAATCATGGTTTGCTTGGCGTGTTCAATGGTTTCGTTTGCCATTCTTTATTCTCTCCCTCGGATTGTGGTGCCGATGTTTTCACCCTCGACAACACGTTTGATATTGTTTGGTTCATTTAAGTTAAAGACAACCAGCGGAATGTCATTGTCCATCGACAATGAACTAGCTGTGGTATCCATGACCTTCAGATCCTTATTAATAATATCGAGGTGGGTTAAAGAATCAAACTTTTTCGCATCAGCGTCTTTATTTGGATCGGCTGAATACACCCCGTCGACATTATTTTTGGCCATCAAAATGACGTCAGCGTTGATTTCTGCCGCGCGTAAAGCTGCAGTTGTGTCGGTACTAAAGTATGGATTACCCGTCCCAGCAGCAAAAATCACGACCCGACCCTTTTCAAGGTCGCGGACAGCCTTGCGGCGAATGTATGGTTCGGCAATTTGTCGCATTTCAATTGAGGTTTGGACCCGAGTTGGCACGTCCAAACTTTCTAGGCTATCTTGTAAGGCTAACGCGTTCATGACTGTTGCCAACATACCCATGTAATCTGCTTGGGCGCGTTCCATGCCCATTTCAGCGCCGATTTGGCCTCGCCAAATGTTACCACCGCCGACGACGATTGCGATTTGAACGCCAAGGTCGTGCACAGCCTTAATTTCTTTAGCGACTGAGGCAATCACTGGTGGATTGATGCCGAAACCGGCCTCCCCTGCAAGGGCCTCGCCACTGACTTTTAAAACGATTCGGTTATACTTGACCATTAGTTTTTCCCTCCGTTGGTTTGGTGTCATTTTACCATAAAAAGCCGATGCGTTGGGGCTTAATTAGAGTTTACGGTCAAAATGGCCGCAAAAAAAGCGTCGCAGCGACGGCAAATAGCAATCGTACGACGCTTAATGAACTAGTCTTTGATTTGACTCATAACTTCTTCAGCAAAGTCGTTAGTCTTCTTCTCGATGCCTTCGCCGACTTCAAAGCGAACAAAGCCCTTAAGCTTGCCACCCTTGCTTGCGACGTATTGGGCAACGGTTTGATCAGAATCCTTGACGAAATCTTGGTCAACCAATGAAATTTCGCTCAGGAACTTGTTAACCCGACCTTCAACAATCTTAGGAATGATCTTTTCAGGCTTGCCTTCGTTCTTGGTTTCTTCAGTAAAGACCGCTTTTTCGTGTTCGAGCACGTCAGCTGGAACTTCTTCACGGCTTAAGTACTTAGGATTGATTGCGGCCACGTGCATTGCCACGTCGCGAGCAGTCTCTTCGTCAGCACCTTCAAGTGTGACCAACACAGCGATTTGGCCACCGTTATGCAAGTACTTGCCGAAAACATCAGCATCTGTCTTCTCAACAACGGAGAACCGACGGAAGCTAATCTTTTCACCAATAACAGCGGTTAATGCCTTTTGTGATTCGTCAATGGTTTCGCCATCGTCTAAGGTCAAAGCCAAAGCAGCGTCCATATCTGCAGGCTTGTTCTTGGCAACTGTGTCAGCCACTTGGTCAACAAAGTTGGTGAACTTTTCGTTAGACGCAACGAAGTCAGTTTCTGCATTGACTTCGACTACAGCAGCGGTGTTACCGTTGATTGCAACTTCAGCTAAACCTTCAGCCGCAATATTGCCGGCCTTTTTGGCAGCCTTAGCTAAACCTTTTTCGCGTAAAACGTCGATGGCTTTTTCCATGTCGCCTTCTGCAGCAACGAGGGCCTTCTTAGCGTCCATCATCCCAACTTGTGTGCGATCACGTAATTCTTTAACTTGCGCAGCAGTAACTGCCATAACGTATTTCCTCCCTGGTTATAAAAAGCTGCCTGCAGATCTTGCAGTATGCGCGAAACCTCCAGACAGCTTATTTAATTATTATTATTCAGCGTCAGTGTTGTCGCCTTCAACGGCTTCAACAATGTCTTCGATTGAGTCTGATGATTGTGCATTGTCTGCAACTTGATCTTCGACTTGGTCTTCACCCTGGCGGCCTTCGATGACTGCGTCAGCCATCTTAGCAGTAATCAAACGAACGGCACGAATCGCGTCATCGTTTGAAGGGATGATAACATCAATATCATCAGGATCAGAGTTCGTATCAACCATCGCAACGATTGGAATGTTCAACTTGTGTGCTTCTTGAACAGCAATCTTTTCCTTACGAGGATCAACGATGAACATTACGTCTGGAATCCGAGGCATATCTTCGATCCCACCCAAGAACTTGGTCAGCTTTTCTTCTTGCTTCTTAAGCAAAGCGACTTCTTTCTTAGGGAGCTTTTCAAATGTGCCGTCTTCAGCCATCTTCTTGATGTCCTTCAAACGCTTGATCCGAGTTTGGATTGTGTTCCAGTTAGTCAAAGTCCCACCTAACCAACGATGGTTAACGAAGTATTGACCGGCACGGGTTGATTCTTCAGCAATAGCATCTTGGGCTTGCTTCTTTGTCCCAACGAATAAGAAGACACCATCGTCTTGCGCTTCGTCTTTCACAAAGTTGTAAGCATCATCAATCATCTTGACCGTCTTTTGTAAGTCAATGATGTAGATGCCGTTACGTTCTGTAAAGATGAATGGCTTCATCTTAGGGTTCCAACGACGGGTTTGGTGACCGAAGTGGACACCAGCTTCTAAAAGCTGTTTCATGCTTAAAACTGCCATGATATAGTTCCTCCAATATGGGTTTTTTCCTCTTGATTACGTCAACTCGCAAGTAGACTCAGATGAGCACCCCGCTCACGATTGGTAATCAATGTGGTTTGTGCATTCGCACTTGAACCAGTATACAGAATCTTGATTATTTTTTCAAGCCTTGCCAGCTAACTTTGTGCGCAGCCAGAAACTGCTCTTTTTGGGCGCGACTCTGGTGCTTAAACGCCCACTCTGCCGATAACGCATCATGCTTAGTCGCAAACGCTTCATGATAGAGTAGCCGCACAGGCCGACGCGTTTTCGTATACTTTGCTCCTTTACCAGCATTATGAGTGGCCACACGAGCGGAGACGTCATTTGTGAAGCCGCCGTAGAACGTCCCATCTGCGCATAAAAGGACATAGAAATAATACTCATTTGCCAAGTAACTGCGCCACCTCTGTCATATATTGATTATCCTCGGTATAAACAACCACTGGCGGCATAATGCGAATACCGTCAGGCTTACCAGCCTTAATCGCCTCAATTAGCACCATATTGGCTTCGCGGTCAGCCTTGGGATGGACAAACCGAATCCTCTTAGGTGCCAGTTGATGTGCATTTAAAGTCGAAAGCAACTCTGCAAGCCGGTCGGGTCGATGCACCAAGAACAGCTTGCCCTGATATTTCAACAAATCGGCACTCACGCGACAGACGGTCTCAAAATCTGTGGTTAACTCGTGGCGAGCAAGTGCAAGATGCTGGTTGGGATTAGTTTCACTTTGCGGGCTGACTTTGAAATAGGGTGGATTACAGGTCACCACATCGACGCTATCTTTGGCAACGTAATCTGGCGTATTCGCTAAATCCGTAGTTAAGACTTCAACGTGTTTAAATTCATTCAAGGTAACGCTCCTTTTGGCCATGTCGGCCAACGTAGGTTGTAATTCCACAAGCGTCACTGGCGCATCCGTCCTAGGCGCGACGAACAGGCCCACTGCACCATTGCCGGCTGCTAAGTCTACGACCCGAGAATGGCGTTTCACTTGCGCAAATGCCGCCAGCAAAACCGCATCAAGAGAGAACGCAAACACATGATCACTTTGAATGATCTTGACGCCTCGAGAATTTAACTGGTCGACTCGCTCGCCTGGTTTCAACAAATTCATATGCCACCTCGGAAAAATGTGTTTGGGACGAAACCCTGTATGGTATAATTTAGCACATGTTGAATCTATATAGAAAGAAGCCGTGCCATGTTTTATTCCGTGCTCCGCGGACTCGTCCGCTTTTTCGTGTTACTGATTAACGGCAATACGCATTATGAAGGTAAAGAGAATTTACCTGACGGGCCCTACGTCTTGGTTGGCCCGCACCGCACCTGGTGGGACCCGGTATTCTTTGCGCTTGCCGGCGCCCCTCGCAAATTCGGGTTCATGGCCAAAGAAGAGCTATTCAACAATTGGTTCATCCGTTGGATTCTTGTGCACATGCACGCCTTTCCTGTCGATCGGGCCAACCCGGGTCCAAGTGTCATCAAAGCACCAGTCCGCATGATTAAAAATGACGATTTGGGGATCATTGTCTTCCCTTCCGGTTCGCGATACTCCAATGATTTAAAAGGTGGTGCGACCTTAATCGCCAAACTAGCCAAAGTACCGATTGTGCCAGCGGTTTACCAAGGCCCATTGAAGTTCTCACAATTGTTCCTACGCCGCCGCATCACCGTTCGTTTCGGTGAACCTATCGCCGTTCCGACCGGAAAACTCGACGATGCCGCTATGGCGCAGATTGGTGAACAAATGCAGCATGCGTTTGACGCAATTGACAAACAAATTGATCCCAACTTTAAGTACATCCCAAACGAAGAAAAATACTTGGCCGAAAAGAATCAAGGTAAGGTCAAATAAAAAGCGCGTTGCCAAGAGGCAACGCGCTTTTTATTTATTTCAAATCTTGACTTGCATGTCTGAAGCCGTAAGCAAAATAAATAATCAAGCCAAAGGCAAACCACATACCGCTCATGACCCAGGTTTCAAGACTCAATTGACTCATTAAAGCCAAGCAGAAAACAAAGGACAAAATTGGCACCACCGGATAGCCTGGCACCTTAAAGCCTTTATTTTCTAAGGTCTCATGCCGGCGCAAGGGAATGATGCCAATTGAAACAAAGGCAAACGCCACCAATGTGCCAATGTTGACCAAGTTGACCAACTGCGTCAGTGGGACAAAGCCACCCATCAGAGCAATAATCACTGTCACCGTCCACAGCGCATTTTGCGGCAATTGGTGATTAACCTGTCCAAACCACCGAGGCAGCAGACCATCCCGGCCAATGGCGTAAACCAAGCGGGAGGAACTGTAAATCATGGTCACCATCATTGTGAACATCCCCGCCAGCGCGCCAATCGAGATGACACCACCAATCCACCGTTGATGAACAAGATTCAAGGCAAAGGCCACTGGATCGGCGACATTTAATTTGGTGTAGCTCACCATGCCAGTTAGCACAATGGCTACCAAGACGTAGAGGATGGTAGCAATGATCAGGGTACCGATAATTCCGCGAGGCAAATTCTTCTGGGGGTCAATGACTTCTGGGGCTGATGCGGAAACCGCGTCAAAGCCTAAATACGCGAAGAATACCAGTGACGCCCCAGCCACAATCCCTTTGGTCCCAAACGGACTAAACGGCCGCCAATTAGCTGGTTGGACATAAAAAAGCCCCACGCCAATAAACAATAGAATAATCACAATTTTAACCACGACCATGATGCGATTAATCGCCATTGAACTTTGCAACCCGCGATGTAAGAGCCAGCCAATCAGGGCGACAACTAACACCGCAAGCAAGTTTACATAGTGCCCTCCTGCCGGATCAAAAGAACCTGCAATACTGGCTGGCATCTGCCAGCCAAAGCCAGCCACAAAGCTCGCAAAATACGCCGCAAAACTTGTCGAAACTGCCGCTACGGCTAACATATATTCCAAAATCAAGGCCCAGCCGATAATCCAGCCAAACACTTGGCCGAAGACAACATTCCCAAACGCATACGCCGACCCAGCCACTGGCAAGGTTGACGCGAACTCGGCATAACACATTGCCGCCAATGAACAAACAATTGCTGCTAACACAAATGACACCATTACCGCAGGGCCACTCGTTGTCGCCGCGACAGTGCCTGGCAAAATGAAAATCCCCGTGCCAATCACAGCACCAATGCCTAATGCAATCAAGTCGCGGGTGTTTAGCGTCCGCGCTAACTGATGATCCGCATTGAGCGTTTTCGTCAAATCAGGTTTGACGGTCATTTTTTTCCACAGTGACATTTCTACAATCCTTCCAAAAAATCATGAACTTACTCTGCCGGCGTCAAATGCCCGCTTTCTTGTAGGTGATACATATCGGCATATTGTCCGCCTAAGGCCACAAGTGATTCATGGGTCCCCCGCTCTATGACCCGACCGTTATCGAGCACTAGAATCAAATCAGCATCTTTAATGGTCGACAGACGATGTGCAATCGCAATTGTCGTCCGTCCGGACCGCAAACGCTTCAGCCCCTCTTGAATCATTGCTTCGGTTTCTGTATCAATATTAGCCGTTGCTTCATCCAGAACCAGGACTTTGGGGTTGGTCACCACCGTCCGGGCAAAAGACAGCAGTTGCCGCTGCCCCGATGAGAACTGGCTCCCAGATTCAATCACTTTGGCATGGTATTTGCCCGGTAGCTTCTCAATAAATTCATCCGCTTGCACGAACTTAGCGGCTTCTTGAACTTGCTCATCAGTGATTGCATCATTGAAGAGCCGGATGTTACTGCTAATGTCACCATAGAACATGAACGCGTCTTGCAACACCAATCCAAGTTTTTTGCGTAAATCGGCGAGGTCAAAATCGCGAATATCCTGGTCATCGATGAGAATTTGCCCCTGACCAAATTCGTAAAAGCGCATCATCACGTTAATAATCGAACTCTTCCCAGACCCAGTGTGACCAACGAGCGCCACAGTCTCACCCGGATTGGCAACAAAACTGATGTCGTGGAGAATTTCGTTTTCGCCATCGTATGCAAAGCTAACGTGTTTAAATTCAATTTTGCCTTGTGAAATCACGGCATGGGCATCTGGATTCTGCTTAGGAGCATATTCGTCATCATCCAAAATGCGGAAAATCCGACTACCCGCCACAACCCCATCCTGCAACGAAGACAAGCTATCCATCATATTCGTCATCGGATTAAAGAAATTCGACACATACGTGGTAAAAGCGTACACCATCCCGGCAGCGACATAATGTTTCATTGAATTCTGGCCAAATCCATACAGCACACCGACCAAAGCAAAGGTGTACAACAGATTGATGATCGGCGAGAGTAAAAGACTGTTGGTCTTGATCATCGCTTTACGGGTATCTAAATAGGCCTGGTTGGTTTGTTCAAATTCATCACTAATGCGTTTCTCCTGACGGAATTGCTGAATAATTTGAATTCCTTCAATCGATTCGTTGAGTTGCGTATTTAAAGCCGACAATTTTGACCGCATTTGCCGATAGACCCGGGAACTGAACGTGCTATAGTACCAAATCACCAGCAACAAGACCGGTAAGAAAGCCAGCACCAACCAAGCGCTCGCAGCATCTGTGGCCAACATAATCCAGAAGCTTGAAACCACGGAGAACAGCCCGACTACCACCGACAGAATCACATTCCAGAAATCCGCCAGGGTCATCGTGTCATTTGTCACCCGCGAAACAATTGAGCCAGCTGGTGTTTGGTCAAAGTAACGCATCCCCAACTGATGTAACTTCGAAAATAGCTTCCGGCGGACATCTTCAAGGCCACGTTCTGAGCCCATCATAAATAAGAATGATTGGAAGAATTGGCTGAGTGCTTTCAAGAGGGTCCCTAAGGCATAGAGCGCCGCAACACCTAAAATGACAGCGACCGTTGCATCCAACTTACTCAAATAGTGATCAACAAAATACTGCAAGATTTGTGGTAGCAGCACATTAATGATGGCTAGAGCAGCCGCAGCCACAAAGGCCCCGATAAATTGCACTTTGTAAGGCTTGGTGTAAGTCATCAAACGGCGCATGATTTTGAATTGCTGCTTCATTGGAATACTTTGACTCCAAGCTGATTCATTTTTCGCCATTAATCCAGCCCTCCTTGCGCTTCAAGTTGTTGTTTATCCCACATGTCGGCATACCATCCGTTCAAGGCCAATAACTCCGCATGTGTCCCACGTTCAATAATCCGCCCATCATCCACCACAATAATTTCGTCGGCTTCCATCACTGAACTCAGGCGATGTGCAGCAATCATAGTGGTTTTGTCCTTACGGGTCTCATGTAAGTGGGCTAGAATTTCGGCTTCGGTCTTAGCGTCGACGGCAGATAAGGCATCGTCTAGAATCAAGAGTTCTGGTTCCGTGATGACTGCCCGGGCAATTGACAATCGCTGCTTTTGACCACCGGATAAACTAACGCCTTTTTCCCCGACTAAAGTTGCGTAACCTTCAGTAAAGTTCAAAATATCATCGTGGACGGCACTTTCTTTAGCTGCTGCCTCAATGGCTTCTTGCCCCTGGTCATAGGCAGAGAAACGAATGTTATTACCGACTGAAGTAGAGAATAAGAAATTATCTTGCGGAACATACCCAATTGAACCGAGTAATGCATCCAATGTGTAGTCGCGAATGTCATGCCCGCCAAAGCGGATTGATCCACGGTATTGGTCAAATTCCCGCATCAATAGTTTAAAAATCGTACTCTTCCCCGCCCCGACCTTGCCGACAATGCCTAAAGTTTGGCCGGCAGCCAGACGAAAGTGCACGTGGACCAAGGCTGACGCTTCGGCATCAGGATAACTGAATTGATCCAAGCGATATTCAATATCGCCTTTGGCAGGGGTGGTAACAGCCGCCTGTGGTTCAACAATCGCACTCTGCTCATTCAGCAAACTCATGACCCGGTCATAACTCGCATTCCCGCGTTCCAGGATGTTGAACAATCGACCGATGGCAAACATTGGCCAAACTAAGGCAGCCACATACGTGATGAATGAAATCAACTGGCCAATTGAAATTTGTTGGCTCTGTACCAGCCAGCCGCCATAAATAATGGTGACTAAGTAGGTTAAGCCCATGATGAGGCTGGTGATTGGATCAAACAGGGCATCTAAGAAGTTCACGCGTTTATTAATCGTGATCGTCTTGTCGACAATCTGATTGAAGTCGTCAACATCAGCAGCCTCTTGACCAAAAGTCTTAATGACCTTAACGCCACTGACACTTTCTTGTGTTTTGTCATTCAGGCGTGAAAAGGCTGCCTGAGATTCAGCAAAAGCCGAATGCAGGCGCATTCCAAGTTTTCTTGCCATCACTGTGAGCAGTGGCATTGGCAACAAAGCGAGCAATGTCAGGCGCCAGTCAACAAAGACCATCATCGCGATAATCGTCGTGCCGCCGGTAATGAATGAATCAAATAAGGTCAAGATACCAGCTCCGGCCACATTCTGAATCGCATTCAGGTCATTGGTCGCGTGGGCCATTAAGTCACCGGTCCGATGTTTTTGATAGAAGGTGGCGTCCATCTTCATGAAGTGCCAAAACAAACGGGTTCGAAGCGTTTTTTCCAGTTGAGCCGCCCCGCCCCAGATGGCGACACGCCAGCCAAAGCGGAAAATGTACTGTCCAATTCCAGACGCAATTAACAAGCCCAACCAAACCCAAAGTTGAGTACTCGTGAGCGTTTGCTTCGACATGGCATCGACTAAATTCCCGATTATTTTTGGTGGGATTAAATTCACCAAAGCTACTAGCACTAAGGCCAAAATACCAAAAATATATCGTCGTTGTTGGGCTTTGAAGTACCAGCCGAGTTTTTTGAAAATACTCATCTGTATTTTCACGCTCCTTTCGCAATGAGAAAATTATAATTTATTTTTAATCGTTAGTAAACCAACAGACCGTCCTCAAGGTATTTAATGGTGCGAAATCAGTTTTATTCGCAACCTTTTGATGTAACCGGTATAATGGCAATCAAATGAAAAAGGAGTGGTAATAATGGGTGAAGCGTTGCCAAAACGGATTCAGTGGATTTGGCTCATTAGTGCGGTGATTTGGCTACTGGTGCTTAGCGGCATCACGGGGCTGATTGGTTTCTTGGTTCCTCGCTGGCATTGGTGGCCATGGCTAACGATTGTGGCTATCGGTCTGACCATCATTATTAGTTTGGGGATGTTGATTAGTATTCCATACCGGTATCGGTTTACCCGTTATCAGTTGTCAACCCTGGCGTTAGAGATCCAGTCTGGATTTTTCACGCGTAAATTCGAAGCGGTTCCGATCTCTCGAATTCAGAATGTGACCTTGACCGCTGGGCCCTTACTGCAATGGCAGCATCTGCAGGCCGTGACGATTGAAACGGCCTCCACTAGCCACACCATTGATGGGATCGAACCAACTGTTGCCGACCAATTACGCGACCAACTGCTCAAGTTGGCCCAGGAGGCGCGCGATGAGTAGATTACATCCCATCTCTATTCTGGTTTTTTCTGCTGCCGTGTTGAGACAGCTTGGATTTGTATTCTTAATCGGGCTTTCGAATTCATTGCTCAAGGGCCAATGGAACGTCACCACAATCGTCATCGGTGGCGAAATTCTTGTGACGCTTGCAATCGCAGTGTGGCGGTGGTTCTTCTTTCGCTACCAGATTACTCCTGATACCATTACGATCCAGCGTGGCCTGATTGCCAAGAAGACGAGTCATATTCCGCGGCACAACATTCAAACCATTCAGCAACGTCAATGGTTCTTCTTCAAACCATTACACGTGCTCGAACTTCAAATTGAAACCTCTGGTCACGAAGGCAGTACGCCAGAAGCTGTATTACCCGGCGTCCCGGAAAGTGTCCTCGCCCAATTGGCTGTCCCCACCACTTCGCAGTCTGTGGAAGTGCAAAACGACCTGAGTTATCAAATTAACGCGAGTGATCTCACCCAGTACGCCCTCACTTCCCTAGGAATTTTCCCAATTCTGGCGGCAATCTTTTGGCTCTTCGGTCGCCTTGACGACTTATTGCCAAAGACCTGGTTCACCCAAGCTCAAGCACAACTGCTGATGTTGGGCACAGTCGTCATTGTGGGATTAGGCATTTTGCTGCTACTTTTCGGCCTACTGATTTCGTTTCTACGGGAAATTCAACGCTATTATCATTTCACGCTACAACAAACCGATCATCAGTTAGTGACTGAACGCGGCTTCTTCCAGCGGAACCAAGTCTCGGTGGCCACTTCAAAGATTCAAGCCTTACGCTTCAGCCAAAACGTCCTGCGGCAAGGATTGAAAATTACCACCATCCAAGCCCTGACGGCTTCTAATGCGGCTGCTGATGAACAAGATAAAGATCTGGTCTTAATCCCTGTCATTAAGACGCCAGTCGCGCTACCGACCATCAAGCGCTTTGTCGATTGGGTCCCACAACCATCGCCCGCTGTCACACTTGTCCCGCCTCGCACTCGGTGGCGCTACGCCCGAAATGTCATCTTAGGCAATGCCGTTGTCATCGGCTTACTTTTTGCCGTCACGGGCCAGTGGCACGCCCCGATTTGGTGGCTGTTGGCGTTCATCTGGTTGGTGATTGCTGGTGGGCTTGGACGCTACGCCGCCCGCCAAGGCCAAATGGGAATGTCTGACACGCTACTTGTTGCGCAGGTCGGCCATCTCTTTGGGCGCACCCGTTACCTCATTCCTAAGGCCAAGATTCAATCAGTAGAAATACGGCAACCGGTTCTCCTTCGGCATCAATTTGCCCACGTCGTCATCAATGTTCGCCATGGTAATAGCAATCAAATTGTCCGCGTTAATTACCTACCCAAAGCATTCGCGCAATCAGTGTGGCAATGGTACGCGCCCAGCTTACCAAATAAAAATCTTGACTAAAAATCAAAAAGCGCCAGGCCTCAACGGCTTGACGCTTTTTGGTGCAATTATTTAGCGCTCTTTTGTGCTTGTTTCATTTTGGCCATCATCTGGTTCATTTTCTTTGCAGATGGTGTTTGTCCTGATTGCATCATCAGGGTGCGCAGCATTTCTTCGTTCAATGGTGGATTATCTTGGAAATAACGCTTCATGTAGGCCCGGGCGCCGAAAAAGCCCCCGATTAACCCGATAATCAAACCGATTACTAAGCCTAAAGCTAGCCAGCCCATCGTCATACCTCCTTTGTGCTTCGATTAACATTGTACAGAATTGTCTGGCTAAAAAAAAGCCTAATCTTCACGCCAGCCATGTTCTCGCTGAACTTTGCGCAGCTTCTCTGGTGTGACTTCGTTACCTTTTTTGTCAAAGTACTGGGTTTGTTCAACAGTTTGGCGAAAACCAGCCCGGAAATCTTTTAAATAGGCTTCACGTAATGCTTGCCGTTCGGCCTTTTCTTCGTCAGTTAAGCCGAATTCTTTATCCTTACGCGCCAATTCATTAATACGGTCAATACGTTCTTTTGGTTGTTCTGCCATGATAAAACTCCTAACTCAGATCGATGGCTGACACATAGTAGCCATCGGGATTTTGATTTGGAAATGGTGCCGATTGGAGCATACGCACATACTCTTCCGCACGAGCATTCGTTCGGAAAGCCTTGAGCATATGATAATCAGCCCCATAGGCATAGTATACAACATAGATCCGTGTATCGATATCAGTTCACCCTTTTTGTTGCACGTGAGAACCCCACCTATTGGTCGGTCATCAGTGTCAGAATTCGATTTCGAAGCGACCAGAGGCCACTTGAAATCCCGGCTTGTGATTTTTCACAACTTATCAACCCTAACGGATTTACCCTCGAAACGCAAGCGGTTTAATTAAAATGGCAAAAAAAGAAACCCTGATTTCTCAAGGTTTCAAAGGTGGTATTAACGACGCTTTTCTTTAATACGAGCAGCCTTACCACGTAATGCACGTAAGTAGTACAACTTCGCACGACGAACTTGACCATGACGTGTCACTTCGATTTGTTCAACACGAGGAGTGTGTAATGGGAATGTCCGTTCCACACCAACACCGCTAGAAATCTTACGAACAGTGTAAGTTGCGCTGACACCAACGCCACGGCGCTTGATGACAACACCTTCAAAGATCTGGATACGTTCGCGGTCGCCTTCGACGATCCGGGCGTGGACACGGACGGTGTCCCCAGGGCGGAAGTCAGGGATATCTGAACGTAATTGAGACTTGGTAATTTCTTGGATTAATGGATTCATCAATCGGTTCTCCTTTTGCCGACATTCATAATCTTCCCGAACAGCGGAATATCGTTGTTATGTGACGTATCACAGTTGTTTAGTTTAGCATACTATCAGGCGCTTGCCAACGGCTTTTTGGGAATTACTCATTTTTAATTTCGGCAATAACCTCATTCAGAAGCTTGTGTTCCTCACTCGTCAAATCCAAGGCTGCCAACAAGTCTGGCCGACGCAGATACGTGCGGCGCAGGCTTTCTTTCAGGCGCCACTGATTGATCAGCTGATGATTGCCATTTTGCAAGACCTCAGGGACATCCATCCCCCGGTAAGTCGCTGGACGCGTATATTGGGGATATTCCAACAACCCGTTTTCGAAGCTATCAGTGTGGGCCGATTCGTCATTGCCTAACACACCCGGCAGTAACCGGGCAATCGCGTCAGTCATCATCATCGCGCCGAGTTCGCCACCAGTCAAAACGAAGTCACCCAATGAGTATTCATCAGTAACTAACGTGCGAATTCGTTCATCATAGCCTTCGTAATGCCCACAAATGAAGACGAGATGCGCTTCATGAGCCAACTCACGGGCGGCGGCTTGATTAAATTGCTTACCAGCTGGATCAAGCAGAATCACCCGCTTTTGTCCGGGGTGATTAGCGTTGAGTTCATCCATCGCCTCAAAAATCGGTTCTGGCTTCAATAACATGCCGGCACCACCCCCGTAAGGTGTGTCATCGACATGCATGTGCTTATCGTGACTATATTGCCGAAAATCAACCACGTTAAAGTCGAGTAAGTCGCGTTCCAAAGCTTTACCAATCACACTTTGGGTCATTGGGGCAAACATATCGGGAAAAAGGCTTAAGACATCAATCCGCATCAACAATCAACCCTTCTGGCACGTCCACGTGCGCGGTTTTAGTCTCCAGGTCAATCGATTGCACCACACTGTTCAAGAATGGTAACAGGATATCAGATTTGCCTTTGCGCGGAATTACCCACACGTCATTGGGACCAGGACTGAGAATTTCACTCACTCGACCAAGCTCAACGTTATTCTGATCAATGACCGTTAAGCCAATGATATCGCGATAATAATATTCCCCCTCATCCAGTGGATGAAGTTGGGCGTCAGTCACGGCCAGTTCTTGGCCTTTGAATGGTAAAACAGCATTGATGTCGTCGTACCCATCAAAGGTCAACATCGTGAGCCCTTTATGTTCGCGGACCGATTTGACCGTCACAGTGGTCGCTGGATTAGTGAGCACTACGAGCTGCTTACCAACGGCGAAGCGCTCTTCAGGAAAGTCGGTGGTCACTAAGACCCGTACTTCTCCTCGAATGCCATGGGTGTTGACGATTTTACCAACATGATAGTATTCAGGCATAATAGCTCCTTTCACAATTCATACAAAAAACTCGGGGCAAAACCGAAGTTTCGTCCCGAGTTCCTGACTATTCTGGATGCGGGGCATCCACGATATTAAGTCGGACCCGCTTTGGATACGGGCTCTTGACACTGTACACTAATGTCCGAATTGCTTGCACAACTCGGCCCTGCTTACCGATAATTCGTCCAACATCGTCGGGCGCCACCGTTAAGTCAAAAGCCATATAATCATCAGTTTCATGAGCTGAAACGAGAATGGCTTCAGGGTGGTCAACTAATGGGGTCACAATTGCTGTAATCAGCGCTGCGATATCCACGAGTCAGACCTATTTCTTAGTGAAGCGTGCTTCGTGATACTTTTGCATAATGCCCTTGCTTGAAAGCAAATTACGTACTGTATCAGAAGGTTGTGCACCCTTTTGAAGCCAATCCAAAATTGAATCCTCTTCTAATTTTAAATCAACTGGTTCGGTTAATGGGTTGTAATAACCAACGGATTCAATGAAACGACCATCACGTGGGAAACGTGAGTCAGCAACAACAATCCGGTAGAATGGCTTACGCTTTGAACCCATCCGCTTTAAACGAATTTTAACTGCCATTTATGTCCACCTCCTATTAATTTCTCAACTTAAGCATCATAGCAAAATTTCAAGACGCTGTAAAGAGGTTTTTCTTTACAACCTGAAATTTTCCTAGGATTTGAAGTTTTTCGCGTTCTTGAGCCGCTTTTTCTTGTTTTTCTTCTGCTTGCGGACCATCGAATTCATCGCCATTTTGCCCAGACGCCCTTGGATTCCATTGCCGAACATGCCTTCCATGCCGCCAAAGTTCCCCTTGCTCATCTGGTTCATCATTTTCTTGCTTTGATTAAATTGCTTGATCATGCGATTGACTTCAGGCACAGGACGACCTGAACCAGCGGCAATCCGTCGACGCCTTGAAGGATTCAATAAGTCTGGGTTCACCCGTTCCGCTGGCGTCATCGAATAAACAATGGCCTTCATATGCCCAATATCCTTCGGTGACATCTGAATGTTAGCAGCGGCGGGATTATTAGCCAAGCCAGGAATCATTTTGAGCAGGTCTTCCATTGGGCCCATGTTACTAATCTGGTCCATCTGATCGAGGAAGTCATTGAAGTCAAAGGAATTCTGCTGAATCTTCTCGGCCATTTCCTGGGCTTGTTTCTCATCATAATTCTGTTGGGCTTTGTCAATCAGGGTCAGCATGTCACCCATGCCCAGAATCCGATTGGCCATCCGGTCTGGATAGAATACATCAAGTGCGTCCATCTTTTCGCCCTGACCAACGAACTTAATTGGTTTACCAGTAACAGCTCGAATCGACAGCGCCGCCCCACCACGGGTGTCCCCATCAAGTTTAGTCAAGACTACCCCAGTGATATCTAAGCGTTCATTAAAGCCCTTCGCCACATCAGTTGCCGCTTGCCCGGTCATACTATCGACAACCAAGAGAATTTCATCAGGGTGCGCTAACGCCTTGATGTTATCCAGTTCAGTCATCAAGGCATCATCAATCTGCAGACGACCAGCCGTATCAATAATGACGTAATCATTCTTTTGTAGCGCCGCTTGGGCCATCCCTTGGCGAACAATTTCGACCGGATCGACATCGGTGCCCATGTCAAAGACTGGCACATTCAGTTGATTCCCAATGGTCTTCAACTGTTCAATCGCAGCAGGCCGATAGACATCGGCTGCAATCAGCAACGGACGCGCGTGATCGTTATCCATCAGATACTTGGATAACTTCCCAACCGTGGTCGTTTTCCCGGCCCCTTGAAGACCAGCCATCATAATGACAGTTGGGATATGGGGTGATTTGTTCAGGGGAACTGCAGTCTCCCCCATCGTCTTCGTTAATTCGTCATTAACAATCTTAATGATCTGCTGTGCAGGCGTTAAACTGTCGAGTACTTCTGCCCCAACAGCCTTTTCCCGCACATCTTTGACGAAATCTTTGACCACGCCGAAATTCACGTCGGCTTCAAGGAGGGCTAAGCGGATTTCTCGCATGGCCTCCCTAACGTCATCTTCTGTTACTTTCCCCTTGCGGCGTAATCCCGCAAAAGCTTTCTGTAATCGTTCAGATAATCCTTCAAATGCCATAATTTGCCTCTTTCATCTTATTGCGCCGTCTGATCCGCTACGCGAGCTAACAACTGATTCAGTTCAATATCACTCGCATAGTGGCCTCGAATATATTGACTCAAAGCATCGACGGCCTGGTTCTGTGCTTGGTAGTTGGCGTACAAATGGAGCTTGGCTTCATACGCCTCTAAACTTGCCTCAGTTCGGCGAATATTATCGTAAACTGCCTGGCGCGAGACGTCGAATTCGGTCGCAATCTCACCGAGAGAATAGTCATCGCCATAGTAAAGTTCCAGATAGCTATGTTGCTTATCAGTCAGCAAGGCGCCGTAGAATTCAAATAAAGAATTCATGCGGTTATTTTTTTCAATTTCCATCATTTCAGTCCTTTATTTTCCATAACGTCATCCCTATCAGAATACCGATTTATCCCTAACGCGTCAATGTAATTCTAACCGATAACAATTCGGTTAGCGGCGCTCGTTAAGGAAATCACAAAATTACGTGCCAACCGCTTTCATTCGTGCTAAACTTGACCTAGGAATAATTAGGAGGGAATCTCATGGTAGCAGCAATTCTTTATTGGGGCGTCATCGCAGCACTCATTGGTTGGGGCCTTTGGAATATTCTATTTTCAATTATTTATGTTCACAATCACGAAAATGGTAATCTGTGGTTCTTCGCCATTCTCAACACCCTGACCCTGATCTTCGGCGGCATCTTCATGTGGGTGATGAATAATGCGGCTTGGCAACGATATTGGTTCACTACTGGGACGAAAACCAGTCCAATTCTGGGCTATTTGCTCATCGCCTACATTGTTCTTGTCGTCTTACAGGTCATCTTCGGCCGCGAAGGCAAACAACAAACCGCCTAAGCCCGCTGCTTTGTCCTTGAGTTACCTCTTCAGGTTGCCCAAGGGCTTTTTTTATGCAGTTTAATCGTCTGCGGGTACAATAAAACCTAATGGAGGTGGGACACATGCGATTACGACATTGGTTGATCGCCATAATTCTTGGTGTGGTGGCGGTCTTTGGGGTTTGGTTTGGCCAGTTACAATGGCGCACCCATCTGTTAGGCTATGAAACATTTACTCACCGCAACATTCCGACAGTCTTGTTGGCGGGGTATGGGGGCGATGCCTGGACCTACAACGGGATGATGCAACGGTATGCAAGCGCTCAGATTGCTCATGGCGCACTCAGAATCAACGTTTCCAAGTCAGGCAAATTCACAATCACCCAAACTGGCAAACTAACTGATAACCCACTGGTTCAAGTACTTTTTGCCGACAACAAGAACTTTCGCGGGGAACAAGCCCAATTATTACCGGTCCTGGCGACCTTGAAAGCCAAATATCACTGGCGACAGATGAATCTTGTGGGCCACTCCATGGGTGGCGGCGTCGCGCTGAACACCTTGCTTGCCATTACTGGCAAAACTGAGTATCCGCAAGTCGCAAAGTTTGTCGGTATCGCCAGCCCGTTCACGGGCTTGGGAAAGACTTCCGATCCAAAACGCGTGGCCGCTTTAACAACCCAATTGCGCCAATTGCCGGCCGGTCTGTCGATTCTTAATCTGGCCGGAGATGTTTTTGGCACCGGTGGTGATTTGGAAGTCGCCTCGCCAACCGTTTTTGGCTTAAAACAAGCACTGCCCAACAACATCAGGTATCGGCAAGTCTTAATCAGTGGCGATATTCTAACTAGTGAACACAGCTTTTTACATGAAAACGCGCAAGTTGACGGCCTAATTGCCCACTTCTTGTGGCAATAAAAAGAGTGATGACAAAAAATTTTTGTCATCACTCTTTTTTCGCTCACTTCGAGGTTACTCCGTCTGGGAAGACTCATCGGGGGATTGAATCAGGCCCTTAAACAGGCCATAGACGAACTTGGTTGGGTCAAAGACCTGCAAGTCATCCATTTTTTCCCCAAGTCCGACCATCTTCACTGGCACATGCAGCTCATTGCGAATCGCTAAAACAATGCCGCCTTTACCAGAACCATCTAGCTTCGTCAAAACAATACCGGTAATGTCAGTGGTCTGGTTAAATTCTTTCGCTTGACTTAAAGCATTTTGGCCCGTGGTGGAATCAAGCACCAATAAGACTTCTTGTGGTGCATCAGGCAATTCACGGACAATCACGCGCTTAATCTTGTCGAGCTCTTTCATCAGATTGACTTTGTTCTGCAAGCGGCCCGCAGTATCGACTAACAACACATCGACTTGTTGTGCTTTGGCTTGTTTCACGGCATCAAAAACAACCGATGCTGGATCAGCGCCCGCTTCACTGGCAATGACTGGTACGCCGTCCCGCCGGCCCCATTCCTGAAGTTGTTCAATCGCACCCGCCCGGAAAGTGTCACCGGCGGCTAAGAGAACAGACTTACCAGAATCTTTCAACTGGTGAGCTAACTTCCCAATAGTGGTGGTTTTACCCGCACCGTTGACTCCGACAAACAGAAACACAGTCGGGCCAGATTCAGCATAATGGAGCGAATTATCTTCATTCTCGCCAGCTTCGCCATAAAGATCGACTAATTTCTGGACAATTACTTGTGAAACTTCCTCAGGACGTTTCACATTTTTGAGCCGGACCTCATCCCGCAACTCATCGCTAATAGTCACAGCGGTCTGGTAACCGACGTCAGCTTCAATAAGCATCTCTTCCAAATCTTCAAAGAAGTTCTCATCAACGCTGCGGAAGTTGGCAAAAAGCGCATTGAGTCGTTCGCCAAAACTACTCCGCGACTTCTCGAGGCCGGCATCGTATTTTTGCGTTTCAGCATTTTGCTCAGGTGCTTCTTCGCCCCCGGTAAAAGCTTTCTTAATTCGATCAAATAATCCCATTAAACATTTTCCTCTCGATCTAAACTGACCGCCATCATCTTCGATACACCAGACTCTTGCATCGTCACCCCGTACAACATGTTCGCCGCCACCATCGTCCCTTTACGGTGCGTGATAACAATGAACTGCGTTGCACTGGCGTAATCCCGCAGGAATTGGCCGAATCGTTCAACATTCGTTTCGTCTAACGAAGCTTCGACCTCATCCAGAATTGAGAACGGCACTGGCTTTACCTGTAAAATCGCAAACAAGAGCCCGATGGCCGTTAACGCCCGCTCCCCACCGGAAAGCAGGGACAACCGTTGGAGCTTCTTGCCCGGCGGCTGTGCCGTGATCTCAATCCCAGTATTCAACAAATCACTAGGGTCCGTCAAACTTAAACTGGCATGGCCGCCACCAAACATCTGAGGGAATAGGTCTTGAAAGGCCATATTAGTCGCATCAAATGTGGTTTTGAAACGCTGCATCACTTCTTTGTCCAGTTCTGCCATCGTTCCTTGCAGCTGATTCTTGGCCGCAATAAGATCATCTTGTTGCTTCGTCAAAAATTCATAACGATCTTTAACCTCAGCGTACTGGTCAATGGCATTAACATTGACCGGACCTAAGTCATCAAGACCACGCTTCAGCAGTTTCAACTGACTTTTAAGTGGTGGCAACGCCACTGAAGGATCCTCAACTTGATCAAGTGCAGCCTCATAAGTCAATTGATAGGTATCAGCTAATGTTGATAGGCGACTTTCAAGCTGCAGTTTAATCCGATTTTGTGCCACCGCCTGTTGTTCACTTGTGGCCATTAATTCATGTTGCTGCTGATAGGCCGTCGTAATTTGTGCCGAGACCCGACTCAACTGCGTGCGGTTGTTGCTTCGGTTCGCCAGTAATTGGTTTTGAAGATCTTTAGCCTTAGCCAAAGTCTTATTCAACTCAGAAATGGCCGCTTTGCGTGATTGCTTCTGATCTGTCGTTTCTTTAACATGCTGCTGAATCTGTTGAATCCGTTCCGCTAGCTCGTCTGCTTGTCTCAGTGCTTGGTCGAACTGAGCTTGCGTTTGATTACGTTCGGTAACCGCAACTTTCAAGTCACCCTGCGTCTCACTCAACTGGGCTTGCAGCTGCCGGCGTTGCTCAGTTAAGGCCGTTTGTTGCTCAGTGGCACTGGCCAACAACGCTTTAAGCTCGTCAGTTGCGGCTTGGCTTTCGGCCAATTGCTGTTTCACCGCAGCAGCAGCGCGTTCGAGTTCTTCCTGCCGGGTTGATAGGTCCGTTGCCGCCTGATCCTGGAGTTGCAAGGCTTGATACTGCCGCTGCAACTGGGTCAGACTTTGATTCAATTCATCAACTTGTTGTTGTTTCAATTCAAACGTACTTTGCGCCTGCATGGCCGCTTGATTGGCGTCTTGTGTTTGCGCTTGTAACTTGTTGGCCTGGGTAATCAGTTCAGTGACGTCATTACGCTTAGTCTCCAGCTGAGTGACCATCGTTTGTAATTGTTTCGCCAAGCGATTGGTCTCTTGGGTCCGCGCCAGAGGTGAGCTGCTCTGTTGCTTGTTTTGCCCGCCGCTCATAGAACCGCCTGGGTTCAAGATATCACCATCAAGCGTCACTAACTTATAGCGGTGACCTGTCGCATCTGCCGCGGCAATCGCATGATCCAGCGTATCAACAACGATTAGCGTTCCAAGGAGGCTGCCCATCACATTAGCCACTTCTTGTGGGAAATTCACTAAGTCAATCCCAATCCCAACAAAACCTGGTTGCTGGGCCAGGTTAGCCGCCACATTGGCCGGCATCGTCCGGGGACGGATAGTCGCTTCGGGTAAGAAAGTTGCCCGGCCACCGCGTTGTTGTTTCAAATAATTAATCGCCCGCTTCGCTGCTTGTTGATCGGTCGTCACAATGGATTGGAGACTGCCGCCAATTGCTAAGTCAAAAGCTGTCTGATACTGTTCCGGTACGGTCACGAGATCGGCCACTGCGCCAATGACCCCAGGTAATTGGTTCTTTTGCTTGAGGACCATCCGTACGCCGGCATAGAACCCGGCATAATCTTCACGCAGTTCTTTTAAGGTGTCATAACGAGATTTGGCCGTTTGATAAATTCCTAATGCCTGCTGGTATTGTTGATTCGCGGCATCAACGGCTTCCTGCTTTGCGACTGCTCGGGCATTAATGTCCGAAGCCGCTTTTTGGGCTGCGGTGAGGTTAGTTTTAGCATTCGTTAAATCGGCCGTTAGCGTTTTTTGGCGTTGCTTTTGTTGTTCTAACTGTTTGCCCTGTTCATGAAGTCGTTGCGAATAGGCTTCAGATTGGTTATGCGCCAATGCTTGTTCCTTATCGACAGCAACCCGCTGATTCCGAATATCTGCCTCTTGACGCAAGAGATCAATATAGTTCGCCTGAGTCGCCTCAAGCTTGTTATTGATTGCTTTGGGATCAGTGGCCAATTTGGCTTGATCAAGTTGGGCCTGCAAATCAGCCACTTGGTCAGTTAAGGTCTGCTGCTTGTGCTCTAAGGCCTCAAGTTTGGCTTTGGCATCTTTGGCAGCCTGAACCGCGGCTTCGTGTTGCGCCGTTAACTCCGCCAAACTCTGAGCTGCGTTTTGCGAACGTTCACTGGAAAGATTTACTTCGCCGGTCAGGTTCTCTAACTGCATGGACTGCGACAAAATATCATCGTTGGCCGCAGTCAATTGCTGTTCAATGGCTTGATCTTGTTGCGTCATGGCATCAGATTGTGTCTCTAATGTCGAAATTTTATCGGCCAATGCTGCCAATTGACGCTTTGTCTGGCTCGTTTTCTGATCAAGTTCACGCTGTTCAGCTGCCAAATCGCGAATTTCAAGCGCTAAGACTGTTTGTTCAATTTGCGCGAAAGCTTCTGATTGTTGCAAGTAGTCGGTCGCGACTGAAGCTTGCTCCCGCAGCGGTTCCACTTGCCGAGTCAATTCAGTCACAATATCTGAGACCCGATCGAGGTTGTCAGCGGTCGCCCCTAATTCAGCTTCAGCCCGCTGCTTTTGTTGCTTATATTTGTAAACACCCGCGACTTCTTCAATGATTCCCCGGCGTTCTTCAGGTTTACTGTTGAAAATTGCTTCAACCCGCCCTTGCGAAATAAAGGCAAAGCTCTCTTTGCCTAAGCCCGAATCCATGAAGAGTTCTACGATATCGCGGAGACGGACATTTTGTCCATTCAACAAAAAGTCGGTCTCGCCATCACGATACAGCCGTCGGGTGACGGTGACTGTTTGCGGTTGTTTTGGCAAATAGCCATCAGTATTGTCGAACGTCAAAATGACCTCGGCCCGGTTTAAAGGCGCGCGATCAGCCGTGCCGGCAAAAATCACATCACCCATCCGCTCACCGCGCAGACTCTTGGCACTCTGTTCACCTAGTGCCCAACGAATGGCTTCGGTAATATTGCTTTTGCCACTCCCATTAGGTCCAACGATGCCGGTTAACCCTGGGACAAACTCAATCAAGGTTTTATCAGCAAACGATTTGAACCCATTAATGGTCAACGTTTTGAGCTGCATTGTTCATACTCCATTTCGTCCATTAAGTTAAAACACCACGTCAATCATTACGATTAGCATGGTGTTTCGTCTGTCTTCACTTGCTTTCAAGCTGTGCCAAAGCTGCTTTGGCCGCAGCTTGTTCTGCCGCTTTCTTGTTTGTGCCCAAGCCGTGGCCCAATACTTTGCCATCCACTTCGACATCAACATGAAATTCGCGGGCATGCGCGGGACCATCCTCACCCAGCAGTCGATAGTTGATGGTAACTTCCCCCGATTGTTGAACAAACTCCTGCAAAGCAGTTTTGTGATCGGTGTCAGTTGAGAATTCTCCAGCATCAATTTTGGGGAAAATCACTTGTTCAGCGAACTTAATGACCGCTCCCCGCCCTTGATCAAGATATAGGGCGCCGTTAAAGGCCTCGAAAAGGTCTTCTAACAGTGTGAGCCGTTTACGCGCCCCAGCATTTTCTTCGCCTTTACCCAGTTTGATGTACTGATCGAAATGAGCTTCTTTTGAAAAAGAAGAAAAACTCTTTGTCTGCACAATGGCAGCCCGCATACGGGTGAGCTTGCCTTCGGGTAAATCTGGATATTTTTTGTATAAGTAGTCAGAAACGGTGAGTTCCATCACCGCATCCCCAAGAAACTCGAGCCGTTCATTATCACTCAGCCCCAGTTCTCGGTGTTCGTTTACATATGAGGAATGCGTGAACGCTTCGTCAAGGACAGCCAAATTGTTAAATTCGATGCCGTACCGTTGACGTAATTCACTAACGAATTCTGAAGCGACCATTGATAAGCCTCCTTTAGATATCTATTTAATTATACTAGAGACCATCAAAAAAGCCACCGTATTCGCAGGATTCAGAAAGTTTAATTTCCAAATTCTACGACACGGTGGCAATTAAATTACTTGGTCATCGCAACGTCAGCCCAGCTTGCGCTTGGAGCTAAACTTAAGTTCTTCACTTGAGGACTTACCGCGACTAAGGTCTTGGTGGTCAACGTTGGAATGACATAAGCTTCGTCGTGCATATATTGTTGCCATTGATTGAATTGATCAATCCGGTAACTGGTGTCAAAAGCCTTTTGGCTATCAATGTTGTTCAATAATTCAGTATTCTTCGCCGTCACAAAGTGCGTGAAGTTGAAAGGTGCTGATGCTGAGTACAAGTCTGATGGTGAAGGTTCTGAGGACAAGCTCCATGAACCATCAAACATATCATAATCGTTAGAACCGGAAGTCAACTTGTCTTGGTAAACAGAGAAGTCGACAGGCTTACCAGTGGCATAAACCACATGTAAACCAATTTTCTTGAAGGCTTGCATGTAAGTTTGGTTGATGGCATCGGTGTTGGAGTTACCAGTGGTGGTCAACCAACGAATTGTCATCTTCTTGCCATTCTTATCCGTCCGGTAACCATCGGAGCCCTTCTTGTAACCAGCATCGTCAAGTAACTTTTCAGCCTTGCTTAAGTCATAAGCGTAAGCCTTAACAGACTTGTCATGGTACTTACCAAAGGCAGCTGGAATTAAGGTTGAGGATTGTGAACCCGTGTTAGGGTAGATCTTCTCAGCGACTTGAGCCACGTTCATCGCGTAAGCCACAGCCAGCCGTAAGTTCTTGTCGGCGAAGAGTTTCTTGTCGTCCATGACATTAGTACTCTTAGCCGCATCGTACTTCCCTAAGTTAAAGGTCATGTAGCTGTAAGATAAAGAATCACGGCCGAGGACTTTGACGTTCTTGCTGTCCTTAATCTTGGCATATGATGTCGGTCCAATGCCCAAGTAGTCATACTTGCCCTGAGCAGCAGCTGTTGGCGCTTGGTTTGGTGAAATCACTTCAACAGTGATCTTACCCAGTTGCGGCTTGTCCCCGTAGTAATAAGTATTTGGTACCCATTCAATTGATTGGCCAGAAACCATCTTCGAAATCTTGTATGGTCCAAAGAAGATTGGATTCTTGCGGACCTTATCAGAAGAAATCAACTTATCGAAAGCCACATCCTTGAGATAGTGATAAGGTTCAGCATTTTCCCAGAAATAGCCATTCCCAGAGAATTTCATCCCAGGCTTCATTTCCTTGAACTTGATGACAACGGTCTTCCCATTCTCACCATCAGGTGTTGTAATCCCAGAAATATTGTCCCCAGATTTGCCATCGTGGTATTCGGTCAAGCCAACAATGTTCTGCAAAGCACCGGTGTAACGTTGGCTCTGTGATTTAGGATTGGCAATAATCTTATAGGCGTAGACAATGTCCTCGGCCACAAGTGGCTTGCCGTCAGACCATTTCACATTTGGATTGATTGTGATGGTTGCTGTCTTAGCAGAATCATCAAGTTTCAAATTAGCCGCCCCGCCGTCAACGATTTGATAGCTATCATTCACTTTAAATAAGGGCTCATTCCCAAATTGAGAAATGTCAGTATCAGTTGCCTCAGTTGACAGTTCATTGGCAAAAACACCTTTAAACGGAGAGACCAATTGATAACCGAACTTAAAGGTCGCGCCCTTAACGGTGGCCTTCTTGTTGGTTGTGGCTTGCGCCAAAGTTGAAGTTGATGAATTGCTGCTTGAGCTCGACTTGCTACCACTACCACAGGCAACTAACAAAGTTGTTAATGCAGAAACCAGGAGCAGACTGCCCACAAGGGTTTTCTTTTTCATGTGATTTCCTCCAAATGTAAATATTTGATGAATTTATAGTAACTTAACGATGAGGACTTTGCAACTATTTTCTCATAATTATTTCATTAGGTTCTTTGACGTGAGTCAGCTGCCCGCCGCAGCGCATTACCGAAAGCATTGATCGACAAGGTTAAGACCAAGAGCAGTAAGGCTGCTGGCAGCCACATCCAAGGCGAATTCAGAATTAAATCTGGATCGTTTGCATAGGCAATCATGGTCCCAAGACTTGGCGTATCAGGTGGTAGCCCAAAGCCCAAGTATGAAAGCCCAGTTTCAACCCCAATATTACCGGCAACCGCCAAGACGAAATCAGTAATTATTAAAGAGCTGATATTTGGCATCACTTCGCCAAACATAATCTTCCAGCTCGGTGTGCCTGATGTTTTGGCAGCGGCCACATAGTCACGTTCTGACTGAGACAGGACTGCACTGCGAATCAAACGAGTTGTGCCCATCCAACCAAAAGATGAAATGATCAAAATCAGTGACAAGGCATTAAAGTTAGGCACGATGGTGACTAAGATAATAATCATCAGTAAGGTTGGTAACACCATGAAGAAATCGACAACCCGCATGACAACTTCATCCAGAATGCCACCAAAGTAACCGGCAGTAATCCCGATAATAATTCCCAGAACTTCCGTGATCACCGCGACTGAGACCCCAATGCCAATAGAATTCCGGGCCCCGACAATCAAATACTTCAAAATATCACGGCCGCTACTATCTGTTCCGAGGATGTGCCCATTGACGCCAGGCGCGCCTAGACGATCCAAAATGTTGGCATCAACCAGGTCAGAATGTGGAATTACAAAACCGCCAATAATCGTCGTGAGTAAGATTAAAGCCACAACGACGACGGCAACAATGGCCCCTTTATCATGTCGAAGTTCCCGCAACACCACTTTGAACCCTGAAGGCGGATTGGCTGGGATTGTGACTGCTTCTGTATCAGATACTTTATCCATTCCGTAACCTCCTCTACTCTACTCGGATCCGTGGATCGACGATTGACATAATAATATCGGACAACAAATTCCCTAATAAGGTTAAAAAACCAAACAGCAATGTCAGTGACGTCATCGTCGCATAGTCCCGCGTGGTCATGGCATCAACAGCTAACTTACCCATCCCAGGATAAGAGAACACACTTTCAACGAACAAGGAACCAGAAATCAGGCCTGTAATGGTGTTCCCCATGAAAGCAGCAATTGGCAACAGGGAGTTCCGGAGAATATGTTTATTGAAAATCACCTTTTCTGGGACTCCTTTGGCGCGGGCTGTCCGTACGTAGTCTTCAATGGAGTTATCAATAATGCCACTCCGCAAGTACAGAATAATCCCGGTCGTCCCGAGAAATGCCTGCAAGATAGCCGGAAGCACCATATGATAGAGACGACTCATTATGTAGCCAACTCCACCGGAGGCATCCAACGCCACTGAACCGGTTGTTGGGAACCATTTTAATTGGTAGCCAAAAATCAGTAAGGCAATCAGATAGAAGACAAAGCTAGGAATCGCCATCACACTATAAGCATACAGAGAGATCCCAGAATCCAAGCGAGTCCCTTTGAACCGACCGGCTAACACCCCAAGTGGCACGCCGATTAGGTAGGTCAAGATCACCGCAAACAATGAAAGCCAAATCGTGTTGCTTGCCCGTTCAGCAATCAAACTGATGACCGGCCGCTTATACGCGTAACTCATGCCCAAGTCTCCGTGGAACAGGTTACCGATCCAACGGAAATATTGAGTCCACAAGGGATCATCCAAGCCTAGCTGGCGCCGTAAGCTGTCAATTTGCTTCGGATCCATCTGCGGCGTGATTTGACCAGAGAATGGATCCCCCGGCATAAGTTTAGCCAGAAAGAAGACGATCACGGACAGCAGCAAGATTTGCGGAATCATAATCAGAATCCGTCTAAGAATTGTTTTCCACATTAGCTTTGTCCCCCTTCAACAACAGGATCTTGGATGGCAACTGAATGGGTTGGCGAGACCTGCTTGAGGTCGAGCACCTTACCATCCGGGCCATAGTACTTCGATGATTCTTCTTGATAAAGGGCTTCAACGCGTTTCCGGTTACTCTTATCGATCATCCGCGATGCCGGCGTAATTTTTGGAATGGCAGACAACAACCGCTGCGTGTAAATATGTTGGGGATGTTGGTAAATGTCTTCACGAGTACCCACCTCAACAAAGCGACCCCGAGTCATAATCGCCATATTCCGACACATGTGCTTGACGACCCCCAAGTCATGCGAGATAAACAAATAGGAAATATTAAATTCCTTTTGAATTTCTTTCATGAAGTTCAAAACCTGAGCCTGAACAGACAAATCTAAGGCTGAAACAGGTTCATCGGCGACAATCAACTTGGGGTTGGTCGAAACTGCTCTGGCAATCCCAATCCGTTGGCGCTGGCCGCCTGAGAACTCATGGGGATACTTATACATCGCATCGGCTGGCATCCCAACAATATCGAGTAATTCCTGCACGCGCTTAGTCTCATCTGCCGGTGCCAAATGTTCAAAGTTTCGAATTGGTTCAGCAATAATGTCCTTAATCCGCTTCTTGGGATTAAGGGATGACAGTGAGTCCTGGAAGATCATCTGCACATCGCGATTGTATTGCAACTTCTTGCGATTTCGCGGTTTAGTGACGTCCTCCCCTTTATAGAGAATTTGACCACTGGTCGCCTTTTCCAACCCCACAATGGCTTTACCAGTTGTCGATTTACCAGAGCCAGACTCACCGATGAGCCCGTACGTTTCGCCCTCTTCAATGTCAAAGTTGATACCATCAACGGCCAGAACATGGTCCGTGACCCGATTGAAGAACCCCGAGCGAATGGGGTAATGAATTTTTAAATCCCGAATTTCAATTAATGCCATAATATCCCTCTCCCATTACGCTTCTGCTTCGTCATTAAAATGGAAAGTCTTGTAGCAGGTGCAGCGAACAAAGTGCCCAGGCTCAACTTCATGCATGGTTGGATGGGCTTCATGAGCGGATGCCGGAATCCACGGAATGCGCGCCGCAAACCGGCAATCATCTGTTTGCATGTGTTTCAAATCAGGCACCGTACCCTCAATCACGTATAAATCATCGCTGTCATTGTCCGCTTGGGGCATCGACCGTAACAAACTTCGGGTATACGGATGCAAAGGATGTTCAAAAATGGCTTGGACGGTTCCCTGCTCCACAATTTGACCCGCGTACATCACAGCCACGCGATCAGCTGTTTCTGCGACCACTCCAAGATCATGGGTGATGAGAATAATTCCGGAATGTGTCTCCTGCTGAATATTCTCCAATAAGTCCAAAATCTGGGCTTGAATGGTCACATCAAGCGCCGTCGTCGGTTCATCAGCAATCAGAATTGGCGGCTTGCAGGCAATCGCAATAGCGATGACGACCCGCTGCCGCATCCCTCCTGATAATTCATGGGGATATTGTTTGAACACGCGCACAGGATTGGGAATGCCAACCTGCCCCAACAGTTCAAGCACCCGATGATCACGTTCTTCTTTGTTCAACTTCGTATGATAAAGCAGGGTTTCACCAATCTGTTCACCAATCCGCATCAACGGATTCAGTGCGGCCAAGGGATCTTGAAAAATCATCCCAATATCGTTCCCGCGAATCCGGTTATACAAGGTTTCATTCAAGCCGACCAAGTTCAAATCGTTATATAGGATGTCACCAGTAATTTTGGTATTCTGCAAGTTATGTAACCCGATCACACTGGTGGCCAGGGTACTTTTACCTGAACCGGATTCCCCAACGATGGCCAGAATTTCATCGCGATTCAAGGTTAGATTCACATCTTCGACAGCATCATAGAAATCATCCCCAACACGAAAGGCGGTATGGAGATGTTGAATATCAAGAAGCTGATTTTCGGGTTTGTCCAAAGCAATTCCTCCTAGCTAAAATGAGGTAATAATGAGAATTTGAATTAATTGGCTTAATTATATAGAACGTGTTATTCAAAAGCAAGCCATTACCCACGGGAAACTCACGGAATCATCTGATGGTTTTCACATTTTAGTCGTAAAAATCTCGAATTGAATCTGCCATTTTAAGGAAATTATGAGAAAAAAGAAGTCTACTTTCGACTAGCAGCGAAAGTAGACTTCTTTTATTTGTTGTTTATTTTAACGACTCAGTCAATTCAATGTGACTGACACCTTACTTGGCGTGGTCGTGGATATAGTTAACTGCATCTTGCATTGTAATGATCTTCTCTGCATCCTCATCAGGAATTTCAGCACCGAACGTATCTTCGAGTTCAAGAACAAATTCAACAATATCAATTGAATCTGCATCTAAATCGGTCTTGAAATTCAAACCAGGGGTAATCTTGTCCGCACTGATTTGAAAATGATCCTGAATCAAACGAGAAATCTGATCAAAAATTTCTTGCTCGCTCATCGTTTTCCTCCTTGTTAATCACGCCTTATAGCATACCGGTTGGCCGTCCAAAAGGCAATCATTCTTCGGCCTTTTTCGGCTGAATATCATGACTTTCAAAGTAACTAACCACTTGAGGAATTGTCTGGGCTTTAACCATAGCTTCAATCTGCTTCACAGTATAATAAACCGCGTCAGCATCAGCACCGCCGTGGGCTTTGATTACTGGGGCCTTTAACCCTAACAACACCGCGCCACCGTATGAGCTGACATCAAACTTGCTGGCTAAACTGCGTAAGCTGCCTTGCAAGAATAGGCCACCTAATTTGCCTTTAACCCCACCATCAGTGATGGCATCCTTGACCAAGTGCAAAATGGTCCGAGCAGTCCCTTCGATTGACTTAAGGGCGGCATTCCCGGTGAACCCGTCAGTCACAACGACATCGGCCTTACCCAGGAGTAATTGGTCTGACTCGATATTCCCGATAAAGTTCAAGTCGGCATTCTCGCTGAGTAATTGATAGGCCTCTTGGTGCATAGCGTCGCCTTTGTTCGCTTCACTACCGTTGTTCAAGAGTGCAATCCGCGGATTAGTCACGCCCCGCACATCTTTAGCATAAAAATTGCCCATGATGGCATACTGCAACAGTTGGTAAGCCCGATTATCCGCATTCGCGCCAACATCTAACATCACAAAACCAGTGTCATTCGTCGTGCTTGGCATCGTTGGCATCAAGCCAGGCCGATCAATCCCACGAATCCGTCCAACAATGAAAAGCCCTGCGGCTAACAAGGCCCCTGTTGACCCCAGTGAGAAAACTGCATCAGCCTGACCATCTTTAACGGCTTGGGCCGCCAGAATCATGGACGCTTGTTTTTTACGGCGCACCGCGCGAACTGGTTCATCGTCACTCTCAATCTTTTCCGTAGTGTGCACGATCGTCAGTCGACTTGCATCCTTAATCAAGGGCTTAATTTTGGTTTCATCCCCGAAAAGTGTCACTTCTAAGTCAGGCAACTCATTCCGTGCCCGTTCTACCCCAGCAATCACCACGTCTGGCGCATTGTCGCCACCCATTGCATCTACTGCCAATTTCATTGTTCTGCCTCCAACTGGCGCTTAATCCAAGCTGCCATTTTTTTGTCGTATCGAATTGAGATAGCGCTGAATCATCTTGTGTTCAGGTTGCGCTAAAGTCGGGTCCTGCGCAAAGATTTGGCTCGCCACTTGCTGGGCCACCGCCAAGCTATTGAAATCGCCCACTGGATCACCGAGTTTAAAGCTAGGCAATCCTGACTGGCGATCACCAAAGATTTCACCTGAACCTCGCAGCTCCAAATCTTTCTCTGCCAGCACGAAGCCATCATTGGTTTCAGTCATGATGGTCATCCGTTCGACCCCTTGCTCATTTTTCGGATCAGCCACCAAGATACAATAAGCCGCCTGATGCCCTCGCCCAACACGACCGCGCAATTGGTGAAGCTGAGCGAGGCCAAACCGATCCGCATCCATGATTAACATCACAGTGGCATTAGGTACGTCCACCCCAACTTCGACAACGGTAGTTGAAACAAGTACTTGAATCTCGCCATCACTAAAAGCACGCATAATTGTATCTTTTTCTTCCGCCTTCATTTGACCATGCAACAGGGCGACTGAAACTTGTGGACCAAGTTCCCCCTGCAAATCGGCAAAAAGCTGCTCCGCATTTTGAAGATCAACCTTTTCTGACTCGGCAATCAAGGGGGTGATGGCAAATGCTTGGCCCCCCAATCCGAGCTGAGTCTTGATTGTATCCAAGGCCTGCCGAAACTGATTCTTACGAATCCAGGTCGTCGTAATCGGCTGGCGGCCAGCGGGCAGTTCATCAATAATGGACACATCCATTTCGCCATACGCCGTAATAGCCAGCGTGCGGGGAATTGGTGTTGCTGTCATGGAAAGTAAGTCGGGCTTTAAACCTTTTTCTTGTAAAATTTTGCGCTGGTTGACCCCAAACCGATGCTGCTCATCAATAACCACTAAACCAAGACTGTGGTAATTGACGGCCTTTTGGATTAAGGCATGAGTCCCAATGATGAAATCAATCTCACCACTTTCAAGGCCAGTCAGAATACTGCGCCGATCTTTAGTAGAAGTTGACCCCGTCAGTAGCGCAATGTTGACAGGAAATCCCTGAAACAAAGCGGTCAGTTTAGCATAGTGTTGTTCGGCTAACACTTCCGTTGGCACCATCAATGCGGCCTGATACCTGGCTGTGACTGCCGCGTACATGACAATCGCAGCGACGATGGTTTTCCCACTCCCAACATCGCCTTGGAGTAAGCGATTCATATGGGTTGGTGCCTTCATGTCAGCACAGATTTCATTAACGACTTTCTTTTGTGCGCGAGTTAATTCAAACGGTAATGTCGCAATTAAGGCTTTCAAAGCTTGATTATCATAAGGAATCATTAGCCCATTACTCGTAGCGTCGGTTTGCTGGCGAAGGGCCTGCAGTTGCAACTGGAACAAGAAGAATTCCCGGAAAACAGCACTCCGTCTCGCTGCCGAGGCTTGTTCAGGAGTTTGGGGGAAGTGCATCCCCGCCACAATTGCCTGTTCTGGCAACAACTTATACTTAGCCCGAATATCATCGGGAATCATCTCAGGTAAATTCTGGCCGTCGCGGTCATACGCTTGCTTCACCAGCTCAACTAGCCAAGACTGGCGCACATGCTTATTGACCGGATAAATGCCCGTAAATGATGGATGTTCACTATTTTGAGTCGCTAAGACTTTCATGCCTGTCAGTGTGTGACGTAATGCATCCCACTTGCCATAAACTGCGGCTTCGTCACCCATCTCGAACTTATCTTGCAACCACGGCTGATTGAAGAAAGTCACCAACACAACCGTGTGCTCAATCTGAATCTTGACATTCAAGCGGGTTTTCCGAGGGCCAAACCGGGTGACAATCGGTGCAGCCACTACTACCCCTTTCAGGGTCACTTTCTCTTGGTCGGCAATCTCGTCAATCGCCTTAACCTTCAAGTCATCGTAGCGGAATGGGAAATAATACAATAAATCGTAAATGGTCGTAATGCCCAATTCGGCCAGGCCTTCAGCGCGCTTCTCGCCCACACCCGATAATGTTGTGACTGCATCTGTCAACACCAGTTAACCCTCCCTTCGCAATCGGACGAAGGGGGTTGTAATCTAGCCTCTGCCAGATTACAACCCCTCTCCTATCCGAAACTTATTATCGTGCTAAAGTCACTATTCCACAGAGACCAAGTATGGATAAACTGGTTGATCCCCATGATGGATTTCAACTTCTAAGTCGTCATTGTCTGCGGTGATGGCATCAGCAATCGCATTGGCCTCGTCTTCAGAACCGTCTTCGCCGATGATGAGGGTAATAATCTCGCTATCGTCGGAGAGCATGGCTTGAATCATCGCAATCGCCGCCGCCTGTCGATCAGGATTGGTAATCTTGATATCGCCATCAATAATCCCCATCCAATCGCCATCGTGAATTTCTAGGCCGTCTAAGGTCGTATCCCGAATTGCCTGCGTGACTGAACCGCTGACAACATTTTGCATGGCTTCAGACATTTCAGCTTGGTTCTCAGCTAAATCAGCATCCGGATTGTAACCCAGTAGGGCTGTCAATCCTTGAGAAATTGTCCGACTACGAACCACTTCCACATTCACATCAGCAGCCTTAGCCGCCGCATCAGCCGCCATGAAAATATTACTGTTATTTGGTAAAACTAAAACGTTCTTTGCGTTAGCCCGCTTAACGGCATCCAAAATGTCATTGGTACTTGGGTTCATGGTTTGGCCACCGTTTAAGACATAGGTCACCCCAAGGCTCTTAAAGAGTTCAGCTAAACCATCTCCGGCCGCGATGGAAACGACGCCGATTTCTGCTTGTTCAACAGGCAAGTCGGCCGCTTCTTCATCGCGTTCAATGATGCTTTCATGTTGCAGTCGCATATTGTCGACTTTAATCTTCATCAAATTCCCGAATTGTTGCCCATAACGGAAAACTGTGCCTGGATGTTCAGTATGGACGTGGACTTTAACGACTTCATCATCTGCCACAACCAACGTGGAATCACCCAGGTCATCAAGGTAGTGCCGGAAGGTTTCATAATCGAAAGGCTTCTTGCCATCCCCTTGACCCAAGGCCACCATCATTTCGGTACAGTAGCCATACACAATGTCTTCAGGATTCAATTGTGATTGGGCCCCTTGCCGGTGAGTCGCGTTGACCATTTCGTTCATCTCTGCTTCATCAGGCACATAAGCGTCGCTGATATTCTCACCAGAAAGGCCTTCTCGGAAACCTTCATAGATGAAGACAAGCCCTTGACCACCAGAATCGACCACGCCGACTTCTTTCAAGACGGGCAATAGATCTGGCGTCTTGGCTAAGGCCCGTTTAGCACCCTTAACGACGGCGCTCATCACAACGATAGCGTCATCGGTGTCAGTGGCGGCCTTCAAGCCAGCCTTTGCCCCTTCACGAGCAACCGTCAAAATCGTGCCTTCAACAGGCTTCATGACCGCCTTATAAGCCGTCTCAACTCCAGCAGCGAACGCATCCGCTAAATCTTGAGCGGTGAGGGTCTGCTTTGGTTCCACAAACTTGGCAAATCCACGGAATAATTGGGAACTAATCACCCCAGAATTCCCGCGGGCGCCCATCAATAAGCCTTTACCAAGACCTTTCGCCAGTTCACCCACGTGATCGGCGTCATTTTCAAGCACTGCTTTAGCACCACTTTGAAAGGTGAGATTCATATTCGTTCCGGTATCCCCATCGGGAACTGGAAAGACATTTAATGAATTCACGAATTCAGCGTTTTTGTTAATGCGGTGAGCAGCAACCCGAATCATGTCTTGGAATTTGCCCGCATTAATTTCAGTTACTTCCACAAAAAAATCCTCCTTGTTAGACGTCAAAAAAGGCTGCCCTTTTTGGCGAAAACCTAATCACCTAAGACTTTAACGCCTTGAACAATCACGGTGACAGTATTGGCCGTTACGCCCAACATCGTTTCTAGATTGTACTTGACCTTGTCTTGAACATTCCGGCACACTTCAGAAATCTTGGTGCCATAGCCGACAATAATATTCACCTCAACGTTGACGCCGGCGTCTTCTTGACGCACGACCACACCGCGAGCGTAGTTTTCTCGATTTAAAATGTCATTTAAGTTATCTCGAATTTGGTTCTTGCTGGCCATGCCGACAATCCCATAGATATCGGTAGCCGCGCCACCAACGATTGTGGCAATCACGTTATTTGCAATATCAATCGTGCCGAGCTTGGTCTTAATTTTTACTGCCAAAGTGATACCCTCCTAACTTTGCTTACACGTAAGTTTAGCATAGGGGGTGACCTTTTGAAAGATTTGACGGGTAAAATCAGTAGCTGTCAAGTAATTTTCCTTTGCAAAAAATCTTGCATTCGCCGCTGGCCTATGATAAGTTATTTGAGTGAGAAATTCGAGGGCAACCTTGAACAAGCAAGGAGGTCATATCATGGCAAAAGATGTTATTACCGGACGTCATACAGTATTTGGTAACAAGCGTTCCCACGCCTTGAACTCAAGTCGTCGGAGCTGGAAGCCAAATTTGCAAAAAGTTCGCATTTTAGTTGATGGCAAGCCAAAGCGCGTATGGGTTTCCGCACGTGCTCTTAAATCAGGTAAAGTGACTCGGGTTTAATCCTGAGACTAAAAAAAGCGCCCACCCTTTACGGTGAGCGCTTTTTTTGTGTTCAATTGTCGGTTTGCTGGCCGCGTAGATCCCGTGAATAGATAACCGCCACGATGCCGCGCTCAAACTGAATGGTCGCCGGCTGCTGACCGACAAATTCGTTTGAGGCGAAGCTATATGGCGCTTGATTAGACCAATCGGTTAATGGATATTTCGCCCCACTGATTGTCAGGTGGGCCACTGCCATCATCGGCACAATGCCCAAATAGCGATAATCATTCTGCGCTCTTAATTGATGCTGACCCGGGCGATAATAATCGACCCGATTCTGACGGTCCACAAAGTGAATATTCTCAACATTAGCCAAAAATCTGCTCTGTAATGGGACAAATAAGTTGGACAGCAAATGGTCAAGGCGCCCACCCGTCGCGCCATAAATCGTGACTGCATCGGCGCCGTACTGGTCAAAGGCCAGTTGCAAGGCTAATTCCGTGTCGGTGTCGTCTTTTTCGGGAATTGAATAGTGGATGTCACTAACGGCCGCTTCAACTTGGTGACGCTCAGCGGCCGTTAAGGAATCAAAGTCCCCCACGGCAAAAGCCAATGGGAGGTGCTGCTGAACTAGGTGGAAAGCCCCCCGATCTGCACCAATCCACGGATAATTGCTGGGTAACTGCTCAGGCAGACTGCTATTAGGCCCACCAACTAGTAGGTTAAAGTTTGTCATGCTCAATCGCCTTTAAGGTATCAATTTGGGCGGCCGGATCATCGGCATTATAGATATAAGAGCCCGCCACAAAGATATCTGCACCGGCATCAAAAACGATTGGAAGGGTTTGATCTGTAATCCCGCCATCGACTTCAATCGCAAAGTCCAAATCGGCTTCACTACGCATGGCAGCGAGTTGGGCCACTTTATCCGCCATATCGGGCAAGAAAGCTTGGCCACCAAAGCCGGGATTAACCGTCATGATGAGCACCTGGTCGACCAGACTCAAGATGGGTTCAATCATCGTCAGTGGTGTGCCAGGATTGACCACCACGCCAGCCTTAACGCCGTTTTGGTGGATAAGTTGCATGGCACGATGAATGTGTGGGGTTGCCTCCACGTGCACCAGTAAGGTGTCAGCACCTGCCTGCGCAAATTGAGGAATCCATTGCTCTGGGTCGTCGACCATCATGTGCACATCCAAAGGCAAACTCGTCACCGGCCGGATAGCCGCGACCATGCTTGGTCCAAAGGTTAAGTTCGGCACAAAATGACCATCCATAACATCAACATGTAACAAGTCAGCGCCACCGGCTTCGACAGTTTGAATGTCACGAGCCAAATTGGCAAAATCTGCGCTCAGAATTGAAGGTGCAATTTTCATCATAATCCCCCTATTTCTTATAGACTGGTCGTTTACCAGCCAGTTCATCCCGAAATTGTAAGTAATTATCATACCGACTTTTCATAATCGTGCCCGCCTCAACACCAGCCTTAACCGCACAGCCGGGTTCGGCCACGTGCTGGCAACTGCGGAACTTACATTGATTAGCAATCGCGGCAAAATCAATAAATCGATCTCTTAAGGTCTCCAAATCGACGTCGAGTAGGCCCAAAGAAGAGAACCCTGGGGTGTCAGCCACTAAGCCCCCGTCCACTTGGAAGAGCTCCGTGGTCCGCGTGGTATGTTTCCCCCGGTTCAAACTTTTACTAATTTCACCAGTAGCCAATGCTAAGCCTGGTGCCAAATGATTAATCAACGTCGACTTACCGGCCCCGGTTTGGCCGGTGAAAATCGTCAAGCGATCGGCGAAATTAGCCCGCACTTGATCCAAAACGGCTGCATCAAAGGCCGGTTGATGACTAAAAACGTCATAGCCCATCGCTCGGTAGCCTTCTAAAGCCTGATTGATATGGGCGAATTTCTGCGCGTCGATTAAATCTGTTTTGGTGAGATAGATTTCTGCATGAATCTGCTTTCCTTCCAAGTACACCAAAAAGCGATCTAATAGGTTCAGTGAAAAATCAGGTTCCGCGGCTGCAACCACCAGAATGGCTTGATCAATATTAGCCACCGGAGGCCGCACCAAGGCATTCTTTTGAGGCAATACTTTCAGCAAATAGCCTTCATCATCGTCATAACCGGGAATGAATTCGGCAAAATCTCCCACTAAGGGCGTAATTTTTTGTTGCCGCAAATTGCCTCGGCCCCGCGTTCGATAAACGGTGCCATCATGTTCAATATCATAGTAGCCACTAATAAGTCGGATAATCCGACCCTGCATCGTTTCTTCTTTAGTCATCAGTCACATTGTCCTCTGCTGCGATTTCTTGGCCATCTCGCAAAATCTTATAACTTCCCGCTTGTCCGGGGTTCAAAATAAAGTGCAAGGTGACGGTCTCATCGCTTGTAATGGTCATTTGTTTATATGGTGACGACATAGAATGTTTGCTGTCAGACAAATAAATCACAACCTTATTCCCAACACTACCACTTGTTGATGCATCTGGGGCAGCATAAGGTATCGTCACTTCTTTATCAAATTCGCTGGTGCTACTACTTGAACTCGACGCACCGTCTTGCCCTTTGGACATCACAACCGTTAACACGTCACCTTTGGTCATGCTGGCGCCGCTGCCTGGGTCTTGACTGATTACCGTGTCCTTAGGCACAGAATTTGAGAAGGCCTGACGTAAATTCAACTGCAGCCCCATTTCTTCGGCATAACCTTCGACACTTTTCTGATTGTAGCCTGACAGATCTCGCAATTTAAATTGTCGTGGTCCGGTGGAGACGGTAAAGGTGATAGTCGTGGTTTTGGGATCAACAGCCCGACCAGCATCAATATCTTGGTCGAGGATTGTGCCTGCCGGCTTGGTACTGGTCTTGCCACTGCGTTTAACAGTGAAATTACGATCAGTCAAATCCTGCTTAACATCCGCGTATTCGAGCCCCGTGTAATCCTTTAAAGTATACATCCGAGGACCGCGACTCAGAACAATGTCAACTTGGCTACCACTTTTGACACTTGTATTGCTGCTAGGATCACTGGAAATAATGTGGTTCTTGGCGACTGAATCTGAATATTTCTCAGTCGATTGGCCCAGCTCCAACTTGCGGGCCTGCAAGACACCTTTGGCCTGACTCACGGTCAGACCTGTGATATCAGGAACGGGAATATCGCGATTCCCGCTGGCGTAGGCTGCGCCCAAACCAGTCAAGACCAGTAAGGCGACAATGATGGCTGTAATCCAAGGCCAACGGCGGCGCTTTTTCTTGTTTGGTGCCGGGGTAGGCTCAGTCGGTTGATCAGTCGCCGGTTCTTCAAGTAAGTCAGGCGCCACCTTAGGGAGAATTTTAGTCTCATCCAAATTGGCCGCTGGCCCCGGTTTAAATACTGGTTCACTCGCCCGTCGAGCGCTGAGGGCTGTCGACAGGTCAGAGGCCATGGCATCAGCGCTTGAATATCGGTCAGCTGGATTCTTAGCCGTTGCCTTGAGGACCACATTTTCCAGGGCCTGGGGAATCCGCGGATCAAAAGCTCTGACGGACGGCATCGGAGTCTGAAAATGTTTCAACGCGATTGAGACGGCTGAGTCACCTTCAAATGGGACTGATCCCGTCAACATTTCATACAAGATGATGCCTAACGCGTAGATGTCACTTTGACGCGTCGGCATACTCCCACGTGCTTGCTCTGGTGAAAGGTAATGAACCGATCCTAACATTGAGTTTGTTTGCGTCATGGCATTATCCGCCAAAGCAATCGCAATCCCAAAGTCGGTAATCATCGCATTGCCATTAGCATCAACCAGCACATTTTGAGGTTTCAAATCCCGATGAATCAAGTGATGATCGTGCGCGAGTTGTACCGCCGACAGAATCTGAGTCATCATGTCGACCACTTGCTGATACGGAATTGGGAAATGCTCTACGATGTATTTCTTGAGGTCGGTTCCTTCAACGTATTCCATGACTAAATATTGCTGGCCGTGGCTTTCACCGACATCATAAATGCTGACAATATTGGGGTGATTGAGTTGAATGGTGGCCATGGCCTCGCGTTGAAAACGACGGACTGTGTCCGGATCATTTTGCAAATCCAACCGCAACACTTTGACCGCTACATCGCGATCTAAAATTAAATCATGGGCCAAATAGACATTGGCCATTCCCCCTTCACCAAGTGTCTTGATTAGGCGGTAACGGCCGTTGAGTGTAATTCCTGGCTCAATCATCACCTAACCTCCCTTCCTGATGAATGAGTAAAGCAGTAATATTATCTGTCCCGCCGGCAGCGTTAGCCATCAGAATGAGTTCTTGGGCTTTAGCGCCTAAAGACATGTCTTCGCGTAAAACACCCGCAATCTGAGGATCACTAACCATATTGGTTAAGCCATCTGAACACAACAGCAAATAATCGTCTGGTTCCATGTCGTAAATGGTCACATCGGCGTCAACATCATTGTTCACACCCAGCGAGCGGGTAATGACGTTTTTCTGAGGGAATCGCGCCGCTTCTTCTGGCGTCAATTCACCGCGTTTAACCAACTCATTCACCAAACTGTGATCTTCGGTGATTTGCATCAGGCGTTGCCCGCGATATAAATAGGCGCGCGAATCGCCAATATTAGCCACCAAAAACCGCGTGCCACTGATGATGGTCGCGACAATCGTCGTCCCCATCCCCAATAAATCTCGGTATTGCTGAGCCTTTTCTAAGATGCGCTCATTTTCTTGCTGTAACTCAAAAATTAGCCATTTCACGATCGCTTCAATGTCTGTCGTGGTCGTCTTCTCAAAGTCAAACCCGACATGTGAGACGGCCATTTCACTCGCCACGTCACCGCCGCGATGGCCTCCCATCCCGTCAGCCACTAGGGCTAACTTAGCCCCGGCTTGGTTAGAAAACACGCCGACGTAATCTTGATTATTTAACCGTTTGCGCCCGACATCGGTCCGGTAAGCAAATTCCATCACTGGTCCTCCTAGTGCTTTTTACGCAAGGTCGCGATGAAGAAGCCATCGGTCCCATAATCGTCTGGAAAAATTTGTAAGGCGGGGGCACCATGCGTCTTGAGTGGCGAGTCTGTGTGGACACTCACCTGTTCAAAATCAGGATGCTGCGCTAAAAATCCTGCCACCACATCTTGGTTCTCCTGGGTGACCATGGTACAGGTGCTATAAGTCAACAGGCCACCGACCTTGAGAGTTGGCGCCACACTATCTAAGATCGCCAATTGAATTGTCTGTAAATTCAGCGTGTCTTGGAATTGCTTCTCGTACTTAATTTCTGGTTTCCGTCGAATCAAGCCCAAGCCTGAACACGGGGCGTCAACGAGAATCTTATCAAAGCTCTCAGCCTCGAAGGTCTCAGCCACCTTACGGGCATCCAAAGCCTGGGCACTAATCCGATCAGCTAAGCCCAAACGCTGCGCATTTTGCATAATCAAATTAACTTTGTGGGGATGCAAGTCAAGGGCCGTGACATGACCGCCGGCTTCTGGTTCTAAGTATTGCGCCAAATGGGTCGTTTTCCCACCTGGAGCAGCACAAGCATCGAGCACTTGGTCACCTGGTTGTACTTGCAGACTCGGTGCAACTAGCATGGAACTTTCATCTTGCATGGTGTAGTCACCAGCCGCAAATTCGTCCGTCCCGGCCAGGTGGCCACCAGGGGCAATTAAACCGACAGGTGTCAGCACGCTATCAGCAATATCAGGAATTTGATCGACTAATTCATGCTGTAATGCCGGTCGAGTTGTTTTGGTTGTATTCACTCGAATTGACGCATGGGCAGGCTGATTAATCACATCGAGAATCTGTTCAGTCTTAGCCTGGCCGAGTTGGGCCACTAAAGTCTCAACCAACCATTCAGGTGTGCTACTTTCAATGCTCAACCGAGTCAATGGGGCTTCAATTTGATCAAAACTGGGAAGTCCTTGGCGTTCAATTGCCCGCAATACGCCAGTGACTAATTTGCCCACACCCACGTGCCCACGCTGCCTGGCAATCTCGGTTGTATCAAAGAAAATCGCCCGATTCGGGACTTTATCCAGGTAAACCATTTGAAACACTGCCGTCCGCAGTAACACTTTCACCCATGGCTGTAACTTCTTATCGCCAACAAAAGGTTGCAAAAAGAAATCGAGCGTCAATTGGCGCTGAATCACGCCATATACAATTGTCGTCAATAAATTCCGATCGCGATCACTCAAATTATGCTCACGAATCGTTGCGTCCAAGGTTAGATTGGAATAACTGCCTTGATTGACAACTTTACTGAGAACAGTAACCGCCAGATTTCGAGGATTATCAGGCTTCATCTGTAATCACCTGATCCCCAACTGCCAGCCCATGGCCGGCGCCGTTTAAGAAGGCAGCAATCGGTTGTTTCGCTTTGCCGGCGGGTTGGACTTCATCAATCGCCAACACGGTGCCTGCCCCGGCCGCCAGATACAAGTGCTTTTTGTCGACTAAGACGACTTGGCCAGGTTTGAGAGTAGTCGTTTCGCTTAACGGCGTCGTTTGCCAAAGTTTCAGCCGCTGACCATTAAACCAGACGTAGCCACCGACCGCTGGCCGGAGGGCGCGGACCCACTGGTCAACCGCTTTAGCCACTAAGGTAAAGTCGAGTCGTTCTTGCTCTTTGGTGATATTCGGTGAAAAAGTGACCAAATCAGGATCTTGTGGCGTCTTAGTGGCTGTTCCACCCATAATCTTTGGCAAAGTCGCTAAGAGAAGATCCCGGCCAATCACACTGAGCTTATCAAAAACAGTTCCGGTGTCGTCAGTCGCAGTCAACGGCAAAGTCGCTTGCGCATACATGCCACCAGCATCCATCGCTTTAACCATTTCCATAATGGTCACACCCGTTTCAGCATCACCGTTAATGATACTGTATTGAATCGGAGCGCCACCACGATATTTCGGCAACAATGACCCATGAACATTCACTGGGGCAATCTTAGCCGCGTCCAAGAAACGTTGCGGCAAGAATTGCCCGTACGCTGCGGTAACAATGAAATCCGGATTCAAGGCAATTGCTTGATCCATTTCTTCACTGCCGCTGAGTTTTTCAGGTTGCAAGACCAAAAGATCATGCGCTAAAGCGGCCTCTTTCACGGGTGTCATTTCCAACACCTGTTTACGGCCAACTTTGCGATCGGGTTGGGTTAAGACGGCCAGAATATCATAGTGGGCTTCGATAAGTCCTTCCAAGATAGGAACACCAAACGCTGGTGTGCCTAGAAAAATTACTGATGTCATTAGCAAGTCTCCTATATGAATGATTGAGGTTCCCGATCAAAACTAATTTGAAATCCTTGGCGGCTGCTGGTTTGAACTTGGTCACGCAGCGTGTTCAAAACTGTCACCAAATGATCGGGTTGTTTGTATTTCAAAACGATTTGATAGTAGTACCGATTCTTCAATCGAGCGATTGAGCCCGGCGTGGGACCAAGCATGATGGTGTCATCCCCCAGGGCGCTTTTCAACGACTTCGCCAAACTGAAGGCTGCTTTAGCCGCTTCATTCTCGTCTTCGTGACTAATGGTCGCTTTGACCGTGTAATAGTACGGTGGATAGTCACCTTGATGCCGCAAAAACATTTCTTGTTGGTAGAACCCTTCGTAATCATGATGCTGAGCAAATTGAATGGCATAATGCTCCGGATTAAAGCTTTGGATAATCACTTCGCCTGGCTTATCTGCCCGCCCGGCGCGACCACTGACCTGAGTGAGCAACTGAAAGGTATGCTCACTGGCCCGAAAATCTGGTAATCCCAACGCGGTGTCTGCATTAATCACCCCAACTAGAGTCACATCCGGGAAGTCCAAGCCTTTGGCAATCATTTGCGTCCCTAAAAGAATATCGGCTTCATGCTGCCCAAATTGTTTCAGCAGCTTTGCATGAGCCCCTTTTTTCTTCGTTGTATCGACATCCATCCGCAGAATTCGAGCCTCAGGCAATAACGTCTTCAGCGTGGTTTCAACTTTTTGCGTCCCGGTGCCGTAGTAGCGAATTTGGCGGCTCCCACAATTGGGACAAGTGGTTGGAATAGCTTCTTCGTGCCCACAGTAATGACACTTGAGCCGATGGGTATCCATGTGCAAAGTCAGTGAAATGTCACAGTTGGGGCACTTCTTGACGAAGCCACAATCACGACACATGACAAATGAGGAGAAGCCCCGGCGGTTCAATAGCAACACGCTCTGCTCGTGGCGGTCGAGCCGTGTTTGCAAAGCTTGCAGCAGCGCCGGGGAAAAATCGCCTTGAAGTTCGGCCCCAATTGCTCGCATGTCAACGATTGCCACTTTAGGCATGGGGCGCTGATTAATCCGATTCGGCAAGTTCAGTAATGTATAGACCCCTTTTTGGGCTCGAGCCCGCGATTCCAAAGCCGGGGTAGCACTCCCTAAGACCAGCGGAGCGTGGTGAAACCGCGAGCGCCAGGCTAAGACATCGCGAGCATGATAGCGAGGATTATCTTCTTGCTTATAACTGGTTTCATGTTCCTCGTCCATAATGATGACACCAATATTGTCTAACGGCGCAAAGGCAGCCGAGCGCGCCCCAACGACCACTTGGACCTCATGGCGCGCGATTCGCCGCCATTCATCGTATTTTTCACCGTCGGATAAGCCTGAATGTAAGACCGCTACCTGTGAGCCAAACCGGCCCTTGACTCGATTAACCATTTGAGGGGTCAAGGCAATTTCTGGCACTAACATCAGGGCGGTTTTACCCGCTTGCAACGCAGCCGCCATTGTTTGCAGATAGACCTCGGTTTTACCTGAGCCAGTGACCCCTTCCAATAAGAAGGTTTCAGCGCGATTAGCTGAGACCGCCGCCACCACTTGATCAACCACCTGACTTTGGTCCGCAGTCAATGTCTTAGGCTGGGTCGCCGGAAATTGTTCTGGGTAAGGATTGCGATAAACCTCTTGTTCGGTTAACTTAAGCCACCCCTTCGCTTTGGCCTGGTTGAGTTGAGCACGGGAGAATTCAGCCGCAACCTCTGTTGTCGTGGGGCGTTTCTGAGAGTTGGAGAAGGCCAACAAAGCATCGAGCAGGGCAATTTGTTTGGTGGCACCTTTGCGAACTGAAGCCAAGAATTCATCATGATTGGCTTCGGTCACCAGGGAGTCAATTACTATGACATGTTTCGCGTGCCCTTTCTTAGCGACCCGGTACACTGTCTCAACCTCACCGGCCTGTTCGAGCGCCATGAGTTGTTTCAGTTGCACGATATCGGTGATGTCGGCAATATTTAATGCCGGTTGTTGACCAAACATTGCCTGAACTGCTTCAGAGTGAGCGACAGGAATGGCGAGCTTTTCCATATTGGCCTTCATCATGGCGGGCAACATTGTTTGAATACTGGTAATCCGGAAGGCAAAAGTTGAAGTGGCAAGCCAACTCGACAATGCCAACATTTCCGGCGTCAGGACCGGAGCAAGATCAATCACAGAGACAATTGGCTTCACCTCGCCCGCAAACTCGGGTTCTTCAGCTAAGTCTACGACCATGCCAGTCACTTCACGCTTGCCCTTACCAAAGTTCACGACAACTCGCATGCCCGGTTTAACGACAGCCGCTAGGTCGGCTGGAATCAAATAGTCATACGGCTGGTCGGTTTGCATGGTTGGCACATCCACAATCACTTTTGCAATGGCTGCCAAATGCCCACTCCTCTCTTAGTTATCTTGTAAGATGATCTCCAAAATCTGTTTTGCAATCGTCAATTTATCGTTTTTCGGTAACGGCAGAGGCGGCTGCTCAGGTCGAAGTAACGTGACCTGATTGACATCGACATTAAAGCCTGAATCTGGTACCCCAACCTGATTCGCCACAATCATGTCCGCACCTTTTTCGGCTAATTTCACACTGGCGTTGTGAATTAAATCGGTTGTTTCAGCCGCAAAACCAATCACTTTTTGGCCAGGGCGTTTCTGATGACCTAAGGCAGACAGAATATCGGGATTCTTGACTAAATCCAAATGAAACTCATCATTGTCAGCGGTTTTCTTAATTTTATTGGTGGCAGTCGTCACGGGGCGGAAATCTGCCACAGCGGCAGCCATCACCACGATGTCAGCAGGCTGCGCTAACATGGCTTGCGCCAATTCCTGTGCCGATTCGACTGAAACAACTTGCACATTTGGCAAAACTGGCACGGCTTTAGTGGTGACCAAAGTCACTTCAGCGCCAGCGGCAGCAGCAACATTGGCTACAGCTGCGCCCATCTTACCGGACGAATCATTGGTGAGATAACGCACTGGATCGAGCCGTTCGCGCGTGCCACCGGCGGAAACAAGCACTCGTTTGCCTGTCAGGCCAGTCAGGTCAGCCTGCGCATTGACCCACAGCTGAATAATCTCAGGTTCAGGCATCCGTCCAGGGGCTGCATAGCCTTCTGCCAAAAAGCCAGTCGCTGGAGACAAAACCTGGACCCCTTGGTCAATCAAATGGGCAAGATTTGCCTGCGTCTGCGGGTTGGCCCACATATGATCATTCATCGCTGGCACAATCATCTTAGGCGCAGTCGTAGCCAACAAAGTGGTTGTCACCACATTGTCCGCCAGACCCATGGCTAACTTGGCAATCGTGTTGGCCGAGGCGGGGACCACAATCGCGATATCCGTCCAGCGGGCCAATTCAACATGAGCGACGTGTTCAGGATGTTCAAAGCTGTTGGCGTCAGTTAAGACAGTTGCTTTCGTCAAAATCGCCAAGGTGTCTGCCGTAACGAATTGTTCGGCCGCGGCTGTCATGGCCACTCGCACCGTGTCGCCCTGCTTAATAAATAATCGCGCCAGCAGTGGCACCTTATAGGCAGCTATGCCACCCGTCACAAATAAAGTGATATGTCGTCCCATCTCATCGCGTCCTTTACCGTTTATGTTGACCATTATAACAGAAAAACAACGGGCATTAATGATGGATAGCCACCACTAATGCCCGTTGCGTATAATTTAATCTTGATGATCAAGTTTCTCGGCGTCACGTTCAAGCATCTTCGACGTTGGGTCGATGATAACATCGCCCTCAGCAATTTCTTCCAATGCCTGACCGACAGTCTTAGGTGACTTGTAATCACCTAACATTTTAATCGCGCCAGATTCGATTTCATGAGCCCGCTTCGCTGCCAGAACAGCCAAGGAATAACGGGAAGGAACGTTGTCTAACAACTTATCAATAGAAGGATATGTAATCATGGATAATGGTCTCCTTTATGGTCTTAAACCTGGTCGGCGTGCTTCAGCATGCCTTTATAGCGATCAATCACGCGCGGAACGCGTAAATGTTCGCTTTCGATAATCTTTTCAATCCGATCAACTGCTAAACTTACTTTATCATTTACGACAGCATAATCATAGTTTTCCATCATGGCAATCTCTTCACTGGCCGTCTTAATCCGCTTATCAATCGTCGCCGCATCATCAGTGCCACGATTAGTCAGGCGTTGCTTGAGTTCAGCCAAATCAGGAGGGGTTAAGAAAATGAACACCCCATCAGGACACTTCTCACGAACTTGCATCGCACCCTTGACTTCGATTTCAAGCAGCACATCGCGGCCTTCATCCAGAGTTTGATTCACGTATTTGAGCGGCGTGCCGTAATAATTGTCAACATACTTCGCGTACTCCAGCATGCCACCGTTAGCAATTTCCGACTCAAATTCAGTCTTGGTCCGGAAGTAATAGTCCTGCCCATCGACTTCGCCAGGCCGCATTTGCCGCGTTGTCATTGAGACTGAGTATTGAAAATCACGAAAATCATCGGCCAACATCGCTTGGCGCACAGTTCCTTTACCGACCCCGCTGGGACCTGATAAGACAATTAGCATTCCCCGTTCGGGCATGTTCTTACCTCTTTCGTTTTTGGTTTAATGACCATTTTGCACTTTTTTAAGCCTAATTTCAAGCCTTTCCTGAGCTTAACGCCTTGATTCGGCCAGGGCCCATTTTTTTGCTGCAAATAGTGCTTGCTTTTGGGAACGTCTGTTCGTATAATGAAGATACAAACAAACGTTCGGAGGCAAATTAATTATGGAAAACAAAGCCCGCAACCTATCTTCTGTCAGTCAAGCCATTCGTCAAACTTATCGGGACTTCTTTGATCTCAATGAACCCCAAGCCGTCATGCCATTGGCTCAGCGCGAGCTCTTTGTTGACCAAGCCTTCGAGCGGCACTATCGAATCGCCATGTTTATGGCCAACCAAGAGCAACCCATCGCTGGTCATCTAGTTCGCCGTCTACGCGATGGTCGCTTTCTTCTGGCAGAATTCCAAAGTAATGTTACTGCCATCATCGATCTCGCCCAAGTGACAGCTATCCAACGCGTTTAATTGCCCTAAAAAAATAGATCCTGTGTTCTGACACCACTGTCAGCACAGGATCTATTTTTTTAGGGTTCATTGTGCTGCCAAACTTTGACGCGTTTTAGCTGCCATTGCCAGTAATTCCTCAGCATGTTCGCGCGTCAGGGTGGTAACTTCACTGCCCGCTAACATGCGCGCAATTTCATCCACTCGCGCTTTAGCAGACAGCTTGTCAACGCTTGTGGTCGTGCGGCCGGAATGGACTTGCTTTTGAATCAGATATTCGTGGTCGCTCATGGCCGCCACTTGGGGGAGGTGCGTAATACAGAGCACCTGCGAATGCTGGGCAATTAGACTAATTTTGTTCGCAATTGCCTGGGCAACTCGGCCAGAGACCCCTGTATCCACTTCGTCAAAAATGATGCTAGTCACACCATCAGTCTGCGCAAAAATAGTTTTTAACGCTAACATCAAGCGTGACAATTCACCGCCTGAAGCAACCTTCGCTAACGGTTTGGCGGCCTCACCAGGATTGGCTTGAATATAAAACTCAAGGGTGTCTAACCCATCAGGTCGAATCACTTGTTTTTGTTCGAAATGGACTTCAAAGACTGTTTTCTCCATGTACAACGACTTCAACTGATCGTGAACGGCGTTTTGGAGCGCAAGGGCAGCCTTGTGGCGAGCCTGCGACAGTTGTTGGCCCACGGTGAGTAAATCTTGCCGCAATTGATTGACCTGTGTTTCAAGATCACCCTCCCCTGCTTCATTTGCCTGCATTTGGGCTAATTCAGCATGAGCCTTGGCGCCATAAGCGATAATATCACTCACCTGATCGCCATACTTTCGTTTCAGTTGGGTGATCAAGTCCAAACGTTTCTCAATCACGTCTAGTCGTTCGGGATCCCACGCCAGTTGGTCCATTTGCCGAGACAAATCACCCTGGGCTTCCTGCAACCCATAATAAGCACTCTGCAAGGCGGTCGCGATGGCGGCATAATCTGGATTAAATTGGGCAATACCCTGTATCGACTCCATCGCATTGCCAATCGCGTCAATCGGACTAAAGTCTTCGCTGTCGAGCAGTTCATAACTCGTTTGCAGGGCGTCACTGACTCGTTGAAAGTTAGCCAATTGGTCGCGTTCTTGGGTTAAGGTCACATCTTCATCGGCCTGCAAATCGGCGGCATCAATCTCGCCCACTTGAAACTGCAGCATATCCAAGCGTTGCGCCCATTCTTGCTCGTTGGCTTGTTTAGTTTGAAGCGTTTTTTTCGCTTGTTGATAGGCAGTATACGCGGCTTGGTAAGTTGTCAATTGCTGATGAACAGCGCCATCCGCGAATTGATCTAACAAGCCAAGGTGCGTTTCAGGATGCATTAGCTGTTGATGCTCATTTTGACCGTGAATATCGACTAAGGTTTCACCGATAGCTCGCAACGTCGAGGTATTGACCAGCCGGCCATTCACCCGACAGACGTTGCGACCGTTAGGATAAAGATCCCGTTGGAGCAGAACCGTTTCATCGTCCGTATCAAGGCCAAACGCAGCTAACTGCTCATTCGTGCGGGGATTAGTCGTCGCATCAAATAAACCCTCAAGGCTTGCCTTAGCGGCACCAGTCCGGATGAAATCTGTAGACCCCCGACCGCCCGCCAGCAATCCAACCGCATCAATAATAATTGACTTACCAGCACCGGTCTCCCCAGTTAGCGCGGTCATGCCGGCATCAAAACTCAACGAGAGCGACTCAATAATCGCAAAATCATGAATTACCAATTCTTGAAGCATGTTTTCACCTCGAAATCTGCTCAAACTCCGCAAATAAAGCCTGCGCATCAGCAGGCGTCTTGCAAACAATCAGAATTTTGGCATCATTACTCACCGTCGTAAAAATCCGAGGATCAGCGAGCTGATCAATTAAATCTCCAATTGCTGGTGCAGTCCCTGGCTGAAAGCGTAAGGCGAGCATTTCATTTTGGCGGTCACCGGCCAGATAAGCACTGGCAAATGTCCGCTGCAATTTAGCTAATGGTGGTAATTGCGTCTCTGGGGGCAAACTATAGCGATAGTGACCAGCAGTTGTTGGCACTTTAACAAGTTGCATTTCTTTGATATCACGAGAAATCGTAGCTTGAGTGACAGGAACGCCCTCAGCGGCCAAGGCTGAAACGAAGTCTTCCTGCCGCTCAATCACCGTTTCAGTGATGAGTCGTCGAATTTGTGCTTGTCGTTGTCCTTTGTGCATGTCTGATCACCCTTTCGTTGCGCCTAGCATATCGTACCACTTATAAATATGCCACTAAAACGCATAATTATTCAAGGCTATCGGGCATTGAGTTCCGCATAGGCTGCCTGCATGACGCCTTCAACGCTAACATTTTCGTCCAGAATACCAGTTTCGCCGCCGTTACGAAGATGAATGAGGAATTCGATGTTACCCTCGCCCCCCTTAATCGGGCTGAAGTCCAGTCCCAAAACGTCGTAACCGTGCGCCAAGCTGAAATCAACAATCATCTGCAAGACCTGACGATGGACAGCTGGATCTCGAACAATCCCCTTTTTCCCAACATTCTCCGGCCCAGCTTCAAACTGGGGTTTAATCAAGGCTACCGCATCGCCACCAGGAATGAGAATCGCCTTGAGTGGCGGCAGAATCAATTTCAGCGAAATAAATGACACATCCGTCATAGCAAATTCAACTGGACCCAACGTGAAATCTTCTGGTTTACTGTAGCGGAAGTTGACGCGCTCCATCACTTCAACCCGCGGGTCTGCACGCAATTTCCACGCCAACTGATTGTAACCAACGTCCAGCGCATAACTCATTTTGGCCCCATTCTGTAAGGCCACATCCGTGAACCCCCCTGTGGAGGCCCCAATATCAAGCACCGTTTTGCCAGTCAAATCAATCCCGAAACTATCCAGGGCCTTCGCTAATTTAAGGCCACCGCGACTAACATATGGCATTGTCTTACCCTTCACGTGCAAGACGCTGTCATCAGCAATTTTGACACCTGGTTTGTCCAAGCGTTCATTGTTTTGGTCATACACTTCGCCAGCCATGACTGCGCGCTTCGCCTGCTCTCGAGATAAAAACAGGCCTTGTTCTACTAATAAAACGTCAACTCGTTCTTTTTTCAACTTGTCCCTCACTTTAAATAATTTAAAAATTGTTGCAGGGGTGTCGCATCGACACTCAAACGGGCCAAAGCGGTTTGCGCCAATCGCACCTGTTCCGCTAACGCCGCTTGCGCACCTTCCAGGCCCAGCAATGAAACAAAGGTATTTTTGGCTTCTGCGACGTCTTTATTGGCTGTTTTGCCTAGCATTGCTGTTGAGGCTGTCACATCAAGGATGTCGTCATGAATCTGAAAGCCTAAACCAAAGGCCTGGCCAAAAGCACTTAGCGCCTCAAAGTCGGCGGCACTGACCTGAGCCAGCGTGGCGCCCATTTGAATGGCTGCCAGCAACAAGGCCCCAGTCTTTTGTTGGTGGAGGCGTTTCAAGCCGGCTAAATCTAGCACGACATGTTCCCCATCCAAGTCGCGCACCTGCCCTGACACCATCCCATGGCTGCCCGCGGCCTGTGCCAACAGCGCCACTAACCGGATTCTCAGGTCTGCCGCAATATCACTTGTCGCAATGATGCCAAACGCGTCCGTTAACAAGGCATCCCCCGCCAGAATTGCCTGAGCTTCACCGAACTGTTTATGACTGGTTGGCTGACCTCGGCGTAAATCATCGTTGTCCATCGCCGGTAGATCATCGTGAATCAGCGAATAAGTATGCACAAATTCCAAACCTGCAGCGGCCGGTAAAGCGGTCGTCACCGAACCATTAAAAAGGCTGACCACAGTGAGTAACAATAGCGGGCGCACGCGCTTGCCGCCAGCATTAATCGAATACGCCATGGCAGCTTGAAGATGGCTGTTGTCGATCTGGCCAAGTTTCTGGGCCATAAAGGCATCCAACGCTTGCAAAAGTGCTGACTCGGCCTTAGTCATTGTTTGGGTCAAAGGCGACTTCTTGGTCGTCTGTGGTCATCATCTTAGTGACCGTTTCTTCGGCTTGCTTGAGGGTCTGATTCAACTGGTTACTCAAGGTAATCCCAGTTTTGAATTGGGCTAGTGCTTCCTCAAGTGGCACATTTCCTTGTTCCAAATTCGTGACAATCGTTTCTAATTTGGTTAAATTCTCTTCAAAAGTTGGTTCACTCATCTGTTTTAGTCTCCTTTACTGTCACTGTTGCGGTCCCATCCGTTAAATGAATGACGGCGGTTTGCTTTGGGTGCAAATCGGCCACTCGCTTCAGCATGTGATCTGACTCATCTGTGACATAGGTGTAGCCACGACTGAGAATTTTCAAAGGGCTAAGATAGTCCAATGCTTCAATCGTTGTCTGTACCTGCTTTTTAGTCGTCGCCAGTTGGGTTTGCATGCTGCGTGTCAACCGGGCCGAAGCCGTCTGGACTTGCTGACGGAGTAGGACCACCTGCTGCCGGAGTTGTGTTGGACTCAGCCGCTGCTGGGCTAACCCAACTCGATGTTGTTGCTGACTGAGTTGTTGCAGCATAGCATTCCCCAACCTAACCCGCAATTGATCGACATTTTGCGCATACTGTTCGTAAAGCCGTTGCGGTTGGGTCAAAACAACGCTATTCGTCATCCGATTTAAGCGCTCCTGTTGCGCCCGAATGCGATTTGTCATCGCCGTACTCATCCTGGTTTGACTCTGCTGGATAAAATTCAATGTATCAACCAGCGTCACCGGGGTGACTAATTCCGCGGCGGCTGTTGGCGTTGCTGCCCGCGCATCGGCGACATAATCAGCAATAGTGGTGTCGGTTTCATGCCCAACCGACGAAACAATTGGCATAGGCAGATCTAACATCGCTTTGGCGACGCGTTCTTCATTAAATGGCCAGAGATCTTCAATCGAACCCCCACCACGACCAATAATGACCGCATCAAAATCAGCTCGCGCTCGAATACGCTGTAGCTGGGTCACCAGGCTGTCGGCGGCTTGATCACCTTGAACCACCGCCGGATACAAGACAATTTGCGTCAGCGGGTAGCGGCGAGCAACGGTCGTCATGATATCTTGAATGACAGCCCCACTGGGACTTGTCACCACAGCGACACGTTTGGCGAATCGAGGTAACGGTCGCTTAGGTCGGTCAAACCAACCTTGTTGCTGTAATTTCTGCTTCAGTTGCTCATAAGCCTGGTACAAAGCCCCCACGCCATCTGGTTCCATGTGCTCAATCACAATTTGATAATCACCAGAAGCCTCGTACATAGTCACACGGCCAACCACCAGGACCTTCATCCCCTCTTCAGGGCGAAATTTCAACTTATCAAAGGCACTCTTAAACATGACCGCTTTAATTTTTGCGTGGTCATCCTTTAACGAGAAATACTGGTGACCAGGTCGAAGACGGAAGTTTGAAACTTCGCCCGTCAAATAGACCTTGGCGAGATACGGATCTAAATCAAACTTTCGCTTAAGATATTGGCTGAGGTCACTGACACTCAGATACTCGCTTGCTTCAACCATTTAATCGCTTCTTTGCTAAATTGACTGTTTGGATCATGAGACTGGCAATCGTCATTGGTCCAACCCCACCTGGAACAGGTGTAATGGCACTGGCAATCGGTTCAACGTTGGCAAAGTCAACGTCCCCAACCAGTTTGTTCTCAGCATTCCGATCCATGCCGACATCAATGACAACTGCACCTGGTTTCACCGCCGCTGCTGGAATAAATTCAGCTTGCCCAATCGCCACGACCAAAATATCGGCGGTTTTGGTCAAGGCAAATAAATCTTGCGTCTGACTATGCGCAATGGTCACTGTGGCATTAGCATTTAGCATCAAGCCCGCTAACGGACGGCCAACGATATTGGAACGGCCGACAATGACAACCGACTTACCAGCGACGTCAATCCCATAGGCGGCCAATAATTGCATAATGCCATAGGGCGTCGAGGCCACAATACCCGGCAGATTCGTCCAAAGGCGGCCCATATTCATTGGATGAAAACCGTCAACATCCTTGTCGGGGTCAATGGCTTGAATGACCGCTTGCGCATTGATTTGGTCAGGGAGAGGCAATTGAACTAAGATGCCATCAATGCTGGGATCCAAATTGAGCGCATTCACTTGATCCAGTAGCTCCTGCTCACTCGTTGAAAACGGCAAATGATAGATGACCGAATTAATTCCCAAACTCTGAGCTCGTTTTTCTTTATTACGCACATAAATGGCACTCGCAGGGTCATCACCCACTAGCACCACAGCCAAGCCGGGCACCACGCCTTGGCCAGCAAGGGCGTCCACTTGCGTTTTCAAGTCTGCCATTAGCGCGTCGGCAGTTTTTTTGCCGTCTAAAATGGTTGTCATTCTGCACCACTCCTTATTCCAAAAAAGGCTGGCCAAAACAAATGTTTTGCGCGCAGCCTCTAGAGAGTCAAACTCTTGTTTTATTAATCAGCCGATTTTACATAATGAGCCAGGATGCCATTAACAAACTTGGCGCCCTGGTCATCATCATATTTCTTGGCTAACTCGATTGCTTCGTTAATCGCAACGCGATCGGGCAAATCAGTTTCATATTGAATTTCATACAAGCCCAACCGCAAGACAATAAGCGCAGGCTTACTCAACCGGCTTAATTGCCAACCGGCTTTCAGGCGACTCGTAATTTCTGAGTCCAGCGCTGTTTGGTTATCCAATACACCAGTAACCAACGTCTGTAAATATGGAGACGGCGTTTCATCTTCAGGGAGCACCGCCGTATACACGGCGTCACGATCCGCCTCAGGATTCGCGTTTAAAGCAAACAACGCTTGAAAAGCTGCCTCGCGCGTTTCGTGTCGACCTAACATTTATTCTTCATCCTCAGTTTCGTCATCTTTGAACAGATCTTCTGGGTCAATCTTGGCCGCCTTTTCAGGCACAACGCCGACGACATGAACATTCACTTCAGCCAATGTTAAGTCGGTCATATACATCAATTGTTCGCGCAGGGAAGTCTGCATCGCCAAAGCAACCTTGGGCACAGAAACCCCGTAGTTTAAATAAACATACACATCAGCAATAATGCGGTCTGCTTCAACAGTCAGGTTCACACCTTTACCATGGTTAGCGCGACCAAACCATTCGTTAATCGATGCAGCTAGTGAACCGCGCATTTGATAAACGCCATCAACTTGCACGGCAGCAATACCTAAGATTACTTCTAAAACCTCAGGAACGATTTCAATGGTGCCTTGAGCGTCTTCGCGGTTTGCTAAGATAATGTTTGTTTCTTCAGCCATACTCCTACCTGCTTTCTTATGAGTTCGCGCGGGAAATATACGAACCGTCTGTCGTGTTAATCGTCAACACATCGCCAACATTGATAAAGAATGGCACTTGAACCACTAAGCCAGTTTCAAGAGTCGCTGGCTTGGAACCACCTGATGACGTATTCCCACGAATACCAGGGTCAGTAGCGGTCACTTCTAAATCAACGGTATTCGGTACTTCAAGTCCCAAGGTTTCTGCACCGTGCATAATAATTGAAACCGTCATGTTTTCCTTCAAGTACTTCAATTCATCCCGAATTTCGTCACCTGGTAAGGTCAATTGATCATAGGTATCAGTATCCATGAATACGTAGCTGTCACCATCTGCATAAAGGTATTGCATTGATTTGGTGTCAATTTGTGCCTTTTCAACTTTTTCAGTGGAGCGGAAGGTCTTTTCTTGAACGGCACCAGTCCGCAAGTTCTTCAAGGTTGAACGCACAAAAGCGCTCCCCTTACCTGGCTTAACATGTTGGAATTCAACAATGCGCCACAAGTCGCCATCGACTTCGATGGTTAAGCCGTTTTTAAAGTCATTTACAGAAATCATGAGAATCCTCCATTGTCGTTTAAAACCTACAACAACTATAGCAAGCACACTACGGTCTTGCAAGCTGTTGCTGGTATCATTTAATGATTAAAAGTTCAGGTGGTGCTTGGGGTGAAAGCTGCCGGCTTCCCGCTGCAGTGATGAGGAAATCATCCTCAATGCGGATGCCACCAATCCCAGGTAAATAAATCCCGGGTTCAATCGTTTCAACGTTACCAGTCGCCTGATTGGCGTGCTTATACGGCCGCCAAGCGCCGGGCCCTTCGTGAATTGATAACCCAATTCCATGCCCGGTGCCGTGCCCAAAATACTTGCCATAGCCAGCCGTGTCAATCACATCACGCGTCGCTTTGTCGATGGCTTGACCAGTGACACCTGGAGCCAAGCTTTTGGCGCCTGCCTGTTGGGCCGCAAAAACAATTCGATACGCTTCAATTAAGCGCGTATCGGGTGCACCCACGGCAAAAGTCCGCGTGATGTCGGCCATATATCCCTGGTATTGCGCCCCAAAGTCCAAGGTAACCACATCACCTACAGCAATGATTTTGTCCGTAGCGGCGCCATGAGGCATGGCGCCACGGGCACCAGAGGCGACGATGGTTTCAAAGGCAACGCCCTCAGCCCCTTGTTCGCGCATAAAGAACTCTAGATCATTGGCCACCGCTTGTTCCGTCATTCCCGGCCGAATCGTTGCAATCACATGTTCATAACCAAGCATCGTGATATCAATGGCTTTTTGCAATAAGGCAACTTCGCCTGCATCCTTCACTTCGCGAATCTGGCCGACCAAGTTGGTGGTAGCCACCCAAGTCCCATGTTGGGACATCGCCGCATAATCACTGTAGCTCACGGTATCCTCAAAGCCAATCCGGTGTAATCCGTCGCGATCGATTAGGTCGGCAATCGTTGCTGTCAGCCCTTTCGTCTGAGTCATAAATGGCGTCTTAGTTTGCAGTTTGGCCTGCTCAACAAAGCGACTATCCGTAATCAGTAAGGCGGCATCTGGCGTGACCAGTAAGTAAGTCTCTTCACCAGTGAAACCTGTCAAGTACCGGACATTACTCTGCTCAGTGACGACCATACCGTCGAGCGCCTGTCTGGCCATTTGTTGCTGAAGTTGCGCAATGCGTGTCATTTGAATCCCTCCCACCTGAATATGAACAAAAAGGGTACCCCGTCGCCGGGATACCCTCATCCATAATTATTCAGCTTTAGCGGCTGGATATACGGAAACCTTCTTCTTATCGCGACCGAACCGTTCAAACTTAACGATCCCATCAGCAGTAGCAAACAAGGTATCATCACCACCACGGCCAACGTTTTCACCTGGGTGAATCTTTGTTCCGCGTTGACGGTAAAGAATATTACCAGCGACAACAAATTGACCATCGGCACGCTTGCTTCCCAAACGACGACCAGCAGAGTTACGGCCGTTAGAGGTTGAACCGCCCCCCTTATGGTGAGAGAAGAATTGTAAATTCATCATTAACATATTCGTACACCTCCGAAACAGTGAGTTTTTTATTTTTGCCTAGTTTCAAGTGAGAGATAATCGCCGTATTGCGCTTGGATACTTTGCAAAGAAAGCACCATGTTCTCGAGAATAATCTGGACAATATGCATCTGCTCGCCAGTCAGTTCCTGATCAACAGTCATCTGTAAATGACCACCGTTGACTTCATCAGCATCGACGGTCGGTTCAAAGCCTGCGAGGGCTTCAATCCCATTAACGGCACCGATTGAAACAGCTGACACCGCCGCACACACGATATCCTTACCGTAATCACCAGAATCGGCATGGCCGGTTAAGGTGAAACGGTCGATATTCCCTTGTTCATCACGTTCAATAACAGACTTAATCATCTTTACCCTTCTTAGGCGTTGATTGCGTCAATAACAACCTTTGTATATGGTTGGCGGTGACCCTTCTTTTGATGGCTGTGCTTCTTAGGCTTGTACTTGTAGGTAACAACCTTCTTTTCGCGCCCTTGCTTTTCAACCGTCCCAGTAACCGTTGCGCCATCAATGGTTGGTGTGCCAATCTTGGCATCGCCTTCACCACCGACGAGGATTACTTGATCAAAAGTAACTTTTTGGCCAGCTTCAATTTCAAGCTTTTCAACGTAAAGTGCTTCGCCTACTTCAGCTTTGTATTGCTTACCGCCTGTCTTAATAATTGCGTACATCTTGTGCACCTCCTATGCCCTAAGGCTTAATCCCCTGAGTACTCGCCAAATTAGGTGCTATGCTTTAAAACCTAATGATGAGCGGTTGCAGTCGTGGGGTGACAAATACAACGAAATGAGTATATCAATTCTTGGCGTCCTTGGCAAGCTATTCGCCAATAAAAAAGCCATTCAGACTTTCGGCACCCGGAATATGCAACATACTGATTTCTTTAAACAACTGGGCAAGTGCCATTGGTGACTCTGGATCTTCTAAAATCGCCCAGCGCCACGCGAAATCGATGAAATTGGTACTCAAGAACCGGGTTAACATCTCCAGTGGCAAGTGATTAATGATGTCTGGGATTGCGTTAATTCTCGTGAATTCGTTGATATACCCCATCAAGAGTTGCTTGAACCCGGCCAAGAAGCCTTCACGGTCAACGTTGATTAACGCGAGCAGGTCCAAGCGGTGCTGACTCAAATAAAAGAATGCGCGCTGCAAATTAAAGACCGGATAGTCAGCATACTGATCTGAATAAGTGTAAGTGACACACGCTTCAAAGAGACCTTTGGAGGCCGTTTCGATGGCAGCGTCCAAAAACGTCGCTTTATCAGGATAGTGCAGATAGAAAGTACTCCGTGTCACACCTGCCGTTTGGGCAATCAAAGCAACTGTCAATTGATCAAAATCATGGGTTTGATTCAAAAGCGCGAGTAACGCCTGATAGAGTTGTCCGCGCGTCTTTAGCGTTCGGCGATCTGTTTCAGTAGCCAAAAAAATGCCTCCTGCTCCTTGGTTGCTTGTTGACCACCGGTTCTTCGTTTATACTTTCGCCAGGAGGTGTTTGCAACGTTACTTGCTAGTTTAATGGTCTTAATTCTCAGTGCTGGGTTGTTATTTGTCACCACAACCCAGATTAATCATCCGCTGAATTTGGTCGTCGATGTGGTTATTATCCTTGGACTGACCCTTATCAGTAGTCATTTCTTTGGGTTAATCAGCTGGTTTACCATCTGCTACTTCATTGTGATGATTCTCGTCGTCACCGGCCTCTATTTCTGGCGGGCGCGCACAGTTTAACTTAGGGCAATCATCTTGGAATCATTTGAGCCTTTGACAATGATGTCAAAGGCTCTTTTTTTTGCCGCTGTTTCAACCGCTGAAACCTATTTAGTTAGCTTGGCGTTTCGTAGCTTGAAATTCATACCGGACCACATCGCGGAAATTATATTCGCGACCGTCAGCGGCTGTAAGACTGCCGCGTTTGTCGCGAAGTTGCTGCAATAAGGTATCGTGGTTCTTCATATTGTCTTCAGTGACATCGACTGGTAATTCAAAGGTTGTGCCATCAGTAAAGGTAATGTAGAAGTATTCGAAAGTTTGTTTCTTGGCCTTAAGCATTTGTTTCATCGTTTTTTTCTTCATTATAATCACCTATCTCCTATATTTGGCGCACTGTCATCCAACTAGCGCAGCGCGGCAGAAAATGCTGCAGATGGGATTCGAACCCATGACCGATGGTTTAGAAGACCATTGCTCTATCCAACTGAGCTACTGCAACGATTAGAACTATTTTAGTATAGGTAACACGCTAGTTACCTGTCAATGCTAATTACGCAATGGTATACTATGGTCCTTGGCAGGGGCAAGGGGTCTCAGACAAAACTAATCATTTGTCTGGGGCCCCTTTTTCGTCTGGTCGCATCAATCAGGAAAGTGCTTGCAACTCCTGGGCGATGTCAGTACACTAAATTTAATCATATTTTAAGAATAGAGGCATTGTGATGAAATTGAATCAGTTTGCGCGCTTAGACCCCGATTTAGCGACAAAGCGTCAGGAATTAGCTAAGATTGGCCTGCTCAATTCGACCATTCAAGAGCTTAATCGTTGTATTCAAATCGTCTATCCAAAGCTTTTCCCTGAAGCTTACTCAAAAACAGCTAAACATGAAGCAATGGCGGCGATTGCCGTCACCGCAGACCAAGACTTAGCCTCTTGGTTGGCAACAAACCCGACGCACATTTCCCGATCTGCTTTTTACACAGCGGCTCTCCAACTTTTGGGGTTTGAAGCCGGCACCGATTTTGATTTAGACGCTCCGCAGAAATTTATGGATGAAACTAAATTACCTTATGTAGCGGCCGACATTCAGACCACAGAAGATTTCGTCAACGCAATTTATTTACTTTTAACTACTAGAACCCCTCATCTCGTCAACTATCTTGACGATTTGGCTAACCGTGGCTTCTTTAAGCAATTCCATAAAAATCCGGGCTTCGTCATTTTTAATGGTAAGGTCCAACAAACCTTTAATCCTGATGAAGTCTTACGCGAAGTTGTGTGGATTGAATCTGACCTAGACTCTGATCACGATGGCAAAAAAGATTTATTAGAAGCAACCATTTTCAGACCTGCTGCCACCGGGGTTGGACTCAAAGTCCCTACTCTTTTCACGGCTAATCCTTATTTCCATGGAACCAATGATAAGCCAGATCTTACCCACGAAGCCGAGAATGTTCTTAAGGTTAAGACCACCAGCCATTCCAAGGCTGACGTGAGCTATACACCAGCGGCATCGGAGAACCTAACTGGTCAGACCATCACTGGTTCATCCCAGACAGTTGAGGTCTACGGCGCAGAAAATGGCATCTATAGCTTGAATGATTACTTCTTGGCGCGAGGGTTTGCTGTCGTCTATTCTGGCGGGATTGGCACTCGCGGTTCTGATGGTTTTCGGAGCACAGGTGGCGCGGATGAAACCGCCTCTGCCGTGGCCGTAATTGAATGGCTGACTGGCGCGCGTCAGGCCTTTACGAATCGGACCGATGGCATCACGATTGATGCTTGGTGGTCCAATGGTAATGTCGCCATGACTGGCAAATCGTATTTGGGCACCTTGGCCATCGCGGCTGCCACCAGCGGCGTGAAGGGCCTCAAGACGATTATCTCCGAAGCTGCCATCTCCAGTTGGTATGACTATTACCGTGAAAATGGGCTGGTTGTTGCTCCTGGTGGTTTTCAAGGTGAAGATGCTGATGTCCTGGCCGAAGAGACTTTTTCTAGACAAAAGCAAGGCGGCGACTATTTGAAGGTACAAGCCGCCTGGAAAACCCATTTAGCTGCCATTACTCGCGACCAAGATCGCGAAACCGGCGACTATTCCGCCTGGTGGGACGAACGCAATTATCGCAACAATTTAGCCAACATCACGGCTGACATTGTCAGCGTTCATGGCTTAAATGACTGGAATGTCAAACCAAAGAATGTGATTAAATTCTGGGAGGGCATTCAAGACCTGCCGGTGGCTAAGAAGTTGTTCCTGCATCAAGGTCAACATGTCTATTTGAACAACATTCTCTCATTAGATTTCACCGATATGATGAACCTGTGGCTCAGTCACGAATTGCTCGGTGTCGATAACCATGCAGATACCGTGTTGCCCGATGTCACCATTCAAGACAATCTGAAAGCTGAAACCTGGGACACAGTCGCAAACTTTGGGGAACTTAATCCCGACGTGACCGTTGTCAAAACACCGCTGGTGGCATTCGACCGGCCTAGTGATAGTTTTGTCGATGGTGCCAAGGCCACATATGTGAAAGCCGCTGACACTCCCGCCACTTTTGAGCGCGCGATTATCCAACCGAAGAGCGAGTATGCCAATGACCGATTAGTGCTGACGTTACCCCAATTGACCCATGACTTAATTCTTGAAGGTACGCCAAGCATCGATTTACGTTTGAGTATCGATCAACCGACAGGCATCTTAAGCGTCCGGTTAGTTGATCTCGGCCCAGCGACCCGGTTTACTGAAACACCGGCGATTGTCGCCGGTAAAGGCTATCAGTTGGCTTACGATTACAAAACCGATAATATTTTAGAGTTTAAACCGGCGGCTAAACCAACAGCTGTTAAGCTCATTTCCTTTGGCCATATCAATCTCCAAAACCAAGCCAATAGTTACACAAGTGCTACAATAATTCCCGATGAACCATTCACGATTCATCTCGACTTGCAGCCTACTCATTACCACATTCCGGCTGGTCGCCAACTGGGGCTGATTATCCACGGGGCGGATATGGCGCAAACCATCCAACCAGATCAGGCCGTCGCTTTCCATTTCGATTGGCAGCAAAGTCAAATTACGCTACCACAATATAAGTAGCGGGAACAAAGAAAATTATGATATCGAGGTGTGTACGATGACTAAATCTCCGATTAAACGTATCATTGCATTAATCGCGTTGATTATTGCCGTTGTTGTCTTCTTCATGGGTTACGACAAAACGACAGTCTTATTCTTAATCATTTCTGCATTTGTCGCGTTCGCCCTCAAATAGTCAGACAAACAGCGGCCCCAACAAACAAATCGTTTGTGGCACCGCTGTTTTTTTTAAGCCTTAAGGAGGCACTATATGGCAAATCCTGCAGTTAACACAATTCTAGCGCACATGTTACACGATGAGACCAGTGACATTCAGGCCGTCCAAACGACTCATCGCTTGGCCCTGATTGACGCCTGGCAGATTCAACCGGGCGAACACATTCTTGAAATTGGGTCCGGCCAAGGCGATATGCTCGCAGCCTTAGCCTATGCGGTCGGCCCCACTGGGCAGGTCACCGGCGTCGATATCGCCAGCCGAGACTACGGCGCACCTTACACAATCGGTCAAGCCATTGATGCCTTACTGGCCACTGACTACGGCCCACGGTTGCGGGTCTATTTTAATCGCGATATCAGCCAAGGGACAGACTTTTTGAATGAGACTCACTTTGATCGCGTGGTGTTGGCCCATTCGTTGTGGTACTTCGACTCATTGGCCCAACTCGCTGAAACACTGCGCGTCGCCAAAGCGCTCAGCTCAGAGATTCTGTTAGCCGAATGGGACCTTGAAATGACTGCAGCGGCTCAGCAAAATCACTATATCGCCGCCAGCGTTCAGGGCCAGCTCCGTTTGTTCAGTCCGCACTCAAAAGCCAACATTCGCACGCTAATCACCAAACCTCAAGTCAACGATTTGGCCAGACAGCTGCAACTGACCGTTGCCGATCAGGGTGTAGTGGTTGATCCGGCCATGCAGGATGGCCAGTGGGAAGTCAGCTACGTTCAAAGTGCTTTTACCCCTGACAAAGTGATAAATCGGGGCGCCTCCCCTGAAATCGCGACTTTTCTCACCGATCAGGTGGCCTTAATTCATGGTCGCACCGTACCGTTAAACACCTTCTGGTTTCGACTGCAAGATCACTAAAAAAACTTGGACCGCCATCGGGCGATCCAAGTTTTTTTAGTAAAGTTCCAAGTATTGTTCACGTTCCCAATCAGAGACTTCTTGGCGATACGCCGCCCATTCTAAGTCCTTAGAATCCATGAAACTTTGATACAAGTGATTCCCCAACGCACCTTTGACGACTTCATCGTTAGCCAGTGCCTTCAAGGCATTGTGTAAAGTAGATGGCAAATCTTGAATGTGATTGGCCTTGCGTTCATCGTCTTGCATGCGGTAAATATTCCGATCAACCGCTTCTTCTGGTGTGACCTGATGTTCAATCCCGTTGAGGCCAGCTTCCAAAATTGCAGCGATTGCCAGATATGGATTAGCAGTTGGGTCAACGCTCCGCAATTCTAAGCGAGTCGACAAGCCCCGAGATTGTGGCACCCGAATCAGTGGTGAGCGGTTCTTCCCCGACCAAGCCACATAGACTGGCGCCTCAAATCCAGGCACCAATCGCTTGTATGAATTAACAGTAGGATTGTTAATCGCCGTCAACCCACGAGCATGTTGCAACAAACCACCTAAGAAATGCATCGCGGTTTCGCTCAATTGGTCTTCGCCGTTTTCATCAAAGAAAACATTCCCAGTCTCGTTGAAGAGACTCATGTTAATATGCATCCCGCTCCCGTTAATCCCATGTAAGGGCTTTGGCATAAAGGTCGCATACAAACCGTGTTTCCGCGCTACCGTCTTAACGACTAACTTAAACGTTTGAATTTGGTCCGCTGCCTTCAGGGCATCAGCGTATTTGAAATCAATTTCGTGCTGACCTGGGGCCACTTCATGGTGAGATGCTTCAACTTCAAAGCCCATTTTTTCAAGTTCTAAGACGATGTCCCGGCGGCAATTTTCACCTAAATCGAGAGGCGCAAAGTCAAAATACGAGCCTTTATCATTCAATGTCAATGTGGGATGGCCATCTTCATCCAACTTAAATAAGAAAAATTCGGGTTCTGGTCCAATATTGAAAGCACTGTAACCAGCAGCCTTCATTTGATCCAGGATGCGGATCAAATTATTCCGAGGGTCACCAGCAAACGGTGAGCCATCAGGCCGATGAATCGAACAAATCAGACGCGCAACCTTGCCGTGATCATTCTCCCATGGGAAAAGTAACCAGGTGTTCAAATCTGGGAAGAGTAGCATGTCACTCTCTTCAATCCGGACAAAACCATCAATTGAAGAACCGTCAAAGGCAATCTTGTTATTAAGCACCTTTTCAAGTTGGCTGATGGGCACTTCCACGTTCTTGATGATGCCGTTGACGTCGGTAAACATCAACCGAAGGAATTGAACATTCTCATCTTTGACAATCTGACGAATCTGATCTGCAGTGATTTCTGATTTGGCCATAAGGGTTGCTCCTTTATTATGTAGTGGCTAAAAGCCTTGTTTGATTCGAGGGGCTGGGGTAAAACGACTTTGATTCAAGAGTTCCTCACGCAACATCTGTCGAGCTTCCGCATCACTGGGATGTGGAACACTCTGATCTTGCAGGCGTTTGATTTCGCCTAGCGTCAACCCACTGGCCAATTGTGCCTTAATCGCAAGTAAATCTTCTACGTCGACCAATGCATAAAGCCGGTGATTGCCGGCATTACGCTGCGGCTGAATAAGTCCTTGTTTCTCGTAGTAGCGAATCTGACGGGCACTCAATTCAGTGAGCGCAATAACTGTACCAATCGGAAGAACAGCCCGCTGACGAACATCGTGAATCTCAGTCATTACCCAGCCCTCCTTCTCATGTGCTTCATGATACCAATCTGAAAAAGGCCTGTCAATTAATCATGTCAGATTATCTGACATCAGTGCCTTGTTTATAAAAAAAGAACCCGACCATCTGTCGAGTCCCATTGCGAGGCTAGTCGTTAAAGAAGGTATCTTGGGCCGCCCCTAGAATCGCTAATTTAATATGTGCATACGTCAAGCCGCCTTGCAGATAAAGCGTGTATGGCGGCCGAATTGGGCCATCAGCGGAGAACTCAATCGTCGAGCCTTGAACAAAAGTCCCACTGGCCATAATGACTTCATCTTCATAACCAGCCATTCGCTCAGGAATAGGCGTGACAAAAGAATCAATGGGCGAATACCGCTGAATGGCTTCTGCAAACTTCACCATCGGGTCTTTAGCTCCAAAATTAACTGTTTGGACGATATCAGTTCGCGGCGCATCCCAACTTGGGCTGACCGTTAACCCCAAGGCTGCCAGCAATGCGGCTTCAAAGATTGCCCCCTTAATGGCTATTCCGGTTGCTTGGGGTGCCATAAATAACCCCTGATACATGCCAGCTAAAGCCGACCCGGTCGCCCCTTCAGCACCACCAAGGCCAGGCACAGTGAAACGATAGCTCACTCGCTCAACCAAATCCTTACGGCCGACAATGTAACCACCGGTGGGCACAATACCACCGCCGGCATTTTTGAACAGCGAACCCGCCATGAGATCAGCCCCGACATCCAGCGGTTCCCGAGTCTCTGAGAACTCACCATAAGCATTATCAACGAAAATCCACGCGTCCGGATGCACTTCCCGAACCGCTGCAATCATAGCTGCAATTTTGTCGATGGTAAAAGAATCACGGGTCGCATAGCCTCGAGAGCGTTGAATAGCAACCACTTTAGGCTTGCTAGCCAGGCGGGCTTGAACGGCTGGCACATCGACTTCACCCGCCGCAGTCAACTCAACAAAGCCCGTTTTGATCCCATATTCAGTTGGGCTGCCCACGCCATCTCCAGCCATGCCCAGGACCTCTTGAATCGTGTCATAGGGTTCACCGGTAATATACAGAATTTCGTCACCGGGCCGCACTAAGCCTAGCAAACCGACACCAATGGCATGCGTGCCTGAAATAAATTGTGGCCGGACCAGCGCATCTTCGCCACCCAGCACTTGCGCAAAAATCATTTCAAGCACATCGCGCCCCTCGTCGTTGTGGCCATAGCCGGTTGAGCCATTCAGATAGCTTTCAGCCACATGATGATCTCTGAAAGCCTGGAGCACTTTAGCTTGATTGTCGAGCACCTGCTCATCAATAGTCGCTAATTGCGGCTGAATTTGTTGATCAACTTGCTCAAGAACCTTCAATAATTTCGGATCTAGATTATCACGATACCCCATTTATTCTCCTCCGTTTAACCAGGTTTGTACCTGAGTTTCAATTGCGTTCAATTGCATTGGTTGCTGTAATAAATCAAACCAGTGCGTCGGCATTTGGTGCCGAAAATACGTTAATTGCCGCTTGGCGTAATGCCGCGAGTTTTTTTGAATCGTCGCCACCACATCTTCTAGGCTGGTTTCACCGGCAAAATACGGCAAAAATTCTTTATAGCCGATGGCCTTAAGCGCCTGCGCGTCCGGTCCCGCTTCCCGCAGCACAGCACGGACCTCGGCCTCTAACCCGGCTTGCATCATCACCAGCACCCGGTGATTAATCCGCTCATACAACAAGGCGCGCTCAGTTTCTAAGCCAATCACATCAGTATCAAACGGCACCAGTGGTTCTGGCTGATTTGAAAAAAGTTGGCCAGTCGCAATCACTTCAAGCGCCCGAATCACGCGCCTGGTATTGGCTGGCGGAATATTGGCCGCTGCCGCCGGATCCACGGCATTCAGCTGCTGCCACAACCATTGGTCACCCTTTTGCGCCAATTCAGTTTGCAACTTGGCACGCAATGGCGTTGGCGGCGCGGCGCCACCCAAGGGTAATCCAAGCCTGAGTGCGTTTAAATAGAATCCCGTTCCGCCGACAATAATGGGCAATTTGCCTCGGATGGTAATATCCGCAATGGCTGCCGTAGCTTTAGCTTTAAACTCGACGACTGAGAACGGATCGCGCACGGACACCAAATCAACTAAATGATGTGGAACACCTTGCGTTTCAGCCGGCGTGACTTTAGCCGTGCCAATCGCCATCTCGCGATAGATTTGGTACGCGTCACCATTAATGACCTCACCGTCAAATTTCTTCGCTAAGTGGACACCTAAATCTGTTTTGCCGACGGCTGTTGGTCCAACAACCATGAGCACTTTCGGTTTGTTATTATTCATTTCATCACCTGAATCTAGTATAATGAAATTAGCAACAAAGTTCAGCAATTGGAGGTGTTTTTCATGAAACACAAATTTGCCAAAGGATTCTTTGTCGGGACGCTAATGACAATCAGTGCCGTTGCCGGCAGTGTCTTTGCTTTCAAGAAGCGTTACATCGAACCTGTTGAAACCAAGGTTGATGAAATCAACGATAACCGCAAGAAAGCTAATCGCAAGCGTTTATCAGCCCACCAAGGCTAACCCAAAATAAAAAGCGTTGTGACAAAACATGTTTTGTCACAACGCTTTTTTAGTCGACTTTTTTGTTAGCTTTGGTTTTACCGGACCATTCATTATAGCCCTTCTTCAACCAGGAAACCTTCTCAAAACCAGCTTTTTGCATCCGTCGAGCGGCCCGCACCGACAGGGACCCAGTTGTATCATAAAGGTAAACTGGTAAATCCTTTCGCAATTCAGCCATGCGATCGCGCAACTGCGTGTACGGTAAGCTGCGCGCCCCGAGAATGTGGCCAGCATCGAATTCGTTCTTTTCACGTAAGTCAATGATTTGCGTTTTGCGCATATCCGCTTCAAATTCTGCGGCATCGATCTCGCCACCAATGGCACGGACTTGTTGTTTCTGCCAGGCAAGATAGCCCCAGTTGCCGGCCCATAAAATGAGCGCAGCACCAACGATAATCAGTAAAATACTCAGCAATGTCTCGACTCCTCTACTTCAATGCCAATGAGGCTGCCCCAATGACTCCGGCAGTATTACCCAACGTTGCCAAACGCAACTTGGTGGTTTCGCGGACATTTGGGAACGTGAATTGCTTAAAGTAAGCATCGACCCGAGTCAACAAGAAGTCCCCAGCAGCAGAAACCCCACCGCCGATGACGATATACTTAGGATTTAACATGTTACCCACGTTACCCATGGCTAAGCCGAGGTAGTAGCTGACCTTATCAACTACCATGAGGGCTAACTTGTCGCCTTCTTTGGCGCAATCAAAAACAATCTTTGAAGAGATTTCGTCGCCGTCGTCAAGAATTTCTTTTAACTTCGAGTTGCCAGCAAATTCTTCGGCCATATCCCGAGCCACGCGAACCACACCAGTGGCACTGGCAACAGTCTCTAAGCAACCATGCTTCCCACAGGTACAAAGATAGCCATTAGGATCAACAGTGACGTGGCCTAGTTCACCAGCGGAACCGGCAATCCCGTGCAACAGGTTACCGTCAGCGACGACCCCGCCACCAACACCAGTACCCAAGGTAACGAAGGTGACATCAGGATTATTATCACCGGCACCCTTCCAGCGTTCACCTAAAGCAGCCACATTGGCATCGTTATCGATAGAAAATGGAATCCCAGTGCCCTTTTCAATATCTTTTTTAACGTTTTGCTTGGTTTTCCAGTTCAGGTTAAACGCGCCTGTGACTGTGCCAGCTTCAATATCAACTGAGCCAGGCGAACCCATCCCGATTCCAACAAAATCTGCGGCTTGCATGTTGTACAAATCAAGATGTTCATTAATCGAATCAATGATGTCAGGCACGATATGACTACCTTCATCCAAGATATTGGTATCAATACTCCACCGTTGTTGAATGTCGCCATCCAAAGTTAAAATTGCGAACTTAGCGGTCGTGCCCCCAAGGTCGACCCCGATTAATTTCTTATCTGCCATGCTGATTCCTCCGTAATTGTGAATTTAAAGGTGTTTTTTCTTCTTGCTCATGTTCATGCCGCAAAATAATTTTGGCCGTTGAATAAGTCTTATGATCAATCATGCCTGCGGTGTGCAGACGGTCAATCTCCAGTGCGGCTAACTCGATATCCCACAACCGTTCGCCAACATGAATGTAAGTGCCGAAACGTTTTAATAACTGCAAAATATCATAATAAGTTTTCATTAGCCGCGATACCCCAGCACCAGTAGCGCCGCTGCAGCCAATACGAACAGCCCGCCGGTCAACCACCGACGACTGACTGAAATCTCGCCTAAGTTTGGGGCCCCGACGGCACCAGCAACTAAGAAGCCACCGACTAAGCCACCAATGTGCCCACTAATGTCAATCCCTGGCGAGAACAGATTGAACACTAAGTTCAAGCCAACTAGTAATAGATATTGACGTGACAACTGCCGTACCGCGACATTGTCCCTGAAAACATCACCCAGCAATAAGAAAGCCCCTAACAACCCAAAGATTGCCGTGCTGGCACCAGCTGAGAGACTATTTGGATTAAAAACAAAACTGGCAATGTTACCAGCAATCCCACTCGCTAAATAGATTACTAAGAAGCGCCAGTGACCAAAAATGGATTCAGTCATTAACCCTAAATAGTAGAGCGAAACCGCGTTAACGACGAGATGCATCAAGCCAATATGCAAGAACATTGGGGTGATGAAACGCCACCACTGACCTTGCAGAATTGACAAGTTGTACCGAGCCCCAAAGTTTAACAGTACTAAGCTGTCTTGAGAGCCCCCCGCTAACACTTCCAAGATAAAGACAATGATTGTCACTGCTAACAGCCCATACGTGACGTAGGGCATGTTGTTTAATCGCCTCATCAAGTCATCCTTTCTGTGTCTGTCATAACAAAACGCAACACCCCAAATCAAAACCCGATTCAGGGTGTTGGCATTTGATTATTACTAAATCCACTGCGCACTGACGCCACCATCCAAACTGGCTGGTGTCAGACAGCCACAAGGTATTCCTCAAACTGGTTTATACCAGCTATTCTTGTAGTAGTGTAGCATTTTTTTAAAGCGCTGCCTAGCCATTAATAGAAGTTTGATGCGCGGAATAACTGGAATCTGCTTTGATATTGTTCATGGCATAATAATCACTGAACATTTGCTTGGCAATCGTCAAATTATAACCTTCAGGATCATTTTGTAAGTTAGGAACGACGACCGCAATGGCAATTTTGGGATCCTTTGCTGGCGCGAATCCAACGAAACTCAAAGTCGTCGTTTCGATTTGCTTAGAAGTCGAATCATCTGGGTCAACCCGCGTAAACGTTTGGGCCGTCCCAGTCTTGCCGGCAACCCCTGGGTTGAGCGTATTTAATGGCGTGGCGGTGGTCCAACCGTTTGTCCCGTGGACAACCTGCCACATTCCCTGCTTCACCAAATCAATCTGCGATTGGGTCGAGCCAACTTTGGCAAGGACTTTAGGTTGGGTGGTGGAGAGAATTGGTCCCTTTGAGCCATCGCTTAACATTTGACTGATGGACTGAACTAGGTAGGGTTGCATCCGGTAACCATTATTCGCAATAGTCGAAATATACTGAGCCATCTGAATCAACGTGTAGGGATCATAGTTCCCGTACGACAAGTCTAACGCCGACCCAACGGCTAACTTACCATCGGAACTCTTGGTTGGCCCGGGAAAGCTGCTGGCTTCGCCGGGTAAATCAATCCCAGTTGCCTGGCCTAAGCCAAACTCAGAGAAATACTTCCGCATTTTGGTGAAAATATCGTTGTCTAAGCTCAGGTAGTTCGATGGGCTGTACTTTGCATGACCTTCAGCCATCGCCAAACGCATCATATAGATGTTAGACGAAACGGATAATGCCATTGGGGCATCCAAGGATGAGAAGGTCCCCACTGGGTACACGGACTTCTTCACCGGCGTGCCAGGAAGATAGATTGGCACATCAGAAAGGGTGTTATTGTTAACGGAGATGACGCCATCTTGCAACGCACCTAAGACAGTTGCCCCCTTTACGGCAGACCCCATAACGAACACGCGATTAATCGCGCCCAGAGCATCATCAGTCAGTTCATGGGTTTTGATATTCTGGTTCTCACCCGCCAGGGCTAGAATTTTCCCAGTTTTTGGATCCATGGCCACTGCGTAGGCGCCATCAGAATAAGTCGCATTCCCGGCTGCCAACGCTTGCTTGAAGGTGGACTTGAGAATGGCCTCGACTTTAGCCTGGTATGCCGAGTCGATGGTCAAATTCAGGTTAGCGCCTTGTTGGCCCTTAAATTCTTGGATTTGCTGCACAATTTGATTGTTATTGCCGACTTCGACTTGGGTCTGACTCTTAGCCCCTTTAAGAACATTTTCGTATTCTTTCTCCAGGTAGCTGGTTCCGACACGGTCGTTACGGGCATAGCCGTTCGCCAAGTAGGTCTGTAACCCGTCAGCTGGCAACCCGGCCTTCTCGGTCGACACACGCCCGATGATACTGGTCATCGAATCGCCATTCGGGTAATTGCGCTGCCAATCAGTGCCCAGATTAATCCCTGGCATTGAGGTCAGGTTTTCGCCGACAGTCGCGACTTCAGTTTCGCTTACATTCTCACTTTTGATGTAAACCGTTGAGAGCTGTGTCGCCCCGTTCATGATTTTGAAAATTGCTGCCGCCTGCGCCACCTTGGCTTTGTCGGCAGGTAGATGGGCTTTCACATAATCGACTTGGGCCGTGTAGAAATCAGTCGGCTTGGTTGTGGCTAGTGCTTGATCGGCTTTGGAGAGGTGCGTCGTAATCTCCTTGGCATAATCATCATCAGCCAAGTAGTAGTCTGCGTAATCACGTGGCTGCAAGCCGTCGGTTGGTTCAGAAATGTACGTGGCCAATTTATCAGCCAACTTACGCATTTGTGCGCCAGTCACACCCACACTCTTGGTGTATGTGATGGCGCTATTCGCTTTATTCGTCACTAAAGGCCGCCCTTGACTATCAAAAATCAAGCCCCGGGGCACATTCCCCGTGACGACTAATTTATCAGTGCGGTCAACTTCAGCGACAAACCGGCTACCATTGAGAATTTGCAGGTAAGCCAGTTGGCCAACCAATGCGGCGAACAACAAAAAAACAATGAAAAATAAGAAATTCAAACGAAAAGGGATTTGAGACTTTTCGCGTTTAGGTTTTGGCGTGCGAATATACTTCAAAACGAGACTCCTTTGTCACTGCACGGTAACGGCGTGTTAATATGAGTATTATACCTTACTTAGCAGGTGAATGTTACCGGTTCTCATGGTTTATAAAAGCTTTAACCACTCTTCATCTGTCACTTTGTCTGGAGGATCCTATGCACACACGACGCACCCAATGGCCCTGGTTTGGGGCCGCTTTTTTATTACCAATTGTCATTATGGCCAGTTACTTTGCGGCTCGAGGGGTGTTTCCCTTTGGCAACCAAAGTATCTTAACCGTTGATTTAGGCCAACAGTATATTGATTTCTATAGTTATTTTCGACAAACGATTCTAGGCCATCCAGACCAATTTCTCTATAGTTTTAACAAAGCCCTTGGTGGCGACATGCTGGGCGTTTGGACCTATTATCTGATGAGCCCGTTCAACTTAGTCCTTGTGCTTTTCCCTAAGGGCATGCTGGATTCTGGCATTGTCGTGCTGACGTTACTCAAGTATGGCGCAGCTAGTTTGACAATGGCCATCTACTTACGCCATCACCACGTCCAGAAATGGTGGCTGCTCTTATTTGGCCTCGCCTACGCGTTGTCTGGGTGGATGTTGGCCAATCAGCTCAACATTATGTGGCTAGATGGGGCCATCTTACTCCCCTTGGTGGCCCTCGGGATTGACCGCTTACCGAATCGTTTCCCGGGGCAATACATGTTGTGGCTAACTGTAGCCTTGATTGTTAATTACTACATGGGTTATATGATTTGCCTCTTTGTTATTGGTTATTTCTTCTATGCTAGTGTTCGCGACTGGCAATCCTGGCGAGCATTTGTCCGCCGTGGTGTGAAATTTGTCGGGGCCTCCTTGGTTGCTGCAGGTATCAGTGCTTGGCTGTTACTACCAACCTTCTTTCAACTGACCCAGTCGAAGGGAACCTACACGGTTAAAACCATTCACTGGCAATTGGAGTACGCCCCCGCCAAAATTTTTGGGAAACTAATCACCGGCTCATTTAATTTTGACCAAATGCCTAGTGGCCAACCCAATATTTTTGTCGGGAGTGTCGTGCTCTTACTCGCCTTAGTGTATTTCCTGGCTAAGCGCATTCGTTGGCAGGAAAAATTAGCTGCTGGTCTGTGGAGCGCATTTTTAATTTTTTCGATGATGTTTGAGCCCCTCGATTTACTTTGGCACGGGATGCAATTTCCCGTGTGGTATCCGTATCGGTTCTCGTTTGTGGTCACTTTCTGGTTAATTCTCTTGGCTGCTCGAGGTCTACAATTCCTGCCCGATGGGCTGAGCACCGTTCAAATGTTGGTTCTATTAGTTGCTACTGTCAGTCTGGGCTTGTACGTGGGTTTGAATCTCGATAATTTCAGCTATCTTGATACCCCACAACTGATTATTACTTTGAGCTTCATGGGCTTAACCCTGATTATGCTGACGTTATACAATGCCCAAAGTCACTTGGGCCCGAGGCTGTTTGCCCTGGTTGGGATGATTGAACTGGCAACCAATGCAGTCTTGACGCTCAATCAACTGAGTTATGTCAGCCATTCGGATTACCACACCTATACCGAGAGCCTTCGCCAAGCGGTCAATGAATTGCCAAATGATTCGAGTTTCTATCGCGTGGGCAAAACCGTTTTGCGCACTAAAAATGACGCCATGCAGATCGGGTACAATGGTACCGATCAATTCAATTCAATGTTTGAACCAGCCGTGCCGGCGTTTTACGGCGAAATTGGTCAGCCTGCAGGCGACGGGTTTGTCGCCTATACCGATGGCACCTTGATTACAGATGCCTTACTGGATCTCAAATACTTCATCGATCGGACCCCGCAGCTCCAATCTGGTCTCAGTGGCGCCTTCTTGCCGAGTGTTTCAGCTCGACCTGACTTCAACGACTACGAACGCATTGGCAAAACTAGCAATCTCGCCTTGTATGAGAATCCCTATGCTTTGGGGATCGGCTTCATGGCGAGTGCCAATATTCTCAAAACGAATCTTTTTGCTGACGCGCCATTGGCCAATCAAGAACAAATCTTGGCCGATCTCACCGGCCGGGCTTACCAACCGCTGTTTAGTCGCGTCACCACCACAACTTCGACCAAGGGCGTCAAAAAACAAACCAACGGAACCACGATCACGTATACCAAGGATCCGTTGACCAAAACAGCCAGCATCACCCTCCACTTCACTGCGACAACCAGTGATCCATACTACCTGACCATCGGCCGCGCCTTTACTGACAACGCGGCCAGTATTACACTCAATGGCCAAGCGGTTCCGGTCTATGACACTTTCCGTGACACTGTCGCACTCAATGTCACTCCCAGCGCGTTAAACAAATCCCAAAGCCTGACAATCACTTTGAATAATTCCAGTCTAGACTTTCGGGATGTGGCCCTATACCGCCTTGATCGCGCACAGACCGTCAGCGACCTGAATTCACTGAGACAACAACCACTCAAGGTCACTCAGACCAATAGTCGCAGTTTAACAGGCACAGTCACTGTCGCCAAGTCACACCAAGTGCTCATGACCACCATTCCAGCAGCACCTGGCTGGCATGTGACTGTCGATGGTAAGCCGCACAACACTAAGACAGCTCTTGGTTTATTTCAAACCATCGCGCTCACACCTGGTAAGCATGTGATTCACTTTAGTTATTGGCCACCTTATCTCAACCTGGGACTTATGATATCTGTGACCAGTTTGACGATTACAGGCCTATGGTGGCTGTTTAGCCCTAAACCCGGCCGCCATTTCAAACGTCACAAACGATAACAAAAAAAGAGCCTGCGACCCTGCCATATTCTGGCGAGTCACAGGCTCTTTGTGTCCACTTAATTACCGCATTTTGTTTAAATGTCACAGCAATCAAAGCTTTTCAAAGATATATTTCGGTTCATCTTTTGTCGGATCAAAATCCACAGTCAGATTCAGATTATTGAAAAACCAGGCATCACTGTCAGAGACAACGTAGCGAACGCCGTCTTTTTCAGTTTCAGTAATCACTTGGGTCGGTTGATCATCCCGGGTCATCCCAACACTAAAACCATCATGGACGTTAGTCTTGCCATAAACTTTACCAAAGAAACGGATCGCGGCACCAGAGGCAGGTAGATCCAACTCGGATCGAAACCAGCGACTAGCCTCGTCAGTTACAGTGATGCTCATGATTGATCCTCCTTCACTAAGCCATGTTTAAACGCATAGATTGCCGCCTTCGTGCGGTCTTCAACCTGCAGTTTGGCCAGAATGTTCGACACATGCGTTTTCACGGTCTTGAGGGTAATAAACAAGGTCTCAGCAATTTCTTGGTTCGACTTGCCCTGGGCAATCAATTGCAACACTTCCCGTTCGCGGTTCGTCAAATCGTCATATAACGCCGGCTGCGGTGGATTGGCCATCCGATTCATCATCTTGGTGGTCACTTCCGGTTCCAGCACAGATTCACCAGCGGCTGTTTGCCGAATCGCTGCTGCGATTTCGTCTGCGGTGGCTGTCTTGAGAATATAACTCGCCGCCCCGGCTTCAATAGCAGGATAGACCTTTTCATCATCAATAAAACTAGTCAAAATAATGATTCGCGCTTGCGGCCAGGCGGCTAAGATTTTCTGGGTGGCGGTAATGCCGTCCATCTCAGGCATCACTAAATCCATCAAAATAACGTCCGGTTTCAAAGCCAACGCCATATCAAGGCCTTGTTGGCCATTTTCGGCCTGGCCCACCACCTCCAGGTCAGGTTGCACGCCTAGGTATGTGGAAATACCCAGGCGCACCATTTCATGATCATCAACAATCAATACTTTTATCATTTTCCAACATCCTTCGTCACGGGAACGCGCACCTCGATACTCGTGCCTTGATTTTTGAAACTAATCACCTTCGCAGTCCCACCAATACTGGTCGCCCGTTCTTGTATATTCTGTAAGCCATAACTCCCGTTTTCATTGGCAGTTTTGACATCAAAACCCACACCATCATCGACGACTCGTAGAATAACGTTTTGGTCGACTTGCTTGAGGTAAACTTCCAGCGACTTGGCCTTAGCATGCCGCAATGTATTACTTAATAGCTCCTGAACAATCCGAAACAAATTGTCTTCGACAGCGGCATCAAGATGGACATCTTCTAAATTCCAGTTAATTTCAATTTTGATTTTAGTTTGCAGTTCCTTGAGGAGAGAAATAATCCCATCTTTAAGGGATTTCCCTTCAAGATTGGTTGGCCGCAAGTGAAGCAACAGCGCTCGCATTTCTGCCTGAGCTTCATTGATAACACTTTCGATGGTGCTCAACTGTGACAGATAAGTCGAATCTGGATCCTGCTGTGTGACCACACTACTGAGCGCAGACAGCATCATCATTGCTGCAAATAATTGCTGGGAAACAGAATCATGCAGTTCGCGGGCCAATCGGTGCCGTTCCTGCTCCAATATTTCCTCTTTGCTTTCCCCACTGACACGTACAGGGACATTACTGTAGCGCTGAATCTCACGTTGTAAGCGTATCATTTTTTGGCGTAAGGTTTCAAGCGTCGTTGCAATCTCAGGGCCAAGTGTTGTGGTTGCTTGCTTTTGCTTCGCCAGTAACGGCGCTTCATACTGGCCCACAGCTAACAAGGTCAGCCGTTTACTCATCTGATTCTGCTGCATTCGTAAATCAACTGAGATCACCAGACTAGCAATCCCTGCAACCACAATAGCTGCCACTCCCAAATAGGCGATTAGCGGGGCGGCGAGCACAGTTTGTAGCAAGCGATCAAAATAATGCGCAGTCTGATGGTCTAATGACAGGACCAAATAGACAACCCCAAGCATAACCGCAAAGACGAGCAAGGCAATCCAAGAAAACAATCCCAAAATTCGTCGTCGAGTCATACGAACATCACCTCCACATCACCTACAATGGTGGACGTGATTAAGCGGATCCGACGCGGCGCAGTATCAAAGTCGTCAGAATATTGCACCAAAGTTTCATTTTGCATCAAATAATCAACCCCATTGACATGTAGCTGACCATGAATGGCCGAATGGTTGATTTCAATACCAACGCCAATAGGCACCAGAATCCGGGTCTTGCCGAAGCCTTTACGAATCACAATTGCATTGTCATTGGGGGGCAACAGTGTGTTACCCAGATCAATAATGGTATCCCCTGAGAAAACAGTCATGTTAATGTCATCCCAAGCAAAAGCCTGATCCCCAATTGTCGTGTCCCCAAACCAAGCATGGCGGGTCCGACTGCCGTTGCGCAAAGGCGGCTCTTTAGTCTTTAAAGTTAGGAAGTGCTTCTGAACCCAGGGCATTGGCCAAGTGCCAGCCGGATTGGCCCCCCACATGGAGGTGGCAAAAAAAATCATCGCTACGGCCAACATCATCCAGATGGCCGCATTGGTTGCGACAGCAAGCGTCAATAACACGCCCCCGACTAATAACGCCACTCGCCGGCCAAAATGACGTTTTGTGCCCCAAAGAAGCAGTAGGCCACCGATGATGGTCATGGCCAATGCAACTGGCGTGGTGAACATTTGATATAAGAAGAAGAGACCCAAAAGTCCTTCAAGTAAAATAAAAATCTGCCAGCGCTGTGACATCGGTCGACCTCCTCAATTAATCTTGCTTTTATTATAGCGTTTCCCTATCGAAATAGTATGCGCCGGAAGTCCGATTTTGATGGTTAAAAAGGCTGTGACCAAACTAAATTGTTTGATCACAGCCTTTTATCCGGCAATTAGCCTTCAACCTTGGTAATTTCAACAGTCATGGTGCCACCTGGGGTCGAGATATCGACCTTTTCACCCTGATGCTTGCCGATTAGGGCCTGGGCAATTGGTGAGTCGTTACTAATCTTGCCATTGAAGGCATCGGCTTCAGCTGCGCCCACAATCGTGTAACTTTCTTCTTCATCATCGCCGACTTCAACGAAAGTTACGGTTTTACCCAAGGACACTTCATCTGCAGCCACAGCGTTTGCATCAATGATTTGCGCATAACGGAGCATGTTCTCAACTTGCACAATCCGTGTTTCAAGGGCTGCTTGTTCGTCCTTGGCGCTTTCATATTCAGAGTTTTCCGATAAATCGCCGAACCCGCGGGCGACTTTAATCCGTTCAATTGCTTCTGGGCGTTTAACTAATTTTAAATTTTCTAACTCTTCCTCCAGCTTAACCTTGCCTTCGGCGGTCATTGGAAAGACTTTATCTGCCATAATGTTTTACCTCGCTGTCATTTTGTATCACGTGAGTCATGTTAAAAATAATTGTAAACAATGTCAACCACTATTTGGCGAATGAATTATTCTTCTAAGCCGCGCTCAGCCAAAATTGCTTTGATTTTGGTCACCAATAAATCGATGGCCACCTGATTCTCGCCGCCTTCTGGCACGATGATGTCGGCATAGCGCTTCGTGGGTTCAACGAATTGATGATACATCGGTTTCACAGTGGTCAAATACTGGTCAATGATGTTGTCCAGGGTTCGACCGCGAGAAATCAAATCGCGTTTAATCCGGCGAATAATCCGAATGTCGTCGTCCGTATCCACGAATACTTTGATATCCATCAAATCACGCAGACTCTCATCCTCAAGAATCAAGATACCTTCAAGAATGATGACATCTTTTGGCGCGACATGTTCCACCTTGTCGGAGCGATTATGATCAGCATAATCATAGACAGGCTTCTCAATCGCTTCCCGGTTTATCAGTTGTTGTAACTGAGCCTTCAACAGCGGTGTATCGAACGCCAATGGATGGTCATAGTTGATTTTTTTGCGTTCGTCAAACGGCAAATCACTGTGCTTATAATAGGCATCTTGCTCGAGCAATAATAATGAGTGCCCCGAAAAGTGATCGAAAATCGCGCGACTGACACTGGTTTTACCACTGGCCGAGCCGCCGGTCACCCCAATCACGATTGGTTTTTGGTTCGCCAAACTAGTTCCTCCCCTAAATAAGAACCCGGGGTTTTGGCCCAGGTTCAATGTCCATATTGTGCTGGATGGCACTTAGTTTGTCCCGTTATCGGACGCAAACTTGGCCGTATTAACATCATGTTGTTCACGCGTCGTCGCGTACAAGATTTCACCGGTCTTCAAGTTAGCCACGAAGTATAGATAATTCTTATCACGGTCAGTTGGACTCAAAACGGCCCGAATTGACTGTAAACTTGGCTGGTTGAACGGCCCGGGCCCATAGCCCGTGTGCTTATAAAGGTTGTACGGCGAATCGACACTCGTATCTTTGTTCGTCAGATGCGTCTTATGTGTATTCAAAGCGTACATTACGGTAATATCCGATTGAATAGGCATATTGATGGCCAATCGATTGAGAAAGACACCGGCGATGGTTCGCCGTGATTGTTCGGTCACGCCTTCGCGTTCAACCAAGCTGGCCAATGTCATAACTTCCTGAACCGAGTAACCTTGCTTTTTAATACTGCCATAATATGATTGCATCACACTGTCAGTCTTCTCGACCATTGTATCGACAAGTGATTCAAGACTCTCATTCGCAGAAACACCATACGTCGCTGGGAATAAGTAGCCTTCCAGATGGTAGCGCACATCTTTAGCTGCTAGGTCTGAGCTCAGTAACTTAGGGTACTTCTTCTCTAGCTTCTCAAAGTAATCCTTGTCCTTCATCAAAGCCAAGAACTTGGCGCCGGAAATCTTAGGATTCTTCTTGGTCACTTTGTCCAGTGACTTCGCAATATCTGAGATAGTAACCCCTTCTTTAACCAGAACCTGCGTCACAGCGTTGACGCTTCCGGCATCGCCACCTTGGCGCAATTCATTAATGATGTCATCCAAGGTATCTGCCTGGGTAAATTCATAGGTACCGGCTTGGAAGTCGGTGAAGTTGTGGAACTTCACGTAGTAATTAAAAACGGTCGCACTCTTAATCACATGTTTCTTCTCTAAAGCACTGGCAATATCCTTGCTAGTTGAACCAATGGGAATTTTGACACTAATGGAATCTGTCGCTTTTGAATCGACCGGTTGCAGGGCTGAATCCACGTAGCGATAACCCATAAACCCAATGATGACCAACAGCGCCACCATGATGCCCACAATCCAGAGAACAATCTTGTTGACCACTTTCTTCTCACTGGTTCGGCGTGATTTTTTATCATGATCCAAGGAACTTTGCTTTTGACTTGCCAAGACGGCAACCTCCTACTTCATCAAGGAATTCTGTCAACATTATACAAGACCCGGCGTGAAAAAGCGACGTCGGGTCCTGATTTTAACGAATTGTTACATTCAATTCTTCGATAAGATGGGCCAAAACTTGATCAAAAGCAGCGTTCACTTCATCCTCGGTTAAGGTCTGGTCGTCCCGCCGATAGGTTAAGGTGTAGGCCAAACTCTTCTGGTGGTCAGCAATCCCCTTCCCAGCATACACATCAAACAATGTGACAGCCTTCAAGAAAGCACCACCATGGGCTGCAATGACAACTTCAATCTGTGCGTTCGTCACCTGCTTATCAACCAACAAGGCCATATCCCGAGTCACTGATGGGAACTTTGGTGCTGGCTGCGCAATGATTTCGGTTTTATCAGCTGCCATCAATGGTTCCAAGTCCAACTCAAAGATGAAAGTGGCTGGTAACCCCTGGGCTTTCTCAAATGCAGGGTGAAGTCGCCCAACCATCCCAATTTTATCTGTGCCTAGGAAGATGGCTGCTGTTTGACCGGGATGCATATTATCATCACTTGCATCAGCTTCAAAATTAATTGGGCTAACCAAGGAGAAATCAGCCAGTAAGCTCTCGACAATGCCTTTAACCGTGAAGAAATCAACGGCTTGAGCAGGTTGTTGCCAGTCTTTTAATTGCACATTGCCAGTCACTGCCCCGGCAATATATTCCCGTTCATCTGGCCGAACTTGGTCCCCGGTCTTCACAAAGACGCGGCCCTGTTCGTACAGTGCGAGATCAGTTTCTTTGCGGGCTACATTGTACGCGATGGTATCTAAGAGACCAGAAACCAGATTCATCCGCAGCGTCTGGTGGTCAGTGGTCATTGGGAAACTGACCTGTGTCACCAAACTATCATGTAGCATGAATCGGCTGGCCTTCTCAGGACTAGTTAACCCATAGGTAATCGCTTGGGTGAGGCCGGCACCTTCGAGCAATTGGCGACTGCGTTTCAATCGAGCTTGCACCGGTGTTAACGCCCCAAGGGTCAGCGTGGTCGTTGGTAAAGTACTTGGCAGGTCGTCATACCCGTATATGCGAGCAACTTCTTCAACCAAATCGGCTTCAATTGCAATATCCCACCGACGGGATGGAATCGAGACGGTAAACAGTCCATCTTCTTGGCGAGTACCAAAGCCCAGTTGATTGAAAATCTTCTCAACCACTTCCGCGGATAATTCAGTCCCTAGAACATGGTTAATCCGGTCCAGCGTGATATTAATGATGGTATCTTCAGCTTTAATGTTGGTCGGCGCAACCACACCTTGCGCAATATCGCCCGTCCCTAGTTCAGCCACTAATCGAGCCGCTTCATCGAGCGCCTGATTAATACTGCCGACATCGATGCCTTTCTCAAAACGAGAAGAAGCTTGGGAGCGCAAATTGTACTTAAGGGCGGTCTTACGAATATTCACTGGCGCAAAATCTGCGGCTTCTAAAACCACTGTTTGCGAGGACTCAGTAATTTCCGTACTTAACCCACCCATAACGCCGGCCAGGGCGACGGGAATTTTCCCGTTAGTAATGACGATGTCTTGATCATTCAATTCATGGTCGTTGCCATCTAAGGTCGTCAAACTTTCTTTATCAGTGGCGCGACGGACGGTGATTTTGCCTGTGCCCAATTTATCGTAATCAAAGGCATGCATCGGTTGGCCGTAAGCTAACATGATGTAGTTAGTGATATCCACAATATTGTTTGTTGGCCGAATCCCGGCATTCCATAATCGCCGTTGCAACCACAAGGGACTTTCTTTGACCTGCACATTTTGGACCACGCGCAGTTGATAGCTTGGGGCATCCTTTGCATCGGCCACTTCAGCGGTCAATAAATCCGTGATTGGTTGGCCAGATTCTTGAATGGATTCATCGGTGAAATGTGGCACATTCCCATAAGTGGCACCGACTTCCCAGGCTACCCCGCGCATCCCTAAGGCGTCAGCGCGATTCGGCGTGATTTCAAAATCCAAGATGGTATCGTTCATGCCTAAGACTTCTAGCGCATCACTGCCTGGCTTGATAGCTTCATTAAAGACATAAATGCCGTTGGCGTACGCCTTTGGAACGACATTTTCTGGATAACCAATTTCTTGTAAGGCACAAATCATTCCCAGGCTTTCCACGCCGCGGATTTTGCCTTTTTTAATTTTGACGTTATCCGCAATCCGCGCTCCTGGAAGCGCCACGATCACATATTGATCTTTGCCCACGTTGGGCGCGCCACAGATAATCTGACGAGGTTCGTCCTCGCCAACATCAACTTGAGCGATTTGTAAGTGGTCTGAATCCGGATGTGGTTCAAGACTCAACACGTGTCCAACGACGATTTTCTTTAAACCGTCGGCATAACGTTTAATACTTTCAACTTCAATCCCCGTGCGGCTGACCTTGTCAGCTAATTCTGTTGGCGCAACGGGCACGTCGACTAATTCTTGTAACCAAGCATATGAGACATCCATGTGTGTTTAACCCTCCCGTTGAAATTGTGATAAGAAGCGCAAGTCGTTTTGGTAGAAGCTGCGGATATCGTCAATCCCATACTTCAACATCGCGAACCGATCAGGACCTAAACCAAAAGCAAAGCCGCCATAAACATCGGCATCAACGCCCGCAGCCCGTAGCACGTTAGGATGAACCATCCCGGCGCCAAGAACTTCAATCCAGCCAGTATACTTGCAGACTGGGCAGCCGACCCCACCACAACGGAAACAGGTGACATCCACTTCGACGGAAGGCTCTGTAAATGGGAAATAACTGGGGCGTAACCGAATCTCACGGTCGGCACCAAAGACATGGCGCACCATGGCCAATAAAGTGCCCTTCAAGTCGGCCAGGGTAATATGTTTATCTACGACCAAGCCTTCTAACTGGTGAAACTGGTGACTGTGAGTGGCGTCATCAGTATCGCGACGGTAAACCCGGCCGGGACTAATCATCTTCAGAGGACCTTTGCTGAAATCATGCTTTTCAAGCGTCCGCGCCTGCACCGGACTGGTGTGCGTCCGCATCAACAATTCATCATTGATATAGAAGGTATCTTGCATGTCGCGAGCAGGATGATTGGCGGGAATATTCATCATTTCAAAGTTATAATGATCTTCTTCGACTTCTGGCCCAGACACCACTTGATAACCCATCCCCATGAAGAATTCTTCCAAGTCATCCATGATTTGGGTAATGACATGGCTCGTTCCCCGCTGAATAGGCCGACCCGGTAAGGTCACATCAATCGTTTCAGCAGCCAGTTGTTGCTGAATTTGAGCCTGTTCCAATTGTTCCTTACGGCTTTGAATCGCTTCAGTCAAATCATCCCGAATCTTATTGGCAAAGGCCCCAACTTGGGGGCGTTCCTGGGCATCCAAGTCCTTCATGCCCCGTAAGACTTCTGTAATTGGACCTTTTTTACCGAGCAAATTGATGCGCACGTCATTTAATTCGGCCAACGTGCCAATCTGTTGAATGCGATCATGGTTTTGCTTAGCTAACGCTTCTAACTTGGCTTTTAAATCCATCATAATCCTCCTTTTTTTGCATAAAAAAACTCCGTCCCTAAAAAGGGACGAAGTATCGCGGTACCACCCTTGTTCACATCCACTGGTGGACATGCACTCAACAACATAACGGTCGAAACCGGAACCCCCTCAGTGAGACCACCTCAAGAGTCAACTCCGAAAGTGAAAACAAGTCGGTCCACAATGAGCATTTTTCAGTCTAGGAATGCTCTTCCCTGCCTTGCCTAGTGACTTGTGCTTTCATCAACGTTTTTACTTGATTTAATTGTTTCTAGCATAGCAAATTCAGCGCAATAGTCAAGCCAACAAAAAAACGACCCTAAAGTCGTTTTCGTCAAACTTAGTTGCATTCTGCATCAGAAATCCACGCGTCGCCCCAAACGTGAGCGGCATCCATCACTGGACGCAAGCCCTCACCCTTGTCAGTCAAGGCGTATTCGATCAAAGCGGAATCGGTATGTGTTTGGCGGGAAATCAAGCCGCTAGCTTCCAGTTCCTTCAAACGTTCAACCAACACCCGATCAGAGCACTTGGCTACTGACTGGGCAATGTCCTTGAATCGAGAAGCACCATTTTGGAGTAACACTTCAAGAATCAGACCATTCCACTTCTTACCAAGAATCGTAAATGTTTGCTGAAACTTGGGGCATAAATCCAGAGTGGATTCCTGCGTACAATCAGCTGTCACTGCTTCGGCCATTGCTATCACCTCATTGAATTTTAAAAAGCACTTACCTTTTGATAGTGATAAGTATAACTGTTTAACTTAAAAAAACAACCCCTATCCAAATCACACGTTTTCAAACAAAAAAATAGCCGGCACCAGTTATCGTTTCAACTGGTCCAACTATTTTAAATAACGTGATTGCTAATATCAGCTTAGTTTGAGAAATTTAAGTGGAGGCGTTGACGCAACTTATGCCACCAAGGGACGACGACCTCGTCCATTGCGGCATAATCATCAACCAAAGAGACAATGTAACTTTCAGGATACTTTGGTAACCCGATAGTCGCACCCCACATATGTTTAATGATGATGTCCCTCTCCCGTGGGCTTAAGTCAGTGAGCCGCTCCGCATTACGCAATGCAACCCGGGGATGCACATAGGCGTGCGTCCCCAAACTGAATTTGGTTTCCCGCCAATCATAATAGAACAAATCGTGAAGCAAACCCGCCCTTGCTGTGGCACGATAATCCAGGTGCCATTTCTTCGCTAGTTTATAGCTTTGATACGACACACTAATCGAGTGCTCAAGGCGATTTGAGTAGTGATGCTGTGTGTAATTCGCTAATTGTTGGACTTCGGGTTGGTCAAGTAAGTCTTGAACCAGTTGGAGATACTCGGAATCGTTCATCCAATTATTCTTCTCGGACATTCAATAGCTCCTTTTGTGCATTTCAACTCAACACAACAAAAGTATATCAGCATTTTATGAATTCGTATACACCCTTAATAAAAACTTAGGCACCGACCAAATGAAACATGACTACCGCGGCCGCAATGGCAACATTCAGTGATTCAGCTTCACCCTTGATGGGAATGTACAAGTTGGCATCGGTTGCTTCAAGCAAGGCTTGCTGCATCCCGTTACCCTCATTACCAACGATGAGTCCAAATTGAGTTTGGGCATCAACAGATTGATAAGGCACTGCGTCAGGATTTAATTCAGTCCCAAAGACTGGAATATCAGCGGCCTGAAGTCCCTTCACGACATCGGCGAGCTTTGCGGTGACGATATTCAGGTGAAATTGACTGCCCTGCATTGCCCGCAGGACCTTAGGACCGAAAGCGTCAGCAGTACCGTTACCAAAAACCACAGTTTGGACACCCGCAGCATCAGCAGTCCGGACCAAAGTCCCAACATTACCGGGGTCTTGAATCCCATCTAACAGCAAGAATTGTCCTGATAATTTGTTAGGTAGTTTCTGTGCACGTAATGGCATAATGGCAAAAATACCTTGTGGGGTTGGGGTGTCGCTAAGAGATTTGGCTACTTCCGGCGAAATTTCTGTGACTTGATCATAAAAAGGTTTCAAATCGCGCTCATTAATAAACTTCTCGGTCGCATAAATGCGTTTAGGCGTTTGACCTGAGGCCAAGGCTTCTTGCACCAGATGCCAGCCATCCAACAGGTATTCCCCTGTCTGTTTTTGATATTTCTTGGTAGTCAGTTTTTTAGCTTGCTTGATGTGATCGTTCTTTGGTGATTCAATATATTCCATAATTTTCCCCTCTCGTAAACGTCATTTGACGTTTAGCCTGCCCGTAAGTATACCATAGTTCCTGTGTCATTATGCTAAACTAGAGGAAAAGGGTAAGGAGTGATGACTTTGGCAAGAATTGGCACCCGCATAACCGTCAGCGGCCGCGTTCAGGGGGTCGGCTTTCGTTGGATGACGAAGATGGTTGCAGATAAACTCCATATTGCTGGGACGGTTGAGAACTTGGACAATGGTGACGTTTATATAGAAGCGATTGGCGAATCAGACATGTTGGCTCGATTCACCGCTGCGATTAAGGCTAGCCCCACGCCTAGTGGCCGCGTGGACAATTTCACCACCGAACCGCTATCACCACTGCCGAACTGGCATGACTTCCGCGTTGTGGGCTGAGAAATTCAGTCGCAAGACCGGTTGAAACCGGTTAAGCCTTACAGTATAGTTAGAGGCGATACTGATGAGAGGAACTTGTCTACATAATGAAAAAACTCAAAAAGTGGCTCACACTTGCTAGTGTGTCTAGCCTCGCACTCTTTCTAGCGGCCTGTGCCCAAGGGGCCGTTGATAAATCCGGCCATCCTAAGCCGCCAACAGGCTTCTTGTATGGCTCAATGTACAAATACATTGCCCAGCCAATGCAACAATTAATGGAATGGATTTCCTCCTTCTTTGGTGGGACCAATGGTTACGGGTTCGCTATTTTAATCATCACCTTCGTGGTTCGCATGATTCTTTTACCATTGATGCTGAACCAACAACGCAAAATGACCATCTCACAAGAGAAGGCAAAGGTTCTCAAACCACAGTTGGACATTGTCCAAGCCCAGATGAAAAAGGCGGCGACACCAGAAGATCAGATTCAGGTCAACCAGTACATGCAGCGAATCTATAAGGAAAATGGCACCAGTATGATTCCTTCCATGGGTTGCTTAACCCTATTGATTCAGCTCCCAATTTTCTCTGGTCTTTATCAATCGATTGCGTACTCCCCTGACATTTCTGGCAGTAATTTCTTCGGCGTTCACCTTGGGACACCAAATATGATTGTGACGATCATCGCTACCCTCTTGTATGTGGTCCAAAGTTTCATCATGCTCCAAGGGGTCTCGGACGACCAAAAGAAAGCTATGCGAACAACCATGTGGCTGTCCCCTGGGATGACATTTGTGTTCTGTCTGATGTCCCCGGCTGGTCTTGGTTTATACTTCTTGGCTGGTGGTGTGATTGTCTTGATTCAACAAGTCATCGTCACTTACATCATTACGCCAAGTATCCGCAAGCAATTGGATGAAGATATGGTCAAGAATCCGCCAGTAATCGTCGTGGATGAACACACCTTCGATCATATGGGTCAAGCGGCCACTGCCACAACTGACGGTACCGCACCCGCAGCAAACTCAAGTTCACTTGACTCGATCGCTGAAATGAATCGCAAACGCAAAGCAAAACACGATAATTAAATCAAAAAAGCCTGATGACAAATGATTCGTCATCAGGCTTTTTCTATAGTTAGAAACAATTACATGACACTTGGCTAAAGATTGCTGCGGTCCGCGAGTGGTTTCTTCTCCGGCTCGACTTCACTCATTTGACGCAATTGCGTCGCTTGAGCCTGACTAATAGTTGGTAAATCAATGCGGAACACTGAGCCCGAACCAACAGCGGAATCGACCTGGATCGTTCCCTTGTAGCTCTCAACCAATTGTTGCGCAATGGCCAAACCTAATCCGTTGCCACCTTTTTCACGACTACGGGCTTTGTCAACGCGATAAAACCGGTTAAACACCCGCTTGCGATCTTGCGGACTAATCCCCTCGCCAAAATCTTGAACGGCCAGAGCCACGCTATTCATTTCGAGTGAAGCCGTGACATGAATTTCTTTGCGGGTTGTTGAATACTTAACGGCATTGTCCAATAAGATGATCAGAACTTGTTCGAGATGGTTTCGATACATCCGAACATATGTCGGGCCAGTTAATTCATCGTCGATGGTGAACGTGAAATCTGGATGAATCATGATAAAATCATTGGTCACCTGATTAACCGTCTGGTGGACGTCAGAGACAGCATTAGGAAACTGCACATCTACCTGATCCGCCCGCGTTAAATCAAGCATTTCTTGGATTAAACTCTTCATACGGGTTATCTCTTGAAGCGACGCCCGCAATGATTCATCGAGGACCTCCGGATCATCCTTGCCCCAACGATTCAGTAATTGCAGGTGCCCTTCAAGAATTGCGACGGGTGTCCGCAACTCATGCGAAACGTCTTGAACAAAATCACTTTGTTGGTCGATATAATGCTGCATGCGATCTAACATGCCATTAAACTCCACCACTAAGTTAGACAATTCGTCATTGGTCTTCGGGACAGTTATTCGGGCAGAAGATTGCGGCTCTTCATTAACGATATCAATCGTGTCAGTAATGCGCCGAATCGGCTTAAGAAAACGCGATGCCAGGAAATACCCAAGAACCATCGAAATCAACAATGCCATCACTGCAGCGGCATAAATCACAGTGGTGACTTGGCGCATAGTGGCATGAAACGCATTCATCGCATCGGTGACTTGCACATAGCCCACTACACGATCGCTCGTTGTTGAGCGGACGGGTGAACGACCAACAATCCCGTCAAAATCTCCATTAACTTCATCCGTCAACTCCAGGCGAGCTGCTTTTTGGAAGCCAACTGGCAAACTATGCGAAGAGAAGACCACTTCGCCAGCACGATTAAAAACAGTTACCGTGATATCCTGGCGCGCGAGTTTTTGCAGAACAGAATCCGAAAACAGTGAATTGTCTTCGGACTCTTCCGCGGCCGGATTCTGATTGGCGGGTGTCGGATCAAGCCGAGGGACGACCGTAGATACCTGCAAGTCACTTGGAATCGGAGACATTCGCGTGACCACTGCATTGACCGTATCCTTAACGGTGTTGCGCTCTTGCTGAACCAACGTATTACGAGTTGCCCCATAAACCACCCAAGCAAAAATGGCAAAGGTGACAAAAATTCCCACCCCAACCGTTAAAGCCCATTTGATTTTTAAGGAAATTCGGACCCGCCGTTTATCAGTCTTTGTTTGCGCTGTTTGCATTACGAACGCATAACATAACCGGTACCCCGAACAGTTTGGATATAGCTCGGTTCTCCTGGCCGGTCAATCTTATTACGGATATAACGGACATAGACATCAACCACATTTGTCTCGACGTCGGAGTTATAGCCCCACACCTTACTCAGTAAGACATCACGGGCTAAGACAACATTAATATTCTCCATCAAAGTCAACAGTAATTCATATTCCCGCTTGGTTAATTCAATGATGTCATCACCACGACGCACAACCCGATTCTCTTTTTCAATGATGAGATCACGATAAGTAATGGTGGTTTGCTTAGCGGCATTGTGTTCGCCTTCAATATTGATTCGACGCAACAAAGCGCGGAGACGAGCTAACAATTCCTCAATAGCGAACGGCTTAACAATGTAATCATCGGCACCGTGGTCTAAACCGGAGACGCGGTCAATCACAGAATCCCGAGCCGTCATCATGATAATTGGCGTATTCTTAACCTGGCGGACACGCCGACAAACCTCTAAGCCATTCAATTCTGGCAACATTAAGTCTAGCAAAATAGCGTCCCAATCTTCAGCTAAAGCGGCCTCAAGGCCAGTTCGGCCGTTAAAATGCACCGCAGTCTCGTAGCCTTCGTGCTTTAATTCTAATTCCACGAAGCGCGCGAGGTTTTTCTCATCTTCAATAATTAAAATTTTACTCATCTGAGTACCCCTTTTTTCAATTGTCGCCGCCAACTAATTCTCATTATCGGCGGAATCTCAAAGATATTTTCTCATAAATATTCTTGCTTTGTGATTATAGCATAGTTTACCGGCACTGGCTATCTCAGCCAAAGTTAATCTAAGCCACGATTGAATTTTACTATTTAGGTATAGTCCAATTTCAATTTTGCGTCCGAATGACATGCTCGATTCGTATTTGGTCTAGTCCACATGTCATAAAAAAAACTCCGGCCAGCAGTTGCCAGTCGGAGTCATTATTAATTATTTTATTGTTCAGCGTACCATGTGTAATGGAACGTGCCTTCGCGGTCATTGCGTTGATAGGTGTGAGCACCGAAGTAGTCACGTTGTGCTTGAATCAAGTTTGCTGGTAAAGTCTCAGAACGATATGAGTCGTAGTAAGAGATGGCAGCCGCAAAGCCAGGCACTGGAATACCGGCCTTAACAGCCAACCCAACTAAGTCACGAACTGATTCTTGGTAGTTCTTCGCGATATTTTCGAAGTAGTCATCAAGTAATAAGTTCTGCAAGTTTGCATCCTTGTTGTAAGCATCAGTGATGTTTTGCAAGAAGCGGGCCCGGATAATGCAGCCGGCGCGCCAAATCTTAGCCATGTCGCCATACTTGATATCCCAGTTATAGTTGTCTGAAGCAAAGCGCAACTGTTCAAAGCCTTGCGCGTAGCTCATTAACTTACTGAAGTACAACGCCTTCCGAATCATTTCGATGGCGGTCTTTTGATCAACATCAACGGAGCCAACTGGCTTTGGCAAGACTTTGCTTGCGTTAACCCGTTCATCCTTCATCGCACTAATGTAACGTTGATAAACAGATTCGGTAATAACACCTTGTGGCACGCCGAGTTCCAACGCAGATTGAGAACTCCACTTACCAGTACCTTTGTTACCAGCGGCATCAAGAATCAAGTCAACGATTGGCTTGTCGCTACCCAAATCGTCTTTGCGGGTCAAGATGTCAGCCGTAATTTCGATCAAGTATGAATCAAGTTCGCCCTTGTTCCAGTCGGCGAAGATGTCAGCAATTTGGCTAACGTCCAAGCCAAGCATGTTGCGTAACAAGTTGTAACTTTCAGCAATTAATTCCATATCGCCGTATTCAATCCCGTTATGTACCATCTTGACATAATGTCCTGCACCGTTAGGGCCGATATATGTCACACATGGTACGCCATCTTCAGCCTTGGCTGCGATTTGTTCAAGGATTGGTGCGACCAAATCATAAGCTTCCTTTTGGCCACCTGGCATCAATGAAGGACCTTGAAGTGCACCAAGTTCACCACCAGAAACACCCATGCCGATAAAGTTAATCCCAGATTGATCCAAGCGTTCATTACGACGCATGGTATCTTCAAAGAAGGTATTCCCACCATCAATCAAAACATCGCCCTTGTCCAACAAAGGAATCAGTTCTTCAATAACAGCATCTGTACCAGCACCAGCTTGAACCATCATCAGAATCCGACGTGGCTTTTCAAGTGAGTTAACGAAATCTTCAATCGTATATGAAGGGACCAGTTTCTTGTCACCGTGTTCTTTCATAACGTCTTGTGTGCGGCTAGCGGTCCGGTTGAAAATAGCAACGGTGTAACCGCGACTTTCAATGTTAAGGGCAAGATTCTTACCCATGACTGCCATACCAATAACCCCAATTTGTGGTGTATCCATGACATTGCCTCCTAATCGGCTAAGTTTTAACTGCTCAAGCATAGCAGAAACTGGCCATAAAATAAAGCAATTAAACCGCTTTAATAAGGTGTTTTCAGCAAACTTAAGGCATTTTAATGCATGAAAAAAGACCGCCACTTTAAGGCAGTCTTAACCGGGACTATTCAGTGTCATCATCTTTGAATAAATCCTTTAATTTCTCAAATTCAGCATTTGGACGTTCATCAGCTTCATCATGCGTTTGCGCATACTCGTCCTCTGAAATAACGTTCCAGTCTTCACCCGCCGGCATGGTCCCAGTCTGGGCCTCCTCGGGGGTCAGAATCTGCATAGGAATGCTAAGCAGAATGTGGTCTTCAATCGCTGGCACCAAGTCCAAGCGATCGCCTTCTAATTCGATGAGCAGTTCGCCATCTTCGTATTGGTCGGCGTGGGCAGGATCGCCTAAATAGATTTCACTGAAGCTTAAATTAGTCGGTAACGTCACCGGCGTCAAGCTTCGCGTTGAAGGCACAATCATACTTCCATTGAGCGTTGCACTGACAACAAAGTCACCCTTGTCATAAGCAATGTAACCATCAACTTTAATTGGGGTCACATCCATGATTTCTGGATCGCGGGTCATAAGATCCTTCTTTAAATCTAAGGTCTCGTTGAAATGCAACGGTGTGTCCTTGTATTTCATCAGTTCTAGAACTGGCCAATTTAACATTGCTAGTCCTCCTTTCGGTTTGATTCTATCATGATTGGTGGGTGACCGAAATTCTGCGGACCCGATAAAGCCAAAATTTGATCACTGCGGTGTACTAAGGCAAGGCGCCTGGTTGGGGCCACCATCGCTTGGCTCACCCGTGTAACCAACGGCAAAGAAATTGATTTTTTGACTTGGTGTAGATATTCCCGCCCAGTTGACGTAAAGCCTAATACGTGCAAGAACCGGTGAGTTTGAGCCCATTTGACTTCAGTCGTGGTCAGATTCAAAAGCGTATACAACGCCAATCGCCTTAATCGGGCAAAAGTGTAACGCTTTGATTTGACCGCCGTTAAGAAGTCTTCAAACCCAAACGCGGACGCAACTTGTTGAGTGAGGCGATATTCTAAGCCCTCACTCATCGTATAGATGGCCTGCAATTCCTCAATCCGACTCGTCTGCAGCCGATACTTCAGCAATGGATAAAGCCGATTCCACTGCATTTGATTCCGTTGCTTTAGGGCCAGGGCTGTATCGGTTGGCACCCCAACCGCTTCATCGCCATTCCAAACGGCTTGGCGAATGGCAGAAGCGCTCATATAGCCGTCTACAGAATATTCGGCATCATGTGCGACTCCTTGGCGGGCAATTGGAATCAACGTCAACGGTTGGCGCAATCGCGCATTAGCCCGTGCATAGGTCAAGCCTAAAATTGTATTCGAAGCCGTCAGATCGTGATCCGTAATCGTTTGAAAGTACCGATTGACTTGACTGGCATAGGTCTGCGTAAAATCGCGAAATAAATCTGTCTGCGGTGCTTGGGTATCAATCGCTTGGGCTAGCGCCATATAATCCAGCGTTGGATTTTCAGTGCCAAACACCAGCTGGTCAACGCCCAACGCTTCAAGGTGTGCAAAAGCACCCTGAGCAAATTCATCAGCTGCTTGGACTGCATCTGTCACGGGTAATTCGACGACCAAATCAGCCCCGTGGGCCAATGCTAGCTTAGCTCGGTGCCATTTATCTAAGATGGCAGGCTCACCTCGCTGAACGAAATTGCCTGACATCACAACGACCACAACATCCGCCCCAGTCCGTTGCCGGGCTTGTTCGAGGGCATAGACATGCCCGAAATGCAGCGGATTAAATTCCGCAATCAATCCTACCGCCCGCATCCTAAGCCTTCTTTGCATGGAAGAACCATCGGGTACTGTCAGGTGTCACGTCGGTCGTGCCGAAGTTTGCGGTTACCTCAATCGAGGTGAAGCCAGCCGCGGTCAATGCATTCACATATTCCGCCACAGGATAAGTGCGCTCCTTGTGGGTTTCAATTAACGGCTTGTATGCATCTAATTTCTCATCGTAAATAAAGAAGGTGAGATCGTGTTCTGCGCTATGAGGCAGTTCGCCTGCATAACTCGTCCACAAAAAAGCATAGTCTTCGGTTTGATAGTTATACATATAGCCGGGAAAAAGATCATCCATTTGATGCAAGGAATGCGCATCAAACATAAAATCGCCACCTGGGGTTAGCACGGTATTCACCTGTTCAAAGACTGTTTGAACTTCGTCAATGTCGCCCATATAACAAATAGAGTCGTCAAAGCAAGTGACCACGTCGTAGGTTGGCATTTCGGATAAATCACGCATGTCACCCAAAATCATTGGGATGTCTAATTGGGCCGCCTCGAACTTAGGCTCAGCCAAAGCCAGCATGTCCCCGGATAAGTCAAAATCCGTGACCTTGAACCCGGATTGGGCCAATAACACGGCTAAACTACCCGATCCGCCAGCAAGCTCCAACAACGCTTGGTGACTTGGCTTAATGCGCGCAGTCACATAATCACGCCATTGCGCATATAAATCGGCGTCCATTAACGTATCATAGACCTGCGCAAAGGTTTGATAAATCATGCCTCAATCCAACCTTCAACATCAACGAGTGGTGCATCTGACCACAATTTCTCTAAGTTGTAGAATTCGCGGGCTTCTGGCAGGAAGACGTGGACAACGATATCACCATAGTCCATCAGCCACCACTGGGAATTCTTCTCCCCTTCGATCCGGCGAACAGTCACACCAGCTTCATCTAACTTATCTTCAATTTCATCAACAATCGCTTTGGCTTGCCGTTCAGAATTAGCGCTCATCACGACAAAGTAATCAGCCAATAAACTGACTTCGCGCATATCTAACGCCACAATATCTTCAGCCCGCTTATCATCCGCGGCCTTAACGGCAGTTTCTAACATTAATTCACTACTAATCATGGATTCACCTCTTAATTAAAGCATTATATGTGGCCAATGTTTTCGGATAGACCACTTTCCGATTATCAATTAAATACGTGAGTGTGTTGGTTAATTCAATCAGGGTTGCTTCCAGTAAATCATGCTCGGCGGCCTCTCTTGCAGCAATTTCTCCGGGCAAATCCCGCGCCGGTTCAATGAAATCAGCCACAAAGATGATTTGATCTAAGGCCGTCATTGCAGGGTCGCCAGTTGTATGGCGGACAATGGCTTGCAACACTTCTGGATCAGACACACCCAGTTCTCGCTGAATGAACCAAACGCCGACTAATCCGTGCCAAATGCCGCGACCGTAATTCAACAACTCAGGATCAAGGCCCTGAGTTTGAATCAGATTTTGGTAATCTTTCACCGAAATTTGTTTGGCATAGTCGTGCAGTAAACCGGCTAAACCGGCCCGATCGATGTCCACGCCAAAACGCCCAGCTAAAACTCGAGCCGTCGTCTCAACGCGTACGCAATGATTAAATCGCTCATCGTCAAGGCGGTGGTGCATTTTCTCCAAAATTTCAGCGCGCGATAACGGGCTTAACGTTTGTGGATATGCGATTTCAGTCACGATACAACCCCTCCTTGTCGATGTAATCAATCACAGGATCAGGAACGAGATATTTTAAGCTTTGATTTGTCGCCACGCGGTGACGAATATCAGTCGAACTGATTTCAATCAATGGTGAATCAACCCAGAGAATGGGATAAGGCGACGCTGGTTCATACCCGCGGCGCTTGACGCCAACAAAAGTCACCAAATCAATTAACTCATCAATCCGAGACCATTTTGGCAAATAATTCACCATGTCCGCCCCAATAATAAAGAAGTAATCCGTGTCAGGATGCTTGCGCTTGAGTTCTACCATGGTGTCGTAAGTGTAACTCACACCGCCACGTTTAACTTCGAGCAATTCTAAGCCAAACAATGGATTACCCTGAATTGCCGCCTGAATCATCGTGATACGATGTTCGGGCGCAATGGCCCGTTTCAAATCGCGGTGCGGCGGTTTATTATCCGGCATGAAGAGAACTTTTTCAAGCCCAAGTTGGGAACCAACTTGTTCAGCCATAATCAGGTGGCCGTTGTGGATGGGATTAAACGTCCCCCCAAATAAGCCAACCTGTTTACGATGATCTATGCCTAAAATTTGTTCCTTCATTTCGACTGATATCACTGGTCGTGTCAATGTCGCCACTTGGCTCACAAAGCTCACCTCTTACAATTTTGCAATCTCATTAGAAATTCGACGATTATCTCGGTCGTTGGCCTGCTTATAGACCAGAACGGTCCGGCCAATTGTCTGAGCTACTTCTAAGCCGGGAATCTCTTGACTGAGATAAGCCCCGACGGTCTTCGGTGTTTCTTCAGAAGCTTGGAGTAAGCTGATTTTAATCAGTTCGCGACTTTCAATCGCATCGGCCACACCACTGACAAAAGTGGGGGTTAACCCATTCTTGCCTAAATTAATTAAAGGTTTCATGGTCATCCCAAGACTTCTTAAATAGCGTTTTTGTTTTCCAGTTAACATATTTATCCTTTCAACTTAAACCAGCGCTGGTCGAATCAAGACATCGACACCCTTAGGCGCATAACCAGCGACAGTTTGGCCTGCTGGAACTGTAATCCAACCCAGACCGGCAAAAACCAAATCAGACTTCTGTTTAGGCGTGAATTCAAAGCGCGCCAGGTCTGGGAAATCAGCTACTTCTTCAGGCCGAGGTGGATTCAAAATATCACCGCGGTGCTTCGCATAGAAAGCATCTGCATTCTCAAGCTTGGTCCGATGAATTAAGAGTTGATTGTCCGCGTATACAGTAAACCCACTCTTTTGGCCTTGAATAAAGTCAAAGCGCGCCAACCCGGCCAAGAACAAGGTCTGTCCAGGATTGAGTTGATACACCTTAGGCCGAATCACCTTCGTTGGTGAAACAAGTTGTAAGTCCTTGGCCCCTAAGAAATGTGCCATTTGGTGGCGATGAATGATCCCTGGTGTGTCAATCAAGGATTGCCCGTCATCCAAGGGAATCTCAATTCGATCCAACGTGGTTCCGGGGAAGCGGGAGGTCGTGATTAAATCACTTACCCCAGTCAACTGTTTAATCACTCGGTTAATCAGCGTCGACTTCCCAGTATTTGTCACACCAACGACAAAGACATCGCGGTGTTCCCGATACTTCTCAATTGTGGCTAACAAGTCATCCACAGCGGTACCCTTCTTGGCACTAGTCAAGATTGTTTCAACCGGACGCAACCCCTGGGCGTGAGCTTGTTGCGTCAACCAGCTAGTGAGCTTTTTGCGGTTGAGAGATGACGGCAATACATCAGCCTTGTTCCCGACTAGGATGACAGGGTTATTGCCCACAAAGCGATGCAACCCTGGGATAACGCTACCGTTGAAATCGAAAATATCAACCACGTTTACAATCAACGCATTGCTTTCGCCGATAGCATTGAGTAACCGCAAGAAATCATCATCGGTCAATTCGACATCGGCAATTTCGTTGTAATGCCGCAACCGGAAACAACGTTGGCAATAAATCTCACCCTCCGGATCAGCTTTGGCCAGTGTCGCAGCAGGGAGATATCCCGCCGCGGTTGGATCGGTCGTCTGCAGCTTGGCCCCACAACCGATACAGTAAATCTCATTGGTGATTGTTTCCATTTAAATCCTCCCGATAAATAAGTGGTTGTTTCTTTTCAAGTTGCTTAAAGACAAATCGTTCAATTAAACGATTAAATTGGGTATTCCAGGCATCCGTCTGAATCAACGGTTTGACAAGAATGGTGCGCACACCAGCGACATTCCCAGCCCAAACATCAGTCATCAATTGATCCCCTACCATGACCACCGCGGACTTGGGCACGCCAAGTTCTTTAATCGCATGATTAATGCCAACAGGCAGTGGTTTCAAAGCCCGAGATACGAAAGGCAGATCTAATTGTTTGAGGGCCCGAGCAATGCGGGCAGACTTGTTATTTGACACCACCATCACAATGATGCCCACGGCTTGCATTTTGGCTAACCAATCATGTAATTCCTTTGTGCCGTCAGGATTGTTCCAGGCCACTAAGGTATTATCCAGGTCGGTGAGAATCACGCGAATCCCCTGATGTTTTAGGTCGCTGGGTGAGATGTTATAAATTGCGGACACTAGCCACGTCGGTTCAAATACTTTCACGGATTACGCCACCTTCTCCAAAAATTTACATCACTACATTATAACGGATAATCACACTGATTGCACGATTCTTCATTAAGCGCTCATGAAGCCTTTTGCACACTGCCACTCTCCCTCGAAATTTTGGTGCTAGCAACGACGCTAAAGACGTTTGGCAAACAAATCCCGAAGCGACGGCATTTTCTTGGCTTTTTGAGGCCAAATGCGGTAGGCTTTTTGTAAGCGAGAACAATAGTTATGCGTTTGCATATTGTGTTCCCGTGAGGATTGTGTATACTTTACTTATTAAAAGTAAGGAGATGGCGTGGATGACCAAATTGCACCACGTGTCCCTGCTCACCCAGTCGGCTGCAGAGACAGACGCTTTTTATCGAAATGTTCTGGGTCTGCGACGCGTTAAGAACACGGTCAATCAAGAAAACGTCCATATGCGCCACTTATTTTATGGCGATAATCTGGGCACACCTGGCACGGTCGTCACTTTCTTTGCGATTGACCACCTTGGTTCCCGATATGACGGGGCGAACTTCTTGACTGACGTGCATCTGTGGATTCCCACTGGCTCACTTACGGCATGGCACTCTCGGATTAGCGCTATCTGTCCAGTCAGTGCGACTAGCGATAGTTTACGTTTCGACGATCCCAGTGGTGTCCACCTTGTCCTAACAGAGCACCCTGAAACGCTCTCGCCAGAAGCCGTCGTCGATAATCAAATTCCTGCCGCCGAACAGATTCTCGGCTTAGCGACCACAGATTTGGTCGTGCAGAATCCGCAGGCAAGTTTAGACTTTTTTTCGACAATGCTAAACGTCGATGTAATCAACGACAGTGTGCCATTAGCCAACGGTAAGATTCAAGTCCTCCCTTCTCACTCTGATGCTATCCATCGTTTTGGTCGAGGGAGTATGGATCATGTGGCGGTATCAGTGACTGATGACGAGCAACTGCTCAACTTAGCCACCCGCGCCAAGCAGCACGGTTATGAGGTTGAGGAACTGGCTGATCGGGGTTGGTTCAAGAGCCTCTATGTGCGTGAGCCAAATGGTAATCGGATTGAGTTTGCCACGACCACACCAGGATTCAGTCTTGATGAGCCGCTGGAAACCATGGGCCAATCGTTAGGGCTACCACCGCGATTTGAATCACAGCGTCAAGCAATTCTCACTTATTTTAACGACAAAGGAGTCGATTTCAATGATTGAACATCCATTATTAGGCATGAACCACGTCACCGCTATGGCGAGTGATCCGCAACAAATTTTTGACTTGATGAGCAAGGTTCTAGGCTTGCACCTCATTAAAAAGACCGTCAACCAGGATGCCCTAGACACCTATCACCTCTATTTCACTGATGACATGGGCACAGCAGGCACGGATATGACGTTCTTCACTTTCCCAAATCAGGCCAAGGGTAAAAAAGGCACGAACATGATTAGCCGGGCCAGCTTTCGGGTGCCTAATGATGCCGCAATAGACTACTGGTTGGATCGGTTGAATCAGCACAACGTGGCCAATGAAGGCATCACAACTCAATTCGGAGATAAGATTATTAACTTCCACGATCAAGACGATCAACAATTCCAACTGATTTCTGATGAACACAACATTGGGGTTGCCGGCGGTACACCATGGCAGCATAATGACGTCCCTGACGAGTTTGCCATCACAGGCTTGGGCCCTGTCACGGTGACCGTCTTCAACGTGGCGCATATGGATTTCGTCCTAACTGAAATCATGGGATATACCAAACAAGCAGATGAAGGTAATTTTGGTTTGTACGAAGTTGGTCACGGCGAACCTAATCTCGGTGGTCACGGCGCCCAAGTGATTGTTGAACACCGTGAAGACTTGCCAGTCGCTGAAGAAGGCTACGGGAATATCCATCATGCGGCCTTTAATACGGAGGACCGCGAGACGCTGGGCACCTGGATTGATCGAATTCGTGACTACCGACTGCCACAATCCGGCTACATCGATCGCTTCTACTTCAAATCCGATTATTTCCGCGCCGCACCGCAAATTCTGTTTGAGCTGGCCACAGCAGGTCCTGGATTCCTCCAAGACGAAACTTATGATGAAGCGGGCATTCATTTGGAATTGCCACCATTCTTGGAAAGTCAACGGGCCAAAATTGAAGCTGGCTTGAAACCAGTTGAAACTGATTGGCGGGGCCGTTAGGAGGTCACATGGCAGTTAATTACGAATATATTGAAGGTAATCCAGATGCCAGCCCGCTTTTGCTGTTGCATGGTACTGGCGGATCTGAGAAGGATCTCCTGCCCATTGGACGGTTCTTAGCGCCAGAAAGTCCACTCCTGTCCATTCGTGGTCGCGTCGTCGAAGATGGTCAGAATCGTTATTTCAAGCACACTGCTGATGGCGGTTTTGATCTTGATAACCTCCAGCAGGAAACGGATTGGTTATTCGAAACTTTGAATGAGCTTTGCCAGAAGTTTGATATCGACTACCAGCGTTTTGTCGTGGTCGGCTACAGCAACGGCGCCAACGTTGCAGCCCGAGCCCTATTAACCCGACCAGACACATTTCACACGGGCGTCTTGTTCCACCCGATGGCCTTGGCGACTGGTGATGCCAATCAGGATCTCAGTGACGTCAGATTATGGTTATCGCATGGAGATACGGATCCCATCGTGTCAGAACAGAATTTTGAAATCCTGACTGATGATTTGCAACAACAACACGCAGACTTAACTATTTTCCGACATGAACAATCTCATAATTTAAATGAAGCAGAGCTCAGCAGTGCCCGGACCTGGCTACAATCAAGTGGTCGCCTGGGACGCTGGCGTGAGGAGGAACACAAATGAATCGTTTTGGTTTTGAAGAATTTGGCGGCCCTGAAGTTTTCGAGGTCATTGAAGCAGAACAACCCGCACCAAAGCCTGGCCAAGTCCTCATTCAAGTCTTGGGCTTTGGGATGAACCCTTATGATCGCACCCTACGGACCGGGGCCGCAGCAAAGAGCCGGCCACTGCCCTTCCCGATTGTTCCTGGGACCGACGTCATGGGTCGGATTGTGGCGCTCGGTGACGAAGTGCACGATTTTGAACTGGGCGATATTGTCATGAACTACCGGCCAATCGGCGGGTATAGTGAATACGTGGTCGCTTCAACTAGCAAGATTGTCAAGAAGCCAACGGCCCTCAGTTACTTGGACGCGACCGCCTTGCCACAGGTCGGGGTTGCGGCCTACAACATTTTGCATTACCTCTTGCAAGCTGTGCCTGGTAAAACCATTGCGATCGAAGGCGCATCAGGTGGCGTTGGGGCTGTTTTAATTCAGTTGGCAAAGTTCTTGAAACTGAATGTTATCGCGACCGCCTCTAGCAAAAACGAAACCTATTTGCGCCAGATGGGGGCTGATGAAATTGGTCTCTATGATCAAGAAGACGTTGGCGCAAAGTTTGCTGACCGCGCGGACTATGTTGTTAACGCGATTAATGGCGGTCACGACAACGGTGCTGGTGTCCAAATGATTAAGGCTGATGGCCACTATGTAACAGTCGCCTACGCTGATGTTGATCTCTCTAGCAAACCAAACGTGACCCACAGTCAGTTAGGCCCCGACAAGTCATACTCGACCAAAGATGCGCTTAATTTCTTGGTCGATGTCGCTATCAAGTGGGGTCTCACCGTCCGCGTGGCTGCTAGTGAACCCTTCACCTTAGCGGGTGTTCAAGCCGGCCAAGCGCTGCTGGATACACATCATGAAGCTGGCAAAATTGTCGTTATGCAAGATCACAAAGTGATAAAACCTGTGCGAAAAGACATTAATCACCTATAATTTAAGTGACGAAAGCTGTGACGACCACTCTGGTTTTGTCACAGCTTTTTATTTGGGGCATGCAATCACAACAGTCCCGACTTTTGCAAAAACTGGGGGCATCAAGATGTCAAAAAGCCGTTTGGAATCATTCAGTGATGATCTATTCTCCATCATTATTACTATCATGGTCTTGCAACTGACCATCCCCGCCACCAAGGATTGGTCCGCGATCTTTAATAGTCAGTGGCTGTCAGCACTTTTTGCCTATACAGTCAGTTTCGTTCTCATTACGAGTTTCTGGGTTAGCCATCAAAACATTGTCGCCAACCTAGATACCATCACCCCAAGCATTCTGTGGGCGAATTCAGTCTTTTTGTTTCTCACCTCGCTGGTACCTATTTTTACCGCCTGGTTCGGGCAATTTCCCGATTCGTCCGCCGCGGCTATTGCGTATGGAACGGACTATACGTTATCCATCCTGGCGCTGTACTTTGTTGCTGGCGCGACCGTCAACAAAATCAATGATCCTAAACAACGCGAGCGCCTCCACCATGTCAATCGCGGCCGCTTAACCTTGGTCGGTTTTGGTGCAGCAACCACTGCCTTGGGTGCAATTTGGCCGCCGATTGCTGGCATCGCTGTTTTCACAATTTCCAGTGTTTGGATTGCCCGCACGATTGTGATTTCAAAACGCCGCCGATAGCCGCCAATGAATTCCCTGTTTCATTTGGCCACACAAAAAGGATGCGACAAGACTACTTGGTTTTGTCGCATCCTTTTTTTAATTAATCTGCAAAGCGATTGTCAATCAGGTTTGTCGCTTTGACTTCTTCAATATTGTGGCTGCCTGTCAATTGCATGGCGATCAAGAGCTCATTTTCGAGTTCCTTGAAGACCGCCTCAACACCTTGGCTACCGCCCAAAGCTAAGCCATAGATGACTGGCCGGCCAATCGCAACTAAATCAGCACCAGAAGCCAGAGCTTTGAAGACGTGCATCCCGCGACGGACCCCTGAATCAAAGACGATTGGCACGCGCTTGCGGTTGGCCTTGGCCACAACCTGCAAAGCATCAAATGATGCGACACCGCCGTCGAGTTGGCGGCCGCCATGGTTAGAAACCCAAATCCCGTCAGCGCCAGCGGCAATTGCTAATTCGGTATCTTCAGCGGTTTGAACCCCTTTGACAAAAACAGGTAGGCCAGAATAGTCCTTAATGAAGGCCACATCACGTGGGCTTAAAGCTTGCTTCGCTGACTTGTAGACGTTGTCCATGGTTTGATCCACGCCATCTTGATATGGCACAATTGGTAAACCAACTGGGAAAGTAAAGCCGTTGCGCTTATCAGCTTCACGGTAGCCGCCAACAGTTGCATCAGCAGTCAGGACAATGGCTTTAGCGCCATTCTTCTTGGCAACATCCAACATTTGCCTGGTGACGTTATCGTCCTTACTTTGATACAACTGGAACCACTGAGGTTGACCATTAGCTTGGGCAGCTTGAGCCTCATAGGTTTCTGAAGCAAAAGAGCTGATTGTGAAGATTGTCCCGTAACGACTGACACCCTTCGCGGTAGCCGCTTCACCTTGTGTATTGGCAAGCTTGTGGGCCGCAACTGGCGCCATGATAATTGGGGAGGTCAACTTGTCACCCCAGAAAGTCGTTGAAACGTCAGGTGGAAAAGCAATGTCTTGCAGAACCCGAGGCGCGACCAACTTATGGTTGAAAGCTTTAATATTCTCTTGAATGGTATACAGGTCGGCAGCACCGCTACTAATATAACCGTAGCCGCCTGCTGGAATGACATTAGCCGCTTCCTTCTCCAAATCATAAACATTAATAACATTCAAAGGATTCTCTGCGGAACTGGTCTTGTATTCTTCTGCCATGCTTATTACCACCTTTTTTAACATTTTAATTGCGAACAATTAAGTATTGTCCACTTGATTACAAGCTCATGTTATCACGTGATGAAACCGGTTGCAAATTTTAAATATGCTTAAATCAGTTTTTGTTCGAATCGCTTGGCAAAGTTGCCGGCAAAGTGGCTAAATTTGGTGGGCAGCAGTGCCGAATGACTCGCCCAGAAGCTTTGATTGATTCTCCCCGCGCGATGATAGGCCCACATTGCGACTTGTTGGCGGGCAAAATCTGGCGTAGCACCGTTTTGAATCAACCACTGTCTGAAAGCCGCGTCAGTTAACATTTGCCAATTCAATTGTGGCATGGACAGCACCTGTTTCAAGCCGGCGACAATTTGGGCCCCTGTAACCACATCGCTAACGCCATAAACAGTCTGCTCGCCAGTCGGTGCTATCAGATTATGGCCGATGACTGGTGCCACATCCTCTGGGGCAGCGAATAAGATTTGCTCCTGATCGGAGAAATTGGCCGCTAATTGCTGCGCCCGTAATTTCGGCGCGAATTCAAAAAAGTCATTATAAAAGTAGCCTGGGCGCACAAATGTGACTGCGGCATGTGTTTGGTTTAAGGCCGCTTCAATCAGGCGATGGACATAGAAGCCGCTCTGGTCATCGTTTAATTCAGCGCCCAAACTGCTGAGATAGACGACCCGGGCCACACGATTAGCATTAATCGCCTGCGCAAATATCTTCCCCTGCGAGTGACCAAATGCGACTGGATTGAGTGCGACTTCATCAGGACTGTGGCCTGCTAACATCAAAAATACCGCATCAGCGCCAACCAATGCGCGGTTCAAAAACTCCGGATCGGTCAGATTTCCCAATAATGGGGTGACCCCAAGGGCCTGTATTTGTTGCCTATGATTCGGATTGGTCGTAATCATCACCACATCATGATCCTGGGCCAGCTGCCGCATCAAATGTGGGCCAATATGCCCGAGTCCGCCAGTCAGAACTATTTTCATGCGCCTCATCTCCTTGGCTCAATCTTACCCAAAGACCAAAAAATTGCACAAAAAAAGCTTAGACACAACCCAAAGGTCATGACTAAGCTTATTTTTTTATGCTAAAGCCTTCTTGGCAGTTTCGGTCAAAGCTGTGAAGCTTTCAGGATCGGAAATAGCAAGATCAGCGAGCATCTTACGGTTCATGTCAACATTAGCTAACTTCAAACCGTGCATCAACTTGCTGTATGACATATCGTTCATACGAGCCGCAGCGTTAATCCGAGCAATCCAAAGGCGACGGAAATCACGCTTCTTAGCGCGACGGTCGCGGAATGCGTACCGGTATGACACCATGACTTGGGAGTTAGCAGACTTGAACAGTAAATGCTTTGCTCCACGATAGCCCTTAGCGAGCTTTAAAACCTTTTTACGACGTTTACGAGTGACAGTTCCACCTTTTACACGTGGCATTAGAAATTCCTCCTCAAATTAAATCTAAAATTACTTCATGTAGGTAAGCATTTGACGAATCCGCTTCATATCTGAGTGGGATACCAATGCTGATTTGCGTAATTGGCGACGTTGCTTCTTCGTCTTACCGTGGAAACGGTGAGATGTGTACGCGTGACCGCGCTTCAAAGCACCAGAACCGGTACGCTTGAACCGTTTTGCAGATGCACGGTGAGTCTTAAATTTTGGCATGATTTTCCTCCTAGAGCTTACGAATTAATTTTCTTTTTCAGCCTTTGGCGCCAACATCAAGAACATGCTCCGACCGTCCATCTTCGGACGAGATTCAACGGTGGCAATATCCTTTGTGGCTTCGGCCAGCTGTTCAAGAACTTTTTGACCGATTTCTTTATGCGTAATCGCACGACCCTTAAAGCGAACAGATGCTTTGACCTTATCCCCTTTACCCAGGAACTTGATTGCATTGTTCAACTTCGTTTGGAAGTCGTTTTGTTCAATGGTTGGACTTAACCGCACTTCTTTGATACTGATTGTCTTTTGCTTCTTGCGCGCATCGCGTTGTTTCTTTTGCAATTCAAAACGATACTTCCCGTAATCCATGATCCGGGCAACTGGTGGTTTGGCTGTTGGGGCAACTAAGACCACATCCAAATTAGCAGCGTCAGCAAGGGCAAGTGCGTCTTGGGTACTCTTCACACCGAGTTGTTCGCCGTCTTGCGCGATCAACCGTACTTCACGGGCGCGAATCCCATCGTTTACCATCATATCTTTTGCTATGGTTGTTCACCTCCAGGTTTAGTCCGAGAAAATGCAGAAAGCGGCCGGACACATTGCCCCGCCGCTTGTTATATACCGTACGTTATAAGCCTAGCGGTCTAATGACTTAGGCGAGAAGCGGGAACTTCTGCTTGTTTTCTCAATGTCTAATACTATACACGCTCAAAGCGCGTCCGTCAAGGCTGTTTGGCAACTCAGCTTACTTAGGTAACTTTTTGCGCAATGTGGCCAATTGCTCGCGGTTCTTCCGATACCGATCCCACAGGGATAAAGCCAGAAGGCCTAGGCTCCCGACCACCCCAATCCAGACTGGTTGAAATTCAATGAAACTGAACCAAACATCGGCTAAAAACCAGGTCAGTGCAGCTGAAACCACGATTGACCCATAGACCAAGGCCTGGATTTTTCGTTTTGTCATGGGCAAGGTGCGCCGGCCGTTGGCTAACAAAATGATTAGCGCAGACATGCCAAAGCCTGTCAGAAACCGTGTCGCGATATAGATAACCAACCACGACCCCCACAGGTTAATGATTAATCCCAAATCAAATCCCTCCAGCTGCTTTCAATCTGGCCCTTATTATAACAAAAAAAGAGTCCTTCGTCAGAAAGACCCTCGTAGCTGCTGAATACTGACATATTAATGTGCCCAGACAATGCGATTGATTGTATCACTGATGCATGTTTGTAGCACAATCTGCTCACCTTGGTTCGCGTCAACAATTGCTGACCACAGGTTCTGTCCAGTTGCCTGGTCATTACCGTAATCATCAACATCGGCAACGCGGTAAACGCGATAGGTTTTCTCCTGCGACTGACTATCCAGGACAGTCACCGCATCGCCAACCTTCAAACGTTTGACTGAATCAAAATTTGATGCGCCATCGTGCGCCACCAAGTGGGTTGATAAACCATCGTTGACGGCCAAGTGCGTGGCCCCACCCCAGGTTTGAGCAATATTGGCAGGCGGTGCATCCACAATGGATCGATCGCCCTCAATGATTGGCGTGGTCAAGCCTAAGAAATTCACGGCTGCGCCACCGGTGCCGCCATTAACGACACCGAGCTTCAAATACTTACCATCAATCCATTGGTTCCCACCAAGATTGTACCAATAACGACCGTTGACGTAGGTGGACGCAAAAACGCGCCACCGTGTGCCATCGGCTAAATACTTACCAGTTAACTGCTGACCAGGACGCTGCCAAACTGCAATACCATAACCCGGTACGTAGTTGACAGTCGCGACGCTGGAAACTGCGGGAATTGATGCCGCAGCGACTGGCTTTCCCCCCAGAAAGCCAATAAATAAAAATGCTGCTGCAGCAATCAAGCTCATAAGACCTCGCTTCATTACTTACACTCCTTACTTACACATTCAGCAGCTAATTTAAGTATATGGGGTTGAGGAATGTTTTTCCAGCGTTATTAAGGACAACCTAAAGTTATAATTTTTAAATTTATTAATAGTGTAAAGTTGGCGTCATAACGGTCATTTCGCGCGCTCGATTTTCTCAGTTAAATTAAAAAGAACGACGTCATGCGCGTCCATTTTCATGGATACGATAACGTCGTTCTTTTACTCAAAATTAGAAAAATAATTGAAGTTATTTGAGGCAGTGAGCTTACTTATTTTCGAGTTCAGCTTCCATATCGCCGGACTTGGACTCCCCGTTGCGGCTATAGTTCTTCACGTCAGCCACTACAGAATCAATAAACATGTTCGCTGCTTCTTCTTCGGCGTTGGCTTCACCATATTTGCGGACAGAAACCGCAGCATCAGCCATTTCCTTATCCCCAACCACGACGGTGTATGGCACCTTCTGCGTTTGGGCTTCCCGAATCTTGTAACCCATCTTTTCGTTGCGATCATCGACGCGGACCCGCAAGCCTGCGTCAATCATCTTTTGTTGAATATCTTTAACGTAATCCATGTGCAAGTCCAAGTTAACCGGAATCAGCACAGCTTGAGTTGGTGCCAACCAGGTTGGGAAAGCACCCTTGTACATTTCAATCAGGTAAGAGATGAAACGTTCCATCGTCCCAACAATCCCACGGTGAATCATGACAGGCCGGTGTTCTTGACCGTCGTTACCCACATAACTGAGTTCAAACCGTTCTGGCAGCATGAAGTCTAATTGGATGGTAGACATGGTTTCTTCGTTCCCAAGGGCGGTCTTGGTTTGAATGTCCAACTTAGGACCATAGAAAGCGGCTTCGCCTTCTGCTTCGTAATAGTCCAAGCCCATATCGTCCATAGCGCCTTTCAACATGGTTTGGCTGCGTTCCCACATTTCATCATCGGCAAAGTACTTGTCGGTGTTGGCTGGGTCACGATAGCTCAAACGGAAGGTGTAGTCATTGATATTGAAGTCTTTGTAGACATCCATAATCAAAGCAAGAATTTTCTTGAATTCTTCTTGCACTTGATCCAGTGCCACAAAGGTATGGCCATCGTTTAAGGTCATTTCCCGTACCCGTTGCAAGCCTGAGAGGGCCCCAGACTTTTCATAACGGTGCATCATCCCTAATTCGGCAATCCGCAATGGCAATTCACGATACGAGCGAATGTGGTGCTTGTAAATTTGGATATGACTTGGACAGTTCATTGGCCGTAGTTCAAGCATTTCGCCATCGCCCATGTCCATTGGTGGGAACATGTCTTCACGATAGTGATCCCAGTGGCCAGAAGTTTTGTAAAGATCAAGGTTCGCCAAAACTGGTGTATAGACGTGTTGATAACCATCAGCCACTTCTTTGTCGACGATGTAGCGTTCGATTGTCCGCCGTACAGTCGCACCATTTGGCATCCAGTAAGGCAAGCCGGCGCCGACTTCAGGGTCAACAAAGAATAAATCTAAATCGCGGCCGATATTCCGATGATCACGGTCACGGGCTTCTTGGCGACGAATTTCATCCGCCTGTAAGTCAGCTTCCTTGTAGTAAGCCGTCGCGTAAATCCGTTGTAACATTGGATTTGATGACTTACCTTGCCAATATGCCCCCGCAACTGACAAAAGGCTGAAGTGGTTAAGCACGCTGATACTTGGTGCCAAGACACCAGATTCAAAATCAACGAAATCACCCAACTGGTAGCCTTGGATTGGATCGCCAGCGGCTTCAACTAATTGTTTCTTGTAAGGATCGTTTTTAAACATTTCAAAAGCTTCGGCCCGACTCAATGTGACTGGCTTCAAGGCAGCGTTCGCCTTAACTAACTTCTGCATCCGTTGCGCAATAGTTTCTAAATCGTCTTCAGAAACTTGACCATCTTCACGGTCAGTATCGTAGTAGAAACCATCCTCAATTGCTGCCCCTTGCCCGAAATGAATGTTTGGGTACAGCTCTTTTAACGCAGCCGCTAAAACAAAGGCGCCAGTTTGCCATAAGACACGCAAGCCATCATCAGAGTCTTTGGTGACAATCTCAACCGCACCAGATTCGGTAATTGGCAAGTTCAAGTCAATCAGTGCACCGTCAAGTTTCCCGGCAACAGCTTTCTTACTTAAACTATTACTAATACTGTCAGCAACAGCTTTCACTGTTGTCCCTTCAGGGAATGAATGTGCGGAGCCATCTGGAAAAATTAATTCTAATGCCATATGTAGTTACTCCCTTTCTTTTTTGAAAACAAAAAATCCCTGACGTCAAAAAATTGACATCAGGGACGAATTTCTTCGCGGTTCCACCCAGCTTGAAGGCTAATGCCTTCCACTCTTTCCTCGTAACCTGAGGGCTTGGGCCTTGCGGCATATCTCGGAAAGTGGTGCGGATTAACATGTCTAGCTTTCAGCACTGCTAAACTCTCTGGGTGGTTATCCTTTTTTGCTTTCGTCTTCGATAACCTGATTAAACCACAATCAAAAAATTGGTGCAAGCCTGCCCAACCAATTTCACCGATTATTGGTTGCCTAACCGGCGATTCTCACCGCCAACGACCACTTCTTGGCTCAAGAAGCGAATTCGCTGCATGATGCGCTGAGCCTTGACCGCTTCATCATCGCCGCGATCATTCCCCGCAAGAAAACCTGCCAACTCATCCATTGTCTTATTGGACGAGAAAAATGTTGGCAATTCTTCTTGCATCCGATATTGCAAGATCACACCCAAGACGTCGTCGCGAATCCACGGACTAATTGATTCAGCCCCGATATCGTCCAGCATCAAAATTGGTGCATTCTTGACGCGATTGAGCATCGGTGTCACTTGATTCTGACCAATAGCATTCTTCATATCCACCGTGAATGTGGGATAGTGCAGCAGTGTGGTGGCCTGGCCTTGCTTAGCCAGATCATTGGCAATGGCGCCAAGCAGATAGGTCTTCCCCACCCCAAATGGACCAGTGAGGAACAGGCCTTGATGAAAGGCTTTGGGATCACTGATTTGAGCCAAATAGAAATCATTTGCCATCAGCAAGGCTTGGGTACGATTGGTGAAATCATACGTGCGCAGGCTGGCATTTGCAATCGATTTAGGCATATTAATCGCCGTGACTAAATTTGCTTCTTCACGGGCCTCATCTGCGGCTACCTTTGCTTCCGTTGGGACGTAGGTAATATCAATGAGTCGATTTGACACGAGCAACTGAGGGCGATAACCGGGGGCAAACGGCTGTTGGCCGGCCGCAATCTTATCCCGTTCTGAGACAAATTCATAAATCTTGGCTGCGCCCTTTTCAATGGCATCAGACGCCAAGGCATCAGCGTTCTCGTTCAAAAACGTTTGCACCTGCGGATCCTTTAATGCCTGCTGCATCATCTGATTATAGTTGCTGCGCATTTGCCGTTGATCCATCAACTTTTGCAGATACTCATGCATGTCTTCCATCGTCGTTCCCTCCCTTTTCCAGTGCATTCAAGGCAGCCTGTTGCTCTCTAAGCTTCGCTGCCATTTCAGGACTTACTTCTTCAGTTTGTGGCACGTAGCCGTCGGTCAGCCATTTTGGCTTGGCTTCTTGCCGCTGGCCGGCGCGTGCCCGCGTGCGTTTTGACTTAGCGGGTTGCGTGTTATTGCGATACTGATGAATTTGCGCCAACGCTTGTTCCGGAGACGCCACGTCTTCTTTAAGCCAACTATTGGCCACCGCGTCAAGCAGCGCCTGATTGATATTGTCATGATCACTCAGCAGATGATCAACAAGGATATTAATCGTCGCATCGTCGAAAACATTGCGGTGTTGTAACCCCATCAACGCACTGATTTCGTTGCGACTTGGAAACATCCGACTATTCTTAGCTTGTTTCGTCGCCGTGATAAATTCACGAATGGGTAGACTTTTGGCTCGCTGAAGTAAATCCTGATCAGCATCTTCAACGGCTACCTTGGTGGCCACAGGCTTCGGTGCCAACTGCTTCTGACCGGCAAAGGCTTGTTCCACTTGGCGCCGCAAATCACTCAAAGAAAGTTCCCCGGTAACAACGCTCGTAGCTGCTTCAATGTAACGGGCAAAATCAACTGGGGCGAGCCCGTAAAAGCTTGCCAATTGGTAGAGTGCCCGCTGATGTTTCGCCAATTCTCCCGCTTTGAGGTTAGACTTACTTAACAAGCTACCCAACAAATCCCAGTCATAACCACTGGATTGGCCTAGTGACACTGTAGGCACCGGCTTTTGGTTCACTTGTTCTTTCCCCTCGGCCACGAGTGGTGGTTGCGCAATCGGATTCTTGACTGAGAAGACATCCAAGAAGCTAGCCGAGACATCCTGCCAATCGCGCCGGCGAACATTCTGTAATGCAAAGGCATCGAGTAATTCCCCATAGCGCGTTTCGCCAACCGTATCAAACAACACGAGGCCAAGCAAATCGTCGGCAAAGAAACGGTCGGGACTCACTGGGGCGTAGAGTTCATAAGCGTAAAACCGACTCAAGGCATCAGTCTGGGTATAAGTCTTGAGCAACCCCACTGCTTCCAAACGACTCCGCGCTTCAAAGAGCTCATCAATATTGATATGCAATAAATCAAGCAACCGGGTTTGCGGTGTTCGATCGGTCAACACGGGATGCGGCGTCACTTCTTGCCATAAGGTTAGGTACAGCGCCAAGGCAACTGGCCCAACGAGCGGTTGATATAACTGAAGCGCTACTTTCTGATCAAAATCACTCAAATACGTTGCTTGAGTGATGAGGTAATCATCTTGGGCCATAAAGGTCTGTGGTCGTTGCATGGCAAGCATCCTTTCTCATAAGAATAGGGCTGAAGCGCACAAAAGTGGCGTCCAGCCCTGCATGGTCAAACGTCATTTGGCGTTTGGTTTCTTGTCCATCATGTCTTGTAATTCTTTCATGAAGACTGACATATCTTTAAATTGCCGGTAAACACTGGCGAAACGAATGTAAGCCACATCATCCACATCAGCGAGCTTGTTCATCACATACTCACCAATTGCTTGACTAGAGACTTCATTTTCACCAATGGCGCGCAAGCGATTCTCAACGGTGTCGACAATGCCTTGCATTTGTTCCATTGTCACTGGCCGCTTCTCCGCAGCACGGATAAGCCCTTTGAGGATCTTCTCGCGATTAAATTCTTCACGGGTACCATCTTTTTTAATGACTAATAACGGTGTTTGTTCAACGCGTTCAAACGTTGTGAAGCGAAAACCACAATTCTCGCATTCTCGGCGACGGCGAATGGCCCGGCCGCCATCAGTAGGCCTGGAATCGACCACTCGCGAACTATTGTGATGACAATGTGGGCACTGCACACATCCACCCTCTATCTATTTTGATAATTCATTATAGCACAGTCAGCTGTGCGATTAACGCTAAAACTTGCGCTCGAGTGGCTTCAAGGCCATCCCCATTATCTATCACGAAATCTGCAAGTTTAACTTTGTCGGTCAACGCCATTTGGGCAGCGATTCGGGCCTTGGCTTCTGTTTCATCCAACTGGTTGCGGTGCATTAATCGCGTCAGTTGCGTGGCAGCGTCAGTCACAACGACCGCCACCCCATCAAAGACTTCAGTGTAATTAGCCTCGAAAAGCAGCTGAATTTCGCCCACCACAAGTGGCGCGCCGGTCGCGGTTGCCTCGGTCAAAGCGTGCGTGATTGCTTGGCGTAAATACGGCCGGTTAATGGCATTAAGTGCTGCTAAGGCCTGAGGATCGTGGAAAACGATCTGACCTAACACTTGGCGATTTAGGTGGCCGTCTGCTTGCAGAATTTGTGGGCCAAAGTGAGCCACAGCTTCGTTGAGCGCTGGCATCCCGGGTTCGACAATTTGACGCGCAATTTGGTCGGCGTCAATCACTGGTATCCCTGCTTGGGCAAACATCTGTCCAACCGTCGATTTACCTGTGGCAATGCCGCCGGTTAAGCCTAAGACATAGGTCATTGGTGCACCTTCTGACAAAATGGACAGAAGTGAGTGCCGCGTTGTCCAACTTTAATTTTTTCAATGATAGTTCCACAACGATCACAAGGCGTCCCTTCCCGATCGTAGACATGTAGATGGTCTTGGAAACTGCCGCGATTGCCTTGCGCATCGACATAAGTATGGGCACTCGTTCCCCCGGCAGCAATTGCGGCGGCAAGTTCGGTAATAATGGCGTCGTGTAACGCTGTCACTTCAGTCAATGTCAACCGATTCGCCGGAGTTTCCGGGTGAATTTTGGCCAACCAGAGCGTTTCATCGGCATAGATATTGCCCACACCAGCGACCACACTTTGATCCAAAATCACCGACTTAATCGGCTTGTGATGCCGCCTCAGTCGCTGCTGAAAGTCAGCCACGGTAAAGGTAGCGGCGGTCGGTTCAGGACCGATTTTGGCTAAGCCAGGGACGACTTGGTTCTCGGTACCTGTCGCCACTAACTGCATCCGCCCAAATTTACGCATATCCCGGTACCGCAACTGAGTCCCATCTGTGAAGGTAAACCAAACATGAACGAACTTGTCTTTAGGCTGCCGGCTATTGGCCACTAGCTCATATTTACCTTCCATCCGTAAATGGCTGACAACAGTTCGCTCGTCGCTGAAGCGCAATAAGAGGTACTTCCCACGCCGATCAATATTAATTACTGTGGTCCCAATCAAAGCCTTATGGAAAGCAGGCAAACCATTGATCAGAATCTTGGGCCAATCCGTGCCGACCTGTTTAATCTGCTTGCCGATAATTAAGGGGGCCAAACTCTTCCGGACGGTTTCAACTTCTGGTAATTCTGGCATTCTTCTCTCCTATTTGGCGTCAAACCAAGTGGGGCCAAAGTGGCTCTCCACTTTTAATGGGATCGCTAAATCAACCGCTGAGTCCATGATTTTCGGAACTAAGCTTGATAAAGTCTCCAACTCACTCGTCGGCGCTTCAAAAATCAATTCATCGTGCACCTGTAATAACATTTTTGCCTGCAAACCAGCATCAGCTAACGCCTTATCCATTCGAATCATAGCCACTTTAATGATGTCTGCCGCACTCCCTTGAATTGGCGTGTTCATCGCCGTTCGTTCGGCAAATTGGCGCAGATTGAAATTCCGGGAATGGATTTGTGGCAAGTAGCGGCGCCGATGGAACAGGGTCTCAACATAGCCGTTCTCCCGGGCTTGCTTGACCATATTATCCATATACGTTTTAACCAATGGATATTGGGCAAAATAGCCATCAATGAAGGCCTTGGCTTGGGCCCGGGTAATGCCGATATTCTGCGACAATCCATAGTCACTGATGCCATAGACAATCCCAAAGTTCGTTGCCTTGGCTTGGCGCCGCATATCAGGCGTCACCTGATCAGGTGAGTCCAAGTTAAAGATATTCATGGCCGTATTGGCATGGATATCCCGATCTTCACGAAAGGCTTCTTGCATGTTTGGATCCCCAGAGATGTGAGCTAACACTCGCAATTCAATCTGGGAATAGTCTGACGAGAAAATCTGCCAGTCAGGATGTGAGGGTACAAAGGCGTACCGCACTTGTTTACCCTCATCGCGGGCAGGAATATTCTGCATGTTTGGATCAACCGATGACAGCCGACCGGTTTGCGTTAACGTTTGGAGATACCGGGTATGAATCTTACCGTCTGGCAGCACGGCTTTGAGCAAGCCAGTGACGTAAGTCGATTGAATTTTTGAAATCGTCCGATAATCAAGAATATCCTGGATAATTGGACTGGCGGACTTCAATTGCTCCAACACATCGACGCTGGTTGAATAGCCGGTCTTTGTCTTTTTGATGACTGGCAAATTCAACTTCTCAAAGAGAATCTCGCCGAGTTGTTTAGGTGAATTCAGATTGAACTTCACCCCCGCCTCAGCAAAAATTTTCTCTTCCAGAACCTTCATTGTCTGTTCAAATTCACCGCCCATTTTCTTGAGGGTGGGTTGATCTAGGGTAATCCCAGCAATTTCCATCTTAGCCAACACCCGCGCCAGTGGCATTTCCATATTGGTAAAAAGATCTGCCTGGTCTTGCGACTTGAGGTCTTCAAGTAAGTGTGGTTGCAAAGCCAACATTGCCGCAGACTTACGAGCAAAATGTGAGAAAAGAACATCATCTTCTGGGACGGAACGCTTGGCTCCTTTACCATAAACATCTTCGTCCATTGGCAAATCAAAGTAATCATGTTCAGAGGCGATTTTCCCTAAATCATTGCTGTTGTCATCAGGGTTCAACAAATAAGAGGCTAACAAGACATCAAAGTCGATGTTGGTGAGGGTAAGCCCAAGATGCGTTGCCGCAACATAATTGCGTTTGCTATCAAAGACACACAGCGCCTGAGCTTCCAGCCAATCTTTCACAGCTGGTAGCGTCAGTAGACTCACATCCGTGCTGACATACGTCACGTTTGCATTACCAATAAAGAACCCAAATGCTTCAGACGTATGGTAATTGTCACCCAACATTTCCAGCTCAAAGGTGACTGGCCCGGTTAGCTTGACTACATCGGCAATACTTTGGTCATCGACCACTGTGTATTCGACCGGCGTTTGTGGTTTATCAGCGGCTGAACTACCACCTAATTTGGCCAAGAAGGACCGCATTTCAAGTTCTGTATATAAGGCGCGGAGGGCATCAATCTGGTCTCCCATATAATCGAGTTCATCTAATTGAACCGTGACAGGCGCATCGCGAAGAATCCGCGCTAATTCGCGGCTCATCAGGGCATTGGCCTTGTCATTGATGAGGTTTTCTTTCATCTTGCTGGCTTTGAGATCATCAAGATTGGCGTACAGATTGTCAATCGTGCCAAATTGTTGCAAGAGTTTAAGTGCCGTCTTCTCTCCGATCTTGGTCACCCCAGGATAATTATCTGAGGTGTCTCCCATCAGTCCCTTGAGATCCACGATTTGATCGGGTGTGATGCCAAGCTTTTCCTTCACATGTGCAGGCGTATAGGCTTCGAGTTCGTTGACGCCTTTGACTGTCACTTGCACTGTGGTCGAATCAGTCGTCAGTTGGGTTAAATCACGATCGCCCGTCACAATCGTTGTCGTCCAGCCAGCTGCATCGGCCCGTGCGGCTGTGGTGCCAATTATGTCGTCGGCTTCATAATCTGGTAGTTCATAGTGCTTGATGCCTCGTGCTTCAAGGAGCTGTTTAATATACGGAATCTGTTCCAACAATTCTGATGGAGTCTTGGCCCGGCCATCTTTATAGTCGGCGTATTCTTTGGTCCGGAAAGTTTTGCTGCCGGCGTCAAACGCGACAAGCACGGCATCGGGTTGTTCGTTTTTTAAGAGCACATCAAGCATGTTGTTAAAGCCATAAATAGCATTCGTATGTAAGCCCGCCCCGTTCGTGAAGCGATCGAGTTGGGAATATAGGGCAAAAAAGGCGCGGAACGTCACTGAGTTCCCGTCAATAAGTAATAATTTGGTTGCAGCCATGCAATTTCCCCCTTGTCTTTGCCTTTATTGTACCAGAATTAAGGGCACAAAAAAGCCGTGGCCCATTTGAGCCACAGCGAGTTTGTTTGCGCATTAATCCTTGTTACTGCCGCCAAAAATTTGCAAGATGGACATGAACAAATTAATGAAGTCCAAGTACAACATCAAAGCGCCTTGAACGGCAATAGAATTCATATTCAGCGCACCTGAATCCCCAACTTGGTAATAAAGTTTCTTCAAGTTCTGGGTGTCCCAAGCGGTCAAAATGATGAACACAATCAAAATCCCATAAGAAATCAACATTTGAATGGGACCCGAATGCATAAAAATGTTCACGATGCTCATAATGATGATCCCAATTAACGCCGCACTGGCAATCGAGCCTGCTTTACTCAAGTCCCGTTTGCCAAATCGGCCGACCATGGACATCACGATAAAGACCACCGCAGTTGTCGCGAAGGCAACCGCAATATTGGCTGCAGAGTAAAATTGCAAAATCAGCGAGAATGTCAGCCCGTACGCCGCCGATAACGCGTAAAACATGGTTGCGGCAAAGGCCGAGCTTCGTTGCGCCCGCCGACCACTAATGCCGAGGACCATGGCAAATGGTAACAACAGAAAGACCCATTGTGCCCAGCGGTTCTGGCCCAAAAAATTCAGATATTGCGTCTTAAACACAAAGCCTAGTAAGTAACTGACCAGCGCAGTCAGTCCTAAACCAAGGCCCATGTGGGTATAGACCCGGCCAAAGAAACTGATTAAGCCAGCGTCTTCATTCACAACACGTGGTTGTTCTTGCATAGAAATCATCCTTTCACTGGTTGATTGTCCTCATTATATCGACTTTCGACCTGTTTGTCAGTTGGTCTTAGGACTGAGATTGCTGAGTAACTCTTCATAAGCATTCTCATATTTTTGGACATCGCCCGCACCCATAAAGACCACTACGGCATCATGATAGTCTAACAATGGTGACATGTCATCCAATTGGACTACGCGCCCGCCGTGGGTAATTTTGGCACCGAGATCTTCAGCGCTCACCTTGCCAGATTTTTCGCGCGCGGAACTGAAGATATTCGTTAAGAACACTTCATCAGCTTGATCTAACGTTTTGGCAAAATCATCCATATAAGCAATGGTCCGGGAGAAGGTGTGGGGTTGGAAAACGGCCACTAATTCCTTGTCCGGATATTTCTGACGAGCAGCATCCAATGTTGCCTTAATTTCACTTGGATGGTGGGCATAGTCATCAATAATCACCATATCAGCGACTTTCTTCTCAGAGAACCGCCGCTTAACCCCTTCGAAACTTGCCAATTCATTGGCGATCAATTCGGAATCAAGCTTCTCCATATGGCTCACTGCAACAACGGCCAGGGCGTTCAAGACGCTGTGCTCGCCAAACAATGGCACTGAGAAATGGCCAATGAGTTCATTGTGGAAGAACGCATCGAAACTGCTCCCATTGGTCGTTCGGCTGACATTTTTAGCCACGAAATCATCTTTATCACTCACCCCATAATAGTACACGGGAACGTTGACTTTGAGTTGACGCAACCAAGGGTCGTCCCCCCAGGCGAAAATGGCCTTTTTGACTTGTTTAGCCTCGGTTTCAAAGGCATCATAGACGTCTTCAATCCCAGTGTAGTAGTCTGGGTGGTCAAAATCGATATTCGTCATAATCAAGTAATCAGGATGGTAAGCCAAGAAGTGACGCCGATACTCATCTGCCTCAAAAACGAAGAATTGTGAGCCGGGAATACCCTTCCCGCTTCCATCCCCAATCAGATAACTCGTTTTTGCCACGCCACCAAGGGTGTGAGCCAACAAGCCCGTGGTGCTGGTTTTCCCATGGGCCCCAGCGACACCGATACTGGTGTACTCCTCCAGCAATTTGCCCAAGAAGTCATGATAGCGATAGATTGTCAGGCCCATTTCGCGCGCCTTAGCAATTTCGGGATGATCATCAGTGAAACTATTACCGGCAATGACAGTGTAGCCAGCTTTCAAATTTGCTGGATCAAATGGCAGGATTTGAATGCCAGCCTGTTCCAGCCCACGTTGGGTAAAGGTGTACTGGGTGATATCACTCCCCAAAACGGTATTACCCAAGTCGTGAACGACCAGTGCCAAAGCACTCATCCCTGAACCTTTAATCCCGATAAAATAATATGTTGAGTCTGTCATTGCGTCTCGTTCCCCTTTTCTTCATTTGCATCGTGATTTAAATCAGCCGGCGTCAGATAGACATCTCTGGGTTTAGCCCCATTAGCCGGTGAAATGAGGTGCTTGGCTTCTAGTTCATCAATCATATTGGCGGCGCGGTTGTAGCCAATTGAAAATGCGCGCTGCAACTTGGAGGTCGACATGGTGTCTTCCGTTGCGAGATAGTTCAAAACGTCTGGAAACAGTTCATCTTGCGATTCGGCTTCATTGGCCGCTTGGACCAATTTGTCCGGTTGAAATAAATAACTGACTCGTTGCTGGCGCTTTACAAAGTCCACCACTGCAGTCACTTCTTCATCCACAAATGTCCCTTGTAATCGAATAGGCTGGCTGGCACCACTGCCTAAGAACAGCATGTCGCCTCGGCCAAGTAGGCGCTCGGCACCATTTTGGTCGATGATAGTGCGTGAATCAACCTGACTGGCAACCATGAAAGCCAGCCGAGTCGGAATATTATTCTTAATCGTCCCCGTGATGACATCAACACTTGGCCGTTGGGTGGCAACAATCAAGTGGATACCAGCGGCGCGGGCCTTTTGGGTGATCCGGGCAATGTGATCTTGCACTTCGCTGGCCGCAATCATCATCAAGTCCGCCAATTCATCAATGATAATGACAATATACGGCAATACCAGGCCAAAATCGCCACGTTCCCGCGCTTTGTCGTTGTATTGTTCGAGATTACGAACGCCAGCTGCAGCCAAGCGTTCATATCGATTCTCCATTTCATCCACGGCCCATTTCAAGGCCGCAGCTGCGGCCTTAGCATCGGAAATAACGGGTGAAACCAAGTGTGGCAAGCCGTTATACGGAGCCAATTCGACAGCTTTAGGATCAATCAACAGTAAACGCACTTCTTGGGGTGTGGCTTTATAAAGCAGTGACGTTAACAAGCTGTTGATGAAGACTGACTTCCCTGAGCCAGTCGCGCCCGCAATCAGGCCATGGGGCATTTTGCCGATGTTGGCGATGACGGGTTGGCCGAACAAATTCACACCCAATGCAATTGTTAATGGCGATTTAGCCTCTCGAAAAGCATCCGAGGCGAGGACTTCTTTGAGCATAACTGGCCGTGGCTTGAGATTAGGAATTTCAATGCCTACTGTCCGCTTGCCCGGGATAGGCGCTTCAATCCGAATATCCCGAGCTGCCAAGGCTAGTTTTAAATCATCATTCAAATTTGTGATTTTATTAACCTTCACACCGCTTGCCAGAGCCACTTGAAATTGCGTCACAGTGGGGCCAACAGTGTAATCAACAACATGTCCATCCACGTTAAAAGCCTGAAGTGTGTCGTCCAATCGGGCCTGTTGTTGTTCAACCCACGCTTCTTGGGTGGCTGCATCAGGTTTAACTGGACTAGATAACAAATCCATAGATGGAAATTCGTAACCACGTGACGCGGTCTGAGTATCAGGCTCTGGCACAATGTCTTGCACTGCTGGGGCCTCGGGTTTAGTCGGCGGTGCCACGGGCTGATCAATCGGTGGCTCCGAATCAGCTGGTTGCGTCTCTCGAGCTGGTGGCAATTGTTTACTCTTTTGCGCACGAAAAGCGCGAAATGCTTGGCTAATAGTCCTTGCGCTTGGCGGCGCAGCTGGCGTCACATCAGCGACAATTGTCGTCGTCGGGGGCTCAATGACAGCTTGCGAGGATTCTGTCGTGGCCGCTTCCACTGGCGCTGCGGGTGTAATCGGTTCAGGCTCGACCAGCGAGCTGGCAGGAGCGCTGGCTTCAGTTTGCACAGGACTGATTGGATCCGCAGCAGGCTTCAAGGGCGCACTGTGTGAAGTGACAGGCGCATCCTCGGTCGCCGGTTCATCCGTAAAAAGATAGACCATCGTGTCGTCGCGTCTAAGTGCCGCCTTAATCGCTGTATAATCAATGGTTTGGTGTTTGCGACCATATCGATTTTGAACACTTCTTGGAGTGCTGAATTGCTTCAGTGGATCGACTGAACGGTAATTGCCGTTGGTTGGATCCGACTTAGTTTCTGGCTGTGGGTGAGGCTTCTGGGGCTTTGAAGGCGAAACAGGTTCCTCCGGGTGCCGTCGCAGAAATGCCGGGCCATCGTAATGATCCATGACGATCTTCCTTTCAAAAAAACTACTGTTTTCATTTTAGCATATTCCTGGCGGGCTTTGAGGCCCAGCAGAAAATTCAGCCCGCAAAAAAAGCCGTAATCACAAACTAGGATTACGACTTTGTCATCGAGTTTACGCTTGATTCTGAGCAGCGACGACTTTCGCTGCTTTGTCGAAGTCAAACGGGGTCCCTGCAGCGAGTTGCTCGGGCATTAACAAAATGCCGCGCTTTTGAGGCGCACCAGGGATGGCTAATTCGCGCGCACTAGACAACATGCCACTTGAAGCCACACCTCGCAGAGCTCCAGGCCAGATAATTTTACCGCTAGGCATCATTGCACCGGGCAATGCGACCACCACAGTTTCACCCAATTCAGCATTAGGCGCACCAACAACTATTTGCAGCGTTTGACTACCCACATCAACTTGAGCAATGTGCAAATGATCTGAATCTGGATGATCTTCAAAAGCAGTAATTTTACCAATGACAAACTTTGGTTGGTCATCAACTGTTAATTCACCTGGCAACCCGGCAGCTTTAATGGCCCCATTTAACTTCTCGACTTGTTCTGCTGTCAACGTAATCTGCCCATTGCCATTCAATTGGCCAAGATATTGGCTGACATTAAAAAAATTATAGCCGACTGGTTGGCCGTCAGCGCCAACAATCGCGACAATATCGCCGACTTGTTGACTGGTTTGACTTGCTTGATCAGGCCCAACAATGGCCACAAGGGTATCACCTAAAGCGTCTGGGTTATAACTTGTAATTAACAATTAACTTCCTCCATTATCTTACTAAGCATTTAAGCCATTCATGAAACTTTCAACTTGTTGTTTAGTTTTGCGGTCTTTATTAACAAACCGGCCAATTTCTTTTCCATTGTCAAAAGCAATGAAGCTTGGAATACCAAAGACTGCCATGTCTTGGGCCACTTCAATATTCTCATCTCGATCGACTGCAATGAATTCATAGTCTGGATATTCTGCTTCAATGTCTGGCATCGCTGGTTTAATAAACGCGCAATCAGAGCACCATCCTGCCGAGAAGAAGAGAACTTTCTTCCCCGGCGTCTTGGTTTCAGCCATGATTTCCGCATCTGACTTAAATTGTTTCAAGACGACACTTCCTTTCACTATCTAAAAGTAAGTATAAGCATTTCTTAGGGCTTTGACAATGGTCATTAAGTCCTAGGCGAGTATACTAAACGCAAGGAGGCTTACCCATGAAAAAACCGATTATTATAACAACTGTTGCCGCCATTGGTGCGGCCATCGCGATTCAAGCCCATCATCGTTATGTGCATTACACACGCCCTAAAGCATTGCTGAACCAAATCAAACAAGACTTTCTCGTTGACGGGCCCATCGCAGGCGCCTGGATTGATCACGACCCCAAGCCATTTGAGGTGCACCACCACGACATTCCAGCTTACTACGCCGGTGTGACACGCGAAACTGAAACCGGCTTGCAGCAGTATAGCATCATTATTTCTGCCAAAGGCACGATCTTAGCTAGTCAACGGTTGGCTTAAAGTGAGCAACTAATTCGTAAATGCGACCACCTTTGGCACTGAATTTCTGTTCATATTCAGTCTCAATGTTGTCGCTCACCCGCGCATCGTTATGCAAATCAAGCGCCACAAAGTCAAAAACCATGCCATAGTTATTCATGCTGACGAGTGAGTATTCAAACAGACCTTGGTTGTCAGTTTTGAACTGTAAGCTCGCCTCTTGTGTCATGATTGCTTGATACTGGGCCAAGAAATCTTTGTAAGTCAAACGCCGCTTCTCATGGCGTGTCTTTGGCCAAGGATCTGAGAAGTTCAAGAAGACCCCGGAAATTTCGCCGGGGGCAAAATATTCCGTCAAATTGGCTCCATCGCCAAGAATCAATTGCAAATTGGGCAATTCAAGCTCAATTTGCTTTTTTAGTATCATGCCGACAGCGGCTTCTTGCAATTCCAATGCAATAAAATTCTGTTCCGGGTGGGCTTTGGCCATTTCAATAATGAATTGCCCCTTACCAGAGCCTACTTCTAAGAATAAAGGCTGATGGTTGGCAAAACGATCCTGCCATTGACCTTGCATGCCCTCTGGGGTCACCATAATCATTGCTTCATGAGCCTTAATCAATGGCTTTGCCCATGGCTTGTTTCGTAAACGCATATTTCCTCCAGTAAACAACGGGGCGGTGACCGCAGTCGCTACCCCGTTGATTTTTCATGTGTGATTAACAATCTCTAAAGATGATTCAGTTCGTCCAATCGCTGCAGTGCAGCAGTTTCTTGGCACTGTGGCGTGCCAAACGTCCGTAAAAGATGGAGTTGCCCATACCAAATCAAACGCTGGCGTAATGATTGGGTCAATGGCAGCCCATAATGGTCCAGCCAAGCCCCCCATTGATTAACAGGAATGTAATCCACCAAGATTTCACTTAGGTCGTAAGCAACATCCGCTAAAATGGCTTGATCCCAGTCGACCAGGTACAAAATGTCATTATCAGACAGCAACCAGTTCTTGTGACTCAAGTCCCCATGCGTCGCCCGAAACTCAGGCACACTTGGGGCCACTTGTGTTTGCGCTAAAGCGGCCACGACTACCGGTTGCTGCTTGACGGATTCAGGCAGCGCGTGCATGACCTGATCACGAAAATGCCTCGGGTCGAGTGGCTGACCACCAACCTTGGCTAACATTCGCTCCAACAGTTTTGAGTGGTGAACTTTCGCCAATAGTCCTGGCACGCGTGGCATCCCCATCTCTTCTCGCGTTAACGTTCGCCCATTCAGCCATTCTTGAGCTGTCAGGACGTCCCCAGTCACAATGCGTTTGGTCCAAATAAGCTTTGGGGTAATCCCCTCCACTGATAATGCCGCCAAGAAAGGCGACGCATTGCGTTTTAAAAAGAATTTCTCGTGGGCATAAATCCCGAGGTATGCACTACCAGTTGTCCCGCCCGCAGGTTCGATGGACCATCCAGCATTCAAATCAAAATCCATAGGCGAAACTCCCTTACTTAGGTGCTCGGGACTGGCCGATTGGCGCAGTACGCGCAGAACTATACATAAATACTACTGGTGTCCTGACCCAGCGTCAAGTACAGATATACAAAGTTAGCCCACCGGTCTATTTGCGTAGTGTGTTAAATCGCAATGGTAAGTACCACCAAGTAAATGCGGCAACAAAAACCAGCCCGGCCAAACCGATTGCACCTGCTGTCAGCCATTGGCCAACAATCAGCGCAGCGGCGGCAAAAATCACGGTCTCTAAGCCTAATAAAACAGCGACAAGCCGTTGAAAACTTCGTTGCTTCTGGGCTTGGCCCACTGGGAATAGGTGCGTAAAAATAATTTCATCGTATTGGTAATAGAAAGGTAACAGTTGAAACCCGACCAAATAGATGAAGACAATGCCGAGTAACAACGCCAACCACCATTGTTGGATCAGCGCTAAAATGACGGCACCAATCACAGTCAACCGGATGTAGAGACCACTGTATTCAGTCCCTCGCAGAAAACCACGTAGATAAATGAACCGCCAGGTATTGGCCGGTTTCTTGCTGACAAACGCCGTTAGCCAATCCAAGTACTTTCGGCGTTTCACTTGCCCATTTAACCCGGGCACATCGGTAAACAGGTTGTAGAAGCGATAGATTCGACCCATGCGATCACTTTCACTTTGAATCATCCCGTCATAATCCAATGGCGCCGTGGCAAACCAGTCTGCCAGCCGCCACCGCATCACACCGTCCAATCCCAACGCCAGAATCATGGTTAGAGCCGGGTGCAGGTATAAACCAAGAAGAACGGCGATGAAAACAATCGCAAACAACGTCAGCCGATTAAATCCCCGCGCGACTTTGACGCGATAGAGCATGAGCAGTTGCATCCATAAATCGGCGTCCTTAAACACCAGCAGGCCAATGGCTAACGTCAACAACGCCGGCCAGCCTTGATGAAGTTTAGCCAGAAGCGGCCAACTGGCACCCGATAACAAGAGTAAGACCACTGTCGGCAAGCCCATACTGTATCGCCGCGCCTTAAATAAGTACTTTAGAAAGTTCTTCGCTTGCGGCAGTAAGAACACTTGGTCAGCCGCTTCGACTAAGGTGGCTAACCGCCCGAAGGTTGCAGCAATGGTTAAAATTAATGCCAATCCAGGTATCAACCACCAAGGCACTACGGACATTTGGCGGATAAACTGGCTATAGGCATACAGCCCCGCCCCAAACAAAATGATTAAAACTAAGACGAAATGGTCATTAAACACCAATCGCAGATACTTAGCCTGTTGCTGCTGGTGGGTCCTGACGCGAGATTTCCAGAGTTCAAGCATGGGCTAGTCCTCCTTCGTCATCGTCAAATAAATCTCATCCAAGTCCGCACTCGGCAGATTAAATTGGGCTTTTAAATCAGCCAACGTGCCGTCCGCTCGAATCACACCATTATTTAATAAAAGGAAGCGGTCCGCGTATTGTTGGGCTGTGGCCAAAATGTGTGTTGACATTAGAATGCTAGCACCAGCATCTCGCTTTTGTTCCACAATCTCAATTAGATCATGGACCCCAAGCGGGTCAAGTCCGGTGAACGGTTCGTCAATAATGAATAGCTTCGCATTGGTCATGAAGGCCGTCACAATCATGACCTTCTGTTTCATCCCCTTAGAGAAGTTATCTGGGAACCAATCGAGCTTGTTATCTAGCCGGAAGGTCTTGAGCATTTGGTTGGCCCGCTCCCACGCCGCTTTGGCATCAAGGTTATACGCCATAATCGTCAAGTCAATATGCTCGCGCAAAGTGAGCTCTGGATACAAGACTGGGGTTTCAGGGACATAGGCCATTTGTTGGTGATAAGCATCAGTATCGGCGGCTAAATCAACATCATTGAGATTAATAGTGCCGGCTTGCGGTTTGAGTAAACCGATTAAATGTTTAATGGTTGTTGACTTCCCCGCCCCATTGAGCCCGATTAACCCAACAATGCTGCCGTCGGGAACCGTGAATGTGAGATCTTTAATTACAGGGACTTGGCCGTAGCCACCCGTGAGATGTTCGACTTTTAAGCTCATTGAACTCTTCCTATCATTCTGTTTTTTCTTACCCCGTTATGATAGCATATTAAGCAAATGACTGATTAGGAAAGAGGAAGAAACCTATGCATGAAGATTGTGTATTCTGCCAGATTGTCGCCGGTAAAATTCCCAGCGTCACCGTGTATGAAGATGACGTTGTCAAAGCCTTCTTAGATATTACCCAGGTGACCCCTGGCCACACTTTGCTGGTGCCAAAGCAGCACGTTGATGATATATTCGCTTATGATGCTGATTTAGCGGCGGCCGTGTTCAGTCGTGTGCCCTTGGTCGCCAAAGCAATCAAAGCCAGTGATAATCGGATTCAAGGCATGAACATCATGAATAACAATGGCCGTGTTGCCTATCAAAGTGTCTTTCACTCTCACATTCATTTACTTCCTCGTTACAGCGACCAAGATGACTTCTCAATTCATTTTGGCGATCATGCTGCTGATTATTCCCACGACGACCTAGAAGCTATCGCTGCAAATATTCGCGCTCACGTGGAGGTGTAATGATGAAATTTCGAACCGGATTTCTACTTGGCGGTTTAGCCGGTGTTGCTTATGGATTGCTGACGGCCAAACGTACTGGTGTGGATCAGCAACAGGCCATCGCCCAATATTTCACAGATGTCAGTCAAGCCACCGGTAATGTTCAACGGTCAGTCAGTGGTTTAGGCGATGCCATTTCCCGCCTTAAGCAAGAAATCGACGAGACGCTTGTGCCTGCTGTCAAGGATATTACCGAGACCGTCGATGTGTTCGAATTTGAAACAGAACCACGGGTCCAAAGCATTGAAAACCACGTTGAAACCATTAATTCTGCGGTCGAAGACCTTTCTAAATAAAAGCTTTAAAAGTTTGAAAGTTCTGTGAAGGTCACGGCAAAAGAAAAACAAGTGTGTTATATTTGTCTTTGTGCTATTTACCATCAAATTTTAATTAGGAGTTGTGTATACATGAAGAAATGGCTTGTCGCTTTGACAGGTATGTTTTTGGCATTAACTTTAGCTGGCTGTGCAGGCAGTACAACCATCGCTAACATGAAGGGTGCCAAGATTACCCAGGATGAATACTATAAGGAACTCAAGCAAAGCAGCGCTGGTCAATCCACCTTGCGTAACATGATTGTTACCAAGGCATTGGAAGAACAGTATGGCAGCAAGGTCAAGAGTTCTGAAGTCACCAAGAAGTTCAACGAAGTCAAGAAACAATATGGCTCAAGCTGGTCTGCAACTCTTGAACAAAACGGTTTGACTGAGTCTTCATTCAAGGATCAAATTAAGAGTTCCCTGCTTTTGGCCGCAGCCATCAAGGACCAAAAGAAAGTTACTAATGCTGATTTGAAGAAGCAATTCAAGACATATGAACCAAAGATTACTGTTCAACATATCTTGGTTAAAACCGAAGCCGAAGCTAAAACAATTATTGCTGATTTAGCTAAAGACAACAGTGAAAAGAACTTTGCTGCTTTAGCAAAGAAGAATTCCACTGATTCCGGTACCAAGGACGATGGCGGTAAGTTACCAGCATTTGACAATACCGACACCCAATTGGATTCAACCTTCAAGACAGCCGCATTTAAGTTAAAGCAAGGTCAATACACCACAACCCCTGTTAAGACACAATATGGTTACCACGTCATTCGTTCTATCAAGAACCCTGGTAAGGGCACAATGGCAGAACACAAGAAGGAATTGACCGATCAAATTTACGCCGCTTGGGAAGCTGACACAACCGTGCAGAACCAAGTCATTACGAAGGTCTTGAAGAAGGCTGGCGTTTCCATCAAGGACAACGATTTGAAGAACGTCCTTTCTGGTTACCTCTCATCCTCATCATCATCTAAGTAATACCACAATAAAAAACCTCTAACTGAAAAGTTAGAGGTTTTTTTGTGCGCTGCGACTTACAGGAGTTCAGCGATTAAATCAGTGGCTTGATTCATGAACTGATCAGAGGCTTTAATTTCGGTAATCTTGATCCCCTCTAAGGCCCGTGCCATCAGACCATCAACGTCAATCTTGGTTTCATAGTAACGCGCGCGGTCGGTCTTTGGCCGCGTTTTTGGTGCTGGTGGTGCAAAGATCGTACAGCAATCTTCAAATGGCATAATTGATAAGTCATACGTGTCGATGTCTTCGGCCACGGCAATGATTTCATTCTTATCCATAGTCGCTACCGGACGGATAATTGGCATAGTCGTCACATCGTTGATGGCCGCCATACTTTCCAGGGTTTGTGAGGCCACCTGCCCCACAGATTCCCCATTGAAAATTGCCAGGCCATCGCGTTGTTGTGCGATGGCTTCAGTTAACCGCAACATCATCCGCCGTTGCACTGTCATCAAGTAGCCTTCAGGCACTTTGGCCTTCACTTCTTCTTGAACCTCGGTGAATGGCACTTGGATGAACTTGATGCCACCGACATATGGGGCCAGTTTGGCGGTGAGTTCCTTAGCTTTAGCCAACGCGTTATCACTCGTATAGGGTGGACTGAAGAAATGGACCATTTCAATCTCAACCCCGCGCTTTAAGGCATAGTAGCCAGCTACAGGTGAATCAATCCCACCCGAGAGCATCAGCATGGCCTTACCGGCAGTGCCCACAGGCAGCCCGCCAGCGCCCTTGATGGTCGTGGTGGACAAGAAGATTGCTTCTCGGCGGACTTCAACTCGGAGAATGAAGTCAGGGTCTTTCATTTTAACCACTAAATCTGGCCGGGCATCACTCAAGAAATCTCCCACATCTAGATTCATTGCATTGGTATCCAATTCAAATTCGTGGTCAGAACGACGAGTATTCACTTTATAGGAACTACCCTCAGGCACTGTTTCGTTCATCAGTGCTAAGACTTGTTCGTGAACTTTGGTCATGTCTTTTTCAACGGCCAAACTTGGAGAGAAGCTTTGAATCCCAAAGACTTGGCTTAATCGTGCCATGACTGCGTCAGCATCTTCGCCATTCAGTTCAATATGCAGCCGGTCACGCTTAGGCCGAATCGTTAAGCCTGGGAATTCGTGGAGCGCCTTAGCAACGTTGCCGTTGAGGCGGCCAATGAAGCTCTGGCGGTTCTTACCTTTGGTCGAGAGTTCGCCGTAACGAACCATAATTTCACTATATTGCACGGACAGTTTCCTTTCTGTTCACAGGGTTCAATTTCTGGAAGTCAGCATAAATGGCATCAAAGGCAGCATTAAATGCGTCTGCCTCAGCCACAGTGTTATGTTCATCAAGACTGACCCGAATGGCACTAGTCGCAATACTCTGGCGGACATGCATTGCCGCTAATGTACTGCTTTCAGTCCCCTTCTTGCTACTGCAAGCGCTAGTCGTCGAGATATAAATATCGTGGGTTTCAAAGGCATGAACGGTTGTTTCGCCTCGGACGCCTTCGATGGCAAAACAGAGTACGTGTGGGGCAAAATCATCACTGAGTTGACTAAACATCGTCACGTTATCAAATTGACTGACGTGTTGATAAATCCGTTCCCGGACCGCTTGTTGTTGGGCGACCTTCTTGTCCTCGTCGCTTAATAATAAACGCAGGGCCTTGGCCATAGCCGCAATCGCTGGCGTGTTCTCAGTGCCACTACGCCAATCGTGTTCTTGACCACCACCGGTCAGCAAGGGATCGATCAATCGGCCTTCTTTGGCATAAATAAAACCCGTTCCCCGTGGTGCATGGAACTTATGACCAGAGAAGGTAATGAAATCGACTCGAGGATGACGCAAGGCTTTCATTAAGCCTTTGCCGATGGCTTGAACCGCATCCACATGGAAGTGAATATTAGGGTAGGCTTCAAGTAAATCGCCAATTTCAGCGATTGGCTGCTTGCTGCCAATTTCATTATTCACGCCCATCACGGAGACCAGAATCGTATCTTTACGAATCGCCGCTTTGAGGTCCTCCACGTGAATGAAACCGCGACTATCGACGGGCAAATAGGTCACGTCAAAGCCGAGTTTCTCTAATTGTTTCATTGAATTAATCACTGCTGGATGCTCAATGCTGGTGGTAATTAAGTGTTTGCCGAATTGGCGTTTAGCCATTGCGGTGCCTTTAATAATCCAGTTGTCGCCCTCTGTGCCCCCGCTGGTGAAAAAAATTTCACTTGGCTTGGCCGCAATGAGATCAGCAATCTGATGGCGCGCACTTTGCAACATCTCATCGGCCTTGCCACCCAAGGCATGCAGACTCGAGGGATTAGCAAAGAAATCTTCACTGACTTTACGATAGGTATCGAGCACTTCAGGCAGTGCTTTAGTGGTCGCACTGTTGTCAAAATAAATCATAAGCCGATCCTTTCTTGGTTAAACTACTGAAAAATATTATAACAGAGCTAGCTTCATGTTCAAGGCCAAAATAAAACGCCACCGCTTGCAGGTTTCGCAATCGAGGCGTTCACACTCGTTGTTTAAAATAACGATTCTTGCTTTTGAGACTGATAAATTTCGTCTACTTTTTGGAAACTACCGGGTTCAACTTTTTCAAGCACCGTACCTAAGGTATCAGCAGCTTCTTGATATTGATAGTTGGCAAAAGCCTTTTGAGCTGTCTGAACCGCGGCACTCACTTCAGGTTTCGACAGCTTATAACGATTGGCATATTGTAACAGGGCTTCAGTCATCCCGGCCGCATCAATCTCAACCTGGGTCTTACCAGCTAACTCATCTAAGTCAGCTTGAATCTTGATTAGATTGCGGTTGATCTCGTCCATGTTGATTTTGACTTGATTCAAGTCGTGATCAAGCGCCTGCATCTCATCTGAGACCAACTTATAAAAGTCAAGATAGTCACGATTCAGACCAGGCAGCTGCTGGGCTTCAACCTTGCGTTTCAATTCGCGCAGACTTTGTTCGAATTGATCCAGTTGATGATTGGCTTCTTCTTCGCCTCGCCGTAAACTGGCAACCTGCTCATTGATTGCGACTTGCTTCGTCTCAATTTCTTTCAACTGGGCCTGCCAGACCAGAAAGTCTGCATGGACCTGTGAGAACACAGCCGTTTGACTGGCCAGATGTTCGGCATCTTGATTGAAACCTGTCTCAATTTCACTCAGTTCGTTAGCTAATTCTTGAGCTTGTGTCAGCTCATCATGGGTCAGGGTATAACTTTGGTTCAAGTGGTCTAAATCCAGCAACAATTTGCGGCTTTGTTGTTGCGCATGACCGATAAACTGCCGCAAGGAATCTTGTAATTGCTTAATCTGTTGCTTGGCGGCCATTTCTTGTTCCATCGTTGCATATAACCCATCAATCGCTTCGGCAATATCGGCATTATTAGCTTTAATAGCAGGAACATCGACCTGTTTCAAGAGCAATAAGTTGCCATCGATTTGGCCCTGAATGTCAGCTAATTCCTCGGGAATGTTACGTTCGCCAAATTGATAATGGTCGGCCACCAACGTTTGATAGCCCCGGTCCAACTCACTGACTTGGGCAGGAAACTCATTGACCAATTCGTTCACGCAAGTGGGTAATTCTTTGACGGCGGCTGATAATACGCCAACATCTTGGGTCAAATCCTTCAAAACGTTTTGTGCCGCCAGGTAATCACCCGCTGCGGAGTCGGTTTGCACTTCCGTGATGGCTGAGTCAACAGTTTCTAGCTGGTTCTCAAGCGCTGGTAACGCATCGCCAAAGACAAAACCTTTAGCCAGGATGGTCTTACGGGCACTTTGAAAATCTTCATTAATCTTTTCAAGTTGCTTTTGGTTATCAGCCTCAATCACCCGTAACTGTTGAAATCGTGCGGCAAAACTTGCTCGAGTGGTCTCAGCTTCTGGTAGTGTCTCATTCACAGTCGCTAGCGCCGCACGCGCACTAGGAAATCGATTACCACTGATTGCCGCTTGGGCCTCGACTAACGATTGAGCGACCTGATTTAAGGTGGCTTCAACGAACTGCTGGTACTCGCGCTGTAATTTCGTAAAGGCCTTCAGGCTCTCACCACTTAATTGCAACTGTGTGAGTGCTTGAGTTGTCTGGTCAATATCCGGCGCTTCTAACGCCGCATAACGATCTTGTGCCGCTGTCAATTGTCCGACAAGTCGTTGCCGCATCCAAAAGTAGCCACCAACGATTGCCAGCAGTACGATTAGTCCAATTACTATCCAAATCATTTCTACACCTCTACCTGACGCCACTATTATTTCAGATTGCTTTTTAAAGGTTACTCGCCTAAAATGCCAATAAGTTCTCTTTTCGTTGGCACACTTCTATAGTATCTCAAAAAGCGTCCCAACTTGAAACCATTTTCCGCAAATTAATCCTAGGAGGAACCTGTATGGAACACCTTTCATCCATTATTGTCGACCAGATTGACGCCTTACTCCAAGATGAACACAATTCTGTCACGAACTTGAGCAACGCGGCGGCTTTAATCAATGATACCTTTGATCAGATTAACTGGGCTGGTTTTTACCTATTTAATGGTAGTACCAATGAATTAGACTTAGGGCCTTTCCAAGGCAAGGTTGCCTGCATGCACATTCAGCCAGGTTCCGGCGTTGTGGGAACAAGCTATCAACAGAATAAGCCGATCATCGTGCCTGATGTTCACGCGTTTGCGGGTCATATTGCTTGCGATGCAGCCAGCAATTCTGAAATCGTCGTCCCTGTCACCGTGGATGGCCAGACCGTTGCCATCTTGGACATTGATTCGCCCGCGTTGGATCGCTTTAATGATGAAGATCGGGCCATCTTGGTTGACTTCACCGCCCAATTGGCAAAACACCTTGACGTTAAAGCCTTAACTACGCTATACTAGTCTGCGTGTAAAATAATGCAGCAGTGAACGGTATGTTCGGCTCCAGTTATCCACCCTTTCGAGGGAAAAGTAGTAACCGCGGCTGCAAAGGTGAACCTGCAGGCTAACTGCCCGAGTACTAAATTCACAATTTCGTTATTTTACTCCAATAAAATATTTGGAGGAAACTCAATATGTCACGTTATACTGGCCCACGTTGGAAGCAATCCCGGCGTTTAGGTTTATCACTTTCAGGTACTGGTAAGGAATTAGCTCGTCGTCCTTACGCTCCAGGCCCTCATGGTCCTAACAGCCGTCGTAAGCTTTCTGAATACGGCATGCAATTACGCGAAAAGCAAAAGTTACGTTGGATGTACGGCTTAAACGAACGCCAATTCCAAAACCTTTTCTTACGTGCTGGTAAGATTCAAGAAGGTACCCACGGGGAAAACTTCATGATCTTGCTTGAAACTCGTTTGGACAACTTGGTATACCGTCTCGGTTTAGCAAGCTCACGTCCACAAGCACGCCAATTGGTTAACCATGGTCACATCTTAGTTGATGGCAAGCGCGTTGATATCCCTTCATACGAAGTATCAATTGGCCAAGTAATCAGTTTACGTGAACGTTCACAAAACTTAGTTGTCGTTAACGCTGCGATTGAAGGCACAGTTTCACGCCCTGCATACGTCACCTTCGACGATACTAAGAAGGAAGGTTCATTAGTTCGTTTACCTCAACGTGAAGAACTCGAACCAGAAATCGATGAAGCCTTAGTTGTTGAATACTACAACCAAAAGCTTTAATCATTTCACCTATTTCGTCTTTGGCGAAATCAAAAACACCCTCACCTTTTTGGCGGGGGTGTTTTTGTGTGCTCAAGATTCAAAAATTCTTATGATAGTGGCTGGATTTAACGTCGACTCATTGCAGCACCCGCGACTTGCAGTATACTTAAAAAGTTCAATGAACAACATATAATAATTATTGGAGCGATTCAACATGATCTCTAAAGAATTGAAGGTTCGCCTTGATACTTTCGTCGACGCCATCCTCGCTATCATTATTACGATTATGGCGTTGGAGTTACCCGCCGCCAGTTGGGCGAATCACGGTAACATTCTCACCTTTCTTCTCGCGGTCGCCGTCTATGCGGTTAGTTTCTGTTTCGTTGCAAATATCTGGTACCAACAAGCCACACTCTTCAGCACAGTGAATGTGATTCCTCGAAGGGTCGTGCTGCTTGAATTTCTACTGACCTTTCTACTCTCACTGGTACCACCACTCACCCGGCTCATGTCTGGTGATGTCGAGAACCTCAGTGTGATGTTGTACGGCGCATTGTATTTGCTGATTACATTGGTCTTTCGTTATATCGCCGAGACTGTCGTCCATCAACAAACTGACGACAAAGACCGCATGCATGAAATCTATACCAGTATTTACGGGCAGCATAATCTAGAAAATAGTATTCTACTAGCTGGCCTCATCGGCTTAGCGTTCTTTTGGCCCTGGGTCGCCTATATACTTTACTTGATTATTCCGATTCGATCTTTTTTAACGATTGATGACGACCAGCGCGAGTTAACAGCCATCACCGATATGGAACCTTCCGGGCAGAAATCCTATTTGGATATGACCCACACACAGCAAACCCAGTTTCGTCATCTAATCGGCCGCTATGTGCGCGATACTCGCCGAGCAAAAGATCAAACTTCTAGAGAGGCCGCATGGCGGACTTTCTCTGATACGGCTCAAAAGCAGTTTGACATCAGTGCGTCCCAACTCGCTCAGTGGTTTCGAGCAACTTCACAAGAGGCGATGCGCCCAGAAGGCAATCAAGCGGATAATGGGCGCCGAACACGTACACGTCCCGCATCCAAATCTTAACCGGACCGTCCATATAGCAAAAGCACCCTCACAAAATTTGTGGGGGTGCTTTTGCTATTTAAGGCTAGGAGAACTAAATTTTCACCAATGCGCTAACCAAAGACTAGGATATTTCACACACTTATACACTGAAATTCACTGACTTTAGGTTATTTATTTCGAATCTGGAATGAACAATCACTTTATGGATAATAACCCAATTAATGCTGAGGGCGAAAACAACTGTCAGCGTTAAAAAGAATCAGAAGATTTTGAGCCTTTACTGTCTTTTAACTGTTTAATTGGGCCGACACAACCGCCCTATCGGCGCAATCAGGCCTGTTTGGTTGGATAATATGCAGGACTTGTGCGGCCTTTGAAATTGTCCCCTCTTCTGCAATGGTCCAAAAATATCGTAGCGTGTGCAACTCCATTAACACGCCCCCTTTTGTCCATTTAAGCGTATTGTTTTTAACGGCCTCTGTCACACAAAAAAAGTATCGCAACCCACGGGCTACGACACTTCGATTAGATTTCTTCTAAGGCATCAGCATCCAGAATTGTGACGCTTTGGCGCTCGCGCCGAATCAGGCCGCTAATCTGAAATTGTTTGAGCTTTCGGGATAACGTTTCAGGCGTCGTCCCCAGATGGGTAGCTAATTCTCGCATTTTCATCGGGATGACCACGTTGTCGGCGTTACTGGCTTTGCGTAAATCCAACAAGTAACTTGCCAGCCGCTCTTCCACCCGTGCCATGGAAAGAAATTGAGCCTGTTGTTCAACGCCCAACATTTTATTGGCATTGATCGCCAACAACTTCAAACTGATTTCCGGATATTGACGTAATAGCTGTTGAAAATCAGCTTGTCTAAGCACACAAATTTCTGTGGGCTGCAGGGCCTCGCTAAACAAGCTGTCATTACTGGCGCCAAACAAGACGTTTTCGCCTTCATAACCACCAGGCTCGACAACTCGCAGCAATTGTTCGTGACCGGAGGCTGACAACTGATAAACTTTCATACTCCCCCGGGCCACAATGACTAAACGCGGATCAGTGTCGGGCGCGAGAATCTGACTGCCTTGTTGCACCTGTTGATGAGAGACCAGCTGATTAACCTTGTCTTGGTCAGCTTCCGGTAAATGGTTGAATAGTGGCACCAAAGTCACACAGTGATGTTGTTCGGTCATTAGTCTCTCTCCTAATCAGTCGTCTTCATCTTCATCATCCAGGCCTTCGCGGACGTCGTGGCCCAGAAACAATTGGATTTGTTGCCGCTGATGTTTCAACCAGCCCTCCAGTTGGCGCAAAAAGACCGCAAGCGCAAACTTGTTCTCCTTATCGGCCAACGCAATGCCGCGCGTGACGAACATCAGCTGATCATCGATAGCCTTGGCGAGGTCAAATAAGACTGTCTCAGCGTCTGCATACTTCAAAGCACCATCTTCATGGAGAAAAGTATAGGCTAAGAATTCGGTCGTTGTCGTCGGAATGGCTTCACCTTCATCTAACATCAATTGATTCAGTTCGTCAAATTGGTCTTGGGTCTCGTGATACATCGAGCTCAAAGCCTGATTAGCGAAGAGTTGCGCGTTGCCACTGAGTGTCAGCCGGGCCTGATTAAGTTTCAATTGTTGCAGCAATAAGTTACTCAGAATATGGCCAATCATTGCCCCAGCGGTTGGGGTATGGTGGTCGACTTCGACTTGGGCTTGTTCAATGGCATAAAGTTCATCTGCAGTCCTCATGATTTTCCTCCTAGATGGCTTTGACTTTAACATTTTGGACGTCGTACCCTAGTTGCTCGATGGCCGTTTTTAGCGTGTCTGCCGAGGTCAACTGATCGTCGTACTCTGTTTTGACTTTACTAGCATTGAATAAGACTTTGACAGAATTGACACCGGCCTGATTCGCCACAGCGTGCTCGATTTTTTGCATGCAGCTGGGGCATGTCAAGGCACCTAACTGTAAAATTGCTTTTTCCATAGGATAACCTGCTTTCATTTTTTTCTTTAGTCTAACTGGCGATCGGCAACCTGTAATTGACGGTCGTCAAGTTTTTGTTTTGGGGCTAATAATCTCAGCGCGTTGACTGTAACCAGCAAAATCGAGACTTCATGAACAAACATGCCGCTTCCCATATTGACTTGTCCTAAAACCAAGCCGACAAATAAAAGCGCCACGGTGGCTAGGGCCAAGCCAATATTTTCCTGCATATTAGCCACGGTTTTCTTGGTCAGGCCAAAGGCGACCACTAGTTGACGGAAGTTTGATTGAATGAGGACAACATCGGAAGTTTCCACTGCCACATCGGTCCCGCTGCCCATGGCAATACCAATATCAGCCCGGGCAATTGACGGACTATCATTAATCCCATCGCCCACAAACGCGACCACGTGCCCCTGGGCTTGCAACTGGCGCACATAGTCCGCTTTAGCCTCAGGCAATAAATCACCTTGGACCGTGTCTAAACCAGCCGCAAGTCCAATCTGATCAGCAGTCACTTGATTGTCTCCCGTGAGCATAATCAGTTGTTGGGCTCCCATTTGACGCAATTGCCGCAAACTCTCAGGGACTTCCGGGCGCAATTGATCTTTGATGCCAATTATCAACTGTAATTGCGCGCCGGTTGCAACGAGGACAACTGAATGACCCGTGTCTTGTAAGGCCTTTAAATCATATTGTTGACTTTGATTCAAAGCTACACCAAATTGCCTCATCAAAGCTGAATTGCCGACCAAATATGGCACAGCGTCAACGTTTGCGACGACCCCTTTCCCCTGGATCACCTGGGTATCGGTCACGGTTTGTTTCACAGCTGGTGCGTAAGCAATAATGGCCTGGCCTAGCGGATGATCACTTTCACGTTCAATATTCGCCACGGCCGCCAGCATTGTAGCTTCATCTTGACCGTACGTCTTAACGCTGGCGACTTTGGGCCGGCCATAGGTCAACGTCCCTGTTTTATCGAAGACAAACGTATCAACGTGTTTAAACGTCGCCATTACCTCACCGCCTTTAAGCAAGATTCCTTGCTTGGCGCCCTGACCAACCCCAGCCACATTAGCAACCGGCACACCAATAACCAGTGCCCCTGGGCAACCCAACACTAAGATTGTGATTGCCAGCCGGACATCACGACTCATGAGTCCCACAATCAAGGCAATCACCAACACAATTGGCGTATAGTAAGTCGCAAACTTGTCAATGAGGCGTTCGACACTGGATTTGGCATCCTGGGCTTCTTCAACCAGTTCAATAATTTTACCAAAAGTGGTATCCTCACCGACTTTTTCTGCGGCGACTTCAAGTGTCCCATTATCTAGGATTGCGCCAGCAAAAACCTGCTCACCAACACCCTTGTGCATCGGTTTGGCCTCACCGGTAATACTGGCCTCGTTTACATAGCCACTTCCTTTGACAATGTGACCATCGACTGGGACCTGCCCCCCTGTCTTCACAAGCATCACGTCGCCAGGATCAACATCGTCAATATCGATTGTTTGATGTCCTGATTCGGTGATTAAAATGGCTTGTGCGGGTGCCATTTGCGTCAAAGTGCCAATCGCCGACCGCGTTTTTTCCATGGTTTTTTGTTCTAAAAACGCCCCGAGCAAGAATAAAAACGTGACGATGGCCGACTCATTGTTTTCACCAATCATCACAGCGCCAATCACAGCGACGCTAACCAGTAAATCGATACTAATCACCTTGACTCGCAGTGCCGACCACGCTTGTAACCCAATCGGTAAAAAGCCAATGAGTGACGCAACTAACATTAAGATTTGATACCCGGCTTGCCACCGCAAACCATACTGACCGATTGTTGCTAGTACAATCAAGCTACCCACCACGACAATCAGTGTTTGTCGATGCTTTTGTAACTGGGGTAATAATTTCATCTGCCCGACCTCCTGTATAAACCCTACATTAATCGAGAACAGCCCGAATGAAATTGACGCGGATCAAGACCACAAAAAAAGAACGTCCTGAGGCGTTCTTTTTGGAGGTTAAGCGGTGGGATCAATCATCGTTAATTGAATCCGTTCGCGGTTGAGGTCGACTGAATCAATCCAGACATCCACAATGTCGCCAACGGCAACGACTGTTTTGGGATCACGAATAAAACGATTGGTCATCTTGGACACGTGGACCAACCCGTCATGTTTCACACCAATATCGACAAAAGCACCAAAGTCGACCACATTACGCACGGTCCCTTCAAGCTTCATACCAGGTTTCAAGTCTTCCATGGTTAAGACGTCCTTACGTAACAGCGGGCGGGCTAAACTGTCTCGCAAATCGCGACCGGGCGTTTGTAAGCTGGTCATAATATCATTGACAGTTTCACGTCCAACCCCCGATTCAAGGATTGGCGTTAAATCGACGGTCTTCAATTCAGCAACCGCCTTCGCATCCCCTAAATCACTTGGCTTGACGCCAGCGGCAGCCAAGACCTGCTTAGCCACGGGATAACTTTCCGGATGAATATCGGTATTGTCCAACGGATTCTTACCGCCAATGATTCGCAAGAACCCAACTGATTGTTCGAACGCTTTAGGTCCCAAACGGGGCACCTTCTTAAGTTCACTGCGACTATTATAACGACCATTCTCATCACGATAATGGACAATGTTTGCAGCAATGGTCTTAGACAACCCCGAAATCCGGGCAAGCAATTGATAGCTAGCCGTATTCAGATTAACGCCGACGCGATTAACGGCCCGTTCAACAACGACATCAACCTCACCTGACAAGTCTTTTTTGGGCAGATCATGCTGATACTGGCCGACGCCAACTGACTCTGGATCGATTTTAACGAGTTCAGCCAGCGGATCTTGCAATCGGCGGGCAATACTAATCGCGCTGCGCTGCTCGACTTGCAAATCTGGAAATTCATCCCGAGCTTCTTGACTGGCTGAGTACACAGAAGCGCCAGCCTCATTAACAATCACAAAGTAAACTTCACGCTTAACCTGCTTCAGGGTTTCGGCAACAAATTCTTCAGACTCCCGGCTAGCTGTCCCATTACCGATGGCAATCATGGTGACGTGGTATTGCTCCAGCAGCTTAATCAACTCACCAGCAGCTGCTTTGCGTTTGCCTTCAGGAGCAGGCTTATGTGGATAAATCACTGCCTTAGTCAAAAACTTACCATTTTCATCGACGACGGCCAATTTACAGCCGGTCCGATACGCCGGATCAAAACCTAAGACCACCTGGCCTTTCATGGGGGCCTGCATCAAAAGATTATACAAATTTTGACCAAACACCTTGATGGACTGGGTTTCAGCCTGGCTAGTCAGAGTATTGCGCACTTCCCGCTCAATCGCAGGCCCGATGAAACGTTTATACGCATCTTCATAGGCGGATTGAATAAAAGCCGTCGCCGCTGAATCAGGATGTTGGCCAATGAGGCGGAAATGCAGATAATTCATGATGGGATCAAGGTCAACCGCGACCTTCACTGACAAGATTTTGTCCTTTTCGCCCCGATTAATCGCCAATGTGCGGGTAGCTGACATTTTCTCAACGGTTTCTTCAAAATCATAGAACTGTTGGTACACACCCTTTTCATCCAGGGGTTTACCCTTTGGTTTCACAGTGGTCACAATCTTGCCTGTGCGTAGTGTAGTATTTCGCACCCAATTGCGAATAGTGGCAACTTCACTGAAGGTTTCGGCCAGAATTTCATGCGTGCCCGACACAACGGCTTCCACATCTGGCAATTCTTGATTTGGATTGATAAACGTCTGCGCTTTATCCGTCAGGTTACCGGCTGGAAAAGTCAAAATCCATTGGGCAAACGGCTCCAGACCGCGAGCTTTAGCAATCATCGCTTTGGTTTGGCGTTTTTGCTTATATGGCAGATAAATATCTTCAACATCCTGTAGCGTGGTACTAGCCTTAATCTGAGCTTCTAATTTAGGCGTCAACTCGCCTTGGTCAGTGATACTTTTAATGACTGCGGCTTGCCGTTCTTGCAAGGCGGTCGCTTGTTTAAAGGCGACTTCAATTGCTTGAATCTGAACTTCATCCAGACTACCGGTCATTTCTTTCCGGTACCGCGCGATAAACGGCACGGTGTTACCGTCTTGCATCAAATCCAGGACGGCCTTAATTTGTTTGGGGGCAATATCAGCCACCCGATCATGGACTAAATTTAGCGTTTTTTGTTCAACCACACATTTTCCCTCACAATATTCTTTATCGTTAAACTTGCATTGCCGCGTATAGCGGTGCTATGGCCGCAACGCGATTTTGAATCTCAGTCCACAGCACTGCTGGCGTTTCAAACAGGGCATCAGACTTCAAGTAGGTCTGACCAATTAGCCATTCACCGCTGTTAGTGGTTTGATAATGCTGGCTGATAGACTGATAACTAGCCTCAGTCAATGGCTCAGCAGCCTTCTTCATATGATTACCTGAAACCTGCCAATCCGGACCCAACGCTTGAACAAGTGGCCACCACGCATCAAATTGTGGGTGATACTGAGGTTTGGTCTCAACTAGTAGAGCCGCCCAGATGAACAGACGGTCATCCCAGAAACCCACCTCGATATGCGGACCCATTTTGTAGCCACGTCGATTCGCTGAAATGGCTAGCCATGTGTCCGTTGGTGGATTCTTGTGGCGGCGCAGGTGCTTGGCCATGTGAAAATACTGCTCTGGCATGGTGTTCTCGGCGGTTAATCGCGGTATCAACAGGGCGCCAAGTGTCTCGAACTTTGGATCCAGTATCGTTTGGATTTTACCCAGGCGACCGGCGAGTGTTTGGTCGTTAAAAATATCGAAATCTGTTACACTGAACACGAGAGCTCATCCTTTCTCAAATACTGTCCTGGAGGGATTTTTTATGGCTGATGATGATTTACAAGCACATTTAAATAAAAGTATTTATGGGACTCCCCAAACGAACCCCGATGAACGCCGGCGTTATCTGGGCTCACTGCGAGAACGCGTTGTGTTGGAAATTTCGAACACGGATATTGTTAAACCTGACGTCCTAACCGCTTTTCAAACGGCGCTACCGCAATATGTTCAACCTACTTACCAAGCATTAATCAATGGTAAGCAGGGACCAGATGTGACCGCACCTTTCATCAAGGCCGTTAATGATGCCGGTCTCAAGTTCACCCTCGTCAATGACGACACCGCCAGTCTTGACCCCTCTTATCCAGGACTGCTAATTGTGGCACCAGATGCCATCAATCATGATGACATCAGCTTGCCAGCCACTGACACACCGAGTGAGTCCACGGCCAAAGATAGTCATCCTCTTGATATTTTCCACCTTTTTGATAAGAAATAACAGACAAAATCCCAACTCAGTATTCTGAGTTGGGATTTTCTAGTTTTTATTGGCGGCTTGCCGGACCTTTTCGCCTAAGGTATTGAGCCAATCGGCATCAGCTTGACTGATACCGCTATCCGATTCAGCAAAAATCTTAGGATTAGTTGCTTCATCGGCGTACCACAGATGATCATCGCCTTGACTGAAATTCACCATGGCATCTGCTAGGTCCCACAACAACTCATAAGGCCTTGCCCCGGCCACAGTATCCGTAGTGGCGACAAATTTCTGCTGCTGGCCACTTGGGAGTACCACCTCAAAATCAAGATAATCCGGTTGCATGTCAATGCTGGCCTTAAAATCTATATCTCTAGCGACACTAGTTAACGTTTCTTGTGCTTGTTTCAACGTCATTTGACTTCCTCCTCAACATGGATTCATTTTTATCAACATACCATTTTTGAGAAGAAATCGCTCAAGATTGGTCTCGTTGGCCAATGGCTCATGCTTCAAAGGACGCGCCCGACTCGGGCAATTCTGGGAACAACGTCGTAATGACATCTAAGGTCACGCGCCGTGGTTCACCCATATACGGGAACAGGTGCATGAACATGGCTGGGTTGTAGTTCGATTCTACGATAGTTGCCATCCCTTTGTCTGGTTCATATGGCACGTACAGATTCGGGATGATGATATCTACACCACTAATGGTTTGCTGGAGGGCTTGTGAAGCCTGGACAGCCAGCTTCTTGTAGGACGCATCCATCTCATCGGTCACATCATAAGAATCGCCGCCGGTCGAAATATTGCTGTTGGTCAATAAGAATGCCTGATGTCCTCGCAGCGGCACACTATCCGGCGTCAGACCTTGACTAGCCAATACCTGCAACTGTCGATCTTCAAGCCGCAGGGTTTGAAGGGGTTTACGATGAGCATCCCCGCGCCGTGGGTCTTGGTTCTTTTTGTCGACCAGTTCCGCAATGGTGTGCTGCCCGTCCCCAACCACATTGGCAGGAATCCGTTCAAGGATGGCCCGCACTTGATCGCCGACCACGAAGAAACGATATTCAGTCCCTTTGATGAATAATTCCACCAGCACATCCCCATATTCATGGGCAAAGTCAAAGGCCCGCTTAAAGTCTGCCTCTGCTGGTGGCACAGCAAAAATCGTTACCCCAGCACCAACGTTACTGGACTTGGGTTTCACGACGATACTCTTGTTTAGAAAACTTCCGACAAAGTCAGCCCGAGCGCTCGCCCAATCGTGATACACTGCGGCTCGGGCCACTGGGAGTTTAGCCGCACCCAGGACAGCCTTTGTTGCAAGCTTGTCATCAACTAAGCGACTGACCACCAAACTATCTAACCGAGTTTCGTTTCCAGCTCGTACCCATTCTTGATGGTCCTGGAGCGTCAGTTGCACCAATTGGTCATCGCGGTCAAGCAAGTCAACCTTGAGACCTAAGCGATAACTGTCTTCAATCAACATTTGCGTTGACTGTTCCATGTCAGTGTAACCAGGTAATAAATACGGTTCTGCGGTTAGTGATTGCGTCAGTTCATCGGCTAATTGCAAACCGGCATGTTGGTACTCGCTGGCTTGAATTAAAGTGGTTAATCGGGCTGCTGGGGTTTGTTCTGGATGCAAGATTCGGTCTTGCATCGCGGTAAAAGCAGCCACCCGCGGCGCACTGGGTTGCTGAGCATTCAGCCATTCAGCCATCTCATCAAAGAAAGGCACGAGGTTTTGTGCTGGCGAGAATGGATCCGCCATCGCCATGCGCTCGTTATCAGTTGCTGCCTGCGTCAACTTTTTTGTCACTTCGTTAGCTTCAAGCATCGGTTGGCTGAATAAGAACCAGACATAATCAACCACAAACTGCAATTCTTCTGGACTCAAACTGGTGACGACGAAGGGATTAAGATCAAAATCGCGAAATTCGAGATATTCAATCCCGGTTTGCGTCAGATTTTCACCGCGCAACCGCACGCCCCCGTAATAATTCGCAGCACTAATCAGTGACCCAGACTGGACCGCGGCAGCTATATCATTCGCATAAGCTTCAGCAGAACTATACCGCACCTGAACATCATCAGGATTGTGATACCCAAACTGGCGACTGCTGTGCAATGACCGCACTGGTTGTTTGGGGGCATCGGGATAATCGGCTGAATTAGCAAGCGGACTCGCCCCAAATAAGTACGTGATCACTGATCGGTGTAGCAGCCATTGTTGGCTGAGATGCACGTAAATTTGATTGCGATAGGTCACGTAATCTGGGGCCTGGCCACCAAAATCTTCCGCTTCATAGAGCCGTTCAAATAAGGTTTCGGGCAAACTCAAATTGAGGTGAACACTACTCATCATTTGTTGCCGCACATCGCCGGTTGCACCGATTAGTTTTTGACGATAAGCGAGGCGCTCGGGACTAGGATGCGCCACTGGCACGGTCGCTAAATCACCCGGCAGCACCGGCGGCATGGTCTGCAACCACAGCCGTTCATCTTTCGGCAGTGCTCGAGCTAAAGTCGCCGTCAGCCCTTGGAGCTGTTCCATGACAGCGGTGACGCCGACGTGGGTATCAGTGATTGTTTCGGTCTGGCTTTCGGCAAAGTCCGTTTGCAGATACGGATGGAAAGCCCGGTCACCCAAACTGGCCGGATGATCGCTGAGCGCCAAGTGTCCTTGGGTGTCCACCCGCTGGGCTTCGCGTTCAATGCCAATGGTTGTCAGGCTTTCTAGGCCCTCTAAATGATTTGCTTTAATTTTGTCCCAAAATGTTTGCATAATTGCCTCCAGAACATCCACATGTATTGATACTCTAGATTACCATGGTCACTCAAAAGATAACAGGCCTCCTGCCCGTAGAATGATTGGGTTATACTAGAGGAAAGGATGTGAGAAGATGCAACAACCACTTGCGTTTCGCATGCGACCACAGAATCTCGATGAAGTGGTTGGCCAACAGCATCTTGTTGGTCCTAATCAAATCATTCGCCGAATGGTCGCGGCCAAGCGTCTGACGTCGATGATTCTTTACGGCCCACCCGGCACAGGGAAAACTAGTATCGCCAGCGCGATTGCCGGCACAACTAAATATGCCCTGAGAACGCTCAATGCGGCCACCGACACCAAAAAAGACTTACAGATTGTCGTCGATGAAGCCAAGTTTAGTGGGACCGTTGTGTTGCTGCTGGATGAAATTCATCGCCTCGATAAAACCAAACAAGACTTTCTGCTTCCCCACCTAGAATCAGGGCGTATTATTCTTGTTGGGGCCACAACAGAGAATCCCTATTTAAATATTTCACCGGCGATTCGCAGTCGGACACAGATTTTCCAGGTCTTTCCATTGACCCCAGAAGAAATTGATGCCGCCATTGATCGTGCACTCGCCGACAAGGACCGCGGGTTAGGCAACTACCCCGTGCAGTTGGATGACAAAGCTCGGCATTATTTGACGACCACAACCAATGGGGATTTACGCAGTGCGCTCAATGCCCTCGAATTAGCCGTATTATCTACTGAAGAAAAGGCTGGCAAAATTCATATTACAAATACCGTCATGCACGAGTCGCTGCAGCAAGCCAATCTCGAAGGCGATCAGAATGGAGATGCTCACTACGATCTTCTGTCAGCTTTTCAGAAGTCCATTCGGGGTTCCGATGTTGATGCCGGGCTGCACTACCTGGCGCGATTAATCAGCATTGGGGATTTGACCAGTATTCTTCGACGGTTACTTGTTATTGCTTATGAAGATATTGGCCTGGCCAATCCACAAACCGCCAATCGAACACTCACAGCCATCACGGCCGCTGAACGCTTGGGCTTACCTGAAGCACGCATTCCCTTGGCCAGTGCAGTCATTGATCTCTGCTTGGCGCCAAAAAGTAACAGTGCAATGGCGGCCATCGACCAGGCCTTGGCTGATATTGCCGCGGGTAACGCCGGCTCTGTCCCTGACCATCTGAAAGATGCACATTACAAGGGGGCAGCAGCTTTGGGCCATGGTACGGACTACTTATATCCCCATGATTATCCAGACGATTGGGTTGACCAAGACTATCTGCCAGAGAACCTCCGAGGCAAGCACTACTATGCACCTAAAGCTAATGGCAAGTATGAGCAAGCCTTGGGCCAGCAACTCGAGAACTTACGCAAAAAGCGCCACCAAGATTAGTTGGTAGCGGATACAAAACACTTGCGTCAATGAAACCTATCTGCTAATATAATGGTTGAAAGTTCTAAGGTGTTCGCGCTTCCCAACTATCAGTTGACCGAACAGTATCGAGACCTTGGGATCGGAAGTGGTTATGCCCGTGCTGCTATTTCACTTAGCGGCTAACGGCATAGTCGTCTGAACCCACTTGCTAATCAGCGGGTTTCAACGATTCGGGAAGATAGTCGGCACCGGTAGCCTTTCACAAAAAGTTAACGCTTTTGGCCAGCCTTGTGCTGGTTTTTTTTATTGATGAAACCTAAAGGAGTTCTCTATGCTTATTGCTCTGATGTTATTGTATGCTTTGATTTTGTTGGCGAGTGCCGCTTACCTGTGGCGCCATCGCCAAGGCCCGTTTCTCACTGTGGCAGCCCCACTTCCCAGTGGCTTACGGCAGACGCTTTCGACTCTGGCCATCCTATTGACCTTGACTGCTATTGCCGGAATTGTCGCGGCCTTCTTGACCAGCACAACGCCTGCCTTAGTGGTCCTGGCTGTTGGTGCGTTATTGATGGGCTACTTAGGGATTCGAATCACTCGCTTCTAGGGCTGGGTTTTTCGTTTAATTTTACGGTCCAATCAAGTACAATAAAGGAAAGGGGTGATATGATGTTACAACAATATGAACACATTCTCGTCGCCATTGATGGTTCCTATGAATCTGAGTTGGCCTTTAAGAAAGCGATTGCGGTTGCAAAACGGAATTCGGCTGAATTATATCTCATCCATATCGTGGATACTCGGGCCTTCCAGAACGTCTCGAGTTTTGATTCAGCAATGGTTGAGCAAGTCACTGCCACAGCCAAGAAGACCATGGATGACTACGTCGCACAAGCCAAAGCGGCTGGGTTGGACAATGTCAATTACAGTATCGAATATGGGGCACCAAAGACCATCATTGCGCGCGATGTGCCTAAAGCGCACAATATTGATCTCATCATGATCGGGGCCACTGGGTTGAATGCGGTTGAACGTCTGCTCATTGGTTCGGTGACAGAATATGTGACTCGCAATGCGCTATGCGATGTTTTGGTTGTCCGGACGGATCTGAATAATCAACCTGCCCTCGCTACCACGAAAGCACCCACTAAAGAAAAGTAGCAAATTTCACAAACAACCCTTTTCTCAATAACATTTCTTATAATTAAAAAAATCACTTGACCGAAGATAATAACAATTATCTTCAGAAGTCAGGTGATTTTTTCGTTATGCTGTCTCAGACGAACCGGCTAAATCATGCATTTCTGATACTAATGTGGTCGCCAATTGGTGGGAGGCCCGAACCTTGGCTAAGGCGAGCGCAATTCCAAGCTGCTCTTGTGCTTTTGTCTTATCGAGCTGAATCAAAGCCCGGCCACTGATAGCGTAAAGCTCATCAAGCAAGAACAGGCTTTGATGTGCGACCGCAATGGCGATGCCTTTTTGAGCAAAGTCGGTGACTGCTTCGTAGTTCCCCAACTGGTAGTAAATGCGGCTAATATTCCAGTAAATGTTGAGCTCAACAGTCAAATATTTCGTTTCCGCCAACGGAATATGAGTGAGCATTTTAAGGGCTTGGTCGATGTAGACCTTTGCCCGAGAAAACGATTGTTTCTCAGCATAGGCCAGTCCCAGCCCTAAAGTCGCTAAGATACCGTACAAATCTTCCTCGGAATTAACAAACGGATTGAGGGTCCGACCGAAAAAGTAAATCGCTTCATCAGGCGCGTGGTTCAAGAATAGTTCAACCATGCCTTGGTTGTAGTAATACCGTTTCTGATCGTCAGCTTGCACCAATCGATTCGGTTGGACTTTAGCCAACAGTGTTTGAGCCTTCGTGTAATCGCCATGCTGAATCACATCGTCGATCAAATTGAGATCCTGTTGCATACTATCGTGGTGCTCCACGACAACATCTTCCAGTTGGATACCCAACCGAGCAATCAGTCGCATCAGAATATTCATGCTTGGGACCTTGTTACGTTTCTCAATGAGACTAATCGTGGCTTGCGTGCAGATGCCCTGGGCCAACTCGGCTTGCGAGAAGCCTTTTAGTCGGCGATAATAACGCATCTTATCCCCCAAAATTTGCAAGACCTGTGGTTGTTTACTCATTAACTTCACTCCTTGTCTTTCTGCCATCCCCACATGGCAAACGGTAATGGTTTATCCCCTTACCCAAATACAATTATAAAGGGTGAAGTTGTCCAAGACCACTTTTCCTCAAAAATTTATTGCCTGTTTTATAATAAAATTTATCATTAGTACATCAGTCTTTTGTGATTAGAATCACATATTAACAACACGATACAAAAATAGTCGCAAACAAAATCAAAAAAGATTTGTTTGCGACTTTTATTTTACGCTTCGGCCGGTCGATTGAGATAACTGCAGACCCCAGCAACAGTTGTAATTCTTGCATCCGCAGCCGACTGATCAGCTGTGAATCGTGTGTCCCGAATGGGTACTGCAAAGGTGTACAACCCAGCCGCCTTGGCTGCCTGAATTCCGATGGTCGAGTCCTCGACCGCGACCGCATCACTTGCGGGTAGATGCAAAGCAGATAAAGCTGCCAAATAAACCGCTGGATCTGGCTTGCTGGCTGTAAAATCAGTCCCACTGGTGACAACATCAACGTATGGCCGTAACTTGGTTTGATCAAGCATCTGATCGATGAAGTCGTGATCAGAAGCAGAAGCAATCGCCACTTGGTAGCCATGCTCGTGCAACCAAACGAAAGTCGAGCGCACATCAGGCAACATGATTTCTCCATAATTAAACGGGTGCGCATGCTTGTAGGCCACATATCCCGTTTGTAACCGGGCATATTCACTTTCAGTTCGCCCGGGTAGAATTGTAGGCCAGATGTCAGCTAAGTTACCACCGAGCATCGCTGTTTGAGTGGCCTGATTGATCTTAATGCCCAGAGAAGCGAAATAACCATCACGTTGCTTTAGCGTCTCTGGTTCTGATTCAACTAAAACACCATCCATATCAAAAATGACTGCTTGTTTCACTTAAACCTCCGTAATATCTTCAATAAAGTCGTGAATTGGATCCGGTAAATCCGGTTGTAACAGCAACGCCGACAGCAGTCGGCTGCGGTTATACCACTGGTTCCAGAAGGTAATTGATTCTTGGGGACGCAATTGCAACAAGGATTGCTGCCAATTTTGCAACGACATCATCAAAGAACGACCATAGAATTGATTCATGGCAGCATAATGGGTCAAGAAGCTGGCAATGCGTTCCGGTTCCCCGTAAATAAGCGGCGTATCCATCCGGCGCCAGGCTTCAATCAAAACGACCTGTAAGAAGAATTTGTGTGCCCGCTTCAGGCTCTTAACATTAACCAGCTCATCGAGTAAATTCCCAACGTGGGTGTATGTGTGGGCCCAGCCTGACTGATCAACATACCCGCGGCCATCTTTTTCGAGCATCATGTACACGGCCAGACTCAATGCAAGCGCCTCGTAATCTTTCGTGGTGAGCACGTCATCGTCCAGACCATAGAGCATGCTGGAGATAATCATCACAGAGAAACTACGAATAAAAATCGCTTCGTTCTCAGTCTCGGTGATGTGAGAAAACATCGTATCAGGAGCCTGCAGACGCTTAAACAACCATTGTGACTGGCCAGCGGTGAGCGCATGCATCTGGAATAAATCGCTTAAAAGAAAGAATGCGCCTTTATCGCGGACAGCTGGCTTGGTGCTAGCCAGTTGTTGCACGAGAAAATCCAGTTCATCATCTGTAATTTGCGGATGAGGACTGCGCTTCACCCGGCGCTCGATATCGCGAATCCGGCCCACGGCCGTGACTGCATCAGTGGGGAGACTGACTGGTGTCGCAGGCTGTAACTTGACATCACTAATTAATTGGCCAATCTTTTGCGGTAAGGTGCCGAAGACCTCCCCCGCCAAGACCTGTTGCCGTAAGCGGTCGACTGTCTGAGTTAAATCGGAAACAATGTCTGCCATTTTGGGCCTCCTAAATTAAGATTGGACGTTCAATTTTGTCGGTAGGATGGGCCAACACCCAACCAAAATCATTGCTAGCTAAATCATGTTGAACGCGCATCCCGGTTTGCGCCATCACCGTAAAGGGATAATTGAGTACTTGGGCTTGTTTGAGGTAGGTCATAATTAAGTGATTACTCATCCGACCATTGAGATAGACCCGATACTGTGGGTAGCGTTCCAAGACCGATTGCAATAGCTGATAAATTTGTGGATCCTGCAACTGACGAACTGTCACCGCCATGGCCACTCGCTCGCGGAAGTTGCCGAGAAAGGCGCGCTTCTCATCAGGTTTGATTTGTGGAATACCGTACGCATGTAACTGAATAAAACTATTAAGATCATCCATTTGAAGTTCCCCCAATCACAAAAAAGGTTGTTCACTCCAACGCACGTTTATTATACCATTCATCCGCGGCATCCTGCGTTCCGGGCATTTGGGGACACAAAAAGAAGCACTGACGCCAATCAGTGCTTCTGGTTTAACCGACGCTACCTTCCATTTCGAGGCCAATCAAACGATTCAGTTCGACCGCATATTCCATCGGGAGTTCTTTGGTAAAGGGTTCAACAAACCCCATGATAATCATTTCAGTGGCCTTAGCTTCAGAAATTCCGCGGCTCATCAAATAATACAGTTGGTCTTCTGAGACTTTGGACACCTTGGCTTCATGCTCCATGGAAACTTCGGCGTTATGAATTTCGTTGTAAGGAATGGTATCGGATTTACTCAGTTCATCCATCAGAATCGTATCACACTCCACATGGGCAAACGCACCGCGCGCATTTTTCCCAAAGCGGACCGTCCCGCGATAATCCACGCGGCCGCCGTCTTTAGCGATTGACTTAGAAACAATGGAGCTGCTGGTATCTGGCGCATTATGAATCATCCGCGCGCCATTGTCTTGATCGACGCCACTACCGGCGACAGCAATGGACAACATTGTTCCATGCGCCCCCCGGCCATCTAAATAGACGCTTGGATATTTCATCGTCGTCTTACTCCCCAAGTTCCCATCCACCCACTCCATGGTGGCATTTTCGAGGGCCTGAGCGCGTTTGGTTTCTAAACTGAACACATTCTTCGACCAGTTTTGAATCGTTGTGTAGCGGCAATAAGCGTCCTTTTTGACGAAGACTTCCACCACAGCGGCATGAAGGCTGTCGCTAGAATATGATGGCGCGGTACAGCCTTCAACATAATTCACCTTAGCCCCGGGTTCGACGATAATCAGCGTCCGTTCGAACTGGCCAGTGTTTTCAGCATTGATCCGGAAATATGCCTGAATGGGCACCTCTGTTTGCACGCCTTTAGGCACGTAGATGAAACTGCCACCGGACCAGACGGCCCCATTGAGGGCGGCAAACTTGTTGTCACTCGGTTTGACCAATTGACCGAAGTATTCTTTAACGATGTCAGGATATTCTTTCAGTGCGGTATCCATATCAGTGAAAATAATCCCGAGCTTCTCAAATTCTTCGCGCATGTTATGATAGACCACTTCAGATTCATATTGCGCACTGGCACCGGCCAGATATTTCCGTTCAGCTTGTGGCACCCCTAAGCGTTCAAAAGTGTTCTTAATGGTTTCTGGGACGTCATCCCAGTTGCGATACTGCTTGTCAGTCGCCTTTTGGTAATACAACATGTCATCCAAATCGAGGTCTGATAAGTCTGGCCCGAAATCTGGCATCGCTAACTTCTGATAGGTAGCAAAAGCCTGCAACCGATAGTTGAGCATCCATTCGGGCTCACCTTTTTCCGCTGATATTGCGCGGACGGTGGCCTCAGTTAACCCACGGCCCGTCGAATAGACTGGCGTCACATTGTCTTTAAAGTCCCCTGGTGCAACTTCATCAAGGAAATCGACGCTTGCAGCTACTGTTTCATTATTTTTAGTATTCTTCGTCTCGGTCATGAGGTTCTCCTTTCGCGAGTGCCTGACTCGCAGCTTTCCAAGCCAAGGTGGCACATTTAATCCGGGCTGGGAATTGGTGGACACCCGCAAAAATGGCGGCGTCACCTAACTGTGAGTGGGCACGGGCGTCACCATCAAGCATCAGGTCTGAAAACGCCTGAACGAGCTGTTCAACCTGAGTAACAGACCGGTGAAGAATTTGATCCGTCATCAAGCTGGCGCTCGCTTTTGAAATGGTACAACCTTCACCATGGTAGGCGACCCCAGTCACGGTCCCGTTCTCAACCGCTAATTGTAGGGTGAGTACGTCGCCGCAGCTCGGATTTTTAAGTGTGATTTCATTGGTGGCATCAACCAAGTGACCCTCATTATGCGGTTTATTCGCCGCTTCAAGAATGACCTGTCGATACAATTGATCTAGACGTTCACTCATTGAAGAACCTCCTTGCGGCTTCGACACCAGCGACTAGGCGGTCGATATCCGCTTCATCTGTGTACAGACCTACACTGGCGCGCACGGTTGCTGGAATCTTCAGTTGCAGCATCAGCGGCTGGGCACAATGGTGGCCGGCGCGGACAGCAATATTCTGTTCATCTAAGAATGTTGCTAAATCGTGCGGATGAACGCCTGCTAAATTAAAACTGACAGCACCCACCGAATCGTCGTCACCATACAGTGTTACGCCAATGATGGCTGCCAATCCCCGGCGCAATCGCAAGAGCATTTGCTGTTCCTGCTGCTGGCGGGTGTCCCAATCTATGCTTGTCACATAGGTCAAGGCTGCCCCAAGACCAATCACCCCGGCAATATTGGGCGTGCCAGCTTCAAATTTCAAAGGTACTGGCGCCCAGGTACTCTCATCGATGCTCACTTGGTCAATCATTTCACCACCGAATTGAAGCGGTAGCATCTGCTCTAATAGCTGCGTTCGCCCGACTAACACGCCAATGCCCGTTGGCCCGTAGACTTTATGCCCCGAAAAAGCATAGAAGTCAGCCTTTAAATCCGCAATCTTCACAGGCAAATGTGGCACCGCTTGGGCCCCATCAACCACGAGATAGCCACCGACTGCGTGCACTGCATCAGCAATTGTGCGAATGTCGCGCAGTGCGCCTGTGACATTGGTCACATGCGCTAAAGCCACCAGCTTCGTTTTGGGTGTAATCGTCGCTAAAACATCGGCCAGGGCCACATCGCCATTCTCTCGCGCACGGATGACCTTAAACGTCGCACCAGTGCGCTGGGCCAACTGTTGCCACGGAATGAAATTACTATGGTGTTCAGCAACAGTCGTCACAATCTCACCGTCACCAACCACCAACGGGCCAAAAGAAGTCGCAACTAAATTTAAGCTTTCAGTCGTGCCGCGGGTAAAGACCACATTGTGGGCCGCAACGCCAACAAAATCAGCGACTTGCTGGCGCACCGTTTCAAATTTTTCTGTGGTTGCATAGGCCAGCTGATAAAGGCCCCGGTGAACATTGGCATTGTCATTCACATAATAGGCCGTCAACCGATCAATCACCGCTTGCGGTTTTTGGGCCGTGGCCGCGGAATCGAGATAAGTTAATTCAGGATGGGCAGCAAAGAACGGAAAATCACTTTTCCAGGCCATTTAATAACGTCCTTTCAATTTGGGCAAACAGGTCTTGACGTAACTCGCCGTCAATGCCAACTAAACCAGCATCAAGGAACCCGCGAATGACCATGCGCTGAGCTTGCGCTTTTGGTAACCCCCGGCTCATCAAGTAATACAACTGGTTGGCATCGACGCGAGCGACTGAAGCCGCGTGGCCGGCTGTCACATCGTTTTCATCAATCAGTAACAAGGGGTTGGCATCGCCACGGGCACCGTCTGATAACATCAAAACCCGATTCTCTTGCTGGTTATCACTACCGCGCGCGCCTTGAACAATATGGCCAATCCCATTGAAAATCAAATGAGCGCTATCGGTGATGACCCCCCGCTGATTAATGTGTCCGACTGTCTTCTGGCCGATATTTTCGATTTGAGTTGTGTAGCCAAAATGCTGTTTGCCGGCTGCAAGTGCCCCGACATTCACCGTAGCTTTCGCAAACCGGCCTAACAAATTGGTTTGCAGCAAACCAAAACCAGCGCTCTGATTAAATCCAGCAACTGTCCAATCCAGCGTCGCGTGTTCACCAACGTTGGCCACGCGGTCAATGACCGCCACTTGTGAATGAAATTGATCATCATTGATATAGGTCACCTGGGCATTGGCCCCAACATTCAAAATTACTAACAGACCGAGACTCTCACCTTGACTATGCCAGTGCTCCATAATAGTGACAACCGCATTATCGGCGACATCAACGACTAAAGCCCCGCCGCCATTACCACTAATCGACACCATTTCAAGATTTGCCGGCACAGCAATTCTGCTAATCGGTTGGTCTACCAGCAACCAGTTTTCCAATTCATTCTGGCCGGCGTATTGCCCAGATTGAAGTGGCAAAGTCGCCGGTGTAACGGTAATTGCGCCGCCAACTGTTTTGGTTTTTGTATAACGTTGATAGGGAATTTTGGGTAAATTAGGCCACATACTATGCTTCCCCCAGATGTTCGTAGCCCGTCTTTTCCAATTCTAAGGCTAATTCAGGGCCACCAGTTTCAATAATGTGGCCACCCTTCATCACATGGACCACATCAGGAACGATGTAATCGAGTAAACGCTGATAGTGGGTAATAATCAGGCTCGCAAAATTCTCCCCGCGCATCAAATTAACGCCTTTGGCCACAATCCGCAGGGCATCAATATCTAGGCCGGAGTCGATTTCATCGAGTAAGGCAAAACTTGGTTGAATCATCATCAGTTGAAGAATTTCATTGCGCTTTTTCTCCCCACCGGAAAAGCCTTGATTCAAATAGCGGTCAGCCATATCTGTCGGCATTTCCAAGGTCGCCATTGTCTCATCGAGGGCGTTGAGAAAACTCATGATTGGCATCGGATCATCTTCTGGCCGCCGGGCGTTGATGGCTGCGCGAATAAATTCTGCGTTGGTCACCCCAGCAATCTCAGACGGATATTGCATCCCTAAGAACAAGCCAGCGCGGGCCCGTTCATCCACTGGCAAATTGAGAATACTTTGGCCATCGATTTGAATATCCCCTTGGGTCACCTCGTAGGCAGGATTGCCCATGATTGTTTCCTCAAGTGTCGACTTCCCAGTTCCATTGGGGCCCATGATGGCGTGCACTTCACCGGTGTTAATCGTGAGGTTCACCCCATTGAGAATTTCTGGATGTTTTGGTTCGGCTTTGATTTTAACGTGAAGATCTTCGATTGTTAGGGTCTGCATTTTATGGCCTCACTTTGTGTTTTAAATAACAAATTATACGTTCATTGTACGGCAGAAGTACACGGCAAGCAACGACCACTCAACCCAACAGCCACGCTGACTTTGGCAATCTAGCTGCGAGTGCTACAATAAGACCACATCAATCAAAGGAGCCAAAATGATGAAAACAATTGGATTGGCCGGCAATCAACTGACAACCGGCGCAGACGTTTTTCATGGCAACCCTGTGAGTTACATTTTTCAGAATTATTTGGACAGTTTGACTAATACCAGCGCGATGCCCATCATTCTCCCCATCCAAAGCCCGGCCTATGCCGAAGCCGCTATTGAGAAAGTCGATAGTTTGATTCTCGTCGGCGGCCAAGACGTCTCACCTCAACTTTATGAGCAAGCACCTGATCAGCATCTTGGTCTCACCTATTTACCACGCGATCAATGGGAAATCGCCCTCATCAACGCCGCAATCGCTCAAAATAAGCCGGTGCTTGGTATCTGCCGTGGCCTACAGATCATCAATGTGGCCTTGGGAGGTAGTTTGTATCAAGATTTGAGTTTAATTCCAACAACTTTGAAACATTCACAAGATCCCACCCCTGAATGGATTGCGACTCACCAAGTGACCGTCGCCGAAAGTTTTCTCCGGCCGTTGCTGGGTGAGAACGTTTGGGTCAATTCTTACCATCATCAAGCCGTTGACCGTTTAGCTGATGGCTTAAAGCCTGCCGCAGTGGCCACTGATGGTGTACTGGAAGCCTTTGAAAGTGCAATTCACCCCGTTTATGCGGTCCAATGGCATCCCGAGATGATGGCCGCGCACTCCCCCAATATGCAAGCGCTCATCAACTGGTTTGCTGAACAATAACGAAAAAAACTCACGACATGATGTCGTGAGTTTTTTTGTGTGTTTGGCAGCATTAGTGTTCGACTTTTTTCGCCCACCAGTCGCCGATGAATTGCACGATGAACACCATCAACAAAATGAAAACCAATGACACGAAGATGACATCGTATTGTGAACTATTGTACCCAACAGCGATGGCTAAGTTCCCAAGACCACCAGCCCCGATTGCACCAGCCATAGCCGTTAAGCCGATCACCGAGATGATTGTCAGAACAGAGACACGGATTAATTCGGGCAAACCTTCCCGCAAATACACGCGGAAGATAATCGCTAATGGCGAGCTGCCCATCGCTTGAGCTGCTTCGACAACCCCAGGATCAACTGTCAGAATCGCATTTTGGACCTGCCGGGCAAAGAATGGCGCTGTCCCGGCAACCAGTGGCACTAAGGCAGCCGTCGTTCCAATCCCGGTCCCAACCACAAGCCGCGTAAAGGGCTGAATGACAGCCAGCAAGATGATAAACGGAATCGCCCGAAAGATGTTAACCAACTTGTCCGTAATCCAATAAACCACGCGATTCGGCAACAACCCATGTTCATCCGTCAATACCAGGAGCACACCGATGATGATTCCCAAAATGCCTGCGATTACCGTCGTCCAAAACGTCATGTACAACGTTTGAATGACGGCGTTGACGACACCGTTGTCCCCATTCCAGATGGGACCAACGTTTGGGAAAAATTTTGCTAACCAACTCATTCGCCCACCTCCTCAGGATGAATCGCAGTAATCGTTACTTTTTCGCGTTTGAGATAGTCAAACGCGGCATCGAGTTGTTGTTCTTCACCACTCAGCACGACAATCAGATTTCCAAATGGGGTGCCTTGCAGAATTTGAATATCCCCAAAGAGGATATTGGCTTCCACTTGATAGTCGCGATACAAGGCGGCAATCAACGGATCATCGGTACTTTCACCCAGATAAGTCAGCCGCACCAGGCGTTGGTCTGGCCGCAGGTTCTGGACAGTTGGCTGTTTAACCACAGCGGCCAACGCGCTATCGAGTTGCAAGGTGGTCTCAATGAAATCTTTCGTCAGCTGTTCTTTTGGATCAGCGAAGATGGTCACCAAATCCCCACGTTCGATGATTCGCCCCGCATCCATCACAGCCACGTGCTGACAAATTTGCTTGACGGCTTCCATTTCGTGGGTAATTAGCACAATGGTCAAACCTAGTTTCTCGTTCAATGATTTTAATAAATCAAGAATGGAGGCTGTCGTCTTTGGGTCCAAGGCACTAGTGGCTTCATCTGAAATCAAAATTTCAGGGTCACTCGCCAACGCGCGGGCAATCCCTACCCGCTGTTTTTGCCCCCCGGACAGTTGAGCCGGATACGCATTCGCGCGGTCACTCAAGCCGACCAAATCCAGCAATTCATCGACTTTGGCTTGAATCTCAGCCTTAGACTTGCCAGTCCCCAGGAGCGGAAACGCCACGTTTTGGGCAATCGTGCGACTGGCCATCAAATTGAAATGTTGAAAAATCATCCCGATGCGCTTGCGTTGATTGCGCAATTCTTTGGCGCCCAAGGACAGCATGTCTTGTCCCAACACGGTCACAGCACCGCTGGTAGGCCGCTGCAATAAGTTAATCGTCCGCACCAGGGTCGATTTCCCGGCCCCGGAGTACCCGACAATCCCGTAAATGTCGCCCCGTTCAACGGTTAAATCAACATGATCAACGGCATGGACTTGGCGGCCGGCCTCATTAAACTCAACATCAACTTGTTTTAACGTTACTACTGGTTCTGCGGTCATGAGCAACACCTTTCAGCGACTAAAATTTGTAGTTCCATGCGGGTAATGTTGAGCCCTTATAAACTTTTTCGATTAACTTAGCTGTGGCATCAGTTTGATAAGCTTTGACAATCTTTTCGTAAGTCTTGTTCGACTTGTCAGCCGCTGTCTTAGCCGCAATGAAGTTCACCCAAGGCTTGGACTTGGCATCAATCTTTTCAACGGCAATCGCTTTGTCTGGGGTCAAACCGGCGCTGGCAGCGATATCGTTGTTAACGACGGAAGCAGCCACGTCATCCAAACTCTTCGCCGTTTGGGTCGCATCAAGTTCAGTGATTTGCAAGTCTAACTTGTTTTCCGTGATGTCGCGTGTGGTTGGTGAAGCAACCTTCTTGAGCTTAATCAGGCCGTTTTCTTCCAGCAATTGCAATGCGCGGCCTTCGTTGGATGGATCGTTAGGCACAGAAACCTTGTCGCCCTTCTTCAAATCCTTCAGGGACTTAATCTTGTTGGAATAAGCACGCATTGGGCCGATGTAGGTGTCGCCAATCGCGGCAATCTTGGTGTCATGCTTCTTGTTCCAATTGTCCAAGAAATTGTGGTGTTGGAAGGCGTTCAATTGCAATTCGCCATTCTCAAGCGCTGTGTTTGGTTGGTTGTAGTCAGTGAATTCGACCAACTTGATGGTGACATTGTCTTTGGCCAACCGCTTTTGAACGTCGGTCCAAATTGGCTTGTCAGTGGTCATAATCCCCACTTTGATTGGATTGCTTTCAGTGCCAGCCTTACTGCTGGAGCTGGATTTCCCTGCGCCACATGCAACTAAAACAATCGCAGCTGCTGCCACAGCAGCTGATGCTAACAAACGCTTAAAACTCTTCATAAATCATCCCTCCAAAATTTTTTCGACAAAAAAACTCGCTCCTAACTGTGTTAGAAGCGAGTTGACTCGCGGTACCATTCTAAATTCGTGGCTACTTACATAGCACACGCTTTGTAGCGGGAAAATCCCGCGTGCAAGATAATGGATGCCAGCCATCGCAACCTGACGTTCCCGCTCAGTTGCACCACTTGATGAGCCATGTTCATCGCCGCTTACCACCCCGTTCTCAACATTCCGGGTTCTCTGTACGGTCACACGTCGATTACTCTCTCATCCTGTTTCTTTGTCGAATTGAATTGTTTTGATAATAACCACTTTAGAAAATGATGTCAAGCAAAAAAATTTACGATTAGAAAATTCGCTCCTAGGCCGATTTGACAGTGACAACCCAATTATCACTTTGCTGAGCGGAATTTAATAAAGCTGGCGCCTCACTGGCGGCCGTGTTTACCGCGATAACCTCGCCAGTCACAGGACTTTCAAGATCGAGCACTGCTTTCTCTGCTTCAACTGCCATGAAAGTTTCCCCAACGGTCAAAGTTGTCCCTACCACTGGCAGGTCGACGAATTTGATAGCACCAAATTTTTCTTGTGCGTCAGCACTGAGGCCCAAAGTCACTTCTTTATCATCATTACGTTGCCAAAAGTCAGCCATCTGCGAAACCTCCTAGAAACTTTCTTGTTCTTGACTAAACATGTAACTGGTGTGGTGATAGCGCATCGAAAGCACCATGCCGACTGACAACATGTTGGCTAACAGAAATGATCCCCCCTGTGAAATAAACGGCAACGGAATCCCGGTCAACGGAAGGAGACCAATATTCATCCCAATGTTTTCAAACACGTGGAAGACAATCATCATCACCACACCTGAAGTGATGTAGGCATAGAATTCATTTTTTGTGTCGAAAATGACCCGAATCATTTGGTAAATCAACAAGAAATATAACAAAATGACAGCGGCCGAACCAATAAATCCAAAAGCTTCACCAATGACTGAAAAAATCATATCTGATTCTTGAACGGGCACAACCACTTCCAAGTGATTGAAGCCTTTCCCAGTCATTTGACCAGAACCGATGGCCTTCATCGATTGCCACAATTGGAAACTGTCACCGCTTGTTGCCCCTGAGGGATTCAGCCAGGAATCAATCCGGGCAAATTGATAGGCTTTAAAGCCGATCTTAGCGAGGATAGTGCGGCCCCAGGTTTGGGTGACCAGCAGAATTGCCATGCCGCCAATTGCGGCCCCCACGCCGGCAATCGGGACTAAAATTTTCCAAGTGATGCCTGATACCAAGATAACGCCGACAAAGATCGCCAGAAAGACCAAAGTGGTCCCAAAGTCGTTTTGAAGCATCATCAGCGCGGCAACGGGTAAGGTCCACAGAAGCATCCGGCCAATCAACACCCAATCATTATGCGTGGTATGTTTGAACTTCGTATTATGTTGGGTGACAACCCGGCCAAGCATCAATATGTAAGCCGGTTTCATCACTTCTGAAGGTTGAAACGTAATTGGACCTAGTCGGAACCAACTCTTCGCCCCGGTACTGGCTGCCACTTGCCGATCATACAACACTAAGACGGCCAAGAGCAGGAAAATACCGATACCATAGAGGATGGGTGCTAGTCGCCACAATTGTTCAGCATCAAACTGCAAAACAATGAAGATGCCGACCCCACCAATGACATACCACATCACTTGCATGATGACAGCCCGCACCGGCGAAGTCGAACCGTCATGCACGGTTGCCATATAAATGGCGCCCAAACCAATCAAAGCTAGCAGCATGACCGACAGGATAATCCCGTAGTCGAGGCGATTCTGCGATGAATCATTAGTCATTTCTTTTGCCAATTGGGACTCCTTTCATAAATCCGCCTGTTGATGACACAAAAACACCTCAGGAAACCTGAAGTGTTCGAGGTCATTATCCGCGGTGGAGATGATACTCTGAGATGAGGAAATTCACGGCATCATCAAATGCCTTGAACCGATTGGGATCAGTACTACCAGCCACGAAAGCGGTAAACCGGTCATCACTTGGTTCAATGAAACCAAGCTCTTGTTTCCCTAAGGTCAACACAGAGACAGTGTGACCGTTGCGTTGGACTTCTTCAAGGTTCACTTTAATATTTTGTTCTTTTGCCATAATAACTCCTTATTTCGCTGATTGCGTTTGGCGGTTGCGCTTTAACGTGAAATAATCCGGAACCGGATCATATCCCCCAGGGACGAATGGATTACAGCGTAAAATCCGCGCCGTTCCCATCAGCAAGCCCTTGATGGCCCCGTGCTTTTGCAGGGCAGTGACCATATAACTTGAACATGTGGGGTAATAGCGACAACTCGGTGGAAAAAGGGGCGAAATCACACGTTGATAGCCTCGGACAAACCAGACTAAAACCCGTTTCATAACGCTAGCTCCTTATTTGAGAAAATCAAAAATGTGCTGCCAAGTACTTGGCAGAAAAACCCGAAACGGATTGCCCCCACCAACGCCATAACCAATCATCAAGCCCAAAATCAGCAGAATCAAGGCACTCAGCAGACCAATTCCAATTTTTTTAAGAATACGACGCGCATAAGTAGGACTCAAAACCAGCCCTCCTAGTATTGCTTCTTGTGGGCAATATTATCCAGTAAGACGCCAGTCCCAAGCGCAACGGCATCCAGTGGGGACTCAGCCAGCAAGACTGGCACCTTCAGCTCGGCCGCAAACAACTGGGAAATGCCCTTCAATAAGGCACCCCCACCCGTCAGCATGATCCCACGATCAATAATATCTGCTGACAATTCAGGTGGTGTCTGTTCTAAGACTTCTTTGGCCGCATTAATAATCGCCAGCATGGTTTCATGCAGCGCTTCTTCAACTTCGGTCGCAGTCACTTCCACTTCCCGCGGCAACCCGGTTGCAATATCACGGCCCCGCACTTCAATCGTTTCACTTGGGTCAGCTTCATAAACTGTGCCGATTTCAATCTTAATCTTCTCGGCAGTATGTTCACCGATCAGTAACTTGTGTTTATTCTTCACATATGTGGCAATGGCGGCGTCCATTTTATCGCCCGCCAGCCGCAGACTCCGACTAGTGACAATCTCGCCCATGGAGAGCACAGCAACGTCGGCAGTCCCACCACCGATATCAATGACCATGTTACCTTGTGGTTGGAAGATATCCAGACCAGCACCAACAGCGGCTACTTTTGGTTCAAATTCTAAATAAACCTTGCGACCGCCTGACTTTTCAGCGGCCTCAATGATGGCTTTTTGTTCAATTGACGTAATATTTGTTGGCGCGCAAATGAGAATATTAGGTTTAGACATAAACCCTTTCACATTCAACTTGTTAATAAAGTATTCCAGCATGGCTTCAGTAATATCGAAGTCAGCAATGACGCCATCTTTCAGTGGCCGAATGGACCGAATATTGCCGGGAGTCCGACCAACCATTTTGTATGCTTCCGTCCCAACGGCCAGGACTTTCCCAGTCTGGGTATCAATCGCAACAACGGAGGGTTCATTGAGAACGATTCCCTTGCCTTTGACATTAATCAGAACGTTGGCCGTCCCTAAATCAATCCCAATATCTTTTGCCATGATGTGTTTCTCTCCTCATTCATCAACTAATACTGCATTATACCATAATTATTAGCGCGCACTCTTAGCGGATTAAGTAGATTAAATTCCGCGCGCCACTCAAGACCGAAAGGAAAAACGAACTGACAGTAAAGCCGATTGCAATCGCCAAAAAGACTAATAAAACTTGGCTTTCACGGACATGGTTTGGTTTCAAAAACTGTTCAAACCGCAAAGCACGCACGGCCCGAAAAGCGATGGCAATAAAGACAAAGTGAGACACAATTGTCATTAAACCATCAATCCCTAATCCCTGTGATAACATCTGTCAATCTCCTTTTTGCAGTCTTGTTTTAGTGTACCGCATGATGCAAGAAGAAACCACTGACATTCGTGCTTTTAACGAAGTCATAACCAATCAAAAAAGGATTGATGAACTGCCCGAAGGTAGTCATCAATCCTTTTTTTGGTCGATTACCGACCGTTCTTAACGTTAATCCGGTTAATTGCCCGTTGTAAGGCAATCTGTGCCCGTTGCAATTCGTCACTATCGTGTTGTGATTGTGCCGCTTGAATTTCCTTTTCAGCACGATCGCGCGCTGCTTGTGCTCGTGATAAATCAATATCACGTTCACGTTCAGCTGAATCAGCGACGATTGAGGCCACGTTGTCGGAGACTTCCATGAAGCCACCATTGACAGCAATGAGGTCCTCATGACCAGGATTGTCAATCCGACGCACGTGGACTTCACCAATCTGCAATGGTGTCACAATAGGTTCATGGTTAGCCATGATACCCAAGTCACCATCGACAGAGCGCACAATCACCATGGTTGCATGGTGATCATACACAAGCCCATCCGGCGTCACAATATTGACTGTGAGCGTGTTGCTGTTGTCAGCCATAAACGCTCACCTCCTAGTTTGCAGCTGCGGCAGGCGCTGCGTCACTAGCAGGCGCTGTCGTTGAAGCAGCACTGTCAGCGGGCGCAAAGCCCATCTTTTTCGCCTTAGCAACGACTTCTTCAATCCGACCGACAGAGCGGAAAGCATCTTCTGGATAATCATCATATTGACCATCCAAGATTGCCCGGAAGCCCTTAACCGTTTCTTCAACTGGCACATAAGAGCCTGGTTGACCGGTAAACCGTTCAGCCACGTTGAAGTTTTGTGATAAGAAGAATTGAATCCGCCGTGCACGCGCAACGGTCACTTTTTCGTCATCGGACAATTCATCCATCCCTAAGATCGAGATGATGTCTTGTAATTCACGGTACCGTTGAAGGACCTGTTGTACTTCGGTGGCAACTGCGTAGTGATCTTTACCCACAATTTCGGGATCCAATGCACTAGAAGAGGATTCCAGCGGATCAACAGCAGGGTAAATCCCTTGCTGCGTCAAACGCCGTTCCAAGTTAGTGGTAGCATCCAAATGGGCGAAAGTCGTCGCAGGTGCAGGGTCAGTGTAGTCATCGGCAGGCACATAAATCGCCTGGATCGATGTCACTGAACCCTTCTTGGTTGAGGTAATCCGTTCCTGCAACTGACCCATTTCTGTAGCCAGCGTTGGTTGATAACCAACGGCGGAAGGAATCCGACCAAGTAAGGCGGAAACTTCAGAACCAGCTTGGGTAAACCGGAAAATGTTGTCAATAAAGAGCAACACATCCTGACCTTGAACATCACGGAAGTATTCAGCGATGGTTAAACCAGTCAAGGCCACCCGCATCCGGGCACCAGGCGGCTCGTTCATCTGACCGAACACCATGGCCGTGTTCTCTAACACGCCACTTTCCTTCATTTCAAAGTATAAATCGTTACCTTCACGAGTCCGTTCACCAACACCGGTAAACACAGAAATACCACCGTGTTCTTCAGCAATGTTGTGAATCAGTTCCTGGATTAAAACGGTTTTACCAACACCGGCACCACCGAATAACCCAACTTTCCCTCCACGCAGGTAAGGTTCGAGCAAGTCGATAACCTTAATCCCGGTTTCAAGAATTTCAGAACTTGTATTAAGATCTTCAAACTTAGGTGCATCCTTATGAATGCTATTGCGTTCGTGATCGGGTCCAAAAACTGCCCCGTCATCGATTGTGTCCCCTAAGACGTTGAACACCCGACCCAATGTATCTTTACCAACAGGCACAGAGATTGGCGCACCAGTATCGGTGACTTCCATTCCCCGTTGCAATCCGTCGGTACTTTCCATTGAGATTGTCCGCATAACGCCGTCACCAAGTTCAACAGCAACTTCCAAAACTAAGATCTGGTCATTCTTTTGGACTTGTAAGGCGTTATTGATTTCAGGTAGGTTCTGGTCAATAGGGAACGCAACGTCAACGACAGGTCCGATTACTTGTACAATTTTACCAATAGATTGGCTCAAAGAAATCGTCCTTCCTGTTGTGTTCTACCCTATTCAAGGGCGGCAGCACCACCGACAATTTCGGTGATTTCTGTCGTGATTGCTGCTTGCCGCGCGCGATTATATTGCGTGGACAATGTCGAAATCAAATCATTGGCATTGTCGGTCGCACTCTTCATCGCTGTGGTTGAGGCCGCATGTTCAGCAGTCTTGGCATCCATGATGGCGCCGAAGATCAAGCTTTCCGCATACTGAGGCAAAACGCGATCCAAAACCGCTTCGTTGCTTGGTTCAACCAAGTACTCCACATTTTGATCGGCAATTTCACCAACATCGAGGTCTGTAATTGGCAGCATCTTCTCAGCCCGAAATGCTGAGGTCAACGTATTGACATGATGGTTGTAGCAAACGTACAACTCATCAAAAACGCCGCTATCATACATGGTTACGGCGGTCTGAATGATTTCCCGTACTTCATTGAAGCTTGGAATATCACTCACACCACGATACTCGTAGGCCAAATTCATGCCGCGGGCCTTGAAGAAGTCCGCACCAACACCACCAATAGCCATCATAACGTATTCGTCTGGGGACTGGTGATCTTGATTGATCATCTGCATCATCGCTTTAAGAATTGTGCTATTGTAACCGCCAACTAGGCCGCGATCAGAAGTGATGACTAAATAACCACTTTTCTTAACCGGACGCTGTTCAAGCAAACTGGACAAACTGATGCCCAAGTCGTTGCTACTGCTGCTGTCATTGTTATTGTCTTGAATCTGCAATAACTGGCTGGCAGCTAAATGGGTCACAATGTCACGAATCTTATTGGAATAGATTTGATAATCAGTCGTGCGTTTTTCAATCTGTGACAGCTTAGCACCAGAAACCATTTGCATGGCTTGGGTAATCTGTCCAGTCTTCTTCGTTGAGGCGATTTGGCGTTGGATATCCATTAATGATTGAGCCATGCCGCACCTCCTTAATTCGTGGCTGCGGTGGTATTGCTTGTCGCAGATGGTGCTTGGAAACCGGCAGCAAATGCTTTCATTGCAGCATCGAGTTTGTCGGTATCTGGCAAGTCACCAGTTGTGGCAATAGTCTTCTCTAAATCGGCTGCATTACTATCGAAGTAATCAAACAAGCCGCTTTCAAAGCTAGCAATATCGTCGACAGGCACTGGATCTAAGAAGCCATGGGTCAAAGCATAAAGAATCAACACTTGCTTCTCAACCGGAAGTGGTTGGTGCAATGGCTGCTTCAAGACTTCAACGGTCCGGCGACCACGATTCAGTTTAGCTTGCGTTGCCGCGTCCAAATCAGAACCGAATTGCGTAAATGCTTCAAGTTCACGGAAAGAAGCTAAGTCAAGACGTAACGTCCCGGCAACCTTCTTCATCGCTTTAATCTGAGCGTCCCCACCAACACGAGAAACGGAAGACCCAGCATCAATCGCTGGCCGAGTCCCGGCGTAGAACAGGTCGGATTGTAAGAAAATTTGACCGTCAGTAATTGAAATAACGTTGGTTGGAATATAGGCGGACAGATCACCTGCTTGCGTTTCAATCACAGGGAGTGCCGTCATTGACCCACCACCAAGGGCATCACTTAACTTCGCAGACCGTTCCAATAAACGACTGTGCGTATAGAAGATATCCCCAGGGTAGGCTTCACGACCAGGCGGACGACGGAGCAGCAAGGATATTTCACGGTATGAAGTTGCTTGCTTACTCAGATCATCAAAGATAATCAAGACATGCTTACCGTTATACATGAATTCCTCACCCATGGCACTGCCAGCGTAAGGTGCAATGTATAACATTGGTGCTGGTTCACTAGGACCAGCGGTTAAAACGATGGTATAGTCCATCGCACCATATTTACGTAAGGTTTCAACCTGTGTCCGGACGGTTGATTCCTTTTGGCCAATAGCCACGTAAATACAGATCATGTTTTGACCCTTTTGATTCAAGATTGTATCAATTGCAATTGAGGTTTTACCGGTTTTCCGGTCCCCAATAATTAATTCGCGCTGACCACGCCCGATTGGCACAAGTGAGTCAATCGCCTTAAGGCCTGTTTGAAGTGGTTCAAAAACAGATTGACGTTGCATGACACCAGGTGCTGGTGATTCAATAGGCCGCGTTTTATCTGAAGCGATTGGGCCCATACCATCAACTGGTTGGCCTAATGCGTTGACAACCCGACCGATCATGCCGTCCCCAACAGGAACTTCCATAATCCGGCCGGTCCGCTTAACCTGATCGCCTTCACGAATGTTATCAAATTCCCCCAAAATAATGATCCCGACATCATCGGTTTCGAGGTTCTGCGCCATCCCGTATGAACCGTTACTGAATTGCAGTAATTCATTTGCCATTGCGTTCTCAAGCCCTTGGGCCCGCGCAATCCCGTCACCAACGTAGGTGACAGTGCCGACTTCATCGACTGACAAATCATCTTGGTAATTTGCAAGTTGTTGCTTGATAAGAGCACTGAGTTCTTCAGTCTTCATGCTCATCCGGTTCACCTCTTTACTTTCGCTATTCGGCTAACAAGGCGGCACTCAATTTCTTGAGCTTCGTTGAGACCGTCCCATCAATAATTTGATTTTGGCTCATGATTTTAACCCCACCCAACACGGTTGGATCAACAATCTGTTGGAGTTGGGCCGTCTTGCCGCCAAATCGAGTTGCGATTGCTTGGCCGAGTGATTCGACCTGTGCGTCGCTTAACGTCACAGCAGTTGTGACGGTTGCATCAATGATTCCTTGTGCCGCTTTGAATCGGGCATTGTAGTCAGTGATTACTAATGGCAATGCACCGATACGGCCGTAATCAAACAGCATTTGAATTAAATTGCTGACAAGAGGACTCAAGGCTTGCTTCACATTGTCGAGCAGTTTCTGCTTGTCTTCTGGACTCACGTTCGCTGCTTCTAACACTTGAAGTAATTGCGGATTGTCCGCTAAAACAGATTGTACTTGGGCAAGTTCGTCAAAGGTTTGTTGTTCACCTTGTTGCGATTGGGCCACTTCAAAAGTGGAACGACCGTAACGTGGGGCGACATCGCGATTAGTGAGCGCCATTGGTATCACCCAACCCCTTGATGTAATCATCAATCAATTGTTGCTGATCACTTGCGTTTAATTCCTTGCCAATAATCTTCGTTGCAATTGCAACAGACAAATCAGCCACATCATTCTTAGCAGCATTCAATGCATCTTGCTTGGACTGTTCAATATCAGTCTGCGCATTCTGCTTTAAGGTCGCTACTTCCTGCTGGGCTTGGTCTAAAAGGGCTTGACGTTGCTTGTCCCCGTTAGCTTTGGCTGTATTAACAATTTGCACTGCTTCGGCTTGAGAATTTTGAAGTTCAGCCTGCCGTTGTGCAGCAAGATCTGCTGCTTGCTTTTTAGCGTTGTCAGCGTAATCCAAATCATTGGTAATCTTATCCTGCCGATCGGTCATCATCTTTGTTACCGGCTTAAATGCAAACTTCCCGACCAATACCATCAAAATGGCAAAGGTTATGATTAAGAAAAGCATATCACCAAGTGAAGCCATGGATTTCCACTTCCTTCCCTATAAGCTGTTGCGAATTAACGGTTCATTAAGATGAAAGCAACAACGATAGACAAGATTGGCACGGCTTCAATCAAACCAACACCGATAAACATGGTTGAGCGTAATTGACCAGAGAGTTCAGGTTGGCGAGCCATACCTTCAAGAGTCTTAGAGATAACGTGACCGTTACCATATGAAGCGGCAAGCGCGGCAAGACCGGCTGCGATAGATGCTGCGATGTATTGCATATTGTTTTCCTCCTATTATTCAGGTACTACCTTATGTGAAATGTAAACCATGCCAAGCGTGACGAAAACGTACGCCTGGATACTACCAATGAACACTGAGAACCCTTGCCATACCATTTCCATTAGGAAGCCAGCAATAAATGAAAGCCAGCCCATTGATCCTCCGGAAAAAGCTAAGCTACGGATTAGCAACAGTAATACTTCACCAGCAAAAATATTCCCGTATAAACGCATGGCCAAGGTCACAAAGTTTGTGAACTCTTCCAAAATGTTAATCGGGGCAAGAAAAGCCAGCGGCGACACAAATCCCTTCATGTATCCTTTGAAGCCGGTAAACACAACCGCAAAGTAATGCGAAAGCAATAAGACGGTCATGGCTAAGGTCATCGTGATAATCGGATCAGCAGTTGGCGAGCGGAACCAGGTTTTACCACCAGCATCAATTTGCAGGAACAAACCAATTTGGTTGTTAACGAAAACAAATAAGAACAAGACAAATGCTAACAAACCGAAACGGTTACCCTCTGGCCCAGGCATCGCCCCTTTAACAATCCCATTTGTAAAATCAATCATATACTCAAGGACGTTTTGCTTCTTACCAGGACGAATGGCTGGTTTTCTGGAAAGCCAGAAAACTAAGGCAAAGATGAGGATGGCAGAGACTAAAATCGCAATACAGTTTGCGAGATTAAACCGCAAGCCAAATAGTACAAGATAGGGATAACTTTCGTTCACAGAATTCACCTCCTTACCACAATTGGGTGCAAGGAAGTTGACAGCCACTGCTAAGTGCCCATCAACCTCGGCGCGCCTGCAATGCAAAGTTACGGATTGTCGGGAAAAACTCCTTCAAACACAATCAACACTCTACCACCATTCACGTAAAAAAACAAAGTTATTTGCAAGAATTCCAAGCGTTTACATGACTGTTTTCAAAATCATTTTCCCAAACAAATGTTATCTTTTTCCGACCTGAATCTGGCACAAAAAAAACGACGCCCGCCAATGGCAGTCGTCGTTACATAAATTATTTTGTACCAAAAAGGCGATCGCCCGCGTCACCGAGACCAGGAACGATGTACCCATCTTCATTTAAACGGTCGTCCAAAGCGGCAGAATAGATATCAACATCAGGATGAGCTTCTTGCACCGCCTTCACCCCTTCAGGTGCTGCAACCAAGACAACAAGACGCATTGATTGAGCGCCCCGCTTCTTCAAGGCATCAATGGCCATAATGGCAGAGCCACCAGTGGCAAGCATTGGGTCGACGATGAAAAGGTCACGCTGATCGATATCTGCTGGCATCTTGACGAAATATTCATGTGGCTTCAATGTCGTTTCGTCCCGATACATTCCAATGTGGCCAACCTTAGCGGCTGGAATTAATTCCAACACGCCATCAACCATGCCCAGACCAGCACGCAGAATCGGTACAACAGCCAACTTCTTACCGGCCAATTCCTTTTGGATAGTTTTTCCCATTGGGGTTTCGACTTCAACATCCTTCAAAGGCAGGTCACGAGTGATTTCATAAACCATTAATTCTGCGATTTCATTAGCGACTTCGCGGAACTCTTTTGTGCCTGCATTTTTGTCCCTAATTAAAGTTAACTTGTGCTGGATGAGCGGGTGATTCAAGACAGTAAATTTGCCCAATGTTATTTTCCTCCTAATTGCTTGGCTACCGAATTTTAATCTTATCTATGATAAGGGATGACGGGCGGTTAAAGCAAGCACTTCTTGCCTAATCTCATCAAGTTTGGCCTGATCATCGCGGTTCTGCAGGGTCAATGTAATCAGCTCGGCTACGCGCTTACTTTCAGTTTCGTCAAACCCTCGTGTCGTAATGGCTGCAGTCCCCACACGAATACCGCTGGTCTTAAATGGGCCATTCGTTTCACCCGGAATCTGATTCTTGTTGGTCGTAATCATGACCGTATCGAGCAGGTCCTGAACATCCCTGCCATTCAAGCCATATTGTGTCACGTCTAACAAGGCTAAATGATTATCTGAGCCTCCGGCGATCAACCGCAATTTAGGATCTTCCTTGAAGCCTTCAACCATGGCTTGCATATTCTTGACAATTTGGGCCGCGTAATCCTTGAAATCGGGCCGCAGTGCTTCACCAAAAGCCACCGCTTTAGCCGCAATCACGTGATCCAGTGGTCCGCCTTGGATACCTGGGAACAAAGCGGAGTTAATCGCTTTGCCGTATTCGTCCTTAGCCAGGATCAACCCGCCGCGGGGCCCGCGCAATGTTTTGTGCGTTGTTGACGTGACTACATCCGCATATGGCACGGGATTCTGGTGCACGCCACCGGCAACAAGTCCGGCAATATGAGCCATGTCGACCATCAGATAGGCGCCGACACTATCCGCAATTTCGCGGAAGCGGGCAAAGTCGATCAAGCGACTGTAAGCCGAAGCGCCGGCGACAATCATACGGGGCTTCACTTCTTGAGCAATCTCAGCAATCTTGTCATAGTCTAACTGCTCAGTCTTTGGATCAACCCCATAGTGATAGAAATGATATTCTTGGCCGGAGAAATTAACCGTGCTCCCGTGAGTCAAATGGCCACCATCGGTCAAATCCATTGCCAAGACCTTATCGCCATCATCCAAAAACGCACGATAAACAGCCATGTTGGCTTGTGAACCTGAATGCGGTTGAACGTTAGCAAATTCGGCCCCAAATAACTTTTTAGCGCGGTCAATGGCGAGGTTTTCAGAGATATCAATAAACTCATTCCCACCATAATAACGGTGCCCTGGATAACCCTCAGAATATTTATTCGTCAAAACAGACCCCTGCGCAGCGCGAACTGCTGGGCTGACAATATTTTCTGACGCAATCAATTCAATATTGTGCTGTTGTCGTTCTTCTTCGTGTTGAATCGCTAAGAATAATTCTGGATCCTGATCCATGAAATCATTCATGCCAATCCCTCCTTTGTCATTATCCCCAGTATAGCAAAACCGGTTACACACGCCCAGAATCAAAGCGAGCGCCACCGGCAGCTTTTAACAATCGATTCATATACGCGCTGCCCAGACCCACAGTCGGAAATACTTGGGCCAAGACGAATTGAACGTTTGGATGATTGTCAAAATAGCGCAGACCTGCGAATAGCGCTTGCGCCGCTGTCCTGACATCATGTCCCAGCGAGAATGTCGCCAACTCAGGCGGCAGCTGCGCTAAGATCTCATCCGTAGCTAATATCCCCACATGTTCGGTGCGCGATTGGTAGTCGCGTAATGCCGCAACGAAATCTGTCGGTGCCACCACGATGACCTGGGCATTGGGCGCATAATGCTTATACTTCATCCCTGGGGCTTTTGGCACTTCACTCGCGGCGACATGATGAGCTTCCGTTTGCACTGGTCCAATGATGGGTTCCAGCATCGCCGCGTCAATTGCCCCGGGCCGCAAAATCGCTGGCGGATTCACCGTCATATCAATGACTGTTGACTCAACCCCCACAGTAGTTGGCCCATCGTCTAACACACCAGCAATCTTGTCATTCAAATCATGTAAAACATGATCGGCCGTTGTTGGACTCGGCTTACCTGAAGTATTGGCAGATGGGCCGACCAATGGCACCCCTGCCGTTTCAATTAACCGGCGCGTTGCCGAATTATCTGGCAAACGAAAGGCCGCCGTCTGGAGACCACCGGTCACTTCAGGCGCGAGGGCGTGCGGTTTAATCGGCAAGATAATTGTCAGCGGCCCAGGCCAAAAAGCCTTCATCAATGTCGCCGCCTCTGGCGAGACTTCAGCATATTGAGCCACCATTTCCGGGTGCGCGACATGCACAATGAGCGGATTATCAGAAGGTCGGCCTTTAGCGGCATAGACCTTTTTCACGGCGTCTACATTTGTGGCATCCGCGCCTAAGCCATAGACAGTTTCAGTCGGAAAAGCCACCAGCTGCCCGCCTCGAATCGCGGCCGCGGCGGCGTCAATGTCTTGAATACTAAAACGCTTCGTCTCCATTAAACATTTCCTTTCTGTACCTGCAAACGCAGCATGCGCTGATGACCAGCCAGATCGCGGCGAAATGTCTGTGTGAATCCAGGCATTTGATCATCAAACAACGCGGCTAATGCCGGCCGTTGATGATAGCCGAACTCAAGGTAAATAGCGCCGTCCGGATTCAAATGAGCCATCGCCATCTGTGCGAAGTGCTCAAACACTGCTAGGCCATGATGGTCAGCAAAGAGGGCCATCTCAGGCTCAAACTTTTTAGTGCTTCGATCCATCACGTCTTCTTCAGCATGATCAATATATGGTAAGTTGGCGACAATAAAGTCGAACTTTGCATCACCCAGATTAGTAAAGAGATCACTTTGTACGAAGGTTGGCGCTAGGTTTAAAGCAGCCGCATTCGTTTTGGCAACCTCTAACGCTGCTGGCGACAAGTCCACTAACGTCATGGCCAAGTCAGGTAAATGCTGCATCAAGGTCAATCCAATGATGCCACTACCAGTTCCCATGTCTAAACCCGTTTTGGCGGCGGCTTGATCAGTCATCACCCAATCAACCAGTTCTTCAGTTTCAAACCGAGGAATCAAAACGTCAGGCGTCACAGTGAACCACTCCCCCAAAAAAGGCGCTTTACCCACAATATATTGGGCTGGTTCATCATTCAGCAGGCGTTGCACCGCCGCTGAAAAAGCCTGCCACTCCGCTTCAGTGATTGGATCGTCTTGATGCAGCCTACGTTGACTGGGCGTCCAATCTTTCTGCACCTCAAGGATGAAATTTGCATTGTCTACCTCTTGGCCAGCTGGCGACAATAATAAAGACGCCCAATTGAGCGCCTCTGCGTAAGTATTAGGCATTGAGTTGTTCTAACTTGGCGGTCTGATCGTGCAAAATCAGTGCGTCAATGACATCATCGAGTTCACCATTCATGATCCGGTCGAGCTTATTCAAGCTCAAACCAATCCGGTGATCCGTTACCCGGTTTTGCGGATAGTTGTAAGTCCGAATCCGTTCTGAGCGATCCCCAGTCCCAACGGCGGTCTTACGACTCTCAGCATATTCTTCGGCATTTTGACTTTCATAGAAGTCGTAAACCCGACTTTTCAGAATTTGCATCGCCTTTTCACGGTTCTGTTGTTGTGATCGTTGGTCTTGCATGGTCACCACAATCCCAGTTGGTAAGTGCGTCATCCGCACAGCTGAACTAGTCTTGTTAATATGCTGCCCACCAGCACCAGATGAGCGGTAAACATCGGTCCGAATGTCCTTGGCGTCAAGATCAATATCAACCTCATCATATTCAGGCATGACCACAACGGTCGCCGTTGAGGTATGCACTCGACCTTGGCTTTCCGTGGACGGAATCCGTTGCACCCGGTGAGCCCCAGATTCATATTTCAACTTAGAGAAGACGCTTTCCCCAGTAATCATGATGGCAACTTCTTTGTAACCACCAACTTCTGTTGGCGTTTCATCAACGATTTCAGTTGTCCACCCCTGGCGTTCAGCGTAGCGCATGTACATGTTCAACAAATCAGCGGCAAATAAACTCGCTTCATCCCCGCCTGCGGCCCCACGAATTTCCATGATGATATTCTTGTCATCGTTGGGATCTTTGGGCAGCATCAAGATCTTGATTTGTTCTTCGAGTTCATCCTTTTGTGGCCGTAGAGCATCTAAGTCTTCTTTAGCCAAGGCTTCCATTTCGGGATCATGGCTTTCACGTAAGACTTCATCGCTTTCTTGAATATCAGAAAGGACCTGCTTGTATTTGCGGTAAGCTGCAACCACTTCACGCAAGCTACCCTCTTCTTTTGATAATTCCATATAGCGCTTAGTATCGTTAATTACTTCAGGATCAGACATCAATTCTTGAAGTTCATCATAGCGATCCAACACGCTGTCTAATTGTCCAAATATTTTATCCACAGTACCCTCCTAGGCATTCAATGGGGGATTAAAGTAATGATTCCGACAAACAGGGTAATAAGATTCATTCCCGCCAATCAGAATTTGGTCCCCAGTGTAGACTGCATGGCCATCATTGACCCGCAGATTCATAATCGCTTTTTTGGCGCAGAACCAGCAAATCGTCTTCATTTCTTCGATTTTGTCTGCGTATAGTAACAAGTATTTCGAGCCTTCAAATAGCTCATTGCGAAAATCATTTTTTAAGCCAAAAGTCATGACAGGAATCTTGAGTTCGTCAACCACTTTGGCAGCTTCAATCACGTGATGTTGTTGTAAGAATTGCGCTTCATCGATGAGCACACAAGCCAAATCTGATTCAGCCGCAATAATGTCATACAAATTCGTGTCATCATGAATCGGAGTGGCATCGCGTTCTAAGCCAATACGACTGGCCACGCGGCCCAATCCGGAGCGACTATCGACAGCGCTGGTCATGATGAGCACTTTTTTATTTTGTTCTTCGTAATTATGGGCTACCTTGAGAATTTCAATGGTTTTACCACTGTTCATGGCGCCGTAACGAAAGAAAAGTTGTGCCATTGCTGAACCTCCCGTGATTTCACTGGTACTAGTATACCCAAAAAAGAGCCAAAATCATAGATTGACCCAGCAATCAAAGTTTAAAAAATCGCAATGCCTAATCGAACCCGTTCGCCAACAGCGTCGAATATGCTATGATGTTGCTATCTGACATTAACTTAGTTGATGCAACTACGCGTGAGAGGAAGATTAATTACGGCAACTAAACATTCCGCCAAAGCAGAAACTGCCGCGCTTGCAGGGCGCGGTGCTTATTGGTTCTTACATACTTTTCTCAAGGGTGGCTCTTCACTACCCGGCAAAATTGCCAGTCGCATCGATCCCGATGTCTTGAGTCAACTTGGTCAAGATTATGATGTCATCGTTGTGACCGGGACGAACGGGAAAACCCTCACGACAAATTTGGTCGTGAAAGTCTTACGGCAAAAGTACGACGAAATCCTCACCAATCCAACCGGGTCAAATATGATGCAAGGGATCATCACGGCCTTCTTGGCGCAACCTAAGAAAGGCCACGGCCGCGGTATTGCCGTTCTTGAAGTCGATGAAGCTAATGTGGCTCCGGTTGCGAAATACCTACATCCTAAGGCATTTGTTCTCACCAACATTTTCCGTGATCAAATGGATCGCTACGGTGAATTCTATACAACTTACCAGAAAATTCTCGATGGCATTGCATTAGCCCCTGACGCTTTAGTCATTGCCAACGGAGATGCCCCAATTTTTTCATCTCGAGAGTTAGTCAATCCAAAGGCATATTTTGGGTTTCAAAGCGAAGGTACTGACGATTTAGTGGCCCCACCCAATACTGATGGGGTGCTCTGTCCCGTCTGCAATCACATCTTGCACTATCATTTGATTACCTATAGTAATCTCGGCGACTTCTTCTGCCCGAATTGTGGTTTCTCGCGTCCTGAGCTCACTAATACTGTGACGAACGTTGAAGAAATGCTCCCCACTAGTTCCAAGTTCACTATTGATGGTCAAGCGTTCAGCCTTCAAATTGGGGGCTTGTACAACATCTATAACGCCTTAGCTGCTTATGCTGTCGGCGCAGCTTTTGATGTCAGCCCGACACAAATGGCTGAAGCCCTCACCTATGATGAGAAAGTCTTTGGACGCCAAGAGGTTGTTCAAGTCGGCGACAAAGCTGTCACCTTGATTCTGGTGAAGAATCCCGTCGGCCTCAATCAAGTACTCGATATGATTCAAAATGAAACCGAGCCTTTTGCTTTTGGCACCTTACTAAATGCGAACTACGCCGACGGTATCGATACCAGTTGGATTTGGGATGGCAACTTTGAAGAGTTGGTTCAAAGCCATAAAGCCAGCAGTTACCTCGTTGGTGGCGAGCGCTATCAAGACATTGCTTATCGTTTGAAGGTTGCGGGTGTCCCTGACGATCAATTGCAAGTTCAGCCTGATTTGGGCAAAGTCATTGACGCCCTGCCACAATTTAAAGAGAAGAAAGTCTACCTTCTTGCCACCTATACGGCAATTTTGCAGTTACGCAAAAAACTCGCTGAAGGCGGGTATCTCAAAGCTGGATTTTAAAAAAACTGTGACCATCTCAACGATGGTCACAGTTTTTTTATGCCTCATTACCGGGTGTTGACACAATCATTTCAAGATTGCCACTAAATTTCCATTCCGTGATCTGATTAGGAATGATGAAGTCCATGCCGCGCTTGATGGGGGAACTTCCCCCATCAGCAACGAAGGTACCTTCACCATTCAAGACTGACACCAGGGTGTACGGTGCTTGGGCAGTTTGGTTCAAGTTACCAGCTAACACAATCCGATAGACTGCAAAAAATGGTGACATCGGCGGCTGCACGAAAGTCGTAATCGTCGCATCTTGAACCTTGGCTGTTTGAATATTGAGCTTTGGATCAACATGCGGGACCGTGGTCACATCAATTGATTGTTGCAAATGCAATTCTCGCTTATGCCCGGCTTTGTCAGTGCGGTCGTAGTCATACAATCGATAAGTGGTGTCTGAACTTTGTTGCGTTTCTAGAACCATAATGCCCTTATTCAACGCATGGATGGTGCCACTTGGAACATAGAAGAAGTCCCCAGTCTTTACCGGGACCTTGCGCAGTAAGTCATCCCACTGACCAGCTTTAATCATCGCTTCAAGTTCAGCGCGCGTTTTGGCGTGATGCCCATAAATCAAATAAGCGCCAGGTTCAGCGGAAATGACATACCAACTTTCAGTTTTGCCAAGCTCACCTGGAGCCTCATGAGCTGCCGCATAAGTATCATCAGGATGAACTTGCACTGACAAACTATCCTCGGCGTCTAGAATCTTCGTTAACAACGGGAAGACCTTGCCCGGTTGATGGCCAAAATAGTCTTGATCATCGCGCCAGGCTTGGGCCAACGTTTTGCCGGCGAGTGGCCCATTTTCGATGGTGCTTGGCCCATGAGGATGCGCAGAAATAGCCCACAATTCCCCAATGTCGCCATCGGGCAAGTCATAGCCAAACTCTGTTTCGAGTTTGCGGCCACCCCAAATCTTTGGTTGGAATACTGGTTTCAAAAATAATGGTTCTGTCATACTTTGCCCCCTAGACCTTTTTCTTTAGTCTAGCACATTAGTGAGCGTTTTCTAAGACCGTTTTCACAATCTCATCTCGTCGGGGTAAGAAGTCGGCATTAACAGTTGGATGAACCCGATTGGTTAACACAATGAGTGCCTGTTGCGTCTGGGGCTGAATGAGCCAGAACGTCCCCGTGTAACCCGTATGGTAGAACCAATTGCGGTTGTGTGCATCGCCTCGTAAGTCCCAGCCTAGTGCTCGGCCTAATCCAGCCGTCGCGTCCGTGGGCGATTGCCGATAAAAGCTTGGCCAAACCGAATTTTGCCGTTGCCCAAAGATATATTGCGTGAAGATTATCAAATCATTTAGTGAAGCAAAAAGTCCCGCCGCCCCACTGTGGACACCCAGAATGGCACTTTTAGGGTCATGCACTCGGCCTTTGAGTAAGCCTCGTTCTTGTGAAAAAGTCGTGGGCACACTGTGATCAGGCTGTGGTGTGAAGGTGGCCGTGGGCAGTCCCAAAGGCCGCAACACTTGGTCGGTAATCAATGTCTGAATTGGCGACCCAACAATACGTTCCAATGCCCAACCCACTAGTAATAGGTTCACATCCCGATAAACAACCTGGTGATTGGCTGCAGTGGTTGGATGCAATTGCGTCAGCAGTGCTTGCCGTAAATCGGGGGCTGATAGTTGATCACGATGAGGGATGTATCCTTCAAGACCAGACGTGTGTGTCAGGGCTTGTCTAAAGGTCGTTGGCGCATCAAATCCTGGCAGGTATTGGCGGATTTCATCATCGACCGCCACGCTACCAACATCTACTTGTTGCAAGAAAACAGTCAAGGTTCCTAAGACTTTCGTCAAAGACGCGATATCATAGAGCATCCCCGGCCGCAATGGCGCCGGTTGGGGCAACCATTGTGCTTCACCGAGGACCTCTTCGTAGACAGATTGGCCAGAGAGCCAAGCATAGCTAATACCAGGCACGATGCGATCAGCCAGGAGCGCAGCCATAAGTTTCTTCACTTGCATTAAATTCACCTCATTACCATTGTCGCACAAAAAAAGCGCTCACTTGAGCGCTTTTTAAGGTTATGCCACACTAAACCACAGTGTGAGATTGCTTGGACCTGCAATCCGTAAATAGTGATGATCTGGATTGTAATCATAATCCGTCGTCTCTGTCGCCTTCAGATTAGCCATCAAATCTTCCAGTGGCTTCTCACTTGGCAGCAACAAGTTCACGTAATCTAAACCCAACGTTTGTTCGCCAGCTTGACCACTTGTCGTTGACGCCACGAGTTCAATCCCAATATGATGATGTGAGTCACCAGTGGTCAAGAAGGCCTCTTTTTCAGTAGAGCTGGCCTTTTCAGCAAAACCAAGAACTTTCACCAAATAATCGGCCGATGCATTGATGTCATTGACCTTTAAAGCAATATGGCCGATGGTCGTACCAGACGGCAATCCAGCATAATCATCGTCGTGTTGTTGACTCAATTGCGCGTCCGTTGCTGGCTGCTTGGTATCATCTTCCCAGTCAAAGTCACTAACAGATTGATATTGTTCAATTGCTTTATCAATAATCAGTTCAATTGCATTTCCTTCAGGGTCAGCCACAGTAAATCCCTCAGTATAGCCAGTGATGAAACGGTCCGTGATATCTGTGCTGCTCTTGGCTTGCTGGTAGGCACTCCCTAAAGAAGCTGAGTTAGGCAGTAACAGTGCAAAGTGATCAAGCCCACTCAACCCAGTAGATGATTCACCGCTATTCAATTGGGTAAGCAGCACCAAAACTCGCTGATTCAAACGCGTCCCAAGGAACACTTGCTTGCTTGTCTCTTCAAGGACCACCAGGCCTAATGTTTCTTGATACCACCTGGTCATTTCATGTAAATTATTGACTTTTAACGCAACGAAACCGATTTGGGTCTCTTCAGCTAACTGGAATTCTGCCATGTTATTCTGTCCCCTCAATTTATGTTCTACTTATAATTTAGCGATTTTATCCACAAAAAGCCAGTCTCAAGCTTGCGAGCTGGCTTCACTTTGTATAACCTTGAACAAGGAGGCGATACAATGCACATACTTGGCATTTTCGGCGGTCAAGCGGCTGACGGGGCAACAATGACCCTGATGAAGACTGTTTTGGCAGCCGTCCCAGAACCAAATACCACCGAAATCATTGATCTCAACGACTGGCAATTACGCCCACAGGGTCGAGAATTAGACGCACTTGAGGCCAAATTGGCCGCAGCGGATGTGTGGGTATTGGCCAGCCCGACTTACTTCTCGACAATTGCTGGCCAAATGAAGCAGTTTTTGGATGTTATGCGCCCGCGATTGGTCCGAATGACTCAGGCTGGTGATACCTTACCAGGTCAATACAAAGACAAGCATTACTTGAGTATTTCGAGCTGTTTTGCCAGCGGACTTGAGAATACATTCACCCATCAGACTGATCAAACCTTTCGTACCCTCGACAAGGCCATGACTGCAGCTGGGTTACATAAAATCACCGAACTTGTGCTGCCAAACACTTGGGCTAACCACACAGACATCCCCACAACCAAATTAGCTCAGGCCCAGCGAATTGGGGGCAAGCTTGGCACAAAAACCCGAAAGGATGACGAAACCTTGAAACGTTACCTGCTCTTATTCATGATGATTGCTGTGATGGCGCTAGCCACCATGGGCATCCAACTTGTCTTACCCGTTCTGACTAGCAACTTCTGGTGGCGATACATCAGCTTTGTCTTGATTTTCTTTGTTCTACTGGCTTGCCTGTTGCACTATTTCACTTTTGTTCGGCATAAACGGCGCTAAAAAGAAGGTTCAACCTGTGTAGGTTGAACCTTCTTTTTAGTTTTGGCGCTTTCGATGCCTCAAGGCATGAGCGGATAGGCCCACCACCAGTAAGGTTTCCAGGCCAATAACCAACAGCCAGAAACTTTGGCTATCTCCTAGACCAGGAATCAAGCCCACGTGTTTGCTGTTGTTTCCGCCAGCAGAATTCGTGGGCCCACCAGGATTAGTCCCCGGTCCGCTTCCAGTTGACTCGTCTTCATCGTCGACCAGTCGCACCCGGCCATTTGAAGTCTCAGCCGACACAGAAGTAACCGTCGCCCCGACAGTGAAGATGACCACTAACAACAGCGCAAGCTTTTTGATGAGGGTCAACCTATCACCTCCTGGGCGATTTCACCGACTGGCGCGTCATACAAAGTCCAGTTCAGGGTCGCGATGTACGTGCCCTCGTGAATTTCCTCGTTTTGTTGCGGAATAATAATCGAATTACTATGATCACGCGAGTCAAGGCTTATCATTCCGGCTCCGCCTTCGTTGGCAGCATATACCTTGTTCCAAACTGTTGCTGGAGTATCGCTGATCATCAGGGGGTCCGAACCGTCAGTAAAATCGACCCATAATTCAACGTCTTGTAGTGGCACACCGTGAATTGTACATTTGAAATTTCTGAGTGAGACGTTTACATGAAAACCTTGCGCCTCCGTTGAGCGATTGTCCTGCACTGTAAGTTGACCTTCGGAGCCCCCTGCCCGTGAGGCTGAAGAAACTGGGATTGGATCAAGGGCCCGGTCAAGCGAGACATCTTCAAATTCTAAATCAGGCACTTCCAGTAATCGGAGTCCGCCGGTATTATCAATGTTGATTTCGCCTAAAGTACTGACGGCGGACACAGTTGGTGAGCCCAAGCTCGCAATCAAAAGAACTGCCATGATTTTTGCAAAGTGCTTCATGTCTTGTCCTCCCTTCATCGCCGCTTACGACGACCGAGATAGAAGGCCAGCCCAGCAATTACTGCCAACAACACGACCGCACCGCCGATATACAGCCAGGTATAGTCGGTCGTCTCAATTCCGGCCTTTTTGTTTAACTCACGGGCGGTTTCTGCTTTGATCGTGAAACCCTTAGTCAGTGTCCAGGTTTTCTTGCCAGACTTAGCCACCAGATTTAACGTGTAATCGCCAGCCTGATACGCCTTATCCTTCATCAGGATGCTGTAGTCAAAATTTGAATTTGGCGCCATTTCTAAATTTTTACGCGTTGACTGATACAACACATCGCTGCTGCCCGACTTGGTCACCTTAGCCGTGATTGTCATCTGTCCAAAGTGTACTGGGACAACATTGCGGACATTAGCTTTAATCGCTGTCTGTGAGTTATGTAACGCAGCTTCAACAGTTCCCAACTTGAGTTCAGGTGATTGCGTGGTTGTGTTTTCTCTGAGCTGAATCCCAATCACCATGGCAAACTGATTTTGAATCGACATGCCACTTTTAGCCGTGCTCTCTTCTTCTTCAGGCGTGACATAGAAGCCACCCAAGACCGAGCCGTCAATCCCAGATTTAGGGACGGTCAGCGTGAAAGTGACTGTCTTGCTCTCGCCCGCTGCCACAGACACGGTCTGGGCTTTGGACATCAGTTTACTCAAGGTTGTTTTAGCCGATCGATCGGGGATGTAATTCTCGCGACTATATTCAATAACGCCGTTGTCGTTCGTAAATGCGGTATTGGGTGCGACCCGAAACTTACGCGTCTTGTTACCGGCGTTCTCCACCACAACACTCAGTTTCTGAGTCGTCCCTGGCTTCACCAGCAAGTCGTAATAGGAAGCCTTTTTGTCAATTTGATTCTCAGGAATCTGCGATTTAATCGTGAAATCAGCGCCCGCGGCTGCCAAATGTTGTGGTTGGCCCACCCAGATACCGACGATTAAAACGAGAAACCACCACCATTTTTTATACACGTTAGCGCCTACCTTTCAGGATGTGGGAGATTATTGGGCTGGCTCACCTGCAGGTGCATCTTTCAAATTCCACGTAATCCGAGCTTGAAATGGCTTGTCAGTATCTTTTACGTTAATCTTCAAATTGTCTGCGTTATTTCCGGAAATAGTAGCATTCGAAGTGGTCGGCTTAATCTTGATTGTTTTCTTTTCGCGGCCACCGGTTACGATATTTTTCGCGCTACCGCCTGGTATTAATTTCAAAGGGGCATCACCTTGGTCAGTGTACAGATTAAGACTTTCCACTTTAAGTGTTGTACTGTCATTGATAAAATCTGTCATTTCGACGGACAAGGACCAGTTCTGAACTTCGGTATTATTTTTTATAACAATCTCATCAGCCACATCAGAATTACCTTCAACATCGGTGTGGTATCCCTCATTGTTAACTGTGAAGCTTTCTAGTGCTAATGTTTGATCTTCACCATCCTGCAGTTTATCCAAGTTAGCCGAGGCGAACTTTAGATAAGGGGCTTTTTGGACAGTAAAGCTATTACTTTCCACGATTCCAATTTCTCCAAGCGTGTTCAATGTGTCTGACCGCTCTGCGTTGACAACAGGTGCAGCAAATGCAGCAGTACTCCATAAAATTCCAGCTAAAACGGTAAGACGGCTAAATTTTGGGTTAAACATATTTGTTCCTCCTAATCGTTTGGTCGTTTTTTTGTCACAATGAGGGATTACGCTGCGTTTTTGCTGCCATCACCCCCTATATTCAAGAGCGTCCATCTGATTCCCGTCTGATATGTACCGGATTCAATGCCTTCGGGCACGTCAATTTTGAAATTCAAAGAAATTGTGTATTCCTCGTTGTTGTTTTCCGGTTTCACATGGTCCATTTGTACTTCGCGACAGGTTTTATTATCCATGTAGTACTGCGTCGTCTGGCCTTTCACAAAGCGGAAATTCTTGTCAATTGTGAAGATCGGATCTGGTTGCGAATCATTTGAATTATCAGTACCGGTCAAGGTGGAGGTGAGACTGAAGTTGACCCCCAAACTATTGCCGACCTTGAGTTTGACGTTTTCTGCTAAAATATTCTGCTCACCCGCGTCCCGAAGACCAAAGTTCACATCTGGAACACCCACTTTCAGAGTTCCTGGGCTAAGCGTTAACCACGCTGTGGTAAGTGCCTTATCTGGTTTTATCGGTTCGGACTCGCCAAGAGCGAATCGAATCTTCTGATTGGGCAGTGAGTATGTGAATTGTTTCGAGCTAGTCGCCACTGTGCCTACTTCATTGGCCGGTTGTCGAATCTTAATAGGTAAAACTTCTTGATCTGTCAAACCGGTGGAATTCGCGCCTTCAACTACTGTCCACCGGGCATTCTCGTCACCGAGCTGGTACCAAAGTTTGCGGCCCTTTTTATCCTTCCATTGGAGATCAAATGACACCTTCTGCCCATATTTGATTTCGTCTATTCCGCTTGCTGTTGTCGTAAAATCAACAGGAGATGCGTTTTGTTGCTCAATCTCAGCAGTTGCCACCAGAAAATCATTTTCTTCCTCTGGTTTGGGAACTTCTGGCTGTTCAGGATTTGGATCCGCAGTGTAATCAAAGCTTCCCGAGTTTATGTAAATATTCTTAGCCGCAATTTTAGGAAAATACTGACCATTATCGACCCTAACGTCTGCCCTGGGTGCGATAGTTTGACCAATAGCAGACCCATTGTTGTACCCGACACTGCCAGTGAAATCGTGATAATTTAAAACAAAGCGACTAGCTATCTCTTGGTTTTTACCATTTTCACCCGGAAGAAGATGGCTTTCTCTATCATTCACTCTAATTTGAATTCTATTGAGGTACGACGTATTGGCGTTTATAAAATTCACAATGACTCGTGGTAAATTTTTAAAATCGTCCCAAGAAGAAACATTCGTAAATGTCAAATCAAACGTTCGATTATTCGCCGCTGCAATGCCACTAAGATCCATATCTAGATATAAGATGGTATTCTCGGTCAACTTTCTATTAGCCAAGTCTATATTGACATGACCACTTTCTGGAGAAACTTCTTTCACATATTCCACTCGATAGTTTGCGGCTATCGCCTGATGATCCGCATAATATGCTGATACTATAGCCAACTTATCTTCAAGCCCAATTTCTGAATAATTATCTGTCGGTTGCACTCCGAATGCTGCAAAATTGGGTGTAACTGCGAGATTGTCGATTCGTGTGTATTCATTGGAATCTTTTGGGTTTGCAACCTCAGCTGTGGTCACTCCAGGACTTGTTATCAATTTAGCTCCCTGGGCTAGGGTGTACTGTGCCTCGTATTCTCCGGTGCCCTGTTGATATTGACTACCAAGCACCAGGGCCTTAGAAAAATTTATTCCCGTCCACATTCGGGCTGTAAAGCGGTCTGCGGCCACCTGCGGGATGTTAAAGTGCTGATGCATATCAATCTGCCCTGCCGCCATCCACTGAAATCCTGTCGCAATCCCAAATGGATACTGTGTCCCTAACCCAATTGCGGGCGCAGCAGTTGGTGCCACGGCATCGGCTTCAGGTGTTGTGCCTTCAATACCCGCTGACAGATCAGCGGCCTTCAAGGTCACGAAGTCACTGACCATTTCTAGTTGACCATCAAACTTTGCCGTCAAGCCCAAGGTATAGTTTGCCTGTGCGGCTAAAATTGCTGAGTTGATTTTGATGGCATACTGCCCAGCCGCTTCAGGCAAGCTGAAATCAAAGGCCGTCTCAGAATCACTGGCTTGTGTTGTCTTCTCTGGGACAATGTCTGAATCGGCAGCCACGGTTGGCTGGGCCAAGTTAGGGTCGGCATTCTGGAGTGTCAGCGTCATGGCCTGCTTGCCTTCCGTTTCTGGTTTGGTCACGACGAACTGCCAGGCAATGTTTTCACCGCTGGTCAGTTGATAGTCACTACTCACCCGATAGTCGTCTTGATTAAAAATTGTCTGCGCGCGCCCGGTTGCGCCTCCAGCCGCATGGACGGGTAGAATTCCTGGTAGTACCAACAAAATAATGAGGAAAAATCGTTTCATCGCTGTCGCAATCATTGGGTTCCTCCTGCCTTTATTTATTTCATTTTTTATAATATCAAAACGAAAAACGTATAGGAATCATAACAATTATTATTAAATTAAATTAATCACAAACTCTTGTGGCGCTTAGGTTTCGGAAGTTTATGCAAAAAAAATCCACCATCTCAAATCGAGATGGTGGATTTTTCGGTTATTAGCTAGTTGGTTCAAGCTTGACGTTGCCGCTAAACTGACTGTTATATAGATCAGCATAGAAGCCGTTCTTAGCCATCAATTCTTTATGCGTCCCGGTTTCAACAATGCCGCCATGGTTCATCACGATGATATTGTCAGCATTTTGAATCGTAGATAACCGGTGAGCCACTACGAAACTGGTCCGGTCGGTTAATAACCGTTCCATCGCATGTTGGATATGAACTTCAGTCCGCGTATCAACAGAACTTGTCGCTTCATCCAAAATCAAAATTTCAGGATCAGCCACAAAGGCCCGGGCAATCGTCAGCAATTGACGCTGGCCTTGAGAAATATTGGAAGCTTCTTCGTTCAATACAGTGTCATAACCTTTTGGCAACTGCCGAACGAAGTTATCCACGTGAGCAGCCTTGGAAGCGGCTAAGATTTCATCATCCGTGGCATCTTCTTTACCATATTTCAGGTTATCCCAAATGGTTCCAGTGAACAGCCATGTCTCTTGGAGCACCATCGCAAAGTGAGACCGCAGATCTTCACGCTTCATGTCGCGCGTATCTGTCCCTTCAAGACGAATCGAGCCACCGCGCACATCGTAGAACCGTTCCAACAAGTTAATAACAGTCGATTTACCAGCACCGGTTGGTCCGACAATAGCAACCATCTGACCAGGCTTAACTTGCAAGTTGTAATCGGTCATCAATAGGTCTTTGTCATAACCAAACTGCACATGTTGCAATTCCAACTTGTTGGGATCGTTTGGGATTGGGTCCAAACCTGATGGTGTGTCTTGCATATCTGGCTCGTCCAAAACGGCGAAAATCCGTTCAGCACTGGCAATGGTTGATTGAATGGTATTAGCCAAGTTGGCCAATTGTGAAATTGGTTGACTAAATTGTTGCATATATTGCAAGAATGCTTGAATATCCCCTAAAGGAATGGCGCCGTTAGACACCTGAATCCCCCCAATAATAGCAACGAATACATAGCCAATGTTATTCATGAAGGTCATCAGTGGCATGATAATCCCAGAGATGAACTGGGCTTTCCATGCGGAATCATAATAAGCTTTGTTCTGGGTCTCAAAATCCTTGACCAAGTCAGCTTCACGATTGAAACTCTTGACCACATTTTGACCGGCGTAAGTTTCTTCAACCTGGTTGTTCAATAACCCGAGCGCGGCCTGTTGACCAGCGAAGAACCGTTGTGATTTTGGTGCCACAATCCCGACAACCACAAGGCTCAACGGAATTGTCACTAAAGCAATCAGGGTTAATTCCCAGCTGATGGTGAACATCATCCACAAAGTCCCCACAAATGTCACTGTACTCGTGACTAATTGCGTCAAACTTTGTTGCAAGGTAGACGCGATATTATCCATATCGTTAATCGCCCGTGACATGATATCCCCATTGCTGTGGGTATCATAATAATTAATTGGGACAGTGCGCATTTTTTCTTTGAGCGCTTTGCGCAGATCGTAGACGGTTTGCTGAGAAATCCGCGTCATGATGAACTGTTGCAAGAAACTAAAGACGGCACTGGCCAAATACAAGACCAGAACGAACAGGATAATTTGTTGAATTTTATCAAAATTAATCGGTAATTCAGCCACCTTCATGCCGGCTTTTTGTTCAGCCATCCCCTTCATGACACCTTTAAAGATTTCTGTGGTTGCTTCCCCCAGAATCTTTGGTGTCTGAATTTGGAATAATGACGACCCGATAGCCAGCAGCAAGACCACAATCACACCAACTAAGCGTGAACGCATGTAGCCCATCAGCCGAAATGTCGTGCCCCAGAAATTCTTGGGTTTTTCGACGACGCCGCGGAAACCACCGCCGCCACCGCCACCAGGACGCATCGCAGGCGCTGGAGTTGGGGCTGTATTGTTAGAAGTATTCTTTTGATCTGCCATTATGCGTCCGCTCCTTCCTTCAATTGTGATTGAACGATTTCTTGATAGGTCGCATTTGTCTTCATCAGCTCATCGTGTGTGCCTTTGCCAACCATCTTGCCGTCTTCAAGCACAAGAATAGTATCCGCATCAGCAACGGTTGAAACCCGTTGACCCACGATTACAACAATCCGATTTTTAATCCGATCGTCAGCTTTCAATGCAGCCCGTAAGTTCGCGTCGGTCTTAAAGTCCAGCGCAGAGAATGAATCATCAAAAACATAAACAGAGGAATCCTTGACCAAAGCACGCGCAATCGCCAACCGCTGTTTTTGACCGCCTGAGAAGTTATCCCCGCCTTGTTCAACGTGGAGATCAAGGCCAGCAGGATCAGCCGAGATGAAATCTTTGGCCTGGGCAATTTCAAGGGCCTTCCAGAGCTCATCATCTGTGGCTTTCTGGTTCCCATAGAGTAAATTGTCACGGACAGTCCCGGTGAATAAGTCGGCAGTCTGAGGAACAAAGGCAACCTCATCGCGTAACGCATGCACATCGACGTCCCGAACATCCAATCCGTTCACGGAAACATTCCCCTTTTCCACATCATAGAACCGTGGAATCAGGTTAACTAAGGTACTCTTACCAGACCCCGTCCCACCAATGATGGCAACGGTTTGTCCGGCGGTCATTGAGAAGTCAACGCCTGACAGAGCTGGATTTTCAGCATTCTGATATCGGAAGTCAACGTTGTTAAACGCCAAGGCTGGTGTCGTATTGGTAAAAGTTTTTGGGGAGGCTGGGTCAACAAGTGAAGTCTTCTGGTTCAAGACCTGGCTGATCCGGACAGCGGAAGCTTGGGCCCGTGGAATGAAGACAAAGATCATTGAGAGCATCATGAAGCTCATGAGAATTTGCATGGCGTAAGTCATGAAAGCAATCAAGTTACCTGTTTCCAAGTTGCCTGAGGCAATCAGGTGACCGCCCCACCAAGTAATCCCAACATTCGTCCCACTCATAATTAAAGTCATGATTGGGAACATCAACGCCATGATGGAGTAAACCTTAATGGCATTGTGGGTGTAATCTTGATTGACCTTCTCAAAACGGTCTTGTTCAAATTGGTCCTGCCGGAAAGCCCGAATGACCCGAACCCCAGTCAAACCTTCACGAAAGACCAAATTAATATTATCGGTTTTTTGTTGCATGGCCTTAAACAATGGCACCGCGAAATACATAATCAACCCAATGAATACAGCCAAGATAGGCAAAGCAATTAAGAATACGCCGGTTAAGGTGTGATTCTTCTGGTAAGCCAGGAAAGCCGCCCCAACGAGCATAATTGGTGCCATGATCATCATCCGCAGAATCATCATCCAGACATTCTGAATCTGCGTGACATCGTTGGTTGTGCGAGTAATCAAACTTGAAGTCCCGATCTGATCCATTTCATCATTAGAATAGTTAATGACCTTGGAATACACATCGGAGCGCAAATTTTGACCTAATTTTTGTGACGCTCGAGACGCCAGAAAGACGTTCAGCGCTGCAGCGACCACGCTCAACAGGGTAAAGCCAATCATCTTAATCCCTGTTTGCCAAATATAATTGATATCCCCTTTGACCACGCCGTTGTTAACAATATCGGCAGTCAAATTAGGTAAGTAAAGATTGCTAATCACTTGGATAATCATGAAGACAACCGCGCCAATGATGGCCCAAGTGGATATACGGTTCTTTGCCAGTTTAAACATGTTTGCCTCCTTCTTTTGTTGCCACTCCGTATTGGAACCAGTTGAGCTGTTGTTCAAGCCGAGACTTGAGTTCAGTCACGGCGATGTGTTCACCATGCGCTTGGTGAGCCAGAAAATGGCCGACAGTTTGGGCGTAAATGCCAACGGTTTGACCCAGCAGCATTTTAAAATCAGCCAAATTCTTCACCCGCAGTGACGCTAAATTCATATGCTCATACAGGTAGGTCAGTTGCTCGGAGCGGGAGTCTGGCTCATGATCCGGCACTGGGCCAGGCGCCAAGCGCGAAACGCCATGGTAACTCATATGCAAGAACATTTGTCGGTACAAGTCAGCATTGGGCCCAGAGACCATGTCATCAATCAATGCGTTAAAGTTTGCTGCCATCGTTTTGAAGTAATCTCCGTCATTCGCCGTCAGAAGCTGCTTCAAGCGGTCATCCTCAGCTTTGCGCTGGGTACTAATTAGGTAGAAGTATAAATCCTCTTTGTCTTCAAAATACTGATAGAAACTACCGCGAGGAATCTCGGCCCGGCGGATAATATTGCTGATTGGGACATCAGCAAACGGCTGTTTTGAAAACTCAATTCGGGCGGCTTCCAGCAGTCGATTCTGCTTCTCAATCGGTAAATTAAAAAATGTGCTTTTAGGCATTTCAACCCTCCCTTCCGTTAAATGACAATCTGTCATGTGACAAGTTGTCATTATAGAATCAACACGCTCAAATAGCAACAAAAAAATTTATCTATTTATAAATCATGATACTGCAAACACAACAAAACCGGCACGCAGATGCTCATGCCGGTTTCCATTGTGTTCACTTATTCACTCAGTGCATTCAAATCCCGTTCACGCGTGAGATTGACACCGAGCAGATGCCACTCACCGTCGTAATCAACTCGGGTCACGCTAGTATTTTTTAAAAGATTCAGCGGCAGCGCCTTAGGATCTAATAGATACACCAGCATGCTCAAGACGACACCATGAGCCACAACTAACACATTCGCGTCACTTGGACTTTGGGCGATCACTTGTTCAAACGCAGCCTCGACCCGGGCTTTAAGCTCTGGAAAAGTCTCAGCCTGGCCTGTCGGATCCATGCGATGAAAATTTCGGATTAGCTTCGGAAAGCGATCTTCACCATGCCATAACTGGGTCATCGTTAAGAAACCGGCTTTGGCCACGGATTGGCGCATCAGTGCCGAACCCGAGGTCCCCTCGAGTCCGCCAAAGTAGTACTCACGCAGCCCTGTCAACTGTGAAATCGGCAGAATTTGTGGAGCGAGAATGCGCTGCGCTGTTTCAACTGCGCGCCGACGATCCGAACTGAAGGCAGCTGAGAAGGTCACAGGCCGTAATAACGCGCTGACTCGATCGGCCGCGGCTTCCCCTTTCGGCGTCAATGGTGCATCAGTAATTCCCTGCAACAAGCCGGCCTTATTCATGGGTGTTTCGCCATGCCGGACAAGATAGAATCGAATAGTCATCATTTTCCCTCCGGTCAATTAGTTTTTGCTACAATTCCATGCTATCATAATCAGGAATAGTCCGCAGACTTGGACAGGTCATTACTGCAACAATGAAAGGACCGACTCATGACAGAATTAACTGTAATCTTGCTTAACTACCTCCAGCAACATCCAGAAGCCTATCAAGTAAATCAAAACGATTATCAAAATGTCATTACCTTTGTGGTCTCAGATACGCTGATTATGCCGAGCCAAAGTGTCATGTTTCCTGACGACCGTCTCAGTGTCGTACGCATGGCAGCGTGGTTTGTCCCAGACAATCCTGATCTCATTGCTTGGCTCGCTGAGCTCATCAATCCAGATGAGCCTCTAGCCACACCTGACGAAGTGTGGCTGACCAGCAGTCACCTGACTCAACAGGGCAAACTTCTTATCGAGGTTTCTTTTGAATAAACTTCGGCAGGAGTTGCTTGTCCGCGCGTTCAAGGCCGTTATCTTTGCCGGCTTGCTCATGCTAGGCCGATTGAGCTTTGGCATTGCTTGGTTTGCCTTCTTGGCCTTAGCGAGCCTTGCGTATGCGCTCATCATTGTCATCTATGCTTTCTGGATCTGGCGCCACTAAAAAATACCCTGACAAATGTCAGGGTATTTTTGGGTTTAGAGATTCTTATCCATGTTAAAGGTCAGGTGTGATAACTGCAGGCCTTGCATAATCATTTGATTAATTTGGTCCTTAGTTGCTGACTTCGTGTGATCAACAATCTTGTAATTAGCTTCAGTCAGGAACTTGGTCAAAGCTTTACCCGTCAAACCTTCTGCCCCTTCATCGGTATCATGAATATGAGCACGGTAAACGCGATTCAACTCGGTTAAGTAATCCCGATTTTGTTGGATGAATTTGCTGTAATGACTTTCTACTAAGACACCTAATGTCCGGTGCAGCCAGTAGGCAGAATCAGCGTCAACATCCATTTCTAGCGGTGTTTCAGAATAACTAGGGTCGGTATCAGTCGCATTCGTATAGAATGGCACGTACGGGCTAAATTCAGGAATTCCCAAGGTTAACCACATCACTGCTGATAAGCCTTCGTCCACTTGGTTCCGTAATTGCAAAATGTGCGAATTTTGTGTGCGGTTCAAGCCAATTGGCCGGTAACGCAATCGGTCAGCATCGGAACCATGACCCAATGGATCAAAGCGGGTTTCATTATAGTGACTACCCAAGATGAATTCGATGTCTTCAGGGGTAATCAAATGGTCAGTGTGCATAATGAACGGTAATTCGGCTGATTCGGGTTCTTCAGGCACTTCTGGATTCAAAATATGGTGCGCATACCAAACCCGAGGTGTGTTGTAGTGACGATCCTTTTCATTCATCGTGCCAAAGATATGCCGGAAGTTCCAGCCTTCTTTGTCAGGATTCAAATGATGCATGTCGACGAATTCCCGAATGCCTTCGCTCCAAGCAAAATTGTCGGTATCTGAGAAATCGACCTGTTGAATGGCCACTTGGTTCGCTGCTACCGCGTAGGCATCGTCAGGGATACGTTGCGCAACCCAGTGATGGCCAGTGACGATTTCCATGTACCAAACATTGTCCTTATCGGAGAACAACACTGAGTTACCAGCAGGTGAACCATATTGCTTGATTAATTGGCCCAAGTATTCGACCCCATGGCGAGCTGATTCAATAAATGGCAGCACCATGTTAACAATCAAATCTTCATCCAAACCATCAACAACCAATGGATCCAAAGCTAATGTCCGTTCGTTCCCATAAGTACTCTCAGTTGCGGACATCGCGACATTCTTCTCGTTAATCCCACTTTCTTCGTAATCACCGTAGTGGGCATTATCAACGTTTGGCACCGCGTTATACCGGTAGCCATTTTCTGGCAACGTTGCCGTGAAACCATTAAGTGGGGAAGTAACGGTTAAGTCTTTTTCACCCTTCCATGCGGGATGCATATAGAAGCGTTGTGGCATCAGTGGTAAAAAGGTATCGTCGTTACGGGCAATCATTGTTGACCCGTCAATGCTGGCCTTCTGACCAACCAGGACGGAGGTGCAAGCAGATTCAATTGTCATTGTTAACCCTCTTTCTGAATTTGTTACTACCAGTGTACGCCTTTACCAAATCTTTTGCATTGTGAAAATTTATGTAAAGGCGTTGACATTGGTCGCCGAATTGAATATCATAATATCTGTTCTTGTTATTGGGTAGTAGCGAAGTGGTAACGCAGTGGACTCTGAATCCATAATCGATGGTTCGATCCCATCCTACCCAATCTAGACTAAGCAGTGAGCTGGACTTGAGACAATTTGTCTCAGGTTCAGCTTTTTTTGACGTTCGGCACTTCATTTTGACGGTTTGTTCCTCGCAGTTCTATCACTGCTCATCCAACTCGGACTAAGAAAATTATCCCAATAGCAGAGCAGGACGCAATTGCTGCTGGCTTCACTGAAAGCCTAAAACACGAATAACTGCAAAAATAGGACCACTGACAACACAATTTGTCAGTGGCCCTATTTCATCTTAATCAAAGCGAACACAACTATTCTTGTTGAAACTGTGCAAACAAACGGCGTACTTGCGGATTTGAATTGTCAGTTGTCATCGCGCAAACAATATCTTGATCGTTATCCGTACTCATTAAATCCACGATTTTAATTTGATAGCGCGACTCAAGCGTGCCATCATTCATTCCGGAATACAAGAAAGCTATCCCTTTGCCTAGGGCAGCCATGGTCAGACCTTCATCCAAGTTTTTGACATAGGTGTTGGCTTTGAGGTTAAAACCATTTTTGAGGGCCTGGCTGACAACATAATCAACGATGACGGGCGATTGCTGCCGTTCAAGCAGGATAAAGGTTTCATTCCGCAATTCGTTAAAAGAAACTTCATTGCTCTGCCCCAACTTGTGCCCAATTGGCATGGCTAATTGGAGATGATTGGCCAAAAAATTGGTTTGCACGATATTGTTCAGTGGGGCCAAATAGGTTGCCAAATTAAAAATTAGGTCAAACTCACCACTTTCAAGACCGGCAACAAGATCAGCAGGCGCAACTTGGGTCAATAAATACTGGACCTTTGGATAGTGCCGCTTGAAATCATTCAAACCTTGATACATCTTTGACAAATTGAAACCTGGTAAATAACCAATTTTAATAATCCCAGCCGATTCAACTTCACCGCTGTTGTCAAATAAATGTTCCAGTCGATCCATCTGGTCCAGAACAATTGTCGCTTCAGTTAGGAATTTCGTCCCCGCACTGGTCAATTCTAAATTATGCGGTTGCCGGTTGAAAAGCCTCACCCCGACTTCGGCCTCCAATTCTCCAATGTGCCGGCTCAATGTTGGTTGCGAAAGATAAAGTTTGGCCGCGGCTTTGGTGAAACTCTTCTCAGTGGCGACAGCCACAAAATATTCTAATGTTGAAAATTTCAACCTGATTCCTCCAATAAAAAATGCCCGCAGTGGCTTTATTCAAAGCTACCGCAAGCATCTTTTATGTGCAAGGAAACTATTTAACGAATAACCCGTTTAGAACTGGTAACTGAACGTAAGAAGCATATTCCCCACCAGTGTGAATGATGTGCATCCCATGATTATCAGGCGTTGCTCCTGGTGTTCCAGGCATCACTGACCCAGATTCATTCTTAGAGCTGACAACCAAGCGCAGGCTTTCACCGGCTTTGAAGGATAAACCAACTGGGCTTAGCACGATATCCATCTTCACGATTTCGCCGTCCTTAAGCTTTTCCACCCGATCAAAGCTGTAAGCCGGGATTTCATCTGTCGATTCTTGTTCGTCTAAGTGACGCATTGATGCGCGTAACCGGCCCCAAGCACCCTTGTAACGCAATGCAGATGCGCCTTCTTGTGTGAAGTCCTGCAAAGCTGGGCCATGGTTAGGCACGATGAATTCACTCAAAATGTTACCGCGGACATCAACTTTTTGAACATTCACGAAGATATCCATGTCGTCATATCCCTTTGCTTCCATGAATAAGGTGGCCTTTGGATAACCCAAGAATTCAGTGGTCCGATCGAAAGTCATTTCGAATGATGCCCGGCCTGGGTTACTACCATCAACGGCGCCAGCAACATATTGAACTGGAAAGTCTTTTGCATTGGCTTCTGCCTGTAGTGCACGGGTCATTCCATTGAGATAGAACTTGTGTTGCTGACTACCCTTAGCAGGGAATGTGTCAGCCGGAATGTCAGTCACATTGCCGCCTTCCATGTCGATCATTGAGTAACGCACTTTTGGTGTGTCTGGCCAATTGTTTTGCTTATCAAGCAGATAGTAATCGAAGAAGCGACGTAATTCTTCAGTATTTGCTGGATCATAGTAATATGGCCATTCTTGCCGATCGTGAATCCGCAACCAGCTCTGTTCGGAGCCCAAATGACGCCAAGCGCGGAAAGTCCCCATGGTGTGCAAGGTGTTGGCATAACTGCCAATCACAAACGCTGGTACTTTGATCTTGCTGGTGTCAGCCAACTTGTCCTGCCATAATGGCACATTTTGCATTGGATACGCATCGATTTCCTTGGTTAAATCTTCACGCAAGGCATCTGGGTTCGCGCTCACGTGGTTCACGTTCAACCGTTCAATGAAGTTCTTATCAGGGATCCCACCGATGAACGCTAAATCCCGATACCCGTCGGAGAGTCCTTCAGTTGGGTTGATTGCAGCTAAATGAGGTGGTTGCTCAGCAGCGATAAACCATTGTGACCATGCCAGGTATGAGGTTCCGCTCAAAGCAACTTTTTCGTTGGACCAATCTTGTTGCGCAATCCATTCGATCAAGTCATAGCCGTCTTGTGCTTCTTGTGAGCCAATCATTGTAATATTGCCTTCACTGTGCGCAATTCCCCGCATGTCTGGGTTACATACCGCATAACCATGTTGTACCCAGTAATCAGGATCGGGTGCTTCGAATTTGGTTAAACCAGAATTCCAAGCATTGCCCATTCCCAGCATGCCGAACAAGTTGCGGTAACGTGGCGCGGTCCCGGCACTCTTACCATAAGGGCTCCATGCAACCAATGTTGGCACTTTTTCAGCGTCAACAGGCATGAAAATGTCTGCATAGATGATGACGCCGTCGCGCATTTCAACAGGCACATCCTTGAGCATTTTAATATCAACGCTCAATGGTTTGAAGCCTTCTGCAATGACCTCGCCCTTCTTCAAGATAACAGTCTTGGTTTCAAAGGGACTCAAGACCCCATGTTCAATCCCGTTATCAACATATTCAAAGGCTGGACTAAATTTCATATCTTCAGTAATCTTGCTTGTCATATCATTACCTCCAAGTGTTTTTCATCTCTTAAGTACTTTGTCAGTATATCCAGATTTAGGCACCCCGTAAAATAGTGTTTCCGTATGTTAAGGGCATTTTGGGGAGAACTATTCAAAAATTGAATACCTAAAATAATGCTGATGGCACCACATCTGGTGGGAATCCAATAAATATTTGCCCATCGTAATGCCCCCCCAGATTCTAGGGTTAGCCTGAGACTTCTGACCAGAGGAATGATATCGACTATTTTAATAGACTCAAAATGCGGTCCACATTGGCTTCATACTCTTCAAGGTTTGTTTCGCGACTCTCTTGACGCACTGTCAAAAGTGTCAGTGAACCAATAACAAAATTCAAAAATAGATGGACATTAGGTTCCACCCGTTCTGCTTGGCTGGTGACCGACTGAATCAACCTTGTCACCAAATCGTGTAAACCATTGACAGCTTCAGCCACTTCAAGATTCTGACGATAGGTAATCAGTCCGCTGACCATATCTGTAAATGAAACGCCAGTTTGAGTATAGGTCACAAAGCTAATCGCTAATTGTCGCAATGCGTCAGCACCGGAATAAGGCACTAACTCCTGATACATCGCTTGAGTTAATGCTGTCATATAGGTCGCAATCACGCTCGTGCGGACATCCGAGATGTTAGCGACATAACGGTACATGGATTGCGGTTGAATCCCAAGAGACCGGGCCAAGCCGTTGTAAGTTAATTGATCAAATCCCACTGTGCTGACGATATTCAAAGCTTCATCAATAATGCGTTCTTTAGTTAAACTGCCACGTTTCAAAGTTTTACTTCCTTTCTGTTGACAAACTCATACCATGAGTTTACAGTGCATATCATGAGTTAGCAAGTCATTCCTGGTAACCCCATAAACTTTATTCAAAGGAGATTCTTACGATGAGTTATTTAAATCTTGAAGGCGCAAAATTACATTACGACACTGTTGGTTCCGGTCCACTATTGATTCTCATTCCAGGCGCGAATGGCACTGGTGATATTTTTGCCCACGCCGCTGAATTCTTGAAAGACAAATTTATGGTCGTCATGTTTGATCGGCGCGGTTATGGCCAAAGCGAGCTCACTGGCGCGACTCCCGAAGACATCATCGATATTGATAGCACTTACCGCATTAAGACCGATGCTAAAGATGTCCATGCGTTGGCTCAAGCGCTGAGCCCAAACCAGAAGGCGTACATCATGGGTAGCTCATCTGGTTCGATTGTCGCGATGGAAACCTTGCAAGACTTTCCTGAGATCGTGGAAAAGATTGCCTTTCATGAACCACCAATCAATAGTTTTTTGCCAACTGCAGCCCAAGACCAAGCCACTAACAACGACATTGTTCAAACTGCTTTGACCGGCGATATGCAAGCTGCCATGGTCAAATTTGGGCAAGCCATGCGAATTGGTGGACTCGACGCTCAAATGATGGGCAAACCTGTCGTGGGTGCTGATGCAGTGACAGCTGACGCTCGCGTCAAGGGAATGCAATACTGGTTCAAGTACGAAATTCGTCAATATACTAGCCGCAAGATTGATATCGATCTGTTAAAGCAATATCGTGATAAAATTAGTTTGCTTGATGGGACAGATTCACGAGGATCTTACCCGCAGATGGTCAACGATTTCTTAGCGCAGTACTGGGATGTGACAATTTATGATATTCCTGGTGGCCATTTAGGCTATGCCCAAAAACCAGAAGGCTTTGGGACCACATTAGCAGCTGTACTTTTATAAGGAGTGATTTAGCAATGAAATATAACAAAATTGATGTCCATGCCCATTATCTTTCCCCAGGTTACAAACAATTCTTGAAATCGCAGTTTAATGATATGGGTGATGGCGTCAAAACGCCATCGTATGAAATTGAGACGACATTGGGGATTATGGAACAAGCAAAGATTGATTATTCAATCCTGTCCATCTCTTCGCCACACATTAATACAGGCGAAGCTGCCAGTACGTTGGAATTAGCAAACGAGGTGAACGATTACGCGGCCACGCAACAATCGAAATTTCCCGACAAAATTGGCTTCTTTGCCTCATTACCACTCCCCTACATCAACGAAAGCCTTCAAGTTATCAAGCAGATTACTGCTGCTGGCCAAGCTGCCGGCTATACCCTGCCGACTAACTCCCGCGGCACCTACCTAGGTGATTCAATTCTTGATCCCGTCATGCAGGCCTTGAATGACACGAATGCCATTGTCGCCTTGCACCCAAATGCCCCTGGCGTGTCAATTCCAAATGTGAATGAGGATATTCCAGACCCAATTCTAGAATTCTTCTTCGATACGACCCGAACGGTCGTTAATATGTTAGACAAGCGAATTTTCAGCCGGTTCCCTGACATTAAATTCATCATTCCGCATGCCGGTGCAGTTCTTCCGCTGGTTGCTAACCGCATACCACTTGCCAAAGGACTCAACCCGGATCTTTCGGCTGATCAACTGGAAATCAAGCAAGCAATGGGTTCACAATACTTCGACGTCGCCGGTATGGTCTTGTCGCAACAACTGCCAGCTTTATTGCAATTGATTGACCCCGACAAGTTACTGTATGCTTCCGATACCCCATACACGCCAACGCCAGTAGTGATGAACTTGGCAAATGCACTTGAAACAACTGATTTAATTTCGGACCCGTTGAAAGAGAAGCTTTTTCACAGCAATGCCGAAAAACTTTTTAAGCGTTAACTCAAAAAGCGAACCCATTAATTGTGGGTTCGCTTTTTTGGCTAAAACAACCGTTGCGTCTATCTAATTAGTTGTCGCCGGCAGACATCTGTGCATCGTCAATGGCCTGGGTGTCCAAGAACCAGTGACGATGCCAATCACCACTAAGAGCAGTAAACGCAATTGGGTTCTGTCCGTTGGCCTGAACCTTTTCCAACAAGTAATTCCTTAAAATCCAAGGATCACTCAAGGATTGCTGCGTCAGGTCAAATAAGTGAGCTAATTTGACTTCGCTAATGCCTAAATCTGTGGCAACTTGGGCTTTGGTTAAGCCTGTGAGTTCAAAATTTGCTTGAAGTTCATGGCGCGTATTATCTAGTTGTTGTTGGTTTAAAGTCATTTTGAATTCTCCTCACTACAGATGAAAAAGTTTTTCCGCATTACCATGCGCGAATTGCTCCTTCTCAAAGTCCGAAATTGGTAAATTCTGAATAAAACTGCCGCTGTTCTCAGGTTGTTTATATGGATAATCGATCGCATAAAGCAACTTTGACATGCCCATTTGTTCCCGCAATAAGTTAAATTGAGGCATAGTTAGCATCCCACTGGGTGAAATGTAAATGTTGTCCTGATAGTATTGCGAAAATGGCTTCTTTAAGTCAGCCCATTTGGTCAACTCATCATCCAACCGCTGGAAGTAGAACGGTATCCCTTCACCCCAGTGGCCGGAAATTAGGTTTAAATTAGGGAATTTGTCAAAAATCCCTGACACCACCATCCGCATCACCTGGATTCCAACATCATTATGCCAGCCAAAACCGTCTGACCCCAAAATACCACTAATCAGGCCACTCCAATTCTCACTATTATAATAATGGTCCGTAATCACATTGGGCACAAACGAGGGATGAAAGTAGACCGGCACATTCAGGTCACTGGCCATTTGAAAAATTGGCAGAAATTCTGGATCATCAAAGAACTTGCCCTGAAAATTGCCTTTCAGCATGACTCCTTTCAAGCCTAACGCTGTGACTGCTCTTTTCAGCTCTGTCGCGGCCGCTGTTGGATCGCCAACCGGTAAGACGGCCAAACCCTCGAAACGATTCGACTGCTGCGTAATCTTCGCTAATTCATCATTAGCGAGCCGACTGAGCGGGATGGCCTCAACTGGTTCAAGATTCTGAGGTTGAACGTTGCCATACGACAGCACAGAAACATCAATGTTATAGTGGTTCATGAAATCCAACCGTGCTTCTGTAATATCTTGCATCATTTCCGGGGATGGCAAATCTTCCTGCATATAGCGTTGCATCTCAGGAACCATTTTTGGGATCGACTGCTGGTTTGGCAACTGCTGCATTTTAGCAGTCACGACTTTGGATTCAAAATGTTCTTCAACTGCAATAGTCTTCATTAGGTCTCTTCCCTTCTTAACCTCAATGCTCACCATTATAGGAAGATCCTACTAACATAGAAAGAAGGTTGTGCGACGAATTTAAAGAATTCGTCTCAGAAAAACATGGCTAAAGCTTTTTTGACCCAACCGCTTGAGATTGACCAGCGCAAAATAAGAACAGAAGCAAAGCTACTAGCCGCTCTCGTGTCCCTGCGACAGCAAGCCAAGGCCTTCAAGGAAATAACGGTTCAGGACCTGTGCCAGCAGGCTCACGTCTCCCGGGCAACATTTTACCGTCACCACGATAATATTGCTGACGTTATCATCGTGGCCGTCCTTACGGCCATTAATGAATTTCAGCTTCAAGTTGATCAGATACCAACAATCAATTTTGAAATCGGTAGCAGTTTGTTAATCGAAGCGTTGTACCAGCATCTGAATTTGTTTGCCTTAATTCCCTGGAGTCAGACCCACGCCCAAGTCGAGAACCTCTTTGGCGGCGCTGCACAGCAAATTCTGCGCCTGCGAGAGAAGTCGCAAGTCACACAGCGATTCGTCAGCCAATTCATCGGCCGAACTATTTTAGATTTCAATATTCAAATTGCGACCAGTTCTCAGCTTCCAGACCAAACAGAAGCTCTGGCCCTTTTTCGATTGCTTATCCCAAATCGTCTAGAATTAAACGACCGTGACAGTCACAAGAATCAATAAGCCATCTGGGCCAACAAAAAACCCCCGAAAACCTATAAAGGATTTCGGGGGCCTTTTTACTTATTTCTCACCCGTACGGGATTCGAACCCGTGTTTTCGCGCTGAGAACGCGACGTCTTAACCCCTTGACCAACGGGCAATGTCGTCAAGTACTCTTTATAGTTTACCGAAATGTAAACAGATGTCAACGACTTTTTGGGGCCAATACTAGTGATTTGGCTGTTGAAGTAACGCTGAAAGCGCAGAATTTTTTGGGAGGTTGCGACTATCCAGGATGACCTGCGTCCATCTACCAGCCGCGAAGTCCTCGCGAATGGCATTCAAGTCAGTATCCTGGAAGAGACTCGAACTAGCGGGCGCAGTCACACTCGTCGGCAGTCCGGTTGCTTGACTGAGCAAGGTGGTTAATTGCTGCTGGTTGTCAGCCGCCTTCATCAAGGTTGCCATCGGCGTTTGCTTAATTTTTGCCACACTAGTATCAATAATGCTGTCCGTTGTTGGATCGCCCGTCTTAGCCGCCTCAAGTCTGTTGGTGACCTGACGCTTCACGGCAGTATCCATAGCCGTATCTTGATTGTGGTTCAAGCTTCGAGCCCCATTATTCAGCGGCCCAATGAATGCAATGAGCAAACCCACTGCCACAATGAGGATAAGGCTAATCCAGGGCCACTTTTTTCGTTTAGGTTTTCGTGCGCTGCGCATCTTTTGTCCCCCTTGTTGGCATATCGGTGGTGAGTGCGCCGGTAGCGACAATCTCATGCCAATCGCGTTTGGCTTGGCGCCACCAGTCCAAGAATCGTTTCACCGACTTCACCGCCATTCTTATCAACAAGACTACGCCGGGTTTAACGCTTTGCCTAGCCCACTTAAACAAAAATTAAAGGTAATGGCGACCTAAAATATCTAAACTGCGCAACTGCTTGTCTAAGACCGCAACGTCTGGCAGATGCCCCCAGGTCTCGAAGCCATTTTTTGCAAAAAGCTTCGCACTCGGTAGATTGTGACTGAAGACATAGGCCAGAAGCGTGTTAATTCGGAGACGTGGCAACTGGGTCTGAACAAAATCAAGGCTAGCCTGGCCAAAACCGTGGTGTGTCTGATCCTGATCTATGTATAAACTGATTTCAGCGGTATGCGCATAGGCAGCGCGACCGTAAAATGGTTCTAGACCAACCCAACCAATCACTGCTATTTCGTCTTTGAGAACCCACAGGGGGTAGGCGTCCGAATAGGCTTCAAACCATGGACGCCGCTCAACGACTGTCACGGGCGCCAAATCCGCTGTCACCATATGACCCGCAATATTTTGATTATAAATGGCCACTATGGCCGGTAGATCTGTCAAAGTCGCTCGTGCAAATGTTGCCATCTGTTCCACCCCTCAAAAATAGCCGTGAGTCGCTCACGGCCGAATGCGATTAATAAACTGACGCAATATTTTCCAATACGTCAACAAAGTCCGCGTCGTTGTTGAAGGGTGCAATCATGGTGAAATGTTCCCCACCCGCCGCTTCAAAGTACATCCGATTTTCCATATCTAATTCATATAAAGTTTCTAGACAATCAGATGTGAAACTCGGGGCGATGACGGCCACCCGCTTGACTCCAGCTGCGGGCAACTGCTTCAAAGTCTCGTCTGTTGCGGGTCCCAACCATGGATCCCGGCCAAACCGGGACTGGTAGGTCAATTGCGTTTTGGGGGCCGTTTTCAATGCTTTGAGAATTAAAGCCGTAGAATTCTCGCATCGAGTGGCATAAGGGTCACCGTCACGGACATAACTTTCGGGAATGCCGTGATACGAGAATAAAATTAAGTCCGGATCCAGTGTTTGAACCGTTGCATCAATGCGGTCCGCGATGGCTTGAACATATAATGGATTTTGGCTAAAGTCACTGACCAAGTGTAGCGCCGGCATGTGCATCTGATTACGATAATAGGCCTGCACTTGATCAAATGTAGCTGCAGTAGTGGTGCTTGAATACTGAGGATAAAGCGGAATGATGGTCAAATCATCGACCCCCAAATCCGCCATTTCACCAAGCACGGTGGGAATCCGAGGATTGCTGTAACACATGGCATAACGCACAATCCGATCAGAGAACCGAGTCTGAAGGGCAGCAGTCTGTTGCTTCGTGTAGACTTCAAGCGGTGAGCCTTCATCTGTCCAAATTTTCTGATAAAGGGCCGCTGACTTCTTCGGCCGCGATGGCAGAATCATGCCATGGAGAATCCCCCACCATAAAATACGATTAGTCCTTATAACCCGCGGGTCGCCTAAAAAATCGTGCAAATACGCCCTGACCGCCGGTGCATCTGGCCGTTCGGGGGTACCAAGATTGATCAACAGAATCCCTTTCATAAATAAATCCTTTCGTGGTTAATGCGCGAAGTAAAAAGCAATGATTGCGAGCAAGGCTGGTAATCCTTGAACCCACAGAATTTGCCGGGTCGCAGTTATACCGCCATAAATTGCGGCGACGATGACCATCGCTAAGGCTAAGTACACTGTCTGAACGCTAGCTGTTCCAGCTAACCAGAATTGGGCAAAGAAAATCAAAACGCCAATGAAGCCATTGTACAGGCCTTGATTACCCATCAAAGTCTTCACTTGAGGATCTTTTAAGGTCGCTAAGGGCACACCGAAAGCTTGTGCAGCAAAGGCAGTCTGGGAACCAAACATTTCGAGTCCCATAATGAAAAACGCCTCAAGGCCAACCAAAACAACGAGAATCATACTAAGCAATTGCATATTTGAAAACTCCCCTACTCTTTGAATAAATCTAAGTGTAGGGGAGCCTAGGGCTTTAATCAAGCCAGATTAATTTTTCACTGATTTCCGGCACAAGACCGCAACCATCGCACCCACTAAGAAGACTAAGAGCAGCACCGCCGCAGTGTTAGTCCCAAGCAAACCTGCAGGTACCCCAGGCTGAATCAAGCCGCTGACTGATAACAGAATCCCAATTAAGCCAACAATAGAGCCCCCAGCAATCAGACCGGATGACAGGCTAACCCCATTTTGGACTTGCGTTTTGGCGTTGTCGTTCTTAAATTCAATCAACACGCGAATCAGCGCGCCGACAAGAATAATCGACGTGGTGGCCATTGGCAAGTAGAAACCAATGGCGACCGTCATAATTGGCAGTTTAAGGAAATACATCACGATTCCCATCACAATACCGATGATAATAATGTTAAACGGTAATTGCGCGGTCAGAATTCCACTGGTCAACGTCGCAATCAAATTGGCTTGTGGCAAACCAAATACTGGTACGGCAGCATCTGAGACCAATTGATTCTTCAGCAGTAAAATGACGCCAATCACGGTCAGAGTCCCAACACCAGCAGCTAATAAGAAGCGCCGTTGCATCACAGCCCGATCAGCCTTCATCAATACGGTCGCTTTTTGCGTTTGACTGTAGCCTCCACCGATACTAATGGCGGTCACAACAAAGGTCGCCAAGAGTAACAAGGTCCGAGTGTTGGCAAGGTCGGTCCAGCCCATTACAACAAATAACAGGGTCAGTAAGACCAAACTAGCAATGGTCATCCCGGAAACTGGTAGATTCGAAGTCCCTAAAGTCCCCGTGAGATTTGCAGCCACCACCACGAAAACAAATGCCAACAGCAATGATAAGCCTCCGGCCAGTAAACCTAACCATAAGTTGCCAGACAAGCCAGTTGCGACAGCCAGCACGCCCAAGCTCGAGAAAATCAATAAGCCGATACCGAGCTTCGATTTAGCTTGGTTGCTCCCCAAAGTTGCTTTCAAAGAGCTCACAATAATCGGCACCAATTTCAGGGCGCCAATAATCCCGCCAGCCAACATCATGCCAGCCCCGAGATACTTGGTATACCCGCTGACAATGCCGTCAAAATCGAGCGAACTGACTGCCGTGCCCGCCGCGTTCCAAACGTGAGCGGATGATTGTGCCATATCTGTAAAGTAACCAATGAGCGGAACAATCGCAAAGTTGGCTAGCAGCGAACCAGCAAACATTTTAACCGCCACATCAAGGCCAACAATAAAGCCGATCCCAGCAAGTAGTGGATTGACTTCCAACTCAAACTTCCAGCGATAACCCTTGTCTCCGAAGAGAACGAAGTGATTGTTAACCCAGCCAAAAACCGAGCTGGTCACCAACGTAATCAGGCCGCCAATCCCAAACCCTGCGCCCATCATTTTGAGCCCAGTGCCACCTTCAGCAGATGCCCGAATAGTTTCACTAATCGCCATTGCTTCGGGATAAATCAAAACTTGCGCCTGATTAATCAATAGATGCTGCTCGACGATAGCTGAAACGCCAACACCAAATGTCAGCCCTAAGATGCCAACTAACGCCGCTTCTAAGAAATTAAACTGGGCCCCAATTAGTAAAACTGCTGGCAGGACATAAATAATCCCACTGGCAACCGTCTCCCCACCGCTGGCCATGCCCTGCATTTGGTTCACACCAGCAAACCCTTGCTTACGTGCAAACGCCCGCACCACAGTCGATCCAATAATGGCCCCGGGAATCCCTGCGGCCACAGTGAGCCCGGCCTTCATCCCAGAATACGCTGTCGATGCAGCAAACAAGATAGCTAACAATAAGCCTACAATCAGCACCAAGGTACTGCCGGTGGCAGCTTTAACCTTTGGCGTCACTAAAGTCGGTTGTTTTTCCATGCTTTACCTCTTTCTCGCATTGAATTAAATATGAATAAATAAAAAGCTTTTTCGTTAGATTTCAGGGTAACAGTTAACCCGCTTACCTATATTGGCACACAATCTAAAGCCCGACAAGTGTATTTTTGATTGCAAAAATATTACACAACAACAAAAGCCACGCCGTTCGACTTTAGACAGTGAAAACGGCGTGGCTTTATGCAATGTTTGGGAATAAATATGCAATGTTATATTACAAAACTCAATTAGAAATCGGCATGAAAAACTTATTGTTTTTAGTATAAGGTTCGTTGCTGATCTTGGTAGGCGGTAAATGCTGGCAGCGTGAGACTTCGATCGTGTTGACTCAGATTCAAGGTTGGCCCTTCCAAACCGGCCTCAATGTACTGATAAATGGCATCATCGCGGAACCCGATTTCCGCTGCGTCTTTAGCAGTATTGCCATAGTAGACGGTTTTGATGTTGGCCCAAATGATGGCACTCAAACACATAGGACAAGGATAGGCAGAGGTGTACAGCACGCACCCTGTTAAATCATGCGTTTTCAAAACTTGTCCGGCCCGGCGAATGGCCACAATTTCACCGTGGGCGGTGGGATCATGGTCGATTAACACTTGATTGTGACCCTGGGCAATCACCTGATTATCCTTCACGATGACACAGCCGAACGGCCCGCCATCCCCACTGGTGACGTTATCCATTGCGAGCTGTGCTGCTGTTGCCATAAAGTTTGATTGATACATCATTATTCCTCCTACCTAGATGCCACGCCGTTGCGTTACACTTAGGGTACCACATAAGGAGGACTAGCTGTGAAGAACAAAAACTTACGCCCAATCGGCATTGCCACAACCGTTTTCGGCGGCCTGGCCACCATGGCCGGCATGTTAACAGTCGCAACTGGCATCATCACCATCATTTTTGGTAAACGGAAATAAGGCTCAAGCATTTAAAAAGCGTTCACACCCGATGAACTGGGGACGAACGCTTTTTTAAATGGCTGGATAACTCAGAGTTGACTGATCAAGTCGGCAATCAATTTATGACTCCGAAGGCTCGATTCTGGGGAGACGGGATTCTGATCGTGACTGGCAATGGCCTGAACAAAAGCGCGAACCAGCGGATCAAACCCTCGCGTCACCAAAGTCGGCTCCCAGTCTGGCGCGGCTTGGACTTGTTCAGTCTGGCCCTCCAATTGCTGGTGTTGGCCCAAATTGATACTGCGACTGATCCCATGCGAGCTTTCAACAGTCGCTTCTTCATAATTAGTCCCAGCCACCATATTAACGCGGGCTTCTGCGCGCAGGCCATTACCGGTGAACGTCACCGACGCCTGTTCAAGTTGATGGTCCTTATTTTGATGGAGACTATAGTGAACATTTTGTGGATCAGGAAATCCAGCCAGAAACAGCGCTGTATCGACGGGATGAATCATTAGATCAAATAAAGCAAATTTGGTGTCCTCTAAATCTTCAGTCCGTGTCTTGAGCACGGTCACTGCATTCTTGTCAGCCACTTGCGCCAGTTCCTGATTAATCGGCGCAAAGCGACGATTGAAGCCAACCGTCAGCAGCTGTTGGCGGTCAGCAGCCAACCGATAAAGATCCTCTACCTCAGCGAAATTCTCACTAATTGGCTTATCAACATAGACATTGACCCCACGCAGTAGAAAATCCCGAATCAGGTCGTAATGGGTAGCAGTTGGCGTGTGAATCATCACGGCGTCGAGTCCTTCCTGGCTCGCTAAAGAAGTGGTCGTCTTAAATCCGTATTGTTGGCCGATTGCGGCCAATTTATCTTGATCCCGCGTTTGAATTTGCCAGTTAACTTGAGACCGTAGACCCGCATACACAGGCAGGTATGCCTTTTGCGCAATGTTGCCCAACCCAATCACACCAATATTAAGCATTCTGTCACCTTCCGAATTATCATTTAATTTCAGTATAGGCAAGCGGCCACGGCATAGCAAAGGTTAGCGGCCTTAGTGAGCAAAACTTAACAAAAAAAGCGGTCGCCGAAACGGCGACCGCAACATCATTAGTATTTAAATTAAAGGGCCCATGGACTCATGCCAGCAGCGTTATATAAACGAATGGCATCAGCAATTTGGGTATCGACATCGTTACTACCGTTGACCCAGAGGCTTTGGAACAAGCCGTGTGCAGAACTACTTGGGTTTTGCGCAGTCGCTTGCCAGCCAGATTCACGGGTAATGATGGCATCCCATGTGGAAGCAGAAACGCCTGTTGCAGCGACCATCTTGTTTAAGACGTAAGACTTCAGGGAGCTACCATAGTTAACGGTACTTGAAGTTGTCGTCGTTGGCGCTGCGGTCGTCGTTGTTTGTTGAACAGGTGCTTGCGCAACAGTACTCTGTTGGACAGTGCCTTGAACTTTGACAATATCGCCAACGTGAATTAAGTCATATCCACCAACAGTGCGGCCATTCAGTGTTTCTAAACTTGGAATGCTCATATTGTACGTTTTAGCAATACTCATGTAAGTATCACCGGCTTGCACGGTCACAGTGCCGTTACCATTGTCAGAAGCGGCATGTGCTGTGCCTGTGCTCAAGCCTGCAAAGCCAAGTGTCAATGTTGCTGCAGTTGCGAATAAAAGAGTTTTAAGTTTCAAGATATCAATTTCCTTTCCTGTGTGCGTCGGTTGATGATGCTTATACTAGACGTTCAACATGACAGCCAAGTATGGATAAGATTACAATGCCGTGACGTAAACAGGACGTGATAACATTGACGTAATATAACACGTGTTTATTGCAAGATTACAGCCAAATCAAAAAAATACCCACAAACCAAAGCATGGTTTGTGGGTATTTCAAATTAAATTACAAGCGTGCGTTGAGTTCCTTGGTCATTTCTTCATAACCAGGGCGACCCAAGAGGGCAAACATGTTCTTCTTGTAAGCTTCGACACCAGGTTGGTCAAATGGGTTAATCCCGTTCAAGTAACCAGAAATAGCAACTGCTGCTTCAAAGAAGTAGATCATATAGCCAAGCGTGTAAGCATCTTGTTGAGGGATCGAAACGGTCATCACAGGGACACCGCCGTCGGTATGGGCAAGCACAACCCCTTCGTAAGCCTTGCGGTTAACTTCAGCCATTGACCGGCCTTCAAGGTAACCTAAGCCATCCAAGTTGCCAGCTTCCGCGGGAATCTTCAAGTCGTGGGTAGGATTTTCAACCCAGACAACAGTTTCCATTAAGTTGCGTAAACCTTCTTGGATGTATTGGCCCAAACTGTGCAAGTCAGTACTGAAGTTAGCACTTGATGGGTAAATCCCCTTTTGGTCCTTACCTTCAGATTCACCCATTAATTGCTTCCACCATTCGCCAAGGTATTGCAAGGTTGGTTCGTAGTTTTCAAGTAATTCCGTGGTGTAACCCTTCCGGTAAAGGATGTTACGCATTGCAGCATATTGATAAGCTTCGTTCTTAGACAAATCGTCACTGCTGTATTCCTTAGCAGCATCGCCTAAACCGCGCATCATGTCGTCGATATTGCCACCGGCAACAGCAATTGGTAACAGACCTACAGCAGACATCACTGAGTAACGGCCACCTAAGTCATCTGGCACAACGAATTCAGCGTAGCCTTCAGCGTCGGCTTCAGTCTTCAAGGCACCCTTAGCCCGATCAGTTGTGGCGTAGATGCGCTTAACAGCGCCTTCCTTACCATACTTTTCGATTAACTTGGCCTTCAGAATCCGGAAAGCGATTGAAGGTTCAGTCGTTGTCCCTGACTTTGAAATAACATTCAATGAGAAGTCACGGTCGCCGATGATGTCTAATAAGTCAGACAAATATGAGCTAGAAATTGAGTTACCAGCAAAGTAAACTTCAGGGAACTTCAAATTAGGATCGGCATTACGGAACGTGTGGGATAAGAAGTCGATGGCCATGCGGGCACCAAGATATGAACCACCAATCCCAATCGCGATAAACACTTCAGAATCAGATTGGATCTGCTTAGCAGCATCTTTAATCCGAGCGAATTCATCCTTATCATAGTTAGTAGGTAAATCAAGGAAACCGCGGAAATCTGCACCAGCACCGGTACCTTCGCGTAATTCTTTATCAGCAGCTGTAACCAGCGCTTGCATTTGGCCAAGTTCGTTATCGTGCACAAACTTGCCGAGCTTTGATGAATCAAAAGAGATGTGAGCCATTATGGGCAATCCTCCTATAAATTTGAAGTAAATTCAACTTAAACTCTATGCGCTATTGCCCGAAAAATCAAGCAAATCCCGCAGCTCTTCATAAAAATATGAATAGTGCGGGATTGTTTAAATTATCTTTTATTTCATAATACCAAGCACGATACCACCAAGAATAACCAATAAGCTCCCGATTGTGACGTAGCGCATTTCTTTGTGGGTTTTCTTCTCGCCCAGTAAATAAATTGATCCAAAGGTTGAGATAACAATCCCCATCTGTGCTAGTGAGAAAGAAACGGCTAAACCAACAGGCTTGATGGACAATAGCATGAAGACATTCCCAGTGCCCCAAAGTAAACCGGTCAGAATATTCTTCCAAGTGCCCTTAGCGAAGGCGTCATGACCAAAGGCAAAGAGACTTGCGCCAATGACCATCCCAATACTTTGTGGTAAGACAACGGCTAACGCATCCAGATGTCCTGCCGTGATCACAATGGTGTAACCCGCGTAGCCAATGGTTGAAATCAGCAGTGTCCGTAAGCCCTTGCCCACGGAGTCGCCTGCGGAAGCGTCACTCTTTTCCTTCTTAGAGGTGAGGTAAGCCCCAGCAATCAATAGGAATAAAGCTAAGAGACCCAAGAAAACATCCTTGCTGGTCCGCCATTCAGCAAACAGCAAAGCACCAGCCAAGGTGTTGGCCACCAACTGCATCCCGGTTGAAATCGGCACAGTCAGTGAAACCCCCATGAACTTCATGGATTGGAATTGTTGACTTTGGCCCAGACTCCAGAATAGCCCGGATAGAATCCCCAAAGCCCAAACTTTCATATCCATGGCGGGTTGAGCCACTAAGAAAGTCCCAATCCCAAAAACTAATGCCCCGAGGGTCATCCCTAATGTCTGTTGATAGGCGTTACCGCCTAATTTACCGCTGACCAACCCGATGGAGCCCCATGCTAAGGCTGGAATTAATGCAAGAATAATCGCCATGGTCTTTCCTCTTTCTGTTTATATGAGTTTTAAATTTAAATAACGAAATATGATTCTACATTGATTTCGTTTTCAAAGCAAGCGCATTTTTAAGCGGTTTCAACAATGGAAACGCCTTCAAGAAAACTCGTGTTATTATTGCAAGTTTTCATAAATTTTCAATCTGTCTAGACCAGTTAAAAAACGATGAGAAAACAAAAAATAGCCTCTCCAAAGATGCTTTACATCTCAAGACAAGCTAGGCATGCCCGTGGGCGTGAATCCATTTTTTTGGCAGTAACAAGTAGCCAAGGACGCCACCCAACGTATTAAAAATCACATCATCAATGTCAGTCACGCCGGTATTAAGGACAAATTGCAAGGCCTCAATACTCAGTGAGAAACAGACTGCAACAAAGAACATGCGCCCCCAATTTGATTTCTGTGGATGGACCAACGGCCACAAAAAGCCCAAAGGCATAAACCACAACACATTACCCAAGGATTGATACCAGAAGTCAATCATGCTGGCCCCTTCGGTTAATTTGACCGTTTCGACCAGCGGCCGCCAATTAATAACCGACAACGGCCGATGCCAGTATAGTTGCAGATCCCACGGGAAATAGGCATCGCGAAAGACAGTCAAGTTAAATAGTAAAAGTAAGTAAGTCACCAGTAGGACCAAACGCAATTCTTGTCCCCAATGCAAGCGCTTGTGGTGCACGCCCCGCCAAACCCAACGTAAGATTAGAAAAATCAATAGGTAAAAAATGGTCTTGTCAATGCTTTGAAAAATAAGCGTAATTAATGGAAAGTGATTAATTCGGGTTGCATAGTGCGCAGCAACCCAAAGATATAATGGTTTTAGAAACAGCAATGCAACCCCTCCTCCGTAATATGATAACAAACTGACGCCTCATCGCGGCAAAATTTGCGTGACTTTGGCAAATCTTACGCTTTTTTGAGTTGCTGGTCATTCAGTTTAACGGGTACAATAGGCAAGACAGAAAGGGGGAAGCATGATTGCGCCTCTTCATGAATTGGTTAAAAACCACGCGCAGTGGCTTTCTCTGCGTGTTACTCGTATTGTTGTGGGCGAAAACCTTGTTTGCCTACTATATTGACTTCTCACTTGGGGCAACGGGGATTCTTCAACAAATCATTTTGGTCGTTAACCCCATTGGGATTAGTATCGCCCTGCTTTCGTTATCCCTGTACGTAAAAGCACCGAAACGTGCCTATCTTACGGCCATTATCGTTTACACCTTATCGATTGTCTTACTCGTGGCCAATGTGCTTTATTACCGCGAATTTAGTGACTTCATGACGATTAACACCATTCTAGGGGTGTCTAAGGTCGCCCAGGGACTGGGTGCAAGTTCTCTGAATATGGTTCGTCCAAGCGATATCATCTATGTGTTCGACTTGCTTGCTGGCCTGTTGGCCTATCTTGGTTTTGGGGTCTTCAATCTCGTCCGGTATATCCACAAGCAGCCGCTGCGCTGGCCACACTTTGGTTTGGTTCTGGATCGTAAGCCAGTGGCATTTCATTTTCCTCAAGCCATCACTGTGATTGGGATTGCCTTGTTTAGTTTGAACATGGCGATTAGCGAACTGAATCGACCTCAATTACTGACGCGAACCTTTGATCGCAATTACATTGTTAAATACTTAGGCTTAATGCCATTCACCGTGTACGACGGTGTTAAGACTGCGCAAACCAATCAAGTGCGGGCCACCGCTGACAGTGCCGACATGGATAGCGTTCTGAAATACGTCCGTAGTCACTACGCCGCCCCCAACCCGGCCTATTTTGGCCAAGCAGCCGGCAAGAATGTCATTATCATTCACTTGGAAAGTTTCCAACAATTCCTAATTGGGATGAAAGTTGACGGACAGGAAGTCACGCCATTCCTAAACTCCTTATATCGAAATAAGAATACCTTGAGTTTTAGCAATTTCTTTAACCAAGTCGGTCTGGGTAAAACTTCCGATGCGGAAAATATGTTAGAGACGAGCACATTTGGACTCCCCACTGGTTCGCTCTTCACCTCGTTAGGGACAGACAATACCTTCCAAGGGGCTCCAGCCATCTTGAACCAGACCAAGGGTTATACGACCGCCGTCTTTCATGGCGGCTCCGGTGGTTTCTGGAATCGAAATAACGTGTACAAAAGTCTGGGTTACCAATATTTCTTTGACGGCAATTTCTACGACCATGAGGGTGGCGCTGCGACCGAATACGGGATTAAAGACAAGCTTCTCTTTGGCGAATCAATCAAGTACTTGGAACATTTGCAGCAGCCGTTCTACACCAAAATCATTACCACGACCAACCACTATCCGTTCTTTATCACGGATGAAGATTCAAACTTCCCTGATGCGGGCACTGATGATGCCACAATTAATGGTTATTTCAAAACCGCCCATTATCTTGATCAAGCCTTGAAAGAATTCTTTGATTACTTAAAGGCCTCCGGCTTGGACAAAACTTCTCTCGTCATGCTCTACGGCGACCATTACGGCATCAGTAACGATCGCAACCAAACGCTAGCCCCACTATTAGGCAAAGATCCAGCCAATTGGACGAGTTTCGACAATACTGCCTTACAACGCGTGCCGCTGATGTTCTATTCCCCTGGTCTTAAAGGGGGCATTCAGGACCAATACGGTGGCGAAATTGACGTTCTGCCAACACTGCTGCACCTGCTGGGCATCAATTCCCAGCAATACGTTCAATTCGGGAGTGACTTGCTATCGCCTGATCATCAGCAACTGGTCGCCTTACGTAATCACAATTACGTCACACCTAACTACACGGTGCTGGGCAGTAAAGTGTACGCAAATCAGACTGGTGAGGCGTTAATGCCTTCAGAAGCGCTTAAAAAGGAAATGACGGCTTGGCAGAAGCGGGTCGATGAAGAACTTGACTTGTCCGATACAGTCGCTAATAAGAACCTATTACGCTTCTACGTACCACCCGACTTTAAACCGATTGACCCGGCTAAAGTCAACTACTTGCAAGGCTTGCAGCAAATGCTAGCAGAAGAACAAACGCTCGGTAATAAGTCGACTTCAGTGTTCTCACAACATAAATCTAAGAGTACCGTTGACCTGTACAAAACCGACGCGCCCGAATTTGCCACTGATGCCAGTCCGTTGACGACTTATCCACCAGCCATTGCAAATCGGAGCAACACAACTTCAACCGAGCAAACAGACAGTAGTAGCCAAGCACCGCAATAATTACCCCAAAAAGCACTTACGTCCTTGTTTTATGATGGGCCGCGGGTGCTTTTTGCGATTTAAGCCGATCAAACGCGTCAAAGTCCGTTGATTAATCGGTAGAAGTTCATAAATTGTTCAAAAGTGATTCGTATACTACAAATAGTAAAGATGAGGTGATCAGCGTGCGATTTATTGAAAGGACCATTCGAGGCATTGGCTACCACCGGTGGCATCACCTGGTGCTGGCCACTATCACGATCGGATTTGTCCTTGTGGGATTATTTCTGCTCACAAGTCAAAATTTCAATAGCCTCGCCAACCTCCAATTTAACCAACGTTTAAGTGATTTGAATTTAAGCAATGAACAAGCGATTGTTATTACTAATCGTGTCGCGGCCGCCCACGCGTTACTTGATGCTAATTATCAGCTTTGGTTCCTAGCAGCTGCCGGTATTTTCTTCTTATTCAACCTGGGACTAGCCATCAGCGCCGCTTATCGCCGTGCTGCTGAGTCACGATCATATCTACTTCTTGGCAAGTCGCCCACCAAAGTTGCCCTGCAGTATGCCACCGAGTCCATGTTTACGTTCACTGCAGTTTTTATCGGCGTGAGTTTGGTTCTACTGATTATTTCTGGTGGAATCACGGCCTGGTGGAATCAGTTAAACCAAGGCTTATTCCAGAATAGTGCTGGTGGCCGCGCGCTTTTGCGCCAATTCAACACCCAATTTAGTCGGATTTTTGATCACCAACTGACTGGCTTCTCTGATCAATCACTACTATTCGCAGCAGCACCGGTGTCGGACTCGCTGTTAGTTTATCCAAAACCCTTCTTGCTGGTGTTCCTGACTGGCATTGGGCTCATACTATTGTCACATCTATTAGCGGCGGGATTCATCCGCGCTTTTGCGAAGCGAGATTCACTCGCCCATTAGGAGGTTGCGCATGCTATTCTTTCAATCCAAAACTAAAAAAACATTAAACGCCCTGTTAGCTAATCTCTTTGCTGAACCAGGGATCTATTTTATCAGCACCCGAGACAATACTCAGACAGCTAACCAATACCAAGACTATGTCAATCGCTTCATGCAGCATAATCTAATGCGGACGATTGGACTCATTTCAACGACGCATACGGCCATCATCCCTTATTTGTCGGTGAAGGCGAACCTACTCATTAATGGCAACGTGAAGCCGCTAGAACTAGTCCCCAGCTTTCTGCAACACGATACGGTGTACCTTGAGCAAAGTGCTCAGAGCATCAGTTTGCGACAAAGCGTGGACATCCAATTTTTCCGGAGTATCTTGGCAGGCAAACGCTATATTTTCATGGAAGACAGTCAAGCTGCCTTATCAGCTGCAGAGATGCGTGATTTTCTCGTTGATGCCACTCAGGCTGTGAAAGCAACAGAGGCCAGTCTCATCATTTTAACGGCTGACCATAGCTTGCTGAATAGCACACCTGTCGCAACCTATGAAGCCGATGCCTTATCCCTACCAGCTTGAAAGATTGTCTGGCGACCAGCCTAACCAACCACCATTACCGCACAAAAACACCCCGATAATCGTATCGGGGTGTTTTTTTAGGCTTCTGTTGCTTCGCCGTTGTTGACGGCTTTTTGTTTAGGCGCTGTGGCTTCATCTGGGAAGGTGAAACTGAAGGTCGTGCCTTCATGCAACTTGGAATCAACTTCGATACTGCCGCCGTGGAGGCTAATCAGCTGATGCACAATGGCTAAGCCCAAGCCCGATTCACCATAGGCGGTATTCTTCCGCGATGGATCAGCCTTGTAGTACCGTTCCCAAATGTTCTTCACCTGATCGGCCGTCATCCCGATTCCAGTATCAGAAACACTGATTTCAGTTTGATGAACGCCATTCTTGGCTGTGATTGTAATGGTGCCATGATCTGTAAACTGGATGGCATTTTGAACGATATTGAAGACGACCTGCACAAATCGATCGTGGTCCGCATAAACAGTTAATTCTGCTGGTGCATTCAAAACAACGTCATCGTTAGCGGCGTCCGCCTTCTGTTTCAGCTGCTCAACTATGTTGGCCAAATCGACTTGACCGTTGAACTGGGTCTTCTTGAGAATAATCTGATTGGTCCGAATTTTTTCGTAATCAAGATTCTCATTCACCAGTCGAATCAGGCGATTGGTTTCATTGCGCATGAGTTCAATACTTTTTGCCTTTGATTCTTCGGGGATAACATCATAAGCCAAACCCTCTAGGATGCCATTAATCGTCGTCAGCGGCGTCCGCATCTCATGGGCAGCATCAGCCATGAATTGCCGGCGGCGGCCCTCCTGCCGTTCAATCTCGGCTTCACTGGCCTTCAAGGAGTTCACCATGTTCTGAAAATCAATAGCCAGATCAGTAATCTCGTCATGGCCCTTGAACTTCGTCGCAATAGGCGCGTCATAATCCCCATTCATCACTTGATGAGTGGCTTGGCGCAATTGATTAATCCGCCGAACTTGATAGCGCGCCACAATATAACTCACAATAATCGCCGCTAGCATTGATAATAAGAACCCAATCAGCAGGTTGTGTTCCGTCTTACCAATGGCGGTTTGAATCGTTTCAACAGGTGCAAAAGCTGAGATGACAAAAAGTAGCTTACCGCTGAGGAAAACGGGCTTGTAGTATATTGTCATGCTCTGCTGAGAGCCATCAGCGGGGTTGCGTGCCAATTCTCGCACCGAAACCGCGTTGCCCTTCTTCAGTTGCGCCCAGTCATCGTCGTCAATCCCGCGCGGAGTCCGACTGCTATTGGTGGGATACACCGCGGTATTTTTTGAATTATAAATAATGAAATGGACATGCTGGTCTTGGAGCACGTTCTCCGAAGTGGCAATAAAATTGCTGTTAATCATGAACTGATTATCACCCACTTGGACCAACGAGTTATTCTTCAGAACTTCGGTATATTGCTCGAGTTGGGTAAAGTTGTTTTCCCAGACGGTATTAGTCGTTGACCGAATAAACAAGATGCTGATCACGGCGAGCGTGACGAGAATCACGCCCAAAAACGCCAACATCTGTTGATAAATCAATTTCATCAGACATCAAGTCCCGAATCATCGAATTTATAGCCAACACCCCAAACCGTCTGGATAATTTGAGGGCCAACCTTTTCAATCTTCTGGCGTAACTTCTTGATGTGTGCATCAACGGTTCGCTCATCACCGTAATATTCATAGTCCCAAATGAGTTGCAATAATTGTTCTCGTGAGAACACTTGCTTAGGATTGCCGGCCAGCGTGTGTAACAAGTCAAACTCCTTAGGGGTCAGGCCCTCAATCGGGACATCATCCAAAAAGGCTTCCCGAGTTTTCGTGCTGAGCTTGAAGTGCTTGGTCTCAACATCATAGTCGGCGTCCGCTGATTCTGTTGCGGGGCTTTGGGTCTCGCTGACTTCGGCCCGACGGTGCAGCGCCTTAATCCGCGCCACCAACGTCATTGGTGAGAACGGCTTCGTGACATAATCGTCAGCGCCCAATTCAAGACCCAGGACCTGGTCACTTTCAGTATCTCGTGCGGTCAACATAATAAGGGGCACACTTTGACTCAGTTGCCGGATCTCTTTGGCAACCTGCATGCCATCCATCTTGGGCAAATTCAAGTCCAAGGTAATGATGTCAAATCCTTCCGGATCGGCTTTAAATTGGGCAAGCCCTTCTTCCCCGTCATAGGCATTAACGACTTCCCAATTCTCTTTTTGGAAAAACATACCCATCATTTCAGCAACACTTTGGTTATCTTCAATCATTAATATCTTCATCTTGGTTCCTCCTAATGGCGCCGACGACCGCGATTCTTCAAGGCTTCGTCTGGATCCACATAATCGACTGGTAATTCATCAATACTAATTAAGTACTTTTTTAGGCGTGTTTCTGTCTGCACGAAAACCGGCAGAAACGATAGCACTGCAATAAAAAGCCACAAAATAAAGAACTTATCCCATTGCAAACATCGAATCGCCCATCCTGCTAACACTAGGACGATCCCTGTCAGGAGTAAGGTCTGCCGAGCCCATTTCTGGGCTAAGTGAAAGCCCGTCTCATTCACACTCGCTAAATACGATGTGTAGCCATATAGACTACTGGGTTTTCGAGCGGGAAGGATTAAGAAACTCAATCCAATGACAATCTGAATCCCGCCAGCAAATAATAGAATCATCGCGAGCCTCCATCCCCGTATTTTCTTTATAAAGCCTAGCACGTTGGGCATTGTTTGACAATCTTTCACCAAGCGTGCTACACTACACGTTGCAAGTTTATGGGGATGTAATGGTCTCGACATTGATTATTGCCCATGTGGTGCATTCCGGAGGCTCGGCTCCGTTAACAACGGAACAGTTTATTAACTGCAAACAACGAAAACTCTTACGCTTTAGCTGCCTAAATAACAGCTTAGTGTGATCCCACCGTCTTTGCTCAAGGGGCGGGTTTGGGGTCTCAAATTAATTGAGCTACACAGCCAACATCCCACCTGAATGTTGGCTGGAGAGATAATCAGGTTAGCCATGGTGAGTTAGCCGCGTTGGCTGGCGCGTCACCTTGGTGAAATTCAAATTAGTCAACTATGAGTGTAGACCTGCATGGCGTGAGATTGATGGACACGGGTTCGATTCCCGTCATCTCCATATTATGAAAGTTATATCTGGGTATATCGTGTAAAAACATTGAAGAATCAGTGTTTTTATGAAGCTAAAATGTCATATCGTGTCATCTGATTTACTCAGAATGTAGTTGAAATGTAGTTGAAAAATATAAGCTTGCACACGCTGGCCACCCGTTGAGGTGGCTATTTTTTTGCGTAATCTTCCAATATAAAAGGAGGTTAAGAAATGGAAAGTCAATCGTATCTTTTGCCTGATGGTAGAGTCGTGATAATCGCGCAGGACCCATGGGGGGTTGCTGTTACCGTGATAGCTGTGGGTAGTGATTCTGAGATGCATGAATGGTATCAGTCCTTGATATCAGAAGCCGTGGCGTCGTGGGACTCGATTGAATAAAAATAGACCGCCCTAGTGGCGGCCTTTTTTGTTTGAAAAAAATTGTAAAAACATCGCACAAAAGTGTTGACTATACACGTTATAACGTGTATTATAATAGACATAGGGAGGAGGTGAAAGACATCGGTTCAAGGGTAACAAAAAAGAACCGGCTCAAGAAAGAGCAACGCGAAATCAATGAATATCGACTGGCGGTCTTATCATTCATCATTTCGATGTTGGCCTTCATCAAGAGCTGGTTCTAGAAAGAGCAAGGGCATAAGCCCTTGTTTGTTGTACCCATTGTACCATGTCATTAATATGAATAACAATCGACGAAAAGCAACTATTGTATTAGCCATACTGGCCATCGTCTTCAGCGTGTTAGCATTAATCAAAGAATTCATTTAGGAGCGAATAGCATGGATGAAAATAAATTGTCCCCAGCGCGGATTGCCGCCAACAAAAAATGGGATGAGGCAAACAAAGAGCGAAAAAGATACATCGTCAAGCGGTCGACGGCAAAATCTTTCATCAAGAATCTAGCTACCCTATCAGACCTTGCAGAACTGACCGAATTAATATCTACCCGCAAAATTGAATTAGCGCACAAAAATAACCCCACCGACAACTAAGCCGATGGGGTTTCTTTTTTATTTATATCCGCCGCCATTTGTATAGGCAGCTTCTAGAAATTCTGTTTTGCTCAGCTGGTAGAATACTTTGCCCTTGATTAGTCGGGCTGCTGAACTCTTCCACTTAGTCCCTGTTTTGAACTTCACGTTTGAACCATTGATATGCTTGCCATTGGCATCGACAGCTAAAACACCGTAGCCCGGTGCGTAGTTAACTGTCACAATCCCAGCTTGATCAGTGTATTGCTGTGGTAAGTACCAGCCACCACCGATGTCATAAGCAACTACACCACCAAGGATGTAGACGCCAAAAGCTTTCCAGGCAGTGCCATGCTTCAGCCTTAAGTTACTGCCCTTAATTTGCCTGCCGTACTTATCCAAGGCATTTACCCCATAACCAGACACATATTTTACTGTCACAATGTTAGGGTTGGTTGGCGTGACGGTCCCAACGCCATTAGCCAAATCAGTTGCTAAGCGGGCTTTGGTGATACCCCAACTTGCAAAATATGCATAAGGGTCAACGTGGTCCCCGCCGTAGTTATTGGTTACCCATTGATGAGTTTTAATGCCTGGTGTTCCAGCTCCACCTGTGTCAAGCGTGAGTGGAATGCCAAAGTCTTTAGCGGACTTGCGGGCTAGCTCGATGTAAGTCGCGTAGTCCTTCAAGAAAGTGGCACGGTCAGCAGTCCTAGCAAGTTCAATTTGAACTGGCGCATATGGATTAGCTGATAATGCAGCCCAAGCAACATATCCTGGTTCTCCGATTTGATAAATCTGGCCGCCGCCACCAACAAAGTATGTTGCATAAGCATCGTTGAAATGAATACGCATATACTTAACTTCATTTAGGATGGCATTGGGATCATACACATCATTCTGGTTGCCAGACTCATGCAAGATAACCATCAACTTAATCGCTTGCCGTGCGTCACCTTGGTTAGGGCCTAACGTATGAGATTTATTGATTGTAGGAAGTCCCAAACTTATTCACCGCCTTTAGGTTGTGCCTTGTCATCCTTTTCGTTTTCATGTGGAGATGGCTTTAATAAGTCATCACTGATTTCTTGCTTGGGTAGTACTGCCGATGTTGGGTTACTAATGATTTCAGTTGTCCCAAAACTCTTGCTTGAGAACCCCTTGAAACCATCAAATAGACCACTGACCGCAGCGCCAACAAGTAGCCCCATCAATCCACCATTAAACCAATTGTTGTCATTTGTGGCCATGACAGCCACTAAACCCGCTACGATACCGATTGCCATGGAAACCCATGGTAGCCATCGATTATCAAGACGTGTTTGCTTCACTGCTTGAGTCAATGCAAAAATAATGACTGCCGAAATCGCAAGTTCAGCAGCCGTCCCTAAATTAAGACTTGTAATTAGATCCATTTTTTTCGTCCTCCCGAATTAATCGCTTGTACTCACTGATTGTCTTTTTGGCCTCACGTAAAATGCCTTTTAACTCGCTGATTTCTCGGTCTTTCTCAATCACGGTCGCTTTAAGCTCGCTGACCTCTTTTTCCAAGTCATCCTCAACTTTTTCGTGCTCCGCTTTATAAGCCTTGAGCTCTTCTTTGACTTCTTGATAAAGATTTCGATACTCATCTTCGAGTTTGCCGTGTTTATTGCCAAGATATTGGAGCACCCCAACGATGATAACGCCTAAGGTGCCGGAGCCAAGCAATGAGATGATAGTGTTATTGATGTCCCTCAATAGTCTTGTCCCCCAATCCCGCGACGATACATGTTAAGAGAAACGCGAACAAGGCGTAGACCCAAGTCATGTTAATCGACCCGTCAAAATATCGAAATCCAAAAGCAAAAATGAAAGCCGCCTGAACACCACCCCCAGCTAATAGGGTCACCGCTCGGCACCACTTAAGTCGCGTGAAGGCAAAGGCAACTGCCAAAACGCCGACAATCAAAAAGGCCTGCCCGACTGAAAAGTCGTCTAGCCAGTTGGTAGTCATGTAGTGAGCCACGCGGTTATCAAGGTAGTCAGGGTTTTCCATGATGACCAACCCCAACATGGCGTTGAGCAAGCCTAAAAGCATCCTCGGCCAGTCGCGCTTAATTGCGCTAATCATGATAATCAACGCCAGTGGCAGACTTGAAATCATTGGCGCTGATCAATCCACCACGTACATAAGCTTTCAAATTGTCTTCGTTATAGAGACCCATCTTATAAAAATCAATTACCCATTTGAACATTATTCAGCCACCTCCGCTGGTTTTGTGTTTGGAACCGAAAGTTCAGCAACCTTTAACCCAATGCTTGCCACAGCTTGTTTGATTGTGTTGTTTTCAGCTTCTGCCTCAATGCGGGCATCTTGTTCGATTTTTAAGTCAGCTGTCAGCTTAGTCTTGGCTGCTTGCAAATCTGAAAGCATTTTAGCTTGAGCATCTTCACTGGCGTCAACCCACTGGTTCTTCATCCAGTCAAACTTTGGCAAGCCATTCTTGAGACTGTCAGGAATTGGAATCTCAGTATAAGGGTGAGCAGTCGGCCGTGTATCTGATACGTTGTGCACATAATAAAAGTTACCATCTGGTTGGGGTGAGTTATAAGTTTCGTAAATTGTCTTCATTTTGTGTTTCCTCCTAATATTCTTCTATCGAAATAATCAATGCTTCCAAAAAATTAACAGCGGTGGGAAACATCTGAATATCAGCAGCGTGTGCAACAAACCACTGATTTATCGGCTTGTTGGTATTGGCTACATACTCAATTTTTCCTCCAGCTGTGGACTTAGGTACGGTGAGTGTTACCAAATATGACTTATCGGTGAGTTTGGCACTGGTGAACGTTGAATTTGTCATGCTAGTGATGCCCTTAAAGACTGTATCATCAGTGACATAGAACACCATCCGGAAGATAAATCCCGTTTTTGCGTCGGCAAAACTTTTTGGAGTTTTGACTGCTCTGCGGGCGGATTGTCCGTCAATCAGGTAGCTATCAGCACTCAGTGATTTAAATTCTTGACCGCCGAACGCAATGGTTTTAACCTCAGCGCCGTCATAAATTAAAGTCATCCCTACGCCCCCTCTTTGATGATGTAGAAAATTTTAGGGTCTTTATTGGTCAGAGCGTCAAAAACTGATCGATTAATAGGCATGGCCCGAGCCACGTCTACAATTTGGTCGTTTATCAAACCTTTTGCCTGGTCACTGGTTATTAGACCTGCAACGGCCTGGTTAGTGTATGTCTCTGCATTTGTCTTAGCTGTCGCTAAGTCACGCGAATCCGTATCCTTTATCCATGCCGTCCATGAGCCGCTAGATGACCGCGTCCGCCTATATGACCGGTTGGAGTCATCAATAAAAGTTTGTCCAAGGGTGTTGACCGTTGATACCTGCCGCACTTCCAGACGCCCCCAGCCCTGACTTTCGGGCCCATTTTTGGAGTAGTTGTTATTTGTGATGTTGTAATTGCCCACGTCAACAATTGAGTTAAAGTCTGGCCCAGATTTGGTGGTTAAGACACCATACTCTGGATTTGGAGTAGCGCCTTGACTCCACGCTGACCAGGCCCCATCAGTGTCTTGCATGCGGGAGTAAATCACATTGTCGGTTGTTCGGTAGGTCTGGTAAAGCGTTGTGCCATTGACGGCGCGCACTTCCAGCCGACCAGTGACCGCGATTGGAGCATTAGTAAACCCCGCTGTGTTAGATAAAAGGTAGATTCCAACGCTCCTTTGAGCGTTAAAATCAACAGCCGAAGTGACGTTGACGGGACTCGCATACTCTTTGTTTGTGATGTTCTGTGAGGCGTTTAACAGGCGTGTCACAAATAAGTTTGTCGCTAATGCGTACCCTAAATCACTGCCATCTGACCCAGATATTTGAATCCACGGCGTGCCATACCAAGCATTGTATGGCGTGGTGAGAGTTCCGGAAACGTGCTGCCAACCAGATTTCCCTGCCTCAACAACAGTATTATTGAACTTTATGAATCCAATAATTCGTCCTGTTGCGTCGTAAAAGAACATTCCGAACAATACGGTGTACTTTGAATTCTCTGCGTTTAAGTCAGCAACGCCGGTCCACGTTTCGCCCGGAGACACAGGGAATTTTGCTGATTCCGTTGTATCTCGCCGTACTGTTTTCAATGCCTTGGTGAATAGTTGTTTTGGTACATCAACGATTGTCGCGTCTGGACCCCACGTACCGGTTAATCCATCTTCAAAATCGGGTTTGTCAACGTAGTTCGGAATAGAATTACCCTTGTCTCCTTTCGGTCCAATTGGACCTTGAGCGCCTTGTGGACCCTGGGGTCCGACATCGCCCTGTGGTCCCTGTTGGCCTATCGGCCCGGGATCACCTTTAACAGCTTGAATCTCTTCTAACCATTCTTCACGAGTACCCTCAAATCCATTTTCAACGGCGACTTCATACACGGATTTGCCTTGAGGACCGATATCGCCTTTGTCGCCCTGATCACCTTTTTCACCCTTGTCACCTTTAACCAGAGTCATGTTCAGTACCACATCTTCATCTGTCCCAACATTGACCACGCTGGGCGTGTCACCAAGCGTAACTTTGCCAATCTTGATAGTCGCAGCTTTACCTTGAGGTCCTCGATATTTATCAGGATTTTGTTGAATATCATCTAACACGGCCTTGGCCTGGTCATAAATTTTTCCAACTTTGTTGGCCATGTCAGTCAGCTGGGTGTCAATGGCTTTTTGTGTAGAAACCATCTGTGCATCCAAATCTGCTGATTGCTGTTTTACCTGGTCAATGGTTGCTCCAATTTGAGCTAGCCCAGATTTAATGAGTACATCAATCTCATCGATTGTGTTTCCGTATTTCTCCACAATTCCTGCTGTTGGATTCACCAGGACGAGGAAAGGACTTAATATGTCCACCACCTCACCTCTAGAAATGATGTGTTGGCCAACAAATGGTTTTCCCTCTAGAGAGGACACTTCAGTCAAAGCAGGTGGAATCTTGGCCGTATATCGGCCATTCTTAGCATCTGTGATTGTGACATCACTGCCAGTAATAATGGTTCCATCCCGGCCTACATACCGAGTCTGAATTGTTGCGCCAGTGATGTCATTCGACCCATTCAGGTTTGTCGCCGTGATATCGACCGCTAGTCCCGTTTCACCAACGTTTAGCTTCACAAACCCGTTATAGTAAAGCGGTTCATTCTCCGCTAGGTCCAGAACCAGTTCCTGATTCGCCATGTACCTCACCTTCCTTCAACTTTTCTTTAAGCGCCACAATCTGGTCAGTAGCTTTGACGGCCTGCTCTTGTAATTGGGCAATCATCTCCGCCTGTTGACCAATAATTGTGGTTAAGTGTTGCGTTAAATAATTCATTATTTACCCCCTAGACTTCGGTCATGTTAAATCGATAATTGTGAGACCAACCTGGCCCCCCGTGGTAGTAAATATAGCCATCTTGTGGATTAATTCGGATATAAGCAGCGCCGTTTTGCATCCAAATTTGATTCCCTTGCATACTAATGCCACCAGTCCCACCTTGTCCTGAGTAGATGTTGAGACCACCATAAATGTCCGCTGAGCCGGTTGTACTCGGGCTGCCAACTTGTAGATGTCCGCCGCCATTTCCTGTCAAGGTTACCCCCCATGAACTTAGGTCGATGTTCCCACCATATGGAGAACCCAATGTGATGTGATTGGAACCTATAATATCAATCCCACGAATAGTGCCTGATGTGATTTTGCCGGCATCTAAGTCCCCAATTTTTGCACTATTGATCACGCCATTATCGATAACCGTTCTGCCGGTGATATGAACCATATCGCCACCAATATCAACTCTGCCACCATTTAGAGAAAGATAACTGCTATACCCATCTGACTTGACTTGTAGTTGAATTTTACCGGCTTCAACACTTGCAATGGCGGCAGCCTGGTCTGAACTAACTTTCGTCTGAATCAGGTTGCTCATCTGAGTAAAACGCGATTCGTTACCAGTCTGAGTGTCCGTGACTGTCTGCTTAAAACCGTTGTAGTTAGTTTCAAGAGTAGCTAACTTGGTACCAGTTTCATCAATCTCTTGTGAAAGTTTGGTAGTCTCTGAAAACGCGGCATTGATTTTATTCTCTTGGTCGGCAAAATTTTCATCTATTGCTTTCTTTAGGGCTTCGTCATAGCCCTGAACAACTTGCTGAACCCAGTGACCTTTTTCTTTAATCCAGATTACTGTCTGTTGCTTTCCGTTTAATCCATATTGGAAGTAAGTGTCCCCATCCTTGCCTGTCGCATCGTCTGGTGGGTCATCGGCATAGTAGTTAGTTGACTTACCATCAGCAGATGCTTGAGCGTTTGCAGCGTCTTTCTTCGCATCATCCACGGCATCTGCACGTTTTTCTGACTCTTCGGCCACACCGTCTTCAATCTTTCTATCGACCGTTTCATAGTACGCACGATCAATGTCGCCAACTTTGATATCTGTGATTGGTTGATAGCTGTCCAGCAAGTCATAGTCGATTTCAATGACGCGAATTGACTTGTTGTAGTAGCCAAGGCAGCTATTCCACACCCGCAGCATGTCGTACATCCCAAGCGTTTTATACTCATCATCTGCCAACTGGACTTTGATATCAGCTGAGACTTTAGGCTGGTCGACCTTCTCTTTTTCAAAGTAGCCGACCGCCGCTAATTCATCGTCAAATTTGATTGATTTACCACGGTAATAGGACCAGTACGCAAAAGCATTTGGGCTAATGATTGGCGCACCGGCCACATAGCCACTACTTGATTGCGTCTGAGATGTTGTCTGGCCGTCATCATTCGGGCTGGCTTCTTGGACAGGCTGTTTATACAGAGGAACAATTTTGTTGATGATGTCTGTATAAGACTGCTTGATTGTGACTCCGATGGTGTTTTTATCATCACGAAGCGTGATATCACTGTCACGGCCACGCTTTGATAAGACCGACCATCCGTTGACACCATGCTTAACCTCGGCCGTGACCATTGATAGAAGGCGAGTGATGAATGCTCCGAAATTTTCAAAGTAGTCGTCAATCGTAACCGTTTGGGTTACGTCAGAAAACAACTTGAATCCAGGCGGAAAATCTACTTGCTTAGCTGCTTGGGCTAAAACCAAAGCAACTGAACCTGATAGACTAAGCTGACCGCCATTGTTGAAAGGCAGTAGCATTACCCGATAGTCAGCGCTGTTCCCATAGATGGTCACAACGCCAGAGTCGTCTGGATCAACCTCATTGATTTCAAACAAAAAGTCGGTAGCACCTGAATAATAAATCAGGTTACCGACTTTAATTTTGTCTATATACCGACCATCAACCGGATAAGTCATGGTTAAATCGAGTGTCGTATTGCCGTTTTGCTGAGCTTTTTCGCTAGCTGTGACAGAGAGTGCGTCTGATAAAACGCCGTAACCCTGGGTTGTAAAATCATTTGCGGTGGCTGGGTAGATTGCTACTGTCATTAACTCACCCGCCTTACAAAACGAGGCTGAATGACCAGTGACGTCACGTTACTAGACATGCCGATTGTAGTCACACCAGGTGGTAGCTTGGGATATTCCAAGCCAACCATCTTGTGGGCAACATTTTGACCACCGCTAGTTGCCGTGAGTAATTCACTGTCGACAGTGGTCGTGCCTGAGAGGCCGATAAAGTGATAGTTCTGACCACCAATCGTGATTGTCGTGTCACCTGTCGCCGTGATATCAATCACCGGCGAAGCAACAAGCTTCGTTGGATTATTAATAATTTGTCCGTCTGTAAACGGTAGGTGTAGCAACCCTGTTTTGAGCCATTTGTGTGGGTGAAGCATCAACGTCACTGTTACTACTGTTGCCCGTTTGTAAGCTCGAACGTGGTCAAACGTCACGCCGTCTGTCACCATAGCACGATAGATGTAGTTCTGATCATAATACGGGACAAAATCAACATATCCTGGCACATCAAACAAATCTGAGACAGCTTCCCGCTTAAAGTCATCAGGCTCAGATAAAAATACCATGCTTAAGTCGAGCGCCATATCGTCACGTTGTTCGCGAGTCTGATATACCGTTCCCGATTGACCAGTGACCGTAAATGACTTAATCCGGCGATTAGGAGCCTTTCTCTTAGGCTGTGTTTGGATAACAAGCCGATAATCTAGCGAGGACCTGCCGTTAAAGTAAAATTCACCTGGTCGCATTATCCAATACCACCTCCTGGTAACGATTTACGTTTTTGAGCGTCATTGATTGCCACTGCTAGCTTTTCAGCCCATTGTCGGGCTACGCCATCTGTGATTGCACCATAGATTGTGGCGTTGACTGTGACGCCCCCACCGTCCATATTGTCAGCGATGCCCTTACCAATCGCAGCAAATGTTTTGTCGTTGAGTGGTAAGACACCTTCAGGACCTGCTTCACCCACGCCATGCAGTTGACCGCCTTGGCCAGCGAATAGCGTTGGTTTGTTAAAGACACCACCGGCGGCGTGCCAGCTAACTGACAAGTGTGGAATGGAGCCCTTCAGCAAGTCACCAATTTTCCAACCTGCTGGCGAAATCCCAAAGCTAGGCATCGGGATATGGGGCCAACTGATTGAAAAGTGGAAGAAGCCTTTGATCGCATTGATGATGCCAGAAACAATCGACTTTGCAGCATTCATCGGTTTTTCAATGGCTGACTTTATACCATTCCACACACTAGAAGTTACTGACTTTATACCATTCCATACACCGGAGACGGTAGACTTAATGCTGTTCACAACACCACTAATCGTTGATTTGATTCCATTCCATACGGAAGAGGCAACTAACTTTATACCGTTGAACACCGAAGATGTGACTGATTTGATACCATTCCAAGCACTGGTCACAACTGATTTAATCGCGTTCACTACCGGGGTAATAAATGCCTTGATTGCATTCCAAACGGAAGTGATTACTGACTTAATCGCGTTAAACACTGCGGAAGTGCCCGCCTTAATCCCGTTCCACGCTGTAGAAATCACATTGCCAATAGCTGAGAGGATTGGACCGATAAATGCTTTAATGCCGTTCCAAACAACAGTAAAGACAGCTTTAATAGCATTCATGACCGTGGTGATGATGTTGATCCAACCATTGATAATTGTTCCAATGACGACAGCAATCGCGGTCAAGGCGACCGTGAAGACGGTTTTAATAGCATTCCATACCATTCCAAAAAAGGCTGATACACCGTTCCAAATAGTTTGGATGGTGGTCACAATGGCCGAGAATGCAGGTTGTAAAAATGCGGCAATAGCAGTAATTGCAGAAGTAAAGACTTGTTGAATGCCCGTCCAGAGGCCACTAAAGAAACTGGAAATCCCATTCCAAAGCCCTTTAAACCAGTTGACGATGTCGCCCCAGTGTTGGAAAGCTAAAATAACAATCGCAATAACCGCGACGATGCCTGCTATAACCGCAACAACAGGTAAAATTGATGCAGAAAGCGCACCAAATCCAACGGCGCTAGCGCCTGCGCCGACCCCCAAAAGGGGCAATACCGAGGCTACAGCAGTAATTATTGGCGCCATCATGCCTAACGCCGCTACCAGACCGCCGAGCGCCACGATGATAACTTTGACTGGTCCGGGTAAGTTGCTGAATGCCGAAACAACAACTTTTAGGAATCCAACAAAGCTTTGCAGCGCTGGAGCAACCGTTTCTAAAATTGTTCCTCCAAGCTCACCCAATGATTGGTTGAGCTTTTTTTGAGACTGGTGCACTTTATCAATTGGATCTAACGTCTGATCAAATGTCTTTTTTACCGTGCCGCCCGTATTGCCGGCTGACTTGGTTAAGTCGTCCAGACTGACCTTGTTATCACGAATGGCCTGAGCCATTTGTGGCCCTGACTTTGCTCCAAAAGTTTGAATCGCAATGTTGAATGCATCTTGGTCTGTTTTGGCATTTTTAATGCCATTGAAAGCATCTGTAATGCCTTGTTTAAAACCGCCAGCGCTATCTTTCGTTGCCACGAAGGCTTTCTGCATCCCTTTTAAAACTGTGTTTGAGTCAATACCTGACTTGCTCCACGCCGCCAGCATTGGGATACCGTCTGTTAAGCTGATACCTAACTGTTTAAATGCTGGATAAGCCCTTGAGACCTGTTGCTCTAGATCTGCTACGGGCACGCCAGTGCGTTGGCTGGCAGCGGTAAAACTGTCTAAGACAGCCGGTAAATCCTTTGCTGACACATTGAATTGTGCCATGGCCGTATGCAAGGCATCCACAGCCTCTGTGCTTGACTGTCCAGTGACCTGGCTAAACTTGGCCACGTACTCTGTCGTTTGTTCCAGGGCATCGCCAGATAGGCCAAATTGTGAGTGCAATAGCGCCATCGTATTTGAAAGGTCGCCAGACTCCATTTGTGCACCGGCCATGGAAGATTCAACCTTTTCGTAGCTCTCTGCCAATGAATCAGCCATCGGGCCAACAGCGCCAGTTTTACTGGTTAAATTATCAACCGCATCGTCCATCTCACCCCAAGCATCAACAGCTTTTCCGGCCAACTCTTGGATTTTTTCGCCGGCATCAGCCAGTCCATCGCCAATGTTTTGCAGGCGCTCTGACATTGTATTGCCACCAATTTGGCCTAATGCATCATCGGCTTGTTTCGACTTCGCGCTGAGTTGTGTCAATTCACCTTGCAACTCATCGATTGACCCGCCGTCATCCACGCGTTTTAATGCCGCGTTGAACTGGTCAAAGTCCTGCTCATTGTTAGTGACTGTCCGGCCAATTTTATTTATTGCTTCATTTAATTGGTCAGATGATGCAGACCCGCTTTTAATTGCCGCTGTCAGCTTTGGCCCCAGTACATCGGCATAGTCATCTACCGATTTTTCACTGGCTTGGAAATAAGTTCCCAAACGCTTTGTAGATGACTCCAGTTCAGCTTGACTCGACTTGCTTTTTTCAATTTGGCCTTCGTAATTCTTTAACTTACTTTCTGTCGCGACAACTTCGCGTTGAAAAGCACGATACTCTTCTTCACCGAGGTCGCCACTTTTAAATTGCGCTTCTACCTGAGCTTGAGCGTCTTTCAACGTTTTCAGTCGTTCACTGGTGTTCTGCACCTGCTTTGCCAACAGCTGCTGCTTTTGAGCAATCAGATCTGTGTTACCGGGGTTGAATTTCAGTAAAGAGTTAACTTGCTTTAACTCACCGTTGACGTTTTTGGTTGATTTATCTACATCACTCAACGCTCGGTCAAGCTTGGTGGTATCACCGTTAATGTCGATAGTGATGCCTTTAATATTACCTGCCATTTATGTTCCTCCTTTCCCTTAGAAATTGTCGAAGTCTGCTTGAGTAGCAGGCCGTTTAGTCTTTTGACTACCGCCTTCAGTATCATGAGCTTTGACGTATTCGACAGCTTGGTCAAGCACCTGGCCAATCGAGATATCCCTGAGTTCTGAAATAGAGAAACCCATAGTTTTAGCCATAAAAAGAAACGAGTCGGTATCTATCGGCTCGCCCGTTTGGTAGGTGCTTTCGAGTTTTTTGTTGTCGTAAAGAGATTGGCAATTAAGTCAGAAACGGCTGTCATAATGTCTTGCAATGGGAAAGTATCGAATTGCGCAAGCCACGTTTGCAGGTCACCGATTGAGTCATCAGCGTTTTTAGCAAAAGCCCACGTGACTTGATACAAAACAGTCATATCCAAGCGATCCAAATCTTCATAACTCAGGTCACTTAAATCGACACCTTTTTCAGTATTAACGGTTCCAAAAACCTTGGACAGTTTAATCATGTCTGCGAAAAAGTCTTTGCCAAATTGGCTCTTGTACAAAATCGCTGTGACAGCACTTGACTGTAAGGCGATTTGTTTCCCGTCTGGTAAATCAACTACTTTTAGCATCCTTGCCTCCTTAATAGCCGCCCGCTTATCGCGAATTGTTGATTTCATTGGCGACTAAAAAATTTATTTGCCTGTTGGAGCGGTTGGTTTAGCACCAGGAATAACGACAGCATCAAAAAAGCCGTCATAGGCTGGCTTGCCTTGTGTGACCTTACCTTGCGCACGTGCAGCATAAGGGTCAGGAGCCGCAGTAAATTCAAGCTCAGTTGTGTTTGGCGATGTTTTATCAGCCTTAGTTTCTGATTCAATTGATGGCCGCGTAGCCGTCACATTGAACAGCACCCGGCGAGTCTTTTGTACATCACCGTCAAATTCAAACATTAATGCAAATTGCTTTGGATTGGCGTCGGTATCGTCGTATTGCATGCCAGTTGTTTCATCGACCTTTTCACCAAAGATTTCTTGCATAAATTCGTCAGTGATACGCGCAATTTCAAACTTACCTGAGTAACCTTGGTTTGATACTGCCGTGTAATACTTCGTGTCGTCAGCGTAAAACGGATCACTACCACCTTCGGCATCAATTGTCATTTTGACCGCACCTGGTAACTTCTTTGGTGCGGCATAGGTGAGTTCGGTACCCGTGTCGGTCACGAGTGCGTAGTGAGCGTTTTTAAGCCCAAACTCAACACGATTTTCTTGGTTAGTCGCCATTTGTCATTTCTCCTTTTTCCACGTAATAGATATGTTCAAATATTTTTTCAGTGTCGATGTATTGGTCACCTTCATCAGACCATGACCAATCATTGGCACTCAAAAAGGACTCAATCTTTTGTTCGGTGATTGGGTCCTTACGGTTAAAATAAATTTCCAGTCGATACGTCCACACGTTGTAGTAGTGGGTGTTATCGGCGAATTGGTCATCGCGACCACTATCAACAACAACAATATATGGCAGTGCCGGCGCTTGACCTGGAAACCACTGGCCATAAACGGTTGGCATAATCGCAGACAGCCCTTTGTTAAGTTCTGGCAGCATTATCCCAACTCCTGTCTAATCTTACTTTCAAACGATTTAGCAGCGGCAGCAGCAGCAGGCCCGATGTGTGGTTGAGCTTGAGTACGGCCCCCGTCTTTTTTTGCATGCCCATTCTCTAGCAGATGAGTAAGCCCAGCATGAGTTTTGTTGTAAACGCGTACAGTATTACCATCGCGTTGTTTGGCCCACCCTTTTGCGTACTTACCGGCCTTCTTTGGTGAGGTTGATTGCAAAGTGCTAACGGCCTCATCAGCCACATCATCTTGAATTTCTTTCACCTTATCAGCTACCTCTTTTGAGTAACTATCTAAGATGTCCGACAAATCAATTTCAATTGCCATCGTCGCTCACCTTCTGTTCCAGATAAATTTCCAATTCATCATCATTACGCTGATAAGTCCGGATTAAGCTATACCGTTGACCCTTATAGATCATCACTTGCTCGCCTTCATACTCAAACGTGTGGATAATCAATTCAACAGCAGGTCTGATTCCAGCTTGAGCAGCGGTATAAAATTCGTTCATCGCAATTTCACGCTTGCTGGCTTGCACAACACGATGTGTTTCGGTAGGAACCTGATTTCCATATTCATCAGGAACAATCACACTATCAACCAACGTCACATCTTCGGACCAATCATTCATCAGATTCACCACCATCGCGTGTGTTAATCATCAAGTTATGCAAGCGATATTGCAGGTTACGGGGTATTGTGCCTTCACCACGATTGCGGAAACGCCACGCTGCATAATCGATTAAAAACATCTGGCCGGTAGGCGTGCTGACGGAAACCCCTTTTTCTAACGTCAATTCGTCCGTCACACTATCAATGATTGACTGTAAATAAGTGTCCCGTGCGGTACCGCTAATCCCGAGGTTAGCTTTTAAGATATTCAGCGTGTCCATAGGCTTACACCACCAGTGCTAGTAAGTCGAGCTTTGTATCGTTGGTCTGGTATAAGATACCTTTTGCGTCCAAGTAGGCCTTGATGGTCGCTACGGTGTCCGCGTCAGTAGGCTTGGTAGAACTCTCTTCAGTGTTGGTAGTGCCTTCAGGAACCTCAGTTGATGCACTGGCAGTTGTTTCTGGAACTTCTTTAGCCACCGGTTCGCTGCCCGCTTGGCTATCGGGCACTACGCTTTTGGGGCTGCACCGAAAGTGACGAAGAAACCAGCATTAGTATCAACGGGCTTGTTATCAATGGACAATGCGGCCATTAAGTTGGTCGCAAAGTTTTCGTTAGTCACCCAACCAATTTGTAATTCTTCGCGGTCAAACAGAGTATCAAACCGCTTTGCATCACCAATGAATGCGACGGCATCGCCTTGTGTGCCGAATAAAGTATCAGAGATAGGTTGAACCACCATGCCCAAGAAACGGTAGCCAGTTGGCGATGTAACGTCTGGCTGCATCAAGTAACGGCCTTCGTTGTCCTTTAAGGTGTCAAGGAATTGGAAACCTGATTGAGATGTGATAATGACCTTGTCATAAGCAGGATCTAAGTCGACATTGATGATGTGCTTGAGGCCATCAGTGTCGGCTACGGTCTTTGCAGGTGCAGTCTTCAAAACACCTGCAATCAAGCGATTCTTTGTATTTTGAACAACTTGGCTCAACATATCGGTCAACAATGCGTTTAAGTCCTGGGCATCACGTAAAGATTCGTGTGAGCTCGTGACTTGACCACGATAGGTTTGAACATTCCAGTTGGCGGTGATTAATTCAGGCTTGCTCAATTCAGGGTTAGCAGCTAATTCTTCCACGGTGTGGAGGGATTCATCAGTCTTCTTGGCCACGTTATAAGTGCCACCAGGAACAGATACTGACCGAACATTCACGAATTGAGTTAAGTCATAAGTTGTCTTAACTTCTTGCGTTGCGTCATACAAAATTTCCTTTGGGATAATCGCTGCAACGTCACCAGTTACGATGCCGTCACGCTTTTGTCCTTTAGTATTGATATAGTCAATCAGGCTACGCGCTTGTAATTCCTTTGGGTCTTCAGTTTGCACTGGGATCATACTCTTTCGCACTTCCTTCTTTGTTTGGATTGAGCGGTTAGCTTCTTCGAGTTCCGCTTCTAAGTCAGTAGCTTCATCGGCTAAAGATTCGTTGGTTGATTCAAGTTCGTTAATTTGGCCATCAAGTTCGTCAGCTTGTGCTTGGACAGCGTCAAGGTCTTCTTCCTTTTCAGCGGATTCAGCTGCATTGACGATTTCTTCTTGCCGAGACCAAAGTTCTTCAAGCTTTTCTTCGTTCTTGGAGATTTGGTCACGCTTAAACTTCAAGCGCGTGTTGATTAAGATTGGATTTGCCATTTATCTTTCAGCTCCTTAATAAGTTGTGTTCGGTTATGTTCAAAACGTTCTTGTTCGATATGCGATAAATCGCGTTTGCGAGCATCAATCTCAGTGGTTGGATAAGCCGGCCACGTCACGATAGACACTTCCAGTAACGTTAATTTACGGATAACGTCGTGCCACGACCCGTCATTGTTTTGATTCAGGTCGTCTTTATCGATGTAGAAACCAAAAGAAGCGCTCGAAATATCGCCGCGAGAAACTTTCGCGTAGACACTCAGGGCTTCACTATCATCTTCATTGACTAAAATCTTGCCATAGACACCTTGTTCATCCTTACGGAGTTCCAATGTGTTACTAGCCGTCCGACCCAACACTTTGGCCGTGTCGTGGTCAAACAATGCTCGGATATCTTGACTAGCGATATCGTCATCGATTGATTCCGGTGCCACCGTCTCAAAATAGCCTGGCCACAATTCAGTCTCTTCGTTAAACCGGATAAAGTAGCCTTCTAGGTACTTTTTGCCGTCATCACCAGCCGCTCGAAATTCGGCAGTAGGCGTCATAGCGACTCGTTGCTCAGTCTTTACTGTCATCAGCATCACCTCCTTTCGTTGAAGGATTGTTCAGCTTTTTCTGGTCACCCAGCTTGTCAGTCGGCAAATAGTTTTCCAGCATGAGGATATCTTCCATATCGTCACGCGGTTCCATGCCGACCCAACCACGCATCTCGTTTCTATCCATGGCGGCGCGGTCCATGAGTTGCGTCCCAGCAGAGACAAGCTCCGAAATGTCATAGCTAAACAGCGACCGTGGGCTAAACGCAAAGTACCAGCTTGGGTCAAACAGAATATCCTTAGTCAATGTCTGGGCAATCATCTGCCCAATTGACGCGATGGTCGTATTGACGAAGTTGTTGTACTCATCTTTGTTAAACTCACCCACACCTAACAAGAAGGCAGGCACCCCGAACATGTGGGCGACGGTTCTTTTATCAATTTCAACTGATTCATTCAGCGCAATATCTTCAAGTGTCAGCGGTTTAACCGTCGTGACGTCCATCATGTCGGCTGGGATAATCCACGGATCATTAGCATTGGCAGTATCCAAATATTTCCGGCGCACTTCTTCTCTACCGGCGGCGGATGACAGTTCTTCGGAGTCAGCATCAACCTTAACGATTAGTGACGGCACGTTCTTCCCGGTCATAAATTCCGCCTTGGTTTTGTTTGCTTGTGCCAGATTAGCTAAAATCTCAGATAGGATTCGCCGGTAACCAGTCCCAACTTGTGGGTAATGGGCATTCGGATTAATCAAAAAATGGACGATTTTGTCATCGTCCAATTCTTTCCCCGAATAGTATGTGTGGACTTGCTTGCCAATCACGTCATATTGATAGCTAACATGGTCCATATCTAGCAGTCGCAACTCACTCAGATAATCACTGCCAGGTTCGACCACGATTTGAGCGATTGAGTTACCATCGCCAAACAAAAATAAGTCACGAACAATCTTGGTAATCCAAGCTTTACGCGTCATGTTGTGTGCTGGCTCCACGTCAATCAGTCGTTCCAGCCCATTGTGGACACGCACATCACCTTTATCCGTGTTTTGCAGTAGGTGAATAGACATGTTTGACACCAGGTCTGCGATACGATCAACAGCGATGCGCACGTCAGGGTTATCAGATAGTCGCACATACCCAGTCGCTAGCGTGTTCGTCCACGCTGATGAGCTGACATAATTCATCAGTGCAGGTGCAGCGCGTTTCTGTTGTTTCTTTTTCTTGCTCAACTATTAATCACCTCCTTTCCTTCATCACGATGCAGCCATGATGACGCTTGTTCATTGCGCGTGATATCTTCGCTCATCTGGACAGCAGCGAAAACAGACGCGTCAAACAGGTCAATCCGGTGGTTACCAGATTGGCCATCAATTTTGTCGTATTGGATCATATCGTCAGTCTTCTCAACGGCCTGCACGTTAGCCACGCAATACTCATAAGCCTCAGAATGCAGGTAATAAAATTGCTTGTTCTTGGCCTTAACTTCAATACGTCGGAAACCTTCCGACTTTTTGAAGAAGTATTGCGGCTGGTCAACGATTTTGAACCGCGCCTTCTTCATTAGCATGAAAAATTCACGGCCGAACTTTTTGTCAAACCCAACCTTTTTAATATCGAAACCAAGCGCTCGCATTTCAACGAACCACTTGACGATGTCGTCATACAAAACAGTTGCCGTGTTGCTCATTGTTAGCCAGCCATCATCAGCCCAACCGAACAATGGAATACCATCTTTATCTGCCTTGTCGTGCGCCGCAGCACGTGGGAAGAAAGCGTGGGTAACCACGATATCGACGTCGCCATATCGCCCGTACAAGGCAGCAGCGGTCAAATCATGGAGCTTTGATAAGTCAGCACCGCCGTACCATTTGATAGGCAGCTTAGCCAATTCTTTTAGTGACCAATCATATTGGTGGTCGCTGGCTTTGAAGTCTTCAATGTCGAAATAAGCTTTACTGCTGGCCGTGAAGATATTCAGGGTCTTGTTAAAAAACTCCAACCTTGTTTGTGGATCATTAAGCGCCATTTGCGCATCGTGACGCAGGTCATCTAATGTAACCGAAATACCAACGCTAGGGTTTGACTTAATCAACACATCATCGCTGGTGAAATCATCCACATCGCCATCTTCGTTCTGGTCAGCCTGACAAATGAAAAAGAAATATTCATCGTCTTTAATCGTTCCAGATAGGACTTTCTTCGCGTACTCAACACGTTGCGCCAGGAATCCATTTGGAATATCACCCGCGGTGGAAATACCAATCAGCAAGTTATTCCGGTAAGCTTTCTGGGCATCGCGCATAAGTTTGTATTTCTTGGCAGATTTGAACGCGTGCAATTCATCGAGGATTAGCAGGTTGGCATTCAATGAGTCCAGTCGTTTTTCATCGCTAGCCAACGCTTGGATATAAATAGAGCCCCCGTCACCAAAATCTTTGGTAATCGAGTGCTCTGAGTTGTTGTCGCGAATTTTAAATGCCGAATCGTGGAATCGCTCGATGTTGTAGTTTAACAGTGAGAATGATTCCATGGTCTGTTTCAAGCTGTTAGCCAAAATATAGAGTTTCGACCCGCTTGGTGCTTCGAGCAGCGAAAGAGCAAAACCAAAGGCAGCGGCAAATGTCGTCTTCCCTTGTTTCCGTGGAATCATAATTAATGCTTCGTGGAATCTGCGTAATCGTGTGCCTTTGAGATAAAAGACTAGGATGTTCACAACCACAAACTTCTGCCACTCAGTCAAGATTAATGGCTTACCACGCAATGGTCGGCCTTCCACATCTTCACCTTGCTGGTGCGAGAAAACTTTCTGGATCAGGTCAATCACAAAATCGGAATCATCAGTCCGAATGTCAAATTCATCAGTTCGTTTAAGGTCATCGAGAAAACGTTGACCACCTTGAATGCGAGCCCGGTTAGCGGGAATTGACCCATCAACCAATCCAGTAGCATAAGCGACAGCGTCATCAAGATACTTGTTACTCATCCCTGTCACCACGGTTCTTCATGAAATCGTCCAGCGGACTTCCTGCCTCTACGACAGCGGGAGCAGAATTAGCCTTTGGGTTCAGCTGTAACCGGTCTGAATAAGTCGCGATATCCTTTCGCAGTGACTCAATCGCGTTCAGAATTGGGACCTTGCGTTGGTTTGTCGCACCGGCCTTATTAGTGTATTCTTCGGTAACCTTATATCCAGATTGTTCATACTGGTGGCTTAGTGCCGCGTACTGGTCCAACATCCCCGCGTAAATCGTGATGATATCGTCATAGGCCGGCTTATAAACACCCAGGTCTTTCATCTGCTGTACAACTCGGCGGCGCCGGTCTAACGTTTGTACTTCAACTTCTTGTGTCATTCCGACACCCCCTTAATCAGATTGTCCGCGTAGTCGGAAAAAACTCCCTATGCCCCATATCCCAAAAGCAAATTTTTAAATTTTCGAAGTGGGGGGGATAATTTTTTTCGTCGCGAAAAATTTTTCGAAATCTTTTTTTCTTTTTTGTTGCCAATAAATTCCCGGACCAACAATCTCATCAGACAATCGGTCATGCATTCTGTTATGACTTGCTTGACTCAATGGCAACAGGTTCCATGACTCGAGTGCAAGCATCGGATACGTATCAAGCGGATAGATGTGATGGATCATAGTCGCAGTCACTACTCGCCCATACCGTCGTTGCTCTTGGTCTTCATAGTTGTATCGCTTCATGATTACTTCGCGCTTGTATTTCCACTTGCGTGAGAGATAGAAACTATGGTTGCGGTCACGGTTGTTCATGCTTCTCACTCCTAAATAAATACAGATATATCGGAATTGTTTGTTGACTTTGTACGTACATAGGCGCATAATAGTTCTTGTAGGGAGGAAAGGTTATGACAGAACACAACGCTAGAGAAGTCATCAAGCTTCTCAAGTCAAAGGGTTTCCAAGAGAAAGCAATTCGAGGTGACCATCATCAGTTCCAAAATGATTCAGGCTTCAAGATTCCGATTGCTTACAGTCATTTGAAGGATGTTATCCCAATCGGAACTTACAAACGAATCTTGAAGGAACTCGACAAATCAGGCCAGTAATGGCCTTGTTTGTCATGACCTTCCCCAAACTCACATGAATAGGAGTGATAACATGGCTAACCGTATCGCGGCTTATCCCGCACGCTTTGAACTATTACACGATGATGGCGACTACTACTCAGTCACCTTTGATGACTTACCTGACACATATACCGATGGGCGTTCTTTAGCTCAAGCAATCTATCGCGCTGAAGAAGTATTAGGCTTAATGTTGTATGACGTTAAGGATCTACCTGCCGCTTCAAGCGTTGAAAGCATTCAGGCTAAGTATCCCGATGACTATGTTGCTTTGGTCGTCAGTGACTTAGACAAGGCGGCTAAAGAAGTCACCGTTCCATATGTTAAAAAGAACACTCGCATTCCTGCTGACCTTGCTAAACGTGCTGAGAATGCAGGCCTCAACTTCTCTGCCACCTTAACTGAAGCACTCGAAGCAAAGCTGGGTTAGCTGCCCGGCTTTTTTTGTGCATAAAAATAGACACCGAAGCGCCTACCAAAATTCATCTATTCACCAATGCAATAATTGAAATCACTATAGCTATAATCGCCAAGACGGCGGTGATTTTGTCTTTCAAGTCAAGTTGGGAATTAATCTGTTTAAAATACTTTGGTAAAGCAATCTGCCCAGAAACCACAAAAGCTAGACTAAATATGAAGCCAAACAACACCATCAAACCACTTAAATAAGTCACACCTAATACCCAAATCAGGCAGGCTATAGCAGAACCAAAAAATGCGTATCGATCTAAAAGGCTGCCTTCAAATGAATCTTGCACAATCCCAACCAAATACAGAATTAATCCTACAAGCAATAACATCAGATACATTTGCACGGTACCGATAGGAATAACATAACGTCCGGCTTGGTGAAATGCTATAGAAGCAACAAAATTTGCCCTCCACTCTGCTAACTTCACTAAACCAAAGTAAATAAGAACAGACAGTGAAAAATCAATTATGCCAATCCCCGCTTTTCTCATTACTATATTTGCCCAGCTCGTTTTTTGGTTTGCCACCACTTTTTTCATTTTCTCACCTCATAAAAAATAGTACCTGATAGTAACATCAGATACTACTTAATTATGAGATTTGAGGTGTATCGCCGATAAGGGGTATCGGCTATGCTACTGGTCAGGATTTGCACCTGACAACCTATCTGTGGTTTGTTCACGCAGTTGACCAGGCTCCGTAGAGTATCTGGCCCGCTGCGGGCTTACCTATTCGCCCACAGCAGCACACCGGATTAACCGCTCCGGCCGCGCATCGCTATCAAAATGACTATTCGATACTATCAATTTACTACGGTTCATATAGCTATTTGGCTCACTTTTGGCTCACCATCCGAGTTCTTCCCGCAAGTCTTCAAGGAATCGTTGACGCCTGCGCTTGACTGACGGAACAGACAGGTTGAGCTTCTGGGCGACTCCTTGAATCGTCAACGTGGGATGTTGCTTAATATACAGCTCGTTGATGATAACCACTGTATCTTCGTCAGCATTGCCAAGACACCTCTCAACTACCTTTTTGTTACGTTCCAAGTTGGTGAGTCGACGGTCATCTGCAATGGTGATAGCCATCAGTTCGCTGGTGTTGGTCATCACGTTTGACTTCCCACCGCCCACATTGTTATCTGACTCTCGCCACGGGAATCGCAGTTCAGTCTCACGATCTAAAACATATCGCTCAATGTTTGGATAGTCCCGCAATACTTTGATTAGATGGTTATAGATTTCCCTTTCCAGTAGGTTCACCTCCAATAAATACTACTTCCACTAGTTATTTGTGTTTGTTTCGGGAAGCTTTTCTTTTCAAGAAAAAGCAATCCGACTTTCAAAAAGTGTGTAGTGAAAGTCCTTGTGTTGTCTGACTAGGTTGGTATTATCATTAGTAGAACGACTACCAACATAATAAGGAGCTGATTTAATGGACATTGTACTTTCAACACTTTTCACTGGTCTCGTTTCTTTTGGAACAGCTTATTTGACACATGGTAATGCGATAACCGAAAGTCTGGATGCGTTGTACTACCTTAAAATTGGTCGCAAAACTATTGAGCAGGCCAATGATTTGAAGAGTCAATATGAGAAAGCCAGAACGAACCCTGATAATGCATTGCCTCAACCCATGCTTGATGAAATGAAGAACCAGTTGGTACAAATTCAGAATGATCAAAATGAGTTTAAACAAGCTGTTGGTGAGCGACTGGCTAAAATTTCCGAGGAAAATTTAAAGCTTCCCAACAAAAATATTGCCTCACCAACAATGGAAGCCACTGAAAACTACATTCAGGATAAAGAAATCAGGGACATGTTTGCGGCTTTACTCGCATCAAGCGCTGACCGGTCAAAAGAACATTTCGTTCGCCCCGCTTTTGTGCAAATCATCAAGGAAATGTCGCCAATCGACTCCAAAATATTAGCAACTTTGGGGCGAGTTGAACCGGTTGCTCGAATAATTCAATATAAGGAAGGGGAAAGTCAATATCGGGTGGTTAGAGAAGGTATCATCCCCGGCAGCGATACTTTCGGGACCCCAAACATGGTTGCCAGTAGTTTATATAATCTACAACGCTTAGGTCTGATTGATATCAAGTATGACCTGGCCGTTGCAAATGAATCTCGGTATGACGATCTTAAGACAAGTATTCAATTCAATCAGGTACAAAAGGATAACCCGACACTGGATTTGCAATTAGGTTCGGCAGCAATTACGCCATTCGGCCAAGATTTCAAAGCCGCCGTTCTTTATTAACATCTTGATATTCTTTCTCGTAGAGCTTTCGAATCATTTCGAGGGCTCTTTTTTGCATCTGGTCCAAAACAAACCAAGACACTGTCAACGAAGTGGCAATTGAAATAACCACTACTAGTAGGAATGTTTTCATTAGCTAGTTACCCCCATCGCCATTGCCGGTATAAATAGCAGCGTCTTGCTGGTCCATTTCGTATTCGGTTAGCTTTTCCACGTACCATTGCGCCTTGTGTAAATCTTCCACACCATTCTTTTTTCGATAGCGGCTGATGTACTTGAAGATGTTGCCCTTTAGGAAACCACGAAACTCATCGCCCTGCATACTTGCTTTGATCACATCGATAGTTTCCATGCCAGTGCTGTTGTAATGAGACGGATGGTTTACACTATCAGTCATTGAGCTCACCACCCGGAATTAAAATGTTTTCGCTCTTCTTATAAGCGTCAAAATAAAACTCGTTCTTGTCTCCGTTGTATGTGACTTCGTAATACATCCCATCTGCGATTTCAGTTGACAGCAGTGCTTTGCTGTTCTGTAGTGTCTTGGCGTACCAAACGACGTAAATCATCTCACTACCAAAATCGAAGTCATCTTTAGCCTCCGTGTGCTGTTCAGCGTAATTCCCAACCAGAAGTTTGCACTTACTTAAAAATTCCTGTTCATTCATCTTCCTTGACCTCCTTATATCGATATACTCCAGCGCGACTATAGTCATGAGACTGGCAAATTGCCCAAAGCATTTCACTTGCTGGCCGCCTGCGATGGCTTGCCCCATGGTATTTAGTGGCAGCAACATCATACTTGCGGTACAGCCTTGTGCCTGATTTGTCTGGGCATAAAATGGCGCCTAAACCTGTTGGCAACTTAACTTCTCCAGCCATGTGCTTTTGCCACAGTTCTTCGGCAAATTCACTAGTGCAGACCAGGTAATTTTCATCGCCATAAAATGTCAGACCATTGCCGCTTGTATAGTCGGCCATACTTGATTTCACCTCGTAACAGGCGAAAGTGCCCAGCTCAACGCTCGTCGGCTCAACAACAATATCTGGCGTATAGGGCTTGAAACTAACAAAATCGATGCGGCGTTCTTTTTTGGTGTTCTTGTCAAAGTTAACCTCGGCTGACCAATAGCTGTTATTGCTAGTCAACCGTCTAGCCACGAGATTACTAAGCATTTTGGTGGTGGCCTTGCGAGCGGTGCTATTCATCTTCCTTGACCTCCACTTCATGCTTTTCAATATCGGTAACATTGTCATAAGGCAACTTGTACCTCCCACGCGTGTACCAATCCATTATTAGGGTTACTAACAGTTGCTTATTCATAGTTTCAGTCCAATTGTCGGCATAATCTTCAGGGTCTTCTTCATCTGCCCAATTTTGCAGACTCTCCAGCACATCTTCGGCTAATCCATCAAATGAGGGTGACGATTTGATAAACCGGCAAGTGTAAATGGTCGCTTTGCCAAAATCACTCCAACCATTTTCTGCGTCTTCTGTTTTTGCCAGTATGCCAGCGTCTAAGGCGTCTTCACGGGTCTCATAAAGTTCGTCATTAAGTGAATAACCGTATCTAGTCATCTTCCTCGACCTCCACTTTATCGAGTGCTTGCACCCATGCAGGGGCCTCGTCAATCTGTGCTTGAGTAAATCTCAGCTCACTTCGTTTCATGGCGTCTTTCCGAAGCATGGTGATACCTGAGGCCGACCAGCCTAAGCCATCAAGGAAGCTTGCAAAATGCTCACGATCGATTGATTTCATTTCCCCGGTAGGAATTGGCAGCACGTACTTCTTTTCCTTCTCAACTTCGTAGCCGTTGACGATAGCACGAACCAGCATGACAAAATCGCTTTTTGAAATGCTTGCTTCAGTGTGTCCATCAAAGCTCAGGTAAACATGGTAAATGCCATCCAAGTCCCGAATGGTTCTTTTGACCATATCAGATTTGTCTTGCGGAATTACTTCCTTGGCCGGCTGCATGGACTCGATCATCTTATAGAGGCTTGTTAATGCAACTTCAATCTCTCCCGTTGCCATCGCACCAAAATTTTCGTTAATGTCAACCAGACTATCTAACACGTCTTCTTTACTTGTCATCGTTCAATACCCCCATTTGTTTGATAATTGCGTCGTGATCCGCGTCGGTGATTGGAATAATATCTCCCAAGCCCAACATATCGATTACCCAGCAATCCAAGAAACTATCGTGCAGCATTCGTGAAATATAGCCTGCGTTAATATATCCGCCGTGTTCCAGCTTAATCATCTTCCTTAACCTCCACAGGTTTCAATATACGTACCCAGTCCGGTGCCGCGGCAATCTGTGCTTTAGTGACGTGTAATTTATCTTCCGTCAAGGTTTGACTATGTGTGTAATATGAAAAAGTTTGCACCCATCCATAATCACCATTGCTCCAAGCGTAAAAACTGTATTCGCCCAATTTGTCGGTACCAGTCGGAATTGGTAGAACGTACTTCTTGTCAACGGTTGTCATCTCATATCCTCCTAGTGCCATCTAAAGGCGCCGTGCTTAAACATCAGCAACACTTGATCTACCACTTCGCGTGAGACCTTCATCTCTTCCACGATTTCTTCAGGTGTCTTATCACGTTCCATTTTCACAATCCCACGTGCCAATGTTTCAAACTCCAGCGTGTTAATGGTTTTCTGAACGCTTGCGGGTTTCTCTGCCTCTACCGGAGCTGGTTCGTCTTGCTCCACCGGCATATATTGTTTGCCGACCTCTTTCTCAGACCATACGCCGTGGTAGAAAGTCATCTGCCTGTAAGACTTATTGGTATCCACGTACTTGCGGATAAACTCGCGCGATATTTTCAAGGCTTTCTTGGCTTGATTGTCTGACTTGAAGTACATAATTTTCTTACCATCAATCGACACTTTGAGGGAATATCGCTCGAAAATTTTGATTTTGTTTTCCGCGACAACTTTTCGGACCCAGCTATAATCGAGGTCGATTTCATCTGCTATTTCCGATACTGAGTACCCGTCTTCAGCTAAAGCGTTAATCCGCGCAATTGTTGATGTTGCCTTTTTACTGACTTTCTTGCGTGGCTTTCGATACGGTAGGACAAACACTAATTCCTCAGGTGGCGCTTTTACGACACTGCCATATCGGGCTTCCACATCGTGTAAGTGGTTGTAAAAATTATCGTCGAGTGTGCTCACATCAATCACCCATCTTCCCAAAGGCGCCGTCCACCATTTCACCTTCGCGGTCTTTAATGACTTCGTATGCAACGCTGATGCAATCTTCAATATCTAATCCTAGTTGCATGGCGAAGATAGTCATGACCACATACATATCGCCTAGCGAATCTTTAATCTGATCAGGCTTCTTTTTGTTGAACCCTTCGGCCAGCTCGCCTACCTCTTCGGTCAATTTGTTTAATTGCCGGCTTGGGTCAGCTGTGTCTAGCTTGCGGTTAATCGCCCACGCCTTGATAGCGGGCGTGACGTTGATGACGGATGACATTTCTAGTTTCGTTTTCAAATGGTCGTTCTCCAATCGGGTATCAATTAATTCAGCATGTACATCATCCAAGCGGTTCAATGCATCGTTGCGTTCATCTGTTATTCGGTCGATTTTCTCAGACATATCTTGATATGCCCAATCATTTTCCGGGTCTGTCATTTTTATCCCTCCACAATTTTTAGTGCGTCTTCGACTGACCGTGCCACTCCGTATAAAACCGGGTACTGACTGATAAACTCGGCAAACCGTTTCTGGTCATCACGCAGTCGTCCACGCTCGTTTTTGACTTCAATTAAAATCAATTTGCCATCGCTGTGCCGGAATCCGGTTAGATCAGGCCACCCTTTAGGTGGGCCTGCGTCAAACATTCGCTTGTCCTTGGTCATCACTCGGCCAGTGTTAGTGCGGATAATCGTGCACCCGGCTCGTGAGACTGCGACGCGGATATCGTTTTGAATATCATGTTCGGTTGTCATGTAATACCTCGCTTTACTTTTTGGGCGTCAATGGTTGCGTCTGGGTGCACATTGTGGATAAGTGGGTTAGCGCCCACTCTCCCAACGGGTTGACCCGCTCGGTTGCAGGTTGCGTCTTAATCTCGTATATAAAATAAATGCCAACCCCTATCTATATATTTATTTACTTCTAATTAAAAATAAGAGACAACCTTAGTTAGAAGCAGTAGTTATACTCAGAGCCACAAGGGATTGGTGAGTTACACACAACTCGCAACCAGACGCAACTACTCGCAACCTTAGACAACCTTTCGCCACCCCCGGCGGGATAATCCGCCGACTTTTTTAGTCCCTGTCGTCCAGTCGTCGCGGTTATCCATGATGTATTTAATCTTCTTGGCGGCCGACTTATTTTTGACGAGATCACCGGCACCGATGTTGTTACCAATTTCTTTCGAGGTGATAAAGTCGCCTTGCCAAGTACCTAATACGTTCTCGATTTCATCTTCGATAGCATCCACATACATAAACATTGACCTGTGCAGATTAAGCTGTTTCTCTTGCTCAGGTGTGACTTCAAAGCTAAAACCAGCCTGATATAGCGCAACTGCCTCACCCCATAACTGTTGGACAACTTCGGCAGATAAGTCCGTCACCGGGTGCTTCTTCTGCTGCGATTTATCAACTTTCAGTGGCAGAAATCGGCGTTCACCAGTCTTATCCTTTAAATAGGTCTCTTCGTTAGTCGTTCGAGCAATCACGAAGGATTTATCACGGCGTACGGTTGTTTTTCCATATGCAGGTCGAAACTCTAGTCGACGTGCCGAGATGAATTTTTTGAGTTCTTCAAAACTTGAGTTAGACGTCGCTGTGAGTTCATCGTCATTAACAATCCATGACCGTAGCATTGTGCCGTAACCATCCTTGTCAGTGAAGTTGATAAATTGATCCGTATACCACCCGTTTGCCAATTTTTCTAGCAAGGTTGTTTTACCAGCACCCTGGCCACCGACAAGGTCGAGAACGAAGTCGAATTTAGTCGTTGGTTCAAATGCTTTCGCAACTGCTCCGACAAGCCATAAGCGCGTGATAAGCGTTGTTAGCTCGGATATTTCAACGCCCAGATAGGTATTCATAAATGTCGGAATGCGTTCTTCATGGTCCCAAACTTTATTGGCATTCAATAAGTATTCCTGAACCGGATGAAATGACTGCTCACGGCTTAGAGCGATGATGCCATGCATCAATGCCCGGTCACTGAATGATGCTCCCCATAGACGTTCAAGCTCGCTTAAAATCAATGAGTCATACGCATCTAGCATTTGTCCTTGCTTGATATGCAACTTTGGCACGTCCCGAGCGACTTCAACTTCCCAAGTAAATTCGTTGTATCGGAATAATCCTTGAAGTAATGGATCATATTCAATCGCTAGTTGCACGTTCACAACGCTGGTAGTCTTCACACCACCGTTAGCTGATTCTTTCCACGGCGGCGTCATTGCTAATACATTTTGTTTGGCGGACTGTTGCTTATTCGCCAGTTCGTCTAGTAGTGCTTTATCCGCCATTTCGTCGCCTCAATTCCTTTTTGACCATGCTGTCGAAAGTACGGTCAAATTCTTTAACGTCAAGTGGGTTTGATGTGTTGTCATTTGCCAACTGTGCCAGTGTGTAAACGGCTTTAGCATCAACGTTCCGATATAGGAGCCCACCGATGAAGGCTGCTAAAGCCATATTTCGGCCACCTGTTTCTCCCAGTCCGTTTGCAATTTGCTCAAACAACTCAGCTGTCTTACTATGCTGGCCAAACTGCTGCTCCTGATTCCCCAGTGTTGTTTGGGTCATCTCGCGAATTGGCTTGTACTCCTGCTGCTTTTTGCCATTGATTGCATCAATCAATTCGGTGGGCGCAAGTGCAATCTGGTTTCGGTTGTCCCACTTATATCCACCTTTAGTCGTTGGGCTTGGTGCTACCATCACGTAATTGTTCACGTGGGCCTTTATGTCTACCCCTGGCAGCCACCCGATGACCTGCGTCATCTCAATACCTGCGGGTTTCTTATAAAACAACTGCGTCCCACCACTCCCAGTGGTTTGTGACAGCGTCTCTGGAAACTGTTCGGGGTGTTCCGCGTAGTAGTCGCGAAACGACTGAATGCCATCTTCGCCATCGGTGTGTTCATCGATATCCACGACCAGAAAATCAACCGTGCGAAATGCGATCCGCGCATTCGGATGACGCCGCCACGCTTGCTTTAATTCTGCTTGTGTCATTGGTGGGCGATCTGCGAATTCAACGAGTGGCCGCTTATCAACTGCGGCCATTGGCAAAACGTAAAAGCCTTTGCTGGCATATGCCAACGCGTAATTTTCAAGTGTCTGCATAGTCTAGGCCTCCATTCTTAACGGGCATCCCACCCGTTCGGTGGAAAACGTCACTGCGCGATAAACATTTAGAATGGAATGTCGTCATCACTGATTTCAAGCGGTGCAGGCTGATTTTCGGCTGGTTCAAAGTCGTAGTCCTTATATGGATATTGAGGGTTCTTCTTGTTTTCACGGACAGCTAAGTGCATGATTGCCGTCTTACCCTTGGCATTCATAAATGCCGTCACAAGCGTGTCGATTGAGTCCCAGTCAATATCGGATAAGGTAACACCAACCGCGTTAGCCAACCGAGCGACTAATTGCACGCGTTGTGCTAAGACTGATTCTGGAATTGCTTTGCCGTTAGCGCTGGTTTCATCGAAGTTAAACATGTTGGAATCGTTCCGACCGGCGTATTCGCCATCTAAAATGCTGACCTTGATTTGCAGACCGTCCCAGCCAGTGCGTTGAGAAACGAAGTGGGCAACATCTTCTAAAATCACGTTGTAGTCGCCTGATGGTAATGAGTCATAACCTGATTCTGGCTTGTCCTTTGATGCGTCGAAGTTTTGGGTGGCTTTCATTACGATATCTTTTAATGACATAATTTAAAATCTCCTTATTTTTCGTTAGTAGTTGTCTTAGCAGCAGGTGCAGTTTGCCGTGGGAAAACCCCAGGCACATTTTCGAGAATGCGTAAAATCTTTGGGTCTGAAATCTGTTCGCGATCATATTGTTTGCGTTTATCAGTTGCTGACCGTGAATAGTTTGTACCGATACGGCGGGTACGAATGACCAGGTCAGAATTTCCGTTGACCATGTTGTACCATTTGGTTTTTAGCGATGGCGCCTCAACTGAGTTACCATTGCTGTCGGTCTTTTCGCTAATTCGGCTCACGTACACCACGTTCATCGGCAGTGCTTTTAATTCCAACACCAGACCCCGAACAATCTGCTCTTGCATTGCGTAACCCTTGCCGTAACCCAAGTCTGATAATGCCTTAATATTGTTTTCGATTAAGATTGACTGTTCAATCAGGTCAATCACATCATCGATAACATCAATCACGACCGTTTCAAAGCCGCTGTTCGTTGTACCGAGTTCAAGGATTAATTCATCCAACTGATCAATGACCGACTGCTTCATCGACCCGTCAGGATTTTGGATATTTTTCAGTTGAAAGTTTGGTAACCCAGCCTTCTCAGCGTTGTCATCTGTGTTGATAAAAAATGGATTTGGAAACCGTTCAGCGAGATAGCTCTTGCCCGACATGGTGGCACCCCAGATGAAAAATGTTCGCGGTGTGTCCATCGGTTTTTTGCGTTCGTTCTTTGGTAGTAGTCCCAATTAAATGACTCCTTTCTTTTTTGCCTGGTAGTATGCCCAGCCAGACTTATAATCGTGAGCCGTGGCGTAAAGTTGAAACTCTTGCAGGTTCTTCAACTCTGACGGCCGTTTACCGGCAATCAATTTGCTGGCGTTCTGCTTTTGCACCTGATGCACGATTTTTAATCGATGTGCAATCTCAGACTGGCGTTTCTTGGTTTGGTTGATTTCTTGTAAATCGCCATTAATCGTGACGACTTCACCACGTGCTTTCGGTAGGTCAGCACCACAATCTGGGCAGTGGCCGTCTTTGACTTCGGTCACATAAAACGATGAGAAACATACTGGGCAAACAACAACGTTTGGACTGGTGTTCTTTTCAGTCTCACGCTTGTTCTGTTTCTTGTTCTGCTCTCCGTCTAATGACCACTCGCGATAGTCAGTCGGTAAACCAAAGCGTTCGGCGTTTCTAACGTGATCTAAAATCACGGCTGTCTTGCCTTCACGCGGGTTCATCGCTCGCATTGCAAATTGTAGGTACAGCGACAGTGATTGAGTAGGCCGCAGTTGGATAACGCAATCCACGTTTGGTAGGTCCAGCCCCTCAGTAAATAACTCCACGTTCGTCATTACCGTGATATTTCCTGCACGAAAATCTTCAACAGCTTTAGCACGTTCCTCTTCAGGTGTCTCACCGTCAACTTCGACTGCTGCCACTCCTGCTGCATTAAACTCTTCCGCCAACCGTTTGGCTGATTCAACCGAGTAGCAATATGCGATTGCTTTCATTCCGTTAGCGTGGCGTTTGTACTGTTCAATCGCACTGCCGTAAATTTCAGACTTCAATGCACTGGCAATCGATTCATTCGTAAACTCACCATTGCGGCGTCTGAGCAATTCAGCATTGATATCAGGCGGTGCGTAATATTTAACCGGTGCCAGAAAGCCATTATCAATCAGCCACTGCACTGGTTTGCCTTGGATTAAGTCATCGGCGATAATGCCCAGGCCTTCACCAGATAGTCGGTAAGGCGTTGCCGTGAAAAGTAGCAGCACCGCATCTGGAAATGCTTCAATGATTTTTCGATATGTTTTAGCCAGCGCATGGTGCCCTTCATCAATGATGATTACTGCTGGCTCAGTCAGGCGTTTGATTCGGCGGCTTAATGTTTGAACCATCCCCGTTTGGCTGATAGTCATATCCACGCCCCACTTCTCGTAGGTGCCGGCAATCTGATCAACTAACTCTTTGCGGTGGACAACCGTCAAAACTCGGTTTCCCTTTTGCGTTGCCCGCTTTGCAATCTCGGCCATGATGACTGTCTTACCAGTGCGTGGTGGTTGCTGAACCACAATGCGGTGGTTTCCGGCAGCCATTGACTTGTAGATATTGTTAATCGTTTCTGTTTGATAATCACGTAGTGGCATTACTCTTCATCCGAATCAACATCCTGGATTTCCAGGTTGTCAAAACCATATCGAATCATCGTTTCTAAAATCGTGCGCATCGGGATACCCGTTTCCGCGGCCAGCATTTTAATTTTCTTGTGCAGGCTTAAACCAACAGTCATCATTTGATAGCCGGTCTCTTTCTCAAGTTGCTTTGTTAGCACTAAATTTTTGTTATTCATAATGTTGTCCTCCTATCGAATTCGTAGTGACTGGCCTTGCTTCAAAATTGCTCCTGGGACTTCCTTACCAGACTTCAAATCGTCCTTAATCTTCTTTTTGTCGGCGTGCCATTCATCGACATGCACCAGATAACTAACTGGCAGCTTAGTTTCGTCAACCAAATCAACTGCCGGCGGGTTAGCCTGGATGCCAAATGAAAAGTAGGGCGTCTTAAACTTCGTCTTGCCTGTCTGCTCCATGGCGTCTTGCAAGCGTTCCTTCAACCATTTGATGTTGTTGTCGATTGACTGAGCACGTTCACGGAGACGTTGCGCCTCAGCCTTAATCGTGTCGGATTGGCCCCTGAGTTCGGTGATGACTTTTGCGTAACCATCGGCCTTGTCTTCAATTGCGTCGGTGATTGACGCTAAGGTGTCAGATAAAACTTCTGGATCCACATCGCCATCCTGCATTAAATTGAGCAGTTTGCCGTAGTTCTCTGTTAGTGTGTATAATGTGGTCATGAGATAGTCTCCAATCTATTTTTCTTTGCCGTCTGAGGGTGCGACCTCGGCGGCTTTTTTGTATTTCGTTACGATACGTACCGCGTCACTATACGCTGCTAGTGAACCAAGCTGGTAAGCACGCTGCTGGTCTGTGCCGTCTGCGTAGTCATAAGCTTGCGTACGTGCGTTATCGGCTAGGTGCTGTAACTGTCGAATCGCTTCGTCCATAACTCTCTACCTCCAATTCACGTAACTTAATCTGAGTCAGTATCATCAGCCACTCCCACGTGTTGTCACCCGATAACACCTGATTAGTGGCGTTTTTATTTGCTTCGATGAGTGTTGTCACTCTGTCCATCTGTCTCTCCCCCAAACATGTCCATCATCAATTCTTTGAAGCTGTGGTAGCGTCCTAGTGCTCCGCCAATCAGTAATGCCATGAGCAAGCCGACCACTGTGGGCTGGTGCGTGATAAGCCAATTAATCATGTTTCTACCTCCTTGCGTGTGCGAGCGCGTGTTTAAATTGAGGAGATAACGCGATCAATCTCGCGTTTTGAAAAAAGAAGTTTGCCACCGTTTCTATGAAGCTGGAGCCCATGATTTTTGATCAAATTTTCTAAATTTCGGCGGCCCTTGCCAGCATATATTTCCGCATCTTGCCGGGACATCCACTCAGCGGCTGCGGCTTGAGTCTCTCTGCGAATGGTTAATTTAATTTGTTCTAGGTCTTCTGGAGCAAGCATTGGTATCACCACTTTCGTATGAGATAATTACCTCCAGGGAGGAGGTGTAAAAATGGATAACAAAATCGTAAAACCTTTGTTTTTAAGATCGTCATCAGATGGAAATTTCAGAGTAGGTACAAAAGATTCCGAAGCGTTCAAATTTTCTGAAGACATCACCATTGTTGTAGATTGGGAAACTCATCAGCTAAACATCATCGATATGGAAAATAAGACAGTTAAATCAAACTTGAAGGATTAATTTGTCTGATTGGTTTTCTCTAACCAGATAGAGCCCATCATTTGGACAATAAACTAGTAATCCATCTTTGCGTTCTGTACTGCGTTCCTCGCCCTGCATGGCTTGGAGCGCTTTTTTAATTTCATCAGGTGTGCCTTCGAGTGTTAATTTCATTGGGCCGCCTCCCTCTGCTTGGCATAAATCGTTTCGGCAACGCGAATGTCTAAGCCAAATTTGTCTTTAGCCGACATCAATTGCGTTGTGTCTTCCAGGATTGATTCCCTAGTAAGCATCATCTCGGGTGTCATCTCTGCCTTCTTGACCATCTTGGGATAGCCATATTTGGTAGAAACTGCCTTGTTAGCAATCGTGTTTGCTTTGATAAAGTCCAAACGAACGGGCCTTTTCAAGCCACGTGATAGATCAGCCATCATTTGCTTTTGATGTTCCTTGTCCAACATGCGGAAAATTTCAAACCCTTCAAGGCCAGACGATTTTCGGAGTTGTTTGATGACTTCAAAAACCCAACGCTGAAATTCAATGGCCTCTGCTTTCTTACTTTTAAAAACAAGTTTGTAGATGTTGAATTCGTTAATCACATTTGCTTGTTGCGCTCGCCCCATTGAATCGATGACCTTACTTGAAGTAACCCCATCTGGGTCTAATGAATTGACAGCTCGTGATGTTTGTTTAAGCCCAAGTGCAGAAGTAACATCTGTCGCCACTGCCCACCATTCACCGTCAACTTCAACAAAACGAATCGCGTAGCCGTTCCACTTTTCTATTTTCATTTACTCCCCCTAAAACTTCGGTTTTTCCGAAGTTGTGGACAAAAAAATATCGCTCACTGCGATTCCTAACACATCAGCAATATTTGCGATTGTGCTGTACTTAGCATTCCGCAGCATTGAGATGTTATGCTCGTAGTTGTAGATGGTTTTCTCAGTGACACCGGACTCAATAGCTAATTCTTTAACGCTGACATCTTTGATTAATCGCCACTGGCGTAGCGTCATCTTTTCTTTTACAGGTTGAATCATTTTCACGCCTCCTTTCGATAAATCGAGTATACAATTCGGTTTTTCCGAAGTCAATAACATAATTCGGATTAACCGAAATTTCTTTCAGAAAAGTATTTCCGTTTTTCCGAAGTTGTGATATAGTTTACCTATAAACGGAGGACATAAGAATGTTTTCAAACAACTTGAAATACTTACGCAAATCACGAGGATTAGATCAAGCACAATTAGCCGATGCATTAAACAAGAGTGCCTCAACCATTAGTGAGTGGGAAACTAACAAGTACACTCCAAAGATTGGTATCTTGGCAGATATAGCCGGATTCTTCGATGTTAAGCTTGATGATTTAATGAACGAAGACTTATCTCAAGCCAAAATGTTCACAGCTCCTAAGGCGACTATTGAAGACAATCTGAAAGATGAACTGCACGTTTCGACGTACCCGTATATCCCTGCTGAAATTGCCGCAGGTATCTTAACCTCAGTTGACCCATTCACTCATGAAGACATCGAGACAATCGAACTGTCAGACATCATGCTGGGCCGTTATGCTGGACGAAAAGATATTGTCATCATGAACATCAACGGTGAATCGATGAACCGCGTGATTCCAAACCACTCACTGATTGCTGTCCAAAAAGTTACTGATCCAGCTGATTTGAAAGATGGTGACATTGTGGTCTTCGCTGACAACGGGGAGTATTCAGTCAAACGCTTCTATGACGACAACAAAGCAAGCGTCTATACTTTCTCACCAGATAGCACCGATGAACGCTTCCGCCCAATGGTTTACCGGCATGAAGATTCTGACGGGCTCTCAATCTTTGGTAAAGTCGTCGTGTATACAGTTGTCCTTTAACCCACTTCAGCGGCAACCACGTGCAAGTCGTGGTGTGGGCGTTGCACCATAAAACATATTTGGAGGAGTCATTATGGCATTTTTGGGCGCTATATTTGTACTGATTTTACTGGTTGGCATTGTATGGTTGATTGTTAGCCTCATTCGTAAACATGGATGGAAAAAACCAGCCATCGCAATTGCGGTTGGTCTGGTTGGTTTTATTGTATCTGCTTCATTGACAGGCAACCCGACCTATGCCGGTGTGGAGGTAACCACTGAACAAAAAGATAATATTGCAAAACTTGTCAAAACCGAGAGCGATATTGCCTCTGATGTTAGCTCCAGCGATCAGGCAGGATATAACAAAGACGTAAAGAGTTATCGCACCACATACAAGGCCTTAGTTGGCAAAGATTTTAGCCGGGAAAACAACCTATCGAATGCCTTTGGTGCCTACAAAGGTGATAGTTATAATACGGCAAAGAGTGGACTTGGATCGGCGGTCTTTGTCTGGGCGCACGGCGATGTAGCAGCTAAAATCACTGGTAAAACTAGTGGCAAAGACTATAAAGCGATTATCAATCAGATGTACAAAGACTATTAAAAAAAGCCCACAACTGTTTGAGCGGTCGTGAGTAGTGGTAAAGATATCTATTGATAAATATATCTAACCATGGAGGGTAAAACATATGAAGCGAAGTTGGGTTATTGGAATTATTGTGGCAGTTATCGTCGTAGCTGGAGGCGGTTGGTTTGCCTATTCTCAGCACCAGAAACAAGTCGATATTGACCAGCACTCAGCTCCCTACTATTCTGACACTTCAAAAAAAGGTGAAATTTACGGCTCAGGCAAAGATATTTTGAACTCATATCAAATTGATCAGTTTTATAGTATTGCTCGTGGTGCTATCGACAGTCAAGTCCGTAAGGGTTTATCCGATCAACTAGACAATGAAAGTCTTTATGTTGAAAAGGTGAAGGGAAAAGGACGTTACTATATTGAGTATGTTTCAAAGCTAGATGCTGGAATAATTAAACGGAATTTTAGAACTACATTCACGGCAGGTCTCGAAACTGCTGACTTCCGAAAAAGTAAGACATTTAACATTTATAATTTTCAATCAGGCCTGAAAGATTTCGTTGATGAATATGATCCAGACTAAATAAAAAAAGCCCACCCCATTGGGTGAGCAGTTAAGGTGGTGATGCCAGATTTTTATCCCAATGCGTGTGCGAGCGTCAGAAAGGATAATCAAAAATGACAACCTACAAACAATATATCAAGAAAAACGGTGAAAAGAAATGGCGTGTCCAAGGATATCTTGGCATGGATCCAAAGACCGGCCTGCAAAAACGTACCACTTTAAACGGGTTTAACACTAAGATAGAGGCCAAAGATGCTTTTGAACGGGCTATTTACGATTTCAAATTCAATACCTCGGAACCAGAACCAGATAAACGAACGGTCCAATCTGTATTTGACGAATGGTGGCCAATGTACACTCAAACAGTAGAGTCAAGCACATCAAACAAAACTAAACAAATTTTCGAACATCATGTATTACCTAGTTTCGGGAGTATGTATATTAGCAAAGTTCAGATTATTGATGCAGAAAAATGGTCCCTTTCACTTGCAAAGAAAATGAGCAGCTACGGTAAGGTTCTTTCGTACGCTGGTATGCTCTTCAAGTTTGCAATGCGCATGGGTTACCTAACTAAAAATCCTTTTGAGTATATTGAGAGACCTCGGCGCCATAAAAAGGCTCAGCCATCGGTGACACAAAATTACTACTCAGTTGAAGAGTTACATGCTTTTGTGTCTGCCCTTCATAAATTGGCTAGTGATGAATCTTCATCCCGTTGGATAATGGCTCAGGCCTTTCTCTTATTGGCCGTATCGACAGGTTTAAGGCGTGGTGAGCTACTTGGGCTGAAATGGTCAGACCTCGACCTGAATGCCGGTAATTTGACTGTAAAGCGCGCTATCAAGCGTGATGCAAACGGCTCGTATGTTGGCGGCCCAAAGAATGAAAATGCCTATCGCACCGTTATGCTTGAACCAATGGTTATGAGCTCTCTTCAACAGCTCAGAATGCAGTCAATTCGACTTGCTGAATCGGAGGGGTTACCCGCAATCAGTCCGGATCAGTGGCTATTTCCTAGCAATAACAATCCGGATAAAGTGATAAGCTCTGATACACCTCGGAAATGGATGATGGATTTGTCTGAGTCAACTGGCGTTCGCCGAATCACAATTCACGGCCTGCGCCACACTAAGGCAACTCTTATGTCTGAGGCGGGAATTACCCCATCTGATATCGCTAAAATTCTGGGACATGCTAGCGGTGAGTTTACGATGAAGCATTATATCCATGCAACCGATGATGGCGTTAAAAAAGCCGAGTCAATTTATGGCCGGCTGTTAGAAAATGTAGTTGAAATGTAGTTGAAATCTCTAGCGAATAGATAGGATGTTGATAACACTGGGTTTTAAAGGCCTATCCGTCAACCCCCGTCATCTCCATTGTTAGAAGCCAAGCCGTAACCAGTTGGTTACGACTTGGCTTTTTTGTTTGCTGCTTATCACCCAGTCTGCCGAAAAAATGTGTGTAAACTTTGAAGATTGTGCGTGAATCCACAAAACTTCTGGATCACAGTTTTACGTAACCTTAACCGCGGCTAGTCACTGACCGTGCTATGCTGGAGCTATGAAAACCTACAAATTACCAGTCACCTTAGTCATCATGACGCTCCTAGTTCAGCTTCTGGCCACAAACTTCAGTTACATTGATTCAGCGGGTTATGTCCACGAGCCCGGGTTCTTTACCGTGCCTTTGGGCATATTTGTCATTTCTGGCTCGATTGTAAGAATTGTGTGGTTGCTGCTAAAACCTCGAGTCAAGAAAAGCCTAAATCGTTGACTTTCTGCGCAATCCCTCGAATAATTGACTATATTATTTGGAGGTGTTCACATGAATGAACAATCACGCTTTTTCTTAGAACCGAAAAAGCACACAGAATTTCCATTCCTTGATGGGAAAACTTCAGCAGGCCGCTTATGGGGCATGTTCTTTGGCGCAATCATTATCAGTTTGGTCATGCTCTTACCTCAGGTCCTTATTCCCGCTAGTGCAAGCCTGACCGTTGAAATCCTGGGCCAGATTATCCAATCAGTTGTGCCACTGATACTCTTCTGGGCACTCTATCGGTATGTCGGGCAAATTTCGATGCGCCAACTGTACAAGCGCATTACTATACGTGCATTAGGCTTTGGGATTGTAATGTTCGCGCTCAGTTCCGTTTACGCCGTCATTGTTGGCCTATTGCTCAAAGGGCAAACAACTGCCAATGCCAGCGCCGCTCAAGCAGCCCACATGAGTAAGAGTGCTCTGATTCCCAGTTACCTGTTAAATGAAGGGCTAGACCTCTTTAACCTGATGATTGAGGAACTCATCGCCGTTACTGCCTTCTTGGCAATTTTGGCCTTAGCTAATCACTACTGGCACTTATCTCGTAACGCCAGCATCTGGGTTGGGCTCGGAATTTCAATCATTGTATTCGGTGTGATTCACTTCTCTGCCTATGATTGGCACTGGGCCCAAATGATTCTCCTGATCGGGATGAGCCGCCTCTTTGACACAGGCGTCTACATCCGGACGAAGAACATCTGGATTTCTTATATCATGCACTTCGTTTGGGATACCATCCTGTTCACCATAGGTTTAATCACCAACCTAGGTGCCTAATTGCAAAAAAGCCTCGACAATTGTCGAGGCTTTTTTTATCGTGTTGAACGCGTTTGGAAAGTTCTGAACCCAAAGATGACGACAAGCCAGATCACAGCGAAAATCAAAGCTACCCTTGTTTGGGCGTTGAAGCACATCATGACCACTGTTAGAGCCAAGAAAGCTAAGACCAGGTAATCAGACCATGGATAAAACGGCATTGAGAACCCGGTTGCCTGCGGTTTCTGAGCTTTGAATTTCAGGTGAGCCAAGATGAGCATGACCCAAACAAACAAGAAACTGACGGTTGCGACACTAGAGACTAAGGCGAATACCGAACCCGGGAGCACCCCATTGAGAATTACGGCGACCGCAATGGCCGCAGTCGATGCCATGATTGCCCTGGCCGGCACCTGGCGCTTCGATAATTTTGCTAACCCATGCAACTTGCTGTTTTGCTCCGTCGAAGTCAATGAGAACAATAACCGCCCTGTGCTGAAAATGGCTGAGTTACAGGCTGAGGCAGCCGCTGTCAGGACAACGAAATTAATAATATCTGCCGCTGCTGGAATGCCAACGTTTTTGAATACCTGGACAAAAGGACTCGCATTGGTTGTGACCGCTGTCCACGGATAAATGGCCATGATAACAAACAAGGCCCCAACATAGAAAATAATAATTCGCAGCGGAATTTCATTAATAGCTTCGGGAATCACTTTCTGAGGATCCTTGGTTTCACTGGCCGTCAAACCAACCATTTCAATTCCAACGAAACTAAAGACTACCATTTGCAGCGACAATAAGAAGCCTTGAATCCCCTTGGGAAAGAATCCACCAAAGTTCACTAGATTACCAAGTGAAGCGGCGCCTTGGGGAGTTTTCCAGTGACCAATAATCATCACGGCGCCCAAGACAATAAGGCCAATAATGGCAACAATTTTGATCAAGGCAAACCAGAATTCCGCTTCTCCAAATAAGCCGACACTGACTAAGTTCATGACTAACAGAATGGCCAAGGCAATTAGTCCTGGTAGCCACTGAGGCACATTTGGTAGCCAAAAGCGGATGTATAACCCAATCGCAGTCACCTCAGCCATTGCGACAGCAATCCAGCAAATCCAATAGGTCCATCCTGTCACGAAGCCGGCTTTTTCGCCCAGGTATTGCGTGATGAATTCAATAAAGGTATGGCGATTCACGTCCGACATCAGCAATTCACCTAGTGCCCGCATTAGCAGGAAACAAATGCCACCGGTTAATAAGTAACTCAATAAAATGGCCGGTCCGGCAAGGTGAATTGATTGGCCGGCCCCCAAGAAGAGGCCCGTCCCAATTGTTCCGCCAATCGCAATTAACTGTACATGTCGACTTTTTAAATTACGCGCCAGTTCTGGTTCTGCTCCAGGTTCTTTCATCATCATTCCTCCAACTGTTAGTCAAAGTATACGCGGGAATGACACATTTGAAAAAGTACTTTTGTTCGAGATAAAATGAAATCTTTTCACCTTCAACTAAAAAAATTGACCGCGCCCCAAAGCGCCGGTCAATTTCTAATCACACAAAGTTACTAGGCTTGCCTATGGATTTGGTCTTCTGGAACAAACTTGGTTAATTCCTGCATCAATTCTGTGGTCGGCATCGAAAACTTCAATCGATTCACTACAATAGTCCCCACCTGCGACAGTAAGCGACTCTGATTGGGGCCGACTGCCTCAATCGTAAAACCGGTTAAATTTCCCAAAGGCCGGCTACTACCAAGACCGGCAATCACTGCGCTTGGCGTGATACCTTTCGGCCAGAAAGCAAAGACCAAAAACATGCCAAAAATAAACAAGTTGCGGACAAAACCATCCACGTCGGTTGCTGGGTAGAACCAGGCCACAAGCGCGGTCAAAGCGGCAATCAACAAATAGAATCCCCGCCGCCACCAACTGACAGTGGCCCAAAGCCGAACGCGCAAACGTAAGTACAACGTGCCGCCAATCGCAATTAACAAGATTAATAAATAAACCCAAGTGATGAGTGCCATTATGCCTCCTGCGTCAAAAACTTCGCCATACTAGGATCCTTGGCTAGGTCTGGACGACGTAAAATAATTTCTTTGATTGGCATATTGCGCACAATCTTATAAGCATGTTCATCCGATAACTCCGGCGCCGCATGCAAAATTGCTGCCCGCAGCGTAGAATCTGCCATCAAATCCCTAACCGGGGTTTCTTCCGGGGTTAGTTTTGGGGTGATAGGCGTTTGGCCGATTTCAGCGAATCGATGCACCAGCCAATCTTTTGCCAGATTAACCCACTGCGCAAAAGCTGGCTCAATCGCCTTCGCTTGACCATTAGCAGTGATCTGCGTCCCTAAAGCCAAGCCATGCTGACCTTTTTGAAAAAGGTGTAACTCGAGGGGGACCTCGGCCTCTTCAAGCGCCTTAGCAAAAATCAATGTGTTCTCTACCGGTACGAGGTTATCCTCGTAGGTCGTGAAGATAAATGTTGGTGGCAATCCAGGCTTAACCGCTTGGATTAAGTTAGGCGCCGTGATGTCCATGAACGCCGCAAATGAAGGCAAGGTCACAGGGTAGCCGAGAAGCAACGCCGCTGGCCGGGCCTTTGTGAGTACCGTCATCGCCACAGCCAAGTGGCCGCCGGCAGAAAAGCCAATCAAGCCAATACGATTCACATCAACCGACCATTCAGCAGCATGCTCATGAATTTGTGAGAACGCAAATTCGCCGTCTGCAAGCGCCGTCTCAAAATCTTTGAACGCAGCGACCGCGTACCGCAACACGGCTGCGTGATAACCAGCTGCCAGGAACTGCATCGCAATTGGTTCAGCTTCCCGATCACTTGTGAAATCATAACCACCGCCCGGTAACACGAGAATTAATGGGCGTGGCGATTGATCGGCCATCTCTTTGGAATCAGCCAATAAGAAAACATCCAGCCGGGTCTCCTGCTTGGCATTAATCGGAATGCTGAGTGTCCGCATAGGTTGCCTCCTAGTGTTGGTTGCTGAGCGTCATGACGTCCCGAGCAATCATCAATTCTTCATTGGTTGGAATGAGCAAAACGTCAACCTTTGAATCATCACTGGAAATTCGTTGTTCTTGGCCCATGACATCATTACGATCATCGTCAATCTTGGCGCCAAACACACTCAGACCATCGACAATCCGCTTGCGCATGACCTTGTCGCCCTCACCAATCCCGGCGGTGAAAATCAAGGCATCCACCCCACCGAGTTCGGCAATATAACCAGCCACATATTTGATGATCCGGTTGGCAAAAATATCAATCGCTAACTGAGAATCTGGCTGTGTGTCCCGTGAGTTCTCTAAATCACGCATGTCTGGAGATAGTTCTGATAACGCCAACAAACCAGATTCTTCATTCAAAATCTGCACCATCGCTTCAGGATCTGTAATGTTTAATTTTTGCATTAAGAATGCAACCAAAGACGCATCAATATCCCCACTGCGAGTACTCATCGTTACACCAGCCAATGGTGTAAAGCCCATGGAAGTGTCATAGGATTTGCCATTCTTAATGGCTGTGACTGAGACCCCACTGCCTAAATGCATGACGACCAAGTTCAAATCTGACAAATCCTTACCCAACATTTCAGCTGCTCGACCTGAGACATAACGATTGCTCGTCCCATGCGCACCATACTTGCGGGCCCCAAACTTGTCATAATATTCCCGTTTAATTGAATACAAATAATTCATTGGTGGCATGGTGGTATGGAATGAGGTATCAAAAACAGCGACTTCTGGCACATTTGGCAATAACTTACTGAAGGCCCGAATGCCATCGGCCTCAGCTGGATTATGCAGTGGCGCATATTCAGCCAAAGACTCAATGTTAGCCAAGGCTTTCTCATCGACCAGCACTGAGCGATCGAAAATTTCGCCCCCCGCAACAATCCGGTGACCCACGCCTTGAATTTCGGCATAATCTTCAATAATTTTCAGCTCAATCAGTTTCTTCAACAATAAATCGACCGCAATTTCTGGCGTCTTAATATCGCCAGTTTGAGAGAACTTCTGGCTGTCACCGTATTTAACCGTGAAGACAGAATCGGACAAACCGAGTCGGTCGACCATACCTGAAGCAATCACTTGTTCTTCCGGCATTTGGAATAACTTCCACTTCAATGTTGAACTACCTGAGTTAATTGCTAAAATTTTTGCCATCTGTGCCATCTGCTTTCTTTTCCGTCGCATTGCATGTGTAGGTTTAGATTTTACACATTGACGGGTAATTAACCGCGGATATTTTGGTCCGCCCAATGATTAATTTCTGACAAGAATTTAGAAAAGGCATCCTTGTCATTCAAATCGGGAAATTCTCCGAGTAAGACTTGTTTGGCTTGGACTGCTGCGCCACCCGGCCGTTGCAATACCAATAATGACTTTTGCGCGTTGGCGCTGGCAAACATCGTGGTTGGTAAAGTGAGTAAGCCTTGGAAATGCATGGCTTGCGTGAGCCAACTCGTCAAACCGTTTGCTTCTTCGGATTGGAAGACATTGCTTGGCACGAAGAAAAGACCTAAGCCACCTGGCTTCAACAGTTGCATACTTTGTTCAATTAACAAGTGGTGGGCGTAAGAGTGGCCCTCCTTTGCTGCTGTTGCAAAAGTTTTGGCGCGATCATCCAGCGGATAATAGCCCACTGGCAAATCTGAGACCATGATGTCCATGCCATTAAAGACTGGTGTATCAATGCCATCCTGATGAAATAACTGCACATCGAGGTGTTGCAAGGCACTGCTCATCCCCGCAAAAGCCAACAGGGTCTCATCATTGTCTACGCCAAAGCCTTTCACTGGGACATCTAGCGCGCTATGGAGTTGATTCATCACGGCATAGAGTAGATTTCCCGTGCCGACAGCTAAATCGCCAACAGACAGACTCGTCTTAATCGCAGGATAGAAAACCGTGACCAAATAACTCGCCAGGCTCGCCAGGGCATCTGGTGTGACTTGCTTGTTTGGTTCAATTTGATCTTGAGCAATAATCTTAACCAGCACCAATTGCCAAGCTTGGCGAATCTCCTCAGCACTAAAAGTATCCAGCGTGATTTGCGCATATAACTTCTCGAGCGCTTGAGTGGTGGAAGCATCTGGCAGACCATCCGCATGTGTGACCTCTCCACTCAGGAGGTTGTCACCCGTTTCAATCGCCGCTTCAAGTGCGCTAACATTCAAATTCCGACGCAACAGTGTGGTCGACTGATCCAGTACAGTGTACAAACTTTCTAAATGCGTGTTTGCCAAAAAAAAACCTCCCGTTTTCTACTACTTCTCAATTCTACTCAGGATACACCTGTTATTCAAGCGGTTACTTTCGCGAAACAACGCGCTTCATTTCTTAGACCTGGACACCCACAATTCCGTCATTCGCGCGTCATTCAATCGGATTTGAATTCGATACTGTGAGGCATATTGTTGATAACTCCGAATCAGAAATAAACTGATCGCCGCGGTAATCATCAATAAGACCACCACGCTCAAAAGCGCACTAGCTTCACGCCGCTTCATCGAATCTGACCCGTGTAAAGGCGACCGTGTTTGCGCAGCAGGTAACGCACGCCGTCATCTGTCGTAAAAGAAATATCATCAATTCCTAATAGTAATGGCATATGACCACCTTTATCTGTTGTTAGCCGCAACATGACTGCCCCATTGCCCCGATAGCGTTCCAATTGATAAACCTTATCTTCAGCCGTAAAGTCCAACCGATTACTCGTGACTTGGCGGACAGATTTATTTACCAGTTGTTGCTCCAACGTGGCATCAAGTTTTAACACGGCTAAGATATCTGCATCTGGTGACCCGTGAGTCAATAATTGTACCATTGGTCGCCAGAACAGGGTCAGGGTGATTAACAAGCCTAAACTAATAATCACCTCAATCATGCTGAATGCTGGCCGGTGCTTTAAAAAGATAGGTTTTATCATTAAGAATGACCTCGACTTCAGTTGTTTTCATTCGAATGGTCCCTTTTTGATCGACAAAAACCATTGATGTTAGACCGCGGTCACCAGACTTCAGCGCTGCAATCGCCATTTGTTGTGCGATGGCATACTGCTGCAGCGGTAACACTTGTTGGTGATAATAAGTGTTGAGGATTAATAACCAACCCACGACTAAGGTCAATACCACCAGCGCGGCCAGATGTTCCACCAACAACACTGCTTTTACCTTTGAATATCTAATTCCCCCCACCCCATTTGAAAAGTAATCCGGACATAACTGCCTGTTGGTCGGCGTAGCATAACCGTCTTGGGCTGCGTGAACATTTCGCTTCCAACCACTACAGTTGCTTCGGTCCGCTCAAACGTGGCTGGAATGGTTAGGCGCACGGCCCGTTGCGGATTCCCGACGTAGAAAATAGCAGTATGATTAGTAAACTGAACCCCGCCGCCCTGCCCCCGGGCCTGCACTAATGTATTTTGCCAATGGGCTTGAAGCGCCTCAAAGAAACGATCTTCAATCAAAATGTTTTGGACTCGGCGACTTAACCACAGGCCGCCCAAACTGACCGCGATAAAGATGCTTAACACCGCGACAACTTCAATCAGCGTGAACGCGGGCCGTTTCATCGCGGTAACACAAATTTCGGCGGTGCCGGGGTCAATTGATACCGCGCGTGGCCATCTTCCAGGGCCTGTCGCTGTTTATCACTAATCACTGAAGCAGAGACTAAGGCTGCTGGGCTATCAAAATTACTCCGATCGAGTTCTAATCGCTGATAATCCACTTCTATTTGCATATTCACAGTTTGAATCATGGCTTCAAGATTCCGTTGGTTCGCTTTCTTGAGCTGACTGTTGACCGTCATGACGACTGTTAATGTCAAAACAATAATAATACTCAACGCGGCAATCACCTCAATGAGCGTAAATCCCGGTCGTTTGCGACGCATTATCCCACCTCCATCATTTGATACATCGGCGCTAAAACCTGTAGATATGTCAACACGATTTGTATACCTAGGCCTAAAAACATCACCGGTTGCACCCAAATGATCACGCGCTCAATCTTTTGTTGCAAGCGATCAAACCATTGTTGCGTCAGAATTTTGACCGCGGCGGTAAAGCGTTCCGAAGACTGACCCAACGTCACGAGATTAAGCAACGCCTCGGGTACCAGTGGATGCTTGAGCGCATTGAGCAAGGATTCACCGCGGGCCAACCGGGCGCTAATCTGGTGTCCCACCTGCTGGAGCGCCAAATCAGGAATGGTCGCCAAATACGTCCCGTACGTGACCAAGTCTTGGCCAGCTTGAATAAACAAGCGGGCCCCTTCAAGAAACTCAAATTGATAAAAAAGTCGCCAAATCGATCCAATGATTGGACTGCCCAGCCGAATCCTGAGGCGTCTTTGTACTGGCAAAATCCGCCAACCACACCAGACTGCCCCAAAGCCTCCAATCATCCCTACCGGCCAGATAGGGATGGTGGCAGCTTGCCCCAGGCTAGGCAAAATAACAACAGAAACACCAACTTGCAATCCCAGCATCAACACCAACAAAATGACAGGATACAGCATGAGCTGCTTCAACCGTTGGCGTTGGCGACTCATCATCTCCAGGGTCTCGCTCACGATACTGAGTGTGAGGGCTAATTGGCCGTGAACTTCCGCTAGGGCCACTTGGGTGACCACAACAGAAGTAAATTTCAGTTTCGCCAAGACTTCAGCCAATGGTCGACCCTCGTCTAATGCCGTTTGCACCGCGACCACCACTGACTTCAATCTGGGTGCCGTCACAGCCATGTAACTGAGGGCGGCTTTTAGTGAAAATCCCGCGGTTAAAAGAGCCGCCAATAATTGGCAAAAGGCTTGCTGCTCAGCTAATTTCATGCGTTGCCTCCCCATCCTTCCAGGTCCAGAGATCTACCTGAGGATAAATTGTCTCCTCACTCATCAGGCTCACTGCGGCGGTTACGGTCACTGCGGCGGCGACCAGACTTGCATTTACACCTAAACTCATCAATCGCAAAGGCACATCCAACGGGTGACGGGCATGAACAGTCGTTAAAACAATGTGGCCACTAATGGCAGCCTCGCATGCCACACTCGCTGTTTCACGGTCTCTGATTTCGCCAATTATCAGGCAATCCGGTCGATGCCGTAGGGCCGCTTTCACCAATTGGCCATAGCTCATTTCAGCGGCAGCGTTGACCTGGAGTTGCAAAAAATCAGGCGCATCGATTTCGACTGGGTCTTCAATACTCATGACCATTTTAGCTGGCACCAACGTTTCGGCCAGTTGATACAGGAGTGTCGTCTTCCCAGAACCAGTCGGTCCGCTGAGGACAAACAGGCCTCGACGCCCCAGCAAATGCTGCATCTGAAGGAAGCTTGCCTGCTGCTGAACCGAAATTGGTGGAATGCCAGCAATCAAGCGGATAACGAGTGATTCTTGTTCGTGATAGTCACCAACCGTACTGAGACGCAAAGCCATGCCGATTTCGTCGGCATAGAATGCCCCTCCTTGAACACGCCGATGCTCTGCCACATTCATTCCCGCCCGGAACTTAAGATAATTAATCCATCTATCCCCTTTGGTCTCGTTAATCTGGGTCTCAGCGCCAATTCCCGTCGGCATCCGGAAGGAAAGCCTGTAGCCAACCGGACCGGGCAAAACATAGACATCGCTTGCTCGTTGTGCAATTGCCGTCAAAAGTAACTGCCACAGTTCATCCATCTTCTCACCTCACTTATCCAAAAATTACGCAAAAAAACCGCCAACAAAACGTTAGTCTTGTTAGCGGCTTAATCAGCAGTCAGTTAAATTCTGACTCTAGTCTTCATCTGGCCAGTCAGCAGCAGTATAAACATCTTGGACATCATCATCGTCTTCAAGGGCGTCAATCATGTTCTGGAAAGTTTCTACCTTATCTTCTGGTACTGGCACAAAGTTTTGAGGTACCATGGTCAATTCAGCAGTGGCTAAAGTAAAGCCAGCAGCTTCCAAGGCATCCCGGACTTGAGTGAAGTCTTTAGGATCGGTGTAAATTTCGAATGCTTCATCACTCGTCTGTAAATCTTCGCCACCTGCTTCAAGCACAGCTTCAAGCATTTGGTCTTCGTCGACATCCAAACCTTCGCGGTCAATGACAATGTAACCCCGGCGGTCAAACAAATAGGACACCGCACCGGCGCCTGCCATTGTGCCACCATGACGGGTAATTGCCACACGAACAGATGAACTGGTCCGATTGCGGTTATCTGTTAAAGCGTGAACCAGAACAGCAACACCGCCGGGACCATAGCCTTCATAAGTGACTTCATCATAGTTCGCAGCGTCTCCGCCTTCAGCCTTATCTAATGCACGTTTGATATTTTCTTTAGGCATGTTAGCTGCTTTAGCCTTATCCATGACCAAACGTAATGCTGGGTTACCGCTAGGGTCAGGACCACCTTGCTTCGCAGCCATGAAAAGCTCACGTGAGATTTTTTGGAAAATTTTTCCGCGCTTAGAATCCTGGGCGTTTTTACGGCCTTGGATGTTATGCCACTTGGAATGTCCTGACATGATAAACCCTCTTTCCTGAAATAGTAGTCCTTACAAACGTTAGTAGTATACCAAAAAACTAATCGCTAAACAATCGTTTCTAGTGTTTTCTTGCCTGCCGCCAAGTCCAGACAATCACGACTGCCACCAGGCCAGCCACCGTGTCGAGCATCACATCCTGAAACATCGGAGACCGATCGCCGGTCAACAACTGGTGAAACTCGTCATACGCCGCAAGCCCTGTGACCATGATTGGCGGAATCACCAACGCCGCAGAACGGCCACGTAAGTATGGCTTTAAGCCGATAGCTAAGCTGCCGCCCAGGGCAAAGTACGTCAACACATGAGCGCCTTTACGCACAAAGAACTCGACAAACTTGAAGTAACCCAGATGCGTTATGCTGATAACCTCCCCAGCATAATGAAAATGGATACCATTCAGTTGAGCTGCCAGCGGCCGGCCCGCCAGGACGCGTGCCAACCATGGCACACTGGTTTGTTGATGGTAAGTCATGGAGGAACTGATAAATAGAATGAGTAAGATCACACCACTCACGATGAGACCCCAATTAAGCTGTCGTTTCATGCGTCTCCCTCGTTTCTCGTCTCAGCATAGCACATCACCGAGCGATTAATGTATAATGAGAATCATTCATTTAATCTCATCTTTATCTAAGGAGTGTTCACATGGCCTATCCTATTAATTGGAACCTTGATCGCATTTTCCCCGGTGGAATTGACTCCCCACAATTGAAGCAGCGCCTAAGCGAATTAGCAACTGCCCTGCCAGCCTTTACCACGGCAGTCAATGTTTGGCAGTTTGAAACGGATCAACCGACCTTTGCTGGCTTCTCTGCGCTGTTGACAGAAAGCGAACGTCTCCAAAAGGGCATCGCCACAGCCGGTACCTTTGCCAATATGATTCTATCTGCAGACGCGAAAAATCAACAAGTTGGCCCAGTGTTAAGCCAGATTGCGGATTTAGACACGACTTATCAAGCGGCGATGACACCCTTAGTGAAGAAATTGGTGGCCTTAACGGCGGACCAATTTGCCCAACTGATTGCGGTGCCAAGTTTTGCTGAGATTCGCTTCAACCTCAGCGAAATCCGACAGCAGGGGCAAGAATTGCTAGATGATGCGACTGAAGCACTCATCACAGCCTTGGCCATTGACGGATACAACGGCTGGAGTCAACATTATGACACCCTCAGTGCAAATTTAAGTTTTGACGTTGATCTGCCAGACGGTCCAGTGCAATTGTCCGCTGGCCAGGCCCAAAACAGGTTTGAATCTGATCTCGATGCTGACAATCGAGCCAAAGTGTTTAACGTGTGGGAACAGACCTGGCAAGCCAACGCCCCGATTTTCGCTGACACGCTCAATCACTTGGCTGGCTTCCGGCTGACAAACTATCGTGCACACCACCAAAGTGACTATATGGCCAAGCCCCTGGAATTAAACCGGATGCAACCAAGCACCCTTAATCAAATGTGGTCGACCGTCAGCGCCAACAAGGGACCATTTGTTGCCTACTTGCAACAAAAGGCCAAACTTTTGGGGCACACTAGCATGCCATGGCAAGATCAATGGGCGCCTGTTGTGGTGGGCGACTTCACTCCAAAAATCTATACCTTTGACGAAGCTGCTGAATTTATTATAACTAACTTCAAGAAATTCTCTCCTAAAATGGCTGACTTTGCCCAACAGGCTTTTGAGCACGGCTGGATTGAGGCTGAAGACCGCCCAGGCAAGCGACCAGGCGGTTATATGACCAGTGTGCCAGACATCAAAGAAGGCCGAATTTTCATGACCTTTGACGGGTCAGCTTCTGGCGTCTCCACCTTAGCCCACGAACTTGGCCATGCCTTCCACTCCAGCCTATTAGAGGATCTGCCTGCTTTACGGCAAGACTATGCGATGAATGTGGCTGAAACCGCCTCAACATTTGCTGAACTCATTGTGGCCTCGGCAACGGTTGAGGCCGCCAGTTCGCCAGAAGAAAAACTCAACTTGTTAGACACCAAGATGAGCAACCCAATTGCCATGCTCCTTAACATTCACGCCCGCTATCTCTTCGAACGTAAATTTTACGATGCGCGGCAACATGGCACTGTCACTGTGCCCGCCTTGCAAAGTATGATGCAAGCGGCTCAAGAAGAAGCCTACGCAGGGGGGATCACCAGTTTCGACCCAATGTACTGGGCCGACAAACTCCACTTCTTTATTGATGATGTACCCTTTTATAACTTCCCCTACACATTTGGCTACTTGTTCTCAAGCGGCATCTATGCCAAGGCCCAAACCACGCCCAACTTTGAGGATCAATACATCGCCTTATTGATTGATACAGCGAATATGTCCACTGAAGACCTGGCCAAGAAGCATCTCGGTGTTGATCTCAGCCAACCTGCATTCTGGCAACAAGGCATCGATTTAGCTGCCAAAGACGGTCAGGCGTTCATTGACCTGAGTCAAAAGTATCTTAAGTAATGTTTCGAATTTAAAAAGCCACCGGCAGAACGTCATTTTGTCGGTGGCTCTTTTTAATCATTCAAACTCAGAACTACGGTGCCCACTAAAATCAAGGCAATCCCACTCAATTTGAGAATTGAAATCGGTTCATGCCAGCCCCACCAGGCAATCAATGTGGTCAACACCATCCCAATTCCGCACCACAGGGCATAAGTGACACTTAAAGGAATCGTGCGCATGGCGAGCGCTAAGCAATAAAAGCAGACACCATACGCGACTAACGCCAAGATTCCGGGTGAAAGCCGGCTAAAGCCACGAGATAGTTTCAATAGACTGGTTCCGGCCAATTCGCCGACAATGGCGACACCCAGCAGCAGATAGGCCCGCATCAGTATTCCCCTTTCACTTTGAAATAAGATCCGCGAATCGTGCCAGCTAGCTTAGACTTCTGGCGTGCAAATTTAAAGTTTCCTTCCAGTTCACTGGGAACTGGCATGCCATCACTCAATTTGAAGCCAACCGCGCGTTTGCCGGCATCATCGAGAGCGTACATCACATTCACCACTAAACCGTCAGCAAAAAAGACATACGCAAAACGAATTCCAGCCACCGTAAAGTCAGTCACTTCAAGCGGGTGGGCAGTAAAATGTAAGTCGCGCTCGGCTAGGACGCGGTTGACCCAATCGAGAACTGCGGGCGCTTCACTCGCAGGGACGACGGTAAAATCATGATTATACTTATTCTTGAAATAGCGCGCTTCGTTAGCTCGCAGCCCCGCGAGCGCCGGAGCCACTGGTGAGTCAGTCAGACCAACCGTTGATACAGTTTTAAAATCGACTTGATAACCCATAAAATCCCTCTCTTTTTGAATCCTGAATCTAGTGTACCCCGCGAGCAAACGACACACAAAAAAAGCGAACTACCAGGAAACTGGATAGTTCGCAATAAGTCAATCCTAGGCTGGATCATACGAGCGCTCAATGGCATTTAACATCCGAGTAAAATTCTTCTTGCGCTTAACTCCGACTAAGAAGCCAGCGATTTTCTGATTCATCGCTTGAATCGGACTGCGAAATTCAGAAGTTTCTTCATAGGTCACCTGCGTCTTGTTATCAGTAGTTGGCAGCATATCATAGCTGACTTTGAAAATTCCGCCGGTCGTGGTGGTCTCAAAGTGATAACTGCTGTTGATGACATTTTTGGTAATCTTGACTCGCGCTTTATGTCCCCGAGAGAAGTCTTTTTTGTATTCAAAGCCTTGAAGTCGTTCGGGTCTCAAGCTTTGACCAGTTTGCTGCTTAATATCATACAAAACTGAATCAATCACTTTAGCATAAAAATAAGTCACCGGAATATTTAGGGTTTGAACAATTTTCATGACTGATTCTCCTTTTGATCTTTCTTTTGATTATACGCCCGTTTGTCCATGATGTATTCATAGACGCCAATGATGACGACAACCAAACCGACCAGAAGCAACGGCCAGTTGGTTCGCATCTGTTGGCCGACTGGACTGAAGGCGATAATCATAAACCCTAGGCTCATGATGAACAATCCACGCTTTTTCATTGGCATTAGGCAACCACCGTGCTGAAGAAAATGACGCCGCCCCATGGCGTGGCTTTGATTAATTGCTTAGCCAAAGCCGCGGCTGCTTCTTTATCAGCCATGCTCGTTTCAAAGTAGAGTTTAATGCCAACCTTCTTATTAAAAGTGAAGGTCACGTCATCTTGCGAGTAATTGGTCAATAAGTCCTTAATTTCGTCTTGTTTCAGTGCTGAATTAATCACGATCATAATGCGTGTCCTCCTTTGATTGTGTGCTCGTGTGGAAAAAGGCTGACCTTTTCCCACACCAACAGACAATTGTCTGTCAGTGAAATTCGTTTAATCTTCCAAATTAGGATTGATTTTGTTCGCCGCGATAACAAACGGTGCCCAAATGGCAAACCCAATGAAGGCATTAAACAGTTGAAGTAAAGGCGCTCGCCAGTCAAATCCGGTGGCGAGGAATGAGTTAATAAATGGTGGCATCACCCAGACCGTTTGAACTTTGATTGGTGATACCCAACCCCATTGGATGACCCAATAAGCGATTGTAACCATCACAACTGGCGCCACGATAAACGGAATAAAATACACGGCATTCAATACGATTGGCATCCCAAACATGACAGGTTCATTGATTTGGAAAACCCCTGGGGCAATCGCCAAATTGGCCACCGCCCGTTCGTCTGCCCGCTTACTGAAGATAAAGATTGCAATGAGAAGCAAGACAGTGGAACCGGCACCACCAATCCAGGCATACATATCAAATGAAGACCGGGTCCAAAGATAACGCACCGTTTCATGCTGAGAGAAACGATTAATGTTGTCTAATTGAGCAGTCAACCAAATGGAATCGAGGACTGGTCCCAATACGTTGGTCCCGTGAATCCCAAAGAACCAGAATAGTTGCACCAGCAACGTGAGCAGTAAGACGGCGCCGTAACCTTGTGACAAGTGCAACAGTGGTTCTTGGATGGTCTTGTTGACCCAATCAAGAAAGACTTGGCCGTCGAAAATCTGCGTCCAGGCATAAGTGAAAATCCCAATTGCGTAGAGGGAAACAATCGCAGGAATAATTGCTGTGAAAGCTTTTGAAACTGCCGGAGGCACTGAATCCGGCATTTTGATGGTGACGTTCTTGCGCATTAACCAGATATAAATTGCTGCGGCCGCACCGCCAAGAATCATAGCAGTAAACAAACCAGTCGATCCGAATTGGGCGCCAAAGTTGAAATAGCCCCACGCATTGGTGGTAACCGTTTTATCAGCAACGGTGGCGCCGGCATCGGTGAGAATACGGGCCGCTGAACCAGATAACGCTTTGCCTAAGGTCAGCGTTGCGGCAGCAGATTGTGTCAGACCCATCAGAAATGCGCCTAAAGTAACAATCCCACCTGCCAGTGGCTCGACCTTGTATTGCAGAGATAAATTATACCCCCATGTGAAAGCAAAAATTAAACCATAAACCGCTAATGTGGCGGTCCAAACCTGACTATTGACCCCAATAATGGGCTGCATCGCGTTGACGAAACCGTCCATGTGATACTGACCTGGAATATCCCGTAATAGGGCGTTTAATAATACCGCAATTGATCCAGCCATGGTCGCAGGCATAGTGGTGATAAACGCATCACGCAGCCCAACAAGCCAACGAACCGAGCCAATTTTTGTCGCAACCGGAACAATATATTTTTCCAGCCATGCAATAAGTCCGTTCATCGTATGTTCCTCCCAAAAAAGTATTTAAATGTGGCTTTAAGCCCGCATTTACAGTAATGAGCTCGACTAAGTTACCAGCTTGGTCGATTAGTTCAGAGGGACGCCGGCGATCTTCTTGTACAGATCAACCATTTCGCCCGCTAAGTCGCGGAACGTGATCGCATTCATCATGTGATCTTGACTGTGTACCATCAGCAGGGTCACTTTGACATGGTCACCCTGCGCCTCTTTAGTGAGCATGCCAGTCTGAGCGTTGTGCGCCTCGGCCAAAAAGCCGTCCGCCTCTTTTAATTTCGCTGCAGCTTGGTCAAAGTCACCAGTTTTGGCCGCCATGATTGCTTCCATGGCACTACTTTTGGCATTGCCGCCATTGATAATTAAACCCATGACGGCTTCCAGATTAGCTTCCTCTTCAGCCATCTAATCCCTCCTTCTATTGTCCTGTGCTTTAAGTGTACCCGGTTAAACTACCCGCTGTCACGCATAACTAGCATTATTAAACGTTTTCGATAGCTTAAAACGGTTACATTTATTCAATTAAACAATATAGGCTGTTATTTTTTATTAGCACAGTCCTTATATTCAATATGCCATTGCCACCAGGCCATGTCAAAGGGAATTTGGCGCGTTTTGCAAACGGTTACACTGACCGATTTAGCGAATAAAAAAGAAGTGCGCCAACTGACACACTTCTAGCAAGTAGACCACCCCGCCTAATTATTTTTCTTCGGCTGGCGCTTTCCTTTATTCTTTTGATCCCGGGCACGATGTTTCTTATGTTTTGGCTTTTCAACGACCGGTTTAACCACGGTTGTTTTCGACTTTTGCACCACTTTTGGCGCGACAACTTGTGGTGTCTCGCTGTCAGGAGTGACTTCTTGCTCTCGCTGTTCTCGCTTTGGCGGAGTAGTCGTCAGTTCACCGTCCACCAAATAGCCACGCTTAATCAAATACTCGGGGAAGCTTTTCTTCAAATCTCTGCGGTCGTGATCATCCCCAAGGGTAATCACATAACCACTGGCTCCCATTCGCCCAGTGCGACCGGCGCGGTGAATGTATGCTGCCTGACGCTTGGGGACATCGAAATTAATAACGGCAGGCAACCGCGGAATATCCAAGCCCCGCCCAGCCAAGTCCGTCACTAATAACAGCGTTAGTTTACCAGCACGAAAATCTTGGAGGGCTTTCTGGCGAGCAACCTGGCGACCATTCCGGGATAGCACAGCAAAGCTAACGGCCTGATGGCGCAAAATGCCGGCGGCTTTCTCAAGGCTTGCATTCTGGTTGAAAAAGACCAAGGCCTGAAACTTAGGCAGATGCGCTAACCGTCGCAGCCAGTCGACTTGATGCTTGCGGTCAGTTTGGATAAATAAATGCGCCACGGGGCCTTGCGTTTGGTCTTGATCACGAACGTCAAACCAAGTGACCTCCTGGCCGAACCATTTCTCAAGTTCACGCATGATGGGACTCGCCGTCGCTGAGAAAAAGGCTAATTGAACATCCGCAGGCGCGCCCATCACAATCTGCCGAACTTGATCGAGACCAGGGTCACGTAACAATTCGTCGGCTTCATCGACGACGATAGTCTGTAGACCGGCAAGCTTAATCCGCCCACTGGTAATCAATTCCAGTAATCGGCCAGGCGTGGCCACAATCACTTCTGGCTTAGCTTTGAGTTTCTCAATTTGGCGTTTGACATTGGCTGATCCTGTCACCCCCTGTAGTTGGGCCCCGATTGCTTTAGCGTAGGGGGTGAGCACATCCCGGGTTTGAATCGCTAGCTCTTGTGAAGGGGACAAAATCAGAATTTGTAAACCGTCACCAGGCACAACTTTTTCAAGCAAAGGCAAGCCAAAAGCCAAGGTCTTCCCTGACCCAGTCGGTGCCAAGCCGACCAATGAGGTATCTTGTTTCAACGGTTGATAAACCGCTTCTTGAATCATCGTTTGGTTCGTGAAACCAGCTGCATCCCACAGTGGTTTAAAGGGTGTCGCAATTGTCAAAATGTTTCTCCTATTCTGGGTCGCCGGCAAAGATAATGCCAGCAGATTGGCGCAATGTGCCCATGACAGTATGAACCTGCTGGGCTAATGCGAATTGTTTCGTGAAAAAGTCGCGGTCGTGGTTCTCAATCGCTTGACCAAAAGCTTCTGCTTCAGCCACCATCGGATTAGGTAAAACCGGACGGCTCAAGTTCTGCTCGGCATCGCCTGATACTAAGGTCACCGACTTTAAATCGCCGACCGGATCAAACACAAGCGTATCTTTATCTGTATAGATTTCTGAAGCCAAATAACTATTGCTGGTTTTGCCAGTAATCAAGTTAACCGCGAATTGTGGGTATTGCAATTGCATCACCCCATCGCCATCCACGCCGCTATCCAGTAAATGGGCACGATAGGTTGCGATGTCAGGCATACCAAACCATTTGACGGCAGCATACACCAGATAAACCCCTAGGTCCATCAAGGCGCCGCCCGCAAACTTGGCTGAAAAGACATTTGGATTCTTGCCATCAATATAAGCGTCGAATTTGGAAGAATATTTCTTATAGCTCAAAGTGGCCCCAGAAATTGGGTGCTGGTGGACAAAATTATCAATGACAGCGAAATTGTCTTCGTATAGATGGCGCGCTGCTTCAAAGAGGAACAAATCAGGATGGTCTGCTAATGCGTCACGCAAAGCATCGAGTTGTTGGGGATGAGTGACAAGTGGTTTCTCTACAATGGCCGATTTGCCGGCTGCCAATGCCATCACCGCTTGTTGCGCGTGAAAGCTATTGGGACTAGCAATATAGACCACATCAAAATCAGCCGCAAAGAAATCATCAAGGTCAGTATACAATGCTGCCGAGGTCTTAATCTGTTGCGCAAAATCCGCGGCAGTTTCTTGATGGCGCGAATAAATTGCAGTCACTGCGTAACGGTTCGTTTGGTGTGCGGCGTCAACGAACTGTGCGCTAATCCAACCGGTCCCAATAATGCCAAGTTTTAACATCGAATCGCCCCTTTCTTCTTCATTGTATCAGTCACACTCAACAAAATCAGTAATCAGTTTTCCCGCAAAAAAAATTTTCGTGCTATGATTAAAGAAACCCACAAAGGAGGAAACGTCGTGGCCCGATTTAACCGTTTGAAACAAGCACTTTCCCAACTCGTGCACCCGAAAAGGGAGCCACCAATTCATGAGATTAGTAATCCCGCACTCGAATTGGCTGAGAACTTCACGGGTCACTACGCCTTCCTTGATGAGCAGACCAACAAAAGTCATCAGCTCATTATCGGCCCTGATCTGACCATCAAAATTGATGGCCGAGCGCTCCCCGGTCAGGTGATCGGCGTGACGACCTCGGCTTTGACTTTCCTTGATCATTATGGCTTTCAGCTCATTATTACCTGTGAAGCTGGGGTCCCTGTGAGTGTATACGATGAAGCCGAAGACGCCACCTACCAGATTATTACCCCAGAATAGAATTAACAAAGAGGCTGCGACGGACCCAACAGGGTCACGCCGCAGCCTCTTCTTTGTTGATTTACTCGTTTAGTTTAGCGAGTGCCGCCTTTGGCACATCTTTTTTAGGGACGGCCTCCCAGCTAGTCACACCTTTTTTATCATTATAGGTCAACTTTAAATACGCATTGCGCTTCAAGGGCCGAGTTTTATGCCCGTTGAATTCAAGCTGAATCCCATTACCACTTTCGTCATAACCCTTTTGATTGTACTGATAGTCAATGAACGCATTACCGTTATCGTCTTTTTCGTTGAGTTTCTTACCGTCATTGACAATTTGCGTGTAATAAGCCGTCCCACCGTAATTAGTCACTTCGTAAATTTTCAGGCCGCCAAACACCAAAACAATGAGCACGAGCAGGCCGATAATAAATTTCTTCATCACTTTCACCTCGAGATTATTATCTCAGGTTGGGGTTCGAGATACCATGGTTTGAGATAACAATCAACGAACAGTTTTGTTAGTTGCGGCTGCAAAGGCAGCTTGACTGCCGACAAACACGGCTGATTGATACCGCGGGTCGTCCGTCCCGGGCAGCGGTGCCCCATTTGAATATTGCCAGAATGTCGCAGCTTTAGGCCGGCTGGTGCTGATGACCCAGCGGCCAACAGTGGTCGGCAGAGTTTTAACCCGAGCAAGCATAGCCGGCGTGCCCATGATCACAAAATTTCGATTAAACCGAGTAGCGACCTGCTGCATAAACGTATTCACAGACGCGGTTAACTGCGCGTCACTGGGTAAATCTGCCTTATAGGCCACGAGATAAATCCCAATGGGCAGCGTCCCAACTGCACTCACCTTGCTGATAAAGTGCTGAGCCTGCGCGGTCGGGGTACTATCAAAGCTAAAATAATGATAAACCCCTAGTGGCAGTCCCTGCCCTTGGGCGCGATCATAGTTGATGGCAAATTGATCATCAACATAACTTGCGCCTTCAGTCGCCTTCAGATAAACAAACATGTTCGCCGAAAAACTTGAGAAATCCTGTGGGCCATCTGATTGATCCAGCCGCACGCCCATAACGGGATAGGTTCGACTGCTTGGCCGTGGATTGCGATTCAGCCACCAGGTGACGCCAAGGACAACCAAAGCCAACGCCAAGACGATCGCTGCGATTGTGACTAACCGTTGCCGCCGTGAATATGTTTCTGTATAGATTGGTCGTTTATCGTTCATAGTCCCCTCCTGGCTCTAACAATAAAAATTATAGCGCAACTCAATTCAAAAAGTCGGCTTCCCGCCAAAAATCAGCCCCAAGCCCGACCATGATTCGACATTGACCAATGTCCGCTTGACTCCCATAATAGCGGTAGAAACATAAAGGAGTGAGGACATGCTTGATGATCGGCTGCTTGGCCTGACCTTTACCTTAACCAGTGCGGCAGAATATGGCCAAGTCAGTTTCTTTGGCATTCGATACCAATACCATTTGTTGCGTCCGGCTGAAATCGGCACGCAGGTGATTGTCTTGCGCCATACCCCACGATACCTGGAAGTCGTGGCTGCCGATTCAGTATTGGCTTATTAGGAGGAGTAATAATGAATCTTGTGCTATTAATTGCGTCAATTGTGATCATTTTATTGATTCTTGTCGTGCTTTTTACTAGTGTCGCGATTATCCATACGGGGGAAGTTGGCATTGTGGAACGCCTTGGGAAATACACTGAGACCTTGGAACCTGGCTTCCATGTTGTCTTGCCCCTTATTTATCGCATCACAGAAATTGTAAACATGAAGCAAATTCCGCTGAAGGTCGATGAACAAGAAGTCATCACCAAAGACAATGTGGTCGTCCGGATTTCAGAGACCTTGAAGTATCACATTACCGATGTCAACGCTTATGTCTATCAGAACAAAGATTCCGTTCTTTCAATGGTCCAAGACACTCGCGCCAACTTGCGGGGAATAATTGGCAATATGGATTTGAATGATGTGCTGAACGGTACTGAGTCTATTAACCGGACACTCTTTGAACAGATTGGTGAAACGACTGCCGGGTACGGATTGAATGTTGACCGGGTCAATATTGATTCGATTCAAGTCGACAGTACCATCCAAGACTCCATGAACAAATTGCTCCGTGCTTCTCGGGAACGGGAAGCTAATATCATGGAAGCTGAAGGCCACAAACAAGCTGCCATTGCCAAGGCCGAAGGTGAGAAACAGGCCACCATCCTTGAAGCTGAAGCCAATAAACAGACCCAAATTCTACAGGCCCAAGGCCGCGCCGAGAGTCAGCGCTTGATTGCTGAATCGATTCACGATCAAATTGATTCCATTAAGACCGGATTAACAGAAAACGGTGATTTATATCTGCAGTTTAAGAATATCGAGGCGTTAGAAGAATTGGCCAAAGGCACATCTAATACGATTGTCTTACCAAGTTCTGCTATCGATTCACTTGGGTCCCTCCCCGCTGTTGGCCAAGTCCTTGCCAACTCAGCCGTCAAAACCAACAAAGACTAATCACAAAAAAACCAGCCCAATAGGCTGGTTTTTTTAATACTATTTTTTGTCCCCAAGATGACGCTTCTTTGGTGCAACGTGTCAAAGCTTTATATTTATGCGGCATCGAGCGTGAGTGCATTTATTTTTTTGGAGCTTCTGAAGCCGTTGGTGCACTGGGGTCAGCGACACTCGACGTTTCAGACTGTGCCGTTGCGGATGGTTGTGTGGCCTCATCAGCTGCCGAACTGTCAGCGCCCGCAGGCGTTTTCACACGGAAGAAGAACTTCATAAAACCATTACTTTCAGCTTTGACGGTGAATAAGTCCGTTGGTAACACGGCCATAATCAGGAAAATCAAACCAAAGACAAGGGTGACCCAATTAGTTAACCAAGGCTGGCCTGCAAAACCCGGCCGGCCATAAGGGCCTTCATATGCAAGTTGTGTGGCCATCCGCTGTGCCATCACGATCACTTCCAACACCACCATCACCGCCCAGATGACGAGCGTGCCGCGGCCACGAAGACCGACATCACGAGATCGCCGGACGGACAGCGCTAAATCTGGCAGGAATAAGGCTAAGCTTGATAAGATTAGCAGCGCGATAAACACAATCATCGCGGTAATCACAGTCGTGCTGCGTTCACCCGTGAAAAACTGCATGCCGAAATTCACCACGCTAACAGTGGTCCCAGTGAGTAAAATGCCCATCCAAACGCTAACGACTAAACGCATCCACCAGTAACCGGCACGAGTTGAACGCCCGTTAAATTCAATGTAACCCCGCCAAAAATCTTTAAAGGCTTGACCAAATGACACTTGGCCAGGTACTTCCATAATCTTCTTCATCATTTCCTCCTCCAGATGCCCAGTTGATTGAGACATCAGTTCATCAACCAATATAACATGTTATAGGCATGTAAGCGACTGAAAACCAGGATTGACAAGGCTTACAGCCAGAAAAGTTGCACCAACAGCCGGTAGAAAACGAGAATTACCCGGGAGTGATGATGAGGCTCAAATTGCGGCTTTGACTCGAGCCCTAACGTGTGCAAACTCGCAACGAGCGGAATTTTCTGTCTTTTGGAACGCGATTAACCTCTATTGTTCGAATATTAAAAAGCGGTTGGGCCCAAAACATCATTTTGGGCCCAACCGCTTTTGTCTTCGCTATTACCGTGTGAGGACAGTGATACTTTCAATATGCTGCGTTTGTGGGAACATATCCACGGGTTGAGTCGTGTGGGCTTGATAACCAAAGGCACCGAGACGATTGATATCACGCGCCAACGTAGCGGGATTACATGAGACATAGACAATCTTCTTGGGCTTCATATATCCAGCCGCATCGATGAACGCTTCATCTAAACCCTTCCGCGGTGGATCAACCATGAGGACATCGGCTTTTAGACCGGCATCCTTCCATTGCTGCATGACCTCTTCTGCCTTGCCGACAGTGAAATCAACGTTCTTAATGCCATTGATTTTCGCATTTTCGCGAGCATCTTCGACAGCTTGTGGCACGATTTCAACCCCGTACACCTGCTTGGCATGCCGGGCCATCGTCAGCGAAATGGTCCCAATCCCAGAATACGCATCAATCACGACTTCATTACCGGTCAGACCAGCCTCTTCAACTGCCCGGGTATATAACACCTCAGTTTGGGTGGGATTGACTTGATAGAAACTTAAGGCAGAAATGTGGAATTCACTACCCAACAAATGATCCGTCAGATAGTCCTTCCCGTACAAGGTTTTGGTCTTAGGGCCAAGAATGACATTAGTCGCCTTCGGATTGTAATCTTGAACAATACTGGTTACTTCTGGCAAAGCTGAAGTAATGCCAGTAATAATCTCTTCTTCATATGGCAGCGCCCAGGCCCGAGTGACTAAGACAACCATCATCTCATGACTGTAATACCCCCGGCGCACCATAATATGCCGAATTAACCCACTGTTATCTGCTTCGTTGTATGCGGGAATGTGATACTGCCGGAGCAAATCACGGACGACCAGAATGGCTCTATCAATTTCAGGGTCTTGAATATAAAAATCTTCGATCGGAATCAAATCATGGGTACGTTTCTTATAGAATCCTGTTTCTAAACGACCATTAATTTCCCGGACTGGGATTTGCGCCTTATTCCGATAGCCCAATGGATCAGCCATCCCTAAACTTGGCAGAACCTCGATGTTAAGATGGGCTTTCTTGTAAAGTTGGCGAATTTGATTTTCTTTGAAAGTCAATTGTGCAGGATAGGCCAAATGATGGAGTGGAGCAATCCCTGTTTGTGTGTATTCGCGACCAACAGTTTCCACCCGATCAGGCGATGTCGTAAGACGCTTGGTCACTCGAGCAAAACCAAATTGCTTGAGCGTCTTGATGACGTGAATTTCACTTCTCTCACCTGGCAACGCGTTGTCAATGAAAAGCGGATAGCCATCAACCTTGGCGACCCCCAGGCCTTCATAAGTTAAATCTTCAATTTCGACAGTTAAATCCTGATTCTTTTGTACTGGTGTTTGAACCAAAGTGTAGTCTCCTTTTTGTCTGAATGCTCTCAGCAGTATATCACATGTCAGCCTGAAAAATAAGTCACGCTCATCTCGCCACGCAAAAAGCCGAGTCCAGCAGAGCTGGCATCGGCTTTTAGCAGTGCTTATTTTTGGCTGTCATGATGATGGCCAATTTCACCATCACCATCGATATCTTGTTGGGAAATCGATTCAACTTCTTCAAGATACTCGGCGCTGGCAGACTGATCTGGCCCGATGTTCTTAGATGGAATTTCGTCGACATTGGCATACATTTCAATATGCTGGCGTAAATTGACGAAATGCATTGGTGAATCACCACCATACTCGCCGTCCAAATTAATCTTCATCGGTTCTTTATCGGCGAGACTCACGGTTAATTCCCGTGTCTTCGTATAAATAATTTGGGGATCATCCACATGCCGCCCGCCGTTGAAGACCAAAGCCATCAAGCGGAGAAATTCAGCCATGTTACCAGTTTTAACAATAATCAGTGAGAAACGCCCATCTCCCAGGGCAGCATCGGGTAAGATTTGCTCAAAGCCACCAATCGAGTTTGTCATCCCAAGCAAGAACATGCTGGCGGGGCCTTCATAAACCCCGTCATCATATTCTAAGCGCATTTCTTCCGTATGCACGGCCGGCAACATCTCTGCGCCCTTAATCAAATACGCGAGGTAGCCAAAAATTGACTTAAATTCCGATGGCACGGCGTAGGTTAATTCCGTCAGCAGGCCGCCGCCGGCAATATTCATGAAATAGTGATTATTGGCTTGGCCGATATCCATCCGCAACGTTTGTCCTTTAAGGATAATCTTAGCCGCATCAACTGGATTTTCGCGAGGAATTCGAAGCGCACGCGCATAGTCATTGGTCGTCCCAGCAGGGATAATCGCCATTTTTGGCCGCTGAGGGAACCCAGCAATGCCGTTGACCACTTCATTAATTGTCCCGTCGCCACCCGCGGCCACAATTAAATCAAAGCCTGTTTCTGTCGCCCGAATGGCTTCATTCTTAGCTGAAAATGGTTCTGGTGTGGTTTGGAAGGCACTACTTTCGTAGCCTGCTTCTTCCATCACTGCTAGAATGTCGGCCACGAATCGCTTTAAGCCTTCATTACCTGCTGTTGGATTGTAAATTAACCGTGCCCGTTGCGTCATGGTGCTACCCCTCTATCATTATCGTTTATTTAATTCAGTTAACAGAATGTCATTGACTACCTTTGGATTAGCTTGACCGTGCGTTTGTTTCATAATCTGTCCGACTAAGAAACCGACAGCCCGGTCCTTCCCGTTATGGAAGTCATCGATACTTTGTTGATTATTATCGAGAATTTCATCGATGATTGGTGTCAGAACGGCTGGATCAGACTCTTGAATCAGACCTTTAGCCTTGACCCAAGCGGCTGGATCCGTGTCATTCTTAATAATTTCTTGGAAGACCTTTTTAGCAATCTTGCTTGAAATCGTGCCGTCATCGATTAATTCGATCATACCGGCGAGATGAACTGGTGTTAAGGCAACATCCTTGAGTTCTAAATGGTTTGCATTCAAATACCCTGAGACTTCACCCATCAGCCAGTTAGAGGCCTGCTTTGGATCTGCGCCTGCTGTCACGGTGGCTTCAAAGAAATCAGACATTTCTTTGGTAGCCGTCAAAACGCCAGCGTCGTATTCTGGAATCCCCATCGCGTTAATATAACGTTCGCGCCGCTTAGCTGGCATTTCTGGTAGGCGTCCTTGGGCAGTCTCAATCCATTCTTTAGAAACGGTCACAGGTGGCAAATCAGGTTCTGGGAAGTAGCGATAATCATCTGCGCCTTCCTTCACCCGCATCAAAATGGTTTCCTTGGTGTTGGGATCATAGCGCCGGGTTTCTGGCCGGACACTGCCACCTGACAACAGTAAGGCTGACTGGCGGTTTTGTTCATAAGTCAATCCATCGCGCACGTGGGCAAAACTATTCAGGTTTTTGATTTCAGTTTTGGTCCCAAACGCTTGTTGGCCGATAGGCCGGACAGATAAGTTGGAGTCAACCCGCATAGAGCCTTCTTCCATCTTCACGTCAGATGCCCCGGTAAATTGGACGATTTGACGCAAGGTTTCCAGATAAGCGTATGCCTCTTCTGGTGTCGCAATATCGGGCTTCGAGACAATTTCGACCAGCGGTGTTCCCTGCCGGTTTAAATCGACATAGGAATAACCGTCGTCTTCGTGCTGGTTTTTACCGGCATCTTCTTCAACGTGTAATTCCGCAATCCCAATCTTCTTCTTGTGACCATCAACCTCAATTTCAACCCAGCCATTCGTTGCCAGCGGCGCTTCGCTTTGAGTAATTTGGTAGGCCTTGGGATTATCAGGATAGAAGTAGTTCTTCCGGTCAAAATGAGTCACCGGTGTAATCTCAGCGTGTAAGGCCAGCGCGACCATCAAGCCTAATTCATAGGCCCCGCGGTTAATGCTTGGCAAAACGCCGGGGAAACCCCAGTCAATGACATTGGTTTCAGTATTTGGCTCCGCCCCATAACTGACAGGACTTGGTGAGAACATTTTCGATTGGGTTTTTAACTCAACATGGACCTCAAGGCCAATTGTTGTTTCAAAATTCATTAGGCTTGCCCCCCTGGAATCTGATCCACATAATTGTTGGCATCTTCAAATGCGGCCCCCGCTTGATACAAGGTGGCTTCATCAAAATGCTTGGCAATTAATTGTAAGCCCACAGGCATCCCGTCAACGAAACCGGCAGGCACCGACATTGCAGGTAAGCCGGCCAAGTTCACAGGAATGGTCAGAATATCATTCATATACATGGTCAATGGATCAGTCACCTTATCGCCAATCTTAAAGGCTGGCGTTGGGGTGGTCGGTCCGATAATGAGATCGTAGTTTTCAAAGACTTGTTCAAAGTCGCGGGTAATCAAGGTCCGCACTTGGCCTGCTTTCTTGAAGTAGGCATCATAGAACCCAGCTGACAACGAGAAAGTCCCCAACATAATGCGCCGCTTGACTTCGGCACCAAAGCCTTCAGAGCGGGACCGAACATAAACATCGTCCAAGGTCTTGACGTCTTGGGCCCGGAATCCGTAGCGAATCCCATCAAATCGTTGCAAGTTTGAACTGGCTTCTGAACTCGCAATGATGTAGTACGCAGGAACGGCATACTTGGTGTGCGGTAATGACACTTCTTCCACAGTCGCACCCATAGCTTCAAACTGCTTAGCTGCTGCTTGAACCTGAGCCACGATGGCGGCGTCGACCCCGTCGCCCAAATATTCTTTAGGTAGGGCAATCTTCATTCCAGTGAGATCTTGGCCAATTTTGGCACCCAAATCTTCAGCGGAACGGTCAACCGTCGTGCTGTCTTTGTCATCATGACCAATAATAGTATTCATCACGGGCACTGAGTCGCGGACGCGACGAGTTAAAGTCCCAATGGCATCTAAGCTAGACCCAAAGGCAATCAAGCCCCAGCGTGAAACGCGACCATACGTGGGTTTAAATCCAACAACGCCATTAAAGGCTGCTGGTTGGCGGATGGAACCACCGGTGTCAGTCCCCAAGGCAACAACCACTTGACCACTGGCCACTGATGCCGCCGAGCCGCCGGAAGAACCACCAGGCACTTTGGTATGATCCCAGGCATTTTTGGTCACTTGAATCGCCGAGTTTTCCGTTGAGGAACCCATCGCGAATTCATCTAAGTTAGTCTTGCCGACATTAATTGCCCCCGCCGCGGTCAACTTCTCAACAACCGTGGCATCATAAATGGGCACAAAATTCGCCAACATCTTGGAACTGGCCGTCGTCTTCAGCCCCTTGGTGACGATGTTGTCTTTAATGGCTACTGGAACACCAGCTAAGGGTTGATCTGTGGCAATACCGGCTTGATCAACAGCTTCTGCCTGCTTTAAAGCGGCTGCAGTGTTCACAGTGACGAACGCCTGCACTTCAGGGTCAATTTGGCTAATGCCTTCAAGGGTTGATTGAACTAAATCAACACTTGTCAATTCGCCATTGGCTAACTGGTGATGCAACTTCTCGATATCGGTTTTGAAGTAATCCACTAGTCTTCCTCCTTGTCGATAATTGCAGGGACCTGAATCAAATTGCCCTTTGAGGTTGGCACATTTGCCATCAACTCATTTAGAGGGGTTGGTGTGCTGGCAACATCTTGGCGCATGATATTTTCCAGATGGACACTTTGGGTTGTCACTGGAACATCAGTCGTGTCGACACTTTCTAGTTGGTCGACCATATTTAAAATTTCATCTAATTGTGCGGTGAATTGATCAAGTTCTGCGTCACTAAATTCCAGCCGTGCAAGTTCCGCGACGTGGGCGACATCAGCTTTTGAAATCATAATATCCCTACTTTCTTAAACCGTTGTTTAGTGTACCACAACAAAATTGATTAATAGCTGTCAAAAATGTGGGAATAAAAACTCTTATCACCATTCGCTCGTGACAGAAAGGCTTGTGTGCCTTGAACCGATTGAATCGTGATGTCGATTGGGACCCCACTTGGAAGTAACTTGTTGGCACTGGTGCCGACATACTGGGTGAAACTCATAATTTCTGTTTCGCCATAGAACTGGGTATTGATTGTAATCTTCATCCCAGCCAATTCTTTATCGACATAATGGACTTGGGCCGTCGTCCCCGCCAATGTTGGGAAGAATGAGTTGATTTGGGTGGTGAAATTACTAAAGTCATTGGCCACATTAGTGTTCAAGGCTTTATTATTCCCGACGACTGGCAAGACTTCATTCTGTTCATTTAAGTTCTGCCAGGTGCCAAGGTTGGTGCCTGATTTTGCGACCGTATAATTGCTGAAAGTGCCACCAACGAGACTGTCACTTTCGGCTTGGACATACAGGCCGATCAGAATCGGCGTGTCTGCACTCACCCCGTTCATTTTCCGCAAGCGCTCAACGACTTTCTTGGCCATTGCTTCACCCTTCTCGGTCAACGTGGCATTAGAAATTGTGGTCGAGAATTGGGCGCCGTATTGGGTCTTCGTGTAGTAGTCGACTTTGTTCAATCCCAAGGCAATTGAAATACCCCCGAGCTTCATGCCATCGCCACTATCAACCATGTAGTCTTGTTCCAGCACCTGTTGCAAGTAGATAGGATTGCGGGTATCAGGATCTTTCTTGCCATTGTCTTTGGGATTAAGGCCATCAGGATTCGAACTACTTTCACGACCTAACCAATTACGGGCCACACTGGTCGACAATAATTGGCCTTCTTGAAAGACGTATTTCTGAGGCGAAAATTGTTCCTTAGACAAATTGAGCAAGCCATTTTCCATGCTCTTGATATTATAGGTGTTTGATCCCTGTGTATTCTGTTGGAGCGTCAAGCCCCGGGCAGACGAAATCTGATAACGACCGTTTTTAATCACACCCTGATACATATCCGAAGTCACGGCACCTGTGGTTTGATAAGCGCTGGACTTGGTCCCACTCGTTGAGCCTGAGCCTGAGTCAAAGTTCAGTTTGCCACAGGCACTCAAGAAGATAACTAGACTGAACATCAGTCCGGCAAGTAATGTTTTTTTCATTGAAAAGAGGCCTCAATCCTGTTTTAAGTTTGTTAACAGTTCTGCTTCTGCCATGATAGGCACATCAAGGCTTTGCGCTTTCGTTAATTTACTGCCAGCGGCGTCACCAGCGACCAATAAATCAGTCTTCTTCGAAACTGATCCCGTCACTTTAGCTCCCAAAGCTTCTAATTGTTGTGCCAATTCAGGGCGGGAGAATTCACTGAATTTTCCGGTAATAACCACAGTTTTACCACTGAAGACACTATCAGCCACGGGCGCGCTTGTGCCATGATATTGCATGTTGACGCCCACCTGTTGTAGCTGAGCGATTAGCGCCTGCGCCTCGGGCGTATCGAGATACGTGCGTAAGGAATCGGCAATGATAGGGCCAATCCCATTGACCTCACTGATAGCCAGTGTATCTGCGGCCATAATGGCCGGCAAGTCCCCAAAGTGCTCTGCTAAAATTCGAGCCGCTTTGCCGCCGACGTGGCGAATCCCCAAACCAAATAGTAACCGTTCAACGGAATTCTGCCGACTATTATCAATGGCGTTTAACAAATTATTAATTGATTTATCCTTGAACTTCTCCAGGCCCGCCAAGTCCTCAGCCGTCAAAGTATACAAATCGGCCACATCTTTGACCAACTTCTTGCTTTGCAACTGAGCGACAATTTTTGGTCCTAGCCCATCAATATTCATCGCATTCCGGGAGGCAAAATGCGTTAACTGTTCTGCCATCTGTGCTGGACACATTGGATTAATACAGCGTAAGGCGACTTCATCATCCAAGTGGACAAGGTCTGAGCCACACGATGGACATTGGGTCGGAATCGTTAGCGGTTGGCTCTCTTTTGGACGCAACGCTAAAACTACCGTCGAAATCTCAGGGATGATATCGCCTGCTTTGTGGAGCAGCACGGTATCGCCTAATCGAATATCCTTATCGGCAATGTAATCCGCATTGTGCAATGAAGCTCGGCTAACAGTTGTCCCGGCTAACAAGACTGGATCCATCACGGCCGTTGGGGTGACGACCCCGGTGCGACCAACAGTCCACTCAATCGCGTGAACCACCGTCTGGGCTTCTTCTGGTGGGAATTTGTATGCAATTTCCCAGCGCGGGACTTTAACCGTATTGCCCAAAGCTGTTTGAGTCGCCAAATCGTTCACTTTTAGAACGACCCCATCAATCCCATACGCCAATGCATCTCGGTCGGCCGTGTACCGGGTAATGTAGGCTTCAACATCGGCCATCGCCGACCAGACTTCAGCAGTCGGATTAGTCGTAAAGCCAAGACTTTGCATGAACGCTAGGGCCTGGTGCTGTGTTGTGACATTAAACCGTTCTGGTTCAACCAACGTATAAATAAAGGTCGCTAATTGACGTTCAGCTGTCACCTTGGCATTGAGTTGGCGTAAACTTCCCGCAGCAGCATTTCTCGGATTAGCGAATACTGGCGCGCCTTCTGCTTCTCGGCGTTCATTCAGACTGGCAAAAGCGGCCTTGGGCATGTAACATTCGCCTCGGACCTCAAGACTGACTGGTTGCTTCAGTTCATGAGGAATATCAGCAATCGTTAATAAATTTTTGGTGATGTCTTCACCGACAGTCCCATTGCCTCGAGTTGAGCCCTGGACCAGTTTACCGTTCTCATAGACTAGTGAAATCGCCAAACCGTCAATTTTGAGTTCAACATTGTAGTCAATTGATCTATCCAACCCCTTGACCAAACGATCATTCCATTGACTTAGTTCGTCAAACGAGAAGACATCTCCCATTGAAAGCATCGGAATGTCATGGGCCACTTTATTAAACGCTGGATTGACGGCATCCCCCACTTGTTGCGTTGGCGAATCTGGGCTCACCAAGTCGGGAAAAGCGGCCTCTAATTGCTCCAGGTCCCGGTATTGTTCATCATAGACATGATCTTCAACACTGGGCGCATCATTGGTGTAGTACTCGGTACGCCACTGGTTCAACTGGGTGACTAACTGGGTAATGGTTTGTTTAGCTTGTGCTTTAGTATAGTCTGCTACAGGTTTGGCCAACATCAAAACCGCCTCCTATGCTTTCACAATTGGGGCAAAGGCAGCCAAGAGCCGCTTGACCCCTTGTTCTTTAAATGCAATATCGAGTTCTTGATCGTCTCCACTGCCATTAACTTTAACGACAGTCCCGACGCCCCACTTACGATGTTCCACCTTATCGCCTGGCTGCCAGTCGGTGTTGCCTGCCCCAGTCGTTGGCGCCTTGGCCACCGTTGCCGGTGTGCCTGTTCGGCGTTGGTCATAACTTGGATTAACAGCTCGTTGGGTACGATCAATAAATGGAATCCCGGTCCGTTGGGCCACATCGGGTTGATCGATGAGACTTTGGTCAATTTCTTCGATGAAACGACTGGCCGGATTGTTTTGCCGGCGTCCGTAGAGTAAGCGACCATAGGCATTACTTAAGTAAAGTTTCTGTTTGGCCCGGGTAATCCCGACATAAGCCAAGCGTCGTTCTTCTTCGAGTTCATTCTCGTCCATCGCCGCTCGACTCAATGGGAACAGGCCCTCTTCCATCCCGACCAAGAACACGATCGGGAATTCTAGTCCTTTGGCAGCATGCAGCGTCATCATCGTCACTTCTTGGGCATCATCTTCAATGTCATCTTGATCGGATAACAGGGACAAATCAGCGAGGAAGTCGACAAAAATATCACTGTCTTCGTTTTCTGGTTGGTAATGGGTATCAAAGTTCTGGGTTACAGTCATTAATTCTTGCAAGTTATCAATCCGGGTTTCCGCCTCAACCGTCTTGGCCGCTTGTAACGCCGCGAGATAACCGGTGTCGTCCAAAATGGCTTGCATCAAGTCAGTGACCGAGGCACCGGAGCGTTTATTGGCAATCATTTCAATCCGCCGGCCGAAATCAGCTAAGGCCGTGCGCGCCTTGCCACTCACACCAGAGAGTTCCGCGTTGCGCGCAGCTTCGAGCAAGGACCAGCCATTTTGCTGGGCAAAGGCCGTGAGCTTATCAAGACTCGTGCCGCCAATCCCGCGTTTGGGTTCGTTGACAATCCGGTTAAAACTCATGTCATCATCCGGATTCACGACTAGGCGGAAGTAGGCCAGCACATCCCGAATTTCTTTGCGGTCGTAGAACTTATGTCCGCCGACCATCTTATACGGAATATTAGCCTTCACAAAGGCTTCTTCGACCGCACGCGATTGGGCATTAGTCCGATACAGAACCGCGAAATCACCCAAGCGATGGGTCTTGGCCTTCACGGCGTCTTCAATTTGGCGAACCACATAGAGCGCTTCATCGGTTTCACTCTGAGCCCGATAATAAGTGATCTTCTCGCCTTCACTATTCTCTGTCCACAATGTTTTTGCTTGACGATAACTGTTGTTCTTAATCACGTCGTTTGCTGCCGACAAAATGGTTTTAGTACTCCGGTAATTTTGTTCCAACAGAATCACTTGCGCATCCGGATAGTCCTTTTGGAAATTCATGATGTTTTCCATGTTGGCTCCCCGCCAACCATAAATACTCTGGTCAGCATCCCCAACCACACACAAGTTATGGAAGCCATCAGCCAACAAGTGAACCAATTGATATTGGGCTTCATTGGTGTCTTGATATTCATCCACATGGATGTATCGGAACTTATTTTGATAAAATTTCAACGTGTCTGGATCTTGCTGGAACAACACAATGGTCTGCATGATTAAGTCATCAAAGTCTAAGGCCTGATCACTGGCTAACCGCTTTTGATATTCGGCGTACACCTGGGCCACGATTTGTTCAAAAGGCCCCGCTGCTTCCTTGGCATAGGCCTTAGGGGTCAGCAAATCATTCTTGGCGTTGCTAATTGTGCCTAAGATTGACTTGGGATCATAACGCTTAGGATCAAGATTTTGGTCACGCAAAATATGTTTAATTAGGGTTAATTGCTCAGCGGGGTCAGCGATGGTGAAAGCCCGATTAAAGCCGAGCTTTTCAATATCCCGACGTAAAATGCGAACACATAGCGCATGGAACGTTGAGACCCAGACATCTTGAGCGGCCGTGGCATCCAGTAGCTGGCCCACCCGGTCTTTCATCTCTTGAGCGGCCTTGTTCGTAAACGTAATGGCCAAAATTTGCCAAGGATTCACATTTTTTTCTTCGATGAGGTACGCAATCCGATGTGTTAACACCCGCGTCTTGCCTGAGCCGGCCCCAGCCATGATCAGCACTGGTCCTTCAGTCGCTAAGACTGCCTCAGATTGTTTGTCGTTCATTCCTTTAAGTAGGGCTGTTGTTGCCATCGGTATACTCGTCCTTTCATTCACATGCACATAGAAACAGATAGGTTAATTGTACCAAAAATTCACTAGTCATGGGACGTTTGCAATCAGAAAGTCCGGCGCATCCGTATCCACTTGATTCACGCAAAAAAGAAGCTTCACCGAACGGTTGGTTCTGGCGAAACTTCTTTTTTATTTTATTCTAAGCCGACACGATGAAAAATATCATCGACGTGTCGAAGATGATAATGGTAGTCGAAGGCTTCGTCCAAGTCGCTGGGCGACAGGCGGGTCGTCACTTCTGGATCAGCTTCAAGAAGTGTTCTGAAATCACGTTGTTCATCCCAAGCCAAAGCTGTCTTAGGTTGAACCAGATCATAGGCCGCTTCACGGCTGAGACCTTTTTCGATTAGCTTTAGCATGACCCGCTGACTGAAGATCAAGCCATGCGTCTTTTGCATGTTGGCTAACATCGTTTCAGGGAAAACATCCAAATTGCTAATGATGCTGGTGAAGCGATGCAAGATATAATCCAACAACCCAGTCGCATCAGGCAGAATCATTCGTTCAGCCGACGAATGCGAAATATCGCGTTCATGCCATAAACCGACATCTTCTAACGCCGGTGTGGCATAACCACGAATCACGCGGGCCAGACCGGAAACATTCTCACTCCCAATTGGATTACGCTTATGGGGCATGGCACTACTGCCCTTTTGTCCCAGATTGAAATGTTCTTCAACTTCGTGGACTTCTGTCCGCTGCAAATGGCGGACTTGTAAGGCAAAACGTTCAACCGATGTGGCAATTAGCCCTAAGGTTTGGATGTAGTCAGCGTGCAAATCCCGGGGGAGAATCTGGGTGCTAATTTCTTGCGCGCGTAAACCAAGATGTTCTGTCACATAGGCTTCTACTTCAGGAGGCGTATTGGCAAAAGTCCCTACCGCCCCACTAATTTTACCGGCTTCAACCCCGGCCGCCGCGCGATCAAAACGATCCCGATTGCGTTTCATCTCTGAATACCACGACGCGACAACTAAACCAAACGTTGTCGGTTCAGCATGCACGCCATGGGTGCGGCCCATCATCACAGTATCTTTGTGCGTCAATGCTAGCTTCTTGAGTGCAGCCAATAAGTCATCAATATCTTGGCGCAGAATCGCGTCAGCTTGCTTAATCACGTAACCTTGCGCGGTATCAACGACATCAGTACTTGTGAGCCCATAGTGCACCCACTTCTTCTCAGGGCCGAGGCTTTCTGAAACGTTGCGGGTAAACGCCACAACATCGTGACGGGTGACCGCTTCAATTTCTTCAATGCGGTCCACATCAAAAGTGGCATTGGCCCGCAGTGCAGCGACATCTGCACTCGGAATCTCGCCTAATTCAGCCCACGCTTCAGCAGCTAGGATTTCAACCTCCAGCCATGCGCGGTAACGATTCTCTTCAGACCAAACCGCAGCCATATCAGAGCGACTATAACGTGGAATCAAATGTACGCCTACTTTCTTTCTTCAATGTGAAAATGTCCGGTAGCATTGACTTCACGGACAATCGTTGGCAAATCGCCTATTATCTGAATATCGCCGATAAAGTGATTCCCTTCTGGATAGAATGTGAATCGCCAATCGGGCTTAATCTGGACTTGGGTCATCACAGCATCGGCATCCCCTGGTAAGACTGGCAACATGACTCCAGGATTTTGAGGGCGGACAGTTGGTAATGGCCAGCCCAGAATGGCCCGTAAATGGAGTTCATAAATAGAGTAACCGGTAGTCGTCGTCATCAACATGCCATTAAAGGTAGGCATGGGAATAATCCGATTGACGTACAAGGTCCCGCTTTGGTTGACCAGCAATTCCAGGCCAAAGACGCCGGTATAGTTGATGGCCTTGGCCAAGCTGGTCGCAATCCGACTCACCTCGGCTTGAGTGGCCACACTGACCCGAGCAGGACTAATGTCCGCCCGGAGTTTTTGCCGATGCATATCTTGCTCAATCACTGGGAAAACCTGAATGTCATCGCCTGCTTTAGCAGCAAAGACCGTTAATTGGACCGGATGATCTAGCCAAGCCTCGACGATGTACGGCCGCTCCTGCAAAAGCTGGCGAACCGCGTCAATATCAGACCACTGGGTCAGTTTGATTTGCTGGTCAGTCCCAAACCCTTTTTGCATCGGTTTGAGAATACAAGGAAAGCCAACTGAGTCCACAGCTGACTCAATATCATTTTGGGTTAAGACCTGTGCATAAGGCAGGATGTTGAGGTTCTCATCCTCAAAAAAGACGCGTTCTAAATAACGATCTTGCGTCACACTCAATAAATCTGTTGTGGACGGGAGCTGAGCCGGTGTGGTCAGCGACTGCAATAAATCACCATCAACAAACTCATCGATGAACGTCACAATGGTACTCAATTCTGCGACTTGCGCGAGGACAGCACCATTAGTCATTTCCCCAACCAGGGGAATGTCAGCGACTGTCAGGGCGATATCTGTTTGACTCGTCGCAAGAATGACGGTTTTGAAGCCTAAGGTGTGGGCGGTTTGCGCCAACATAAATGCACTCAAGCCGCCACCAATAATCCCTAACGTCGCGTCCGGCTTAATAAACTGCGCCATACTGCATCCTCATTTCTTGATTAGGATTTGCTCGATTCATTCAGCCCATCTGCTTCTTCCATTTCTGGCTGTGGGGTCTTTGAATTAAAGAGCCAGTTTAATAATACCGCACTCAGACTTGCCATGAGTATCCCTGAGCCAAATAATAATTGGATGGTTTTCGGTAAGAACTGCACAATTGACGGCTGCACAGTAACCCCTAAGCCTAGGCCAATAGAAATGGCCGCGACCAGTAAATTCTTATCATCATGGAAATCAACTTGTTGCAACATCCGAATGCCCTGCACGGCAACCATGCCGAACATCACGAGCATGGCGCCTCCTAACACAGGTGCAGGAATAATCGTCGCTAAAGCGCCAATCTTAGGCAGTAACCCAAGAATAACCAAGAAAATCGCAGAAAAAATAACTGGCTTGCGGGTTTTGATTCCAGACAATTGCACTAAACCGACGTTTTGCGAGAAGGTCGTGTAAGGGAAGGTGTTGAACAAGCCACCGAGTAAGACAGCTAAACCTTCGGCACGATACCCCTTCTTTAAATCTTGTTCACCAATTTTACGTTCAACAATATCACCAAGGGCAAAGAAAACCCCGGTACTTTCGACCATGGACACCAGTGAAATCAGAATCATGGTGGCAATGGAACTCCATTCAAAATGCGGGACACCAAAGTAAAATGGTGTCGGGATGTGGAACCAGCTTGCTTCAGCGACGGGAGCAAACGAGACTTGGCCAAAGAATCCGGCTAAGACTGTCCCGCCAACCAAACCAACTAGAATCGCAATTGACCGTAAAAAACCCCGGCCCCAGACATTGATGGCCAAAATCAAAAGGACGGTAAACGCACCTATTAACAGGTTCTGGAGGCTACCAAAGTTTTTGGCCGTCGTACTGCCACCGCCAATATTCTGGAAAGCCACTGGAATCAAGCTCAACCCAATGACCGTGATCAAGGTCCCCGTCACCAACGGTGGAAAGAACCGCCGCAGCTTCGCAAAGGCACCCCCGATGAGGAAAACAAACAGACCAGCGGCAATAATTGCGCCGTACATGGTTTGAATGTCAAACTTTTGGCCAATCATAATCAGTGGCGCGACTGCCTGTACAGCGCAACCCAAGACCACTGGCAGGCCAATGCCAAAGAAACGATTGCTGAAGATTTGTAAGGCGGTCGCCACCCCACACATGAAAATATCAATAGAAACTAAGTAGGTCATCTGTTCTGTGTTGAAGCGCAATGCCGCGCCAATCAGAATTGGCACTAAGACAGAACCTGAATACATCGCCAATAAGTGTTGCAGCCCTAAAACCGCCGCTTTAGGTGTACTAACTTCTGAATTCAATATGTATGTCCTCCTAGGCTTCAGGGGCAAAAACGACTTGGCCGTTTTCAAAAGCAGCAATCCGCGCCAGTGATTCCACATGGATTTGGCGTTCATCCAATAATTGGCGTCCCTTTTGGAACGTTTTTTCGATGACAATTCCCACACCACTTAAGGTTGCCTGAGCTTGACCGATGATTTCGATTAAGCCTTCAACAGCTTGGCCATTGGCTAAGAAGTCATCGATAATCAGGACGTTGTCGTCAGCCGAGAGAAACTTTTTAGAAATTGAGATTTCATTAGAGGTCTTCTTGGTGAATGAATAGACGGTTGCAGTATAGAGGTTGTCTTTTAAAGTCAGGCTCTTGTGCTTCCGTGCAAAGACAACCGGCACGTGAAAGGCCATCCCTGCAGCTAAAGCTGGTGCAATACCTGAGCTTTCAACTGTCAGAATTTTTGTGATGGGCGCGTCTGCGAACCGACGATGGAATTCTTCACCAAGGGCCATCATCAAATCAGGATCAATCTGATGATTCAAAAAATTATCAACTTTCAAGACGTCAGCACCCAGGACCTGCCCGTCTTCTCTAATGCGATCTTCTAACAGTTTCACAATACGCGCTCCTTTGAGAATAAATTTTCATTAGCTTACCACAAACAACGGCCTGACTCAACCGCTGCTCCGGCGATTATCTGGATTTTCCGAAATCTAAATTTGCGGACAAAAAAAGGATTAAGCGCGATTTAACAGGGCTCAATCCAACAAGCTAGCAATTATAAGACACATGAAATGTTCGGTTTCTGCGGTTTAAACTAGTCATATTGATCCAAATGGTACGTCTCCACCAGGTTAATCAGTTTAGCCGGGTAATCGGGATCAGTTGCGTAACCACTAGTAGCCAAGGCATGAGCGGCGGTTTGATAATCTTTGGCCGCAAGCACTGCCTGGTACTGTTTGGCGTTCCAACTGGTCCCATTCACGAATAACAAGGCGTGGTCTTTCATTGAAGCTGCATCGTCGGCATATACGCGGAAACGCGCTTTAATCGTCACCCATTGGCCGTTAACGTACTCCTTAGTCGTCATCTCTTTAGTGTTAGCCACTGAGTCCCCTTTGATGCCAAACAGGTTGTGGTACTCACTAGCCAAGGTACTCTTACCCCAGTCACTTTCAAGAATGGCCTGCGCTAAAGTTACACTAGGAAGAATCCCATAAGCCGACTGCAGCCTTTTGGCATAAGGTGCGTGGGTCTTAATAAAATTTTCTTTTGCAGCAAGAACAGCAGCCTGTTCGGCTTTTTGTTCTTCAGCTTGTTCCTGCTGAGTTTGATTTTGATGTAAAACAATCCCGCCGCCGAGAATGAGGACGGCTAAGATGACCCACAATTGCGTTGGGACGGTGTTCTTCTTTCTTCTGGCCACAAGATACCTCGCTTATTATTGTTGATTTGCCCAGGTCAGCAAATCAAGTTGATGTGTTTCTAACTGGGTAGCCACACTTGCTGGGACTGCAAAATCTAAGACATCCAGTAAGCCGAGCACATACTCTAGGCGGACTTGTAAATGAATTGTCTGCGTGCCAGCCTGATCAAGCTTCACAAACCGGGTCGATAATCCTGGTGACTGAAGCCAGACTTTTGCGACAGCCAATTTAGCTGCATTAAACGCTCGTGCGAGCCCAATGGCATCATCACTGAATTCTGGCACTAATTTCTGAACCAGCATCCATTCATAATCTGTTAGCATACTGCGTAATTGGCGCTTTTCAGCGTGCGATAAAGTCCCAGTGGTCGTGCGATTTTGTTGCCACTTGCGGATACGGATACCCGCAATTTGTTGAAGAAACTGAATTAGCATTTCATCATTCATGACAATCACCTCAAGTCCATTGTAGCAATTTTGGCAGTGAATGACTCAATTTTCCGCCCAATGAATGCGCTTGAGTAGTCAACATGTTACCATGGCATTAAGTCAATTGAAAGAAGGGTCCTTATGTCTCAATACCGTTTTGGAATTGTTGGGCTTGGGCGCATTGCGCACTCCTTTGCCAAAGCCTTCCCAAAAGATCAACAACTCGTTGCCGCAGCCGCGCGCGATTTACCACGTGCACAAGCATTTGCCGAGCAATATCAGCTTCCAAAAGCTTACGGCAGCTATGACGAAATGTTTGCCGATCCGGACATCGATGCAGTTTACATTGCGACACCGCATAATTTTCACTATGCCCAAATTAAAGCCGCCCTACTGGCTGGCAAGCATGTGCTGGCCGAGAAGTCCATCACCTTAAATCTTGGGGAACTAGACGACCTCATTGCCATTGCGCACGAGCGTAATCTCATTTTGATGGAAGCCCAAACAATCTACCACATGCCACTCTACCCGGCCTTGATGGAGAAAGCCAAAACCTTGGGCCAACTCAAAACAATCCAAGTCAGCTTCGGATCATATGCACCTAACCGGCCTGATGACCGACTACTAAATCCTAATTTAGCAGGTGGCGCACTGCTTGACATCGGAGTCTATGCGTTGAGTTTTGCGCGGCGCTTCATGACGGCCACACCAAAGTTAGTGGCGACTGAGATGACGAAAACCACCACCGGTGTGGACGGACAATCGAGCTTCTTGCTGACTGATGAACATCACGAACAAGTCACTGTGGCGTTAAACCTCCAAGCCAAAATGCCAAAGCAAGGTATCGTCGCCTACGAAGAAGGCTTTTTCACCGTAGATCAATATCCTCGCAGTCAGAATGCCACTTTCTTCACGCCAGATTTAACGCCTGACCTCATCGAAGCTGGTCAAACGTCTCAAGCCTTAGCCTATGAGGTTGATGATTTTGCCCAAGCTATTGCGACCGGCAATAATCCAACCCTGGCTTGGACCCGCGATGTGATGACCATTATGACGCAAGCACGCCAACGTTGGGGTTTCAACTATCCAAACGAGACAATGTTTGACGTTTAAACACCACCATATCTTGAAGGTGAACCCCATCGACAACGATGGGAGCCGGATAGTCAAGGAAGAAACCCTTAATGATATGGTCAAACCGGAACCCATTCTTGAGATAAAAGGCAATGTTGCCGATATCGGCATCGCCAGTCCCCACAACCATTGTGGCATAACGGTCACTCAGCCGTTGCAGAAAATACTGCAACGCTTGGGTGGCTATTTGTTTGCGGCGCATTGAGGGGATGACAGCCAGATTCTTGAGCTCAACAGTTTTGTTGCCGCCTGGAATAAACAATAAGGCAATGACCGCCACACCATCGAGCCAGCCAATGTAAAGCTCTCCCTGCTCAAAGTACGCTGCTACTTTAGCGGGATCATCATCGGCGAGAGCTAGCAAGGGCAAGAAAGGTGCGCGTTCTGCAGCTTGAATCAGTTGGAATTTCATCATACCTCCTAAGGGACAAAAAAAGCTGCGACCTACCCCTAAGGGTAAATCGCAGCCTCTATTGATTGAAAGAATCAATCTAAGCCGTTTAAGCTGTTAATTAGTCTTTGTTGACGTTAACTGCTTGAGGGCCGCGGTCGCTTTCTTCGATATCAAAAGTTACGGCTTGGCCTTCTTCGAGGGTCTTGTAACCGTCGCCTTGGATAGCTGAGAAATGTACGAATACATCGCTACCATCTTCGCGAGTGATGAAGCCATAACCTTTTTCTGCGTTAAACCATTTAACTGTACCGTGTTCCATAGAGAACATCCTCCTTGCGCACAAAGCGCGTTTTAATAGTGCATTTTCTGTTTGGCGCAAATGGAAGAAGTCCGAGGAACATTGCAACCATGGCCGTTCAAAAAGTACATTGTTAGTGTATCATCTAAATCAAACTTTTACAAGCCCTGGGCTCCTATTATTTGAAATCGTTTTCCAATCAGCTTTATCTAGCATTCTGACTGGCTTTACGCTAGGATAAACTAAAGAAAGGAGTCCGCCATGAAACGCATTTTACTTTTTATTACCCTTGCCGTTGCGCTAGTCGGCTGCTCAGCTGGTGAAAGCCAACAAAAACAGGTGAATACCACTGCTAGCGATGTCATCACGGCCACGAAAGCGGCAAGTTCTGCCCTGACGACCATTAATGAAACCACGACATCCCTGCCTAGTGAGTTCCAACGTGCTACCGAAAAATCGGCCACCCCTTTGACAGCGGACTCTAAACCCATCAAACCATTATTAGCCAAGCGGGAACAAGCTTATCAGCGCTTAATTGATATTCAAAGCCAATTAAACCAAGCTGCTGGGACCCTGTCAAAAGCCAAGAATCAGGCCAATGGCCAGTTACCTCAAACCGAATTAACAACCCTGCTCGCCAGTTTAAAGTTGATTCAACTGGATCATAAGACCCTGTTATCCTACTATGATGAAGTGACTACCGCCGAAACAACCCTGTTTGACGGCGTGAAAGCTGAAGACGATTCTAAAACCATCAACAGCGACCTAGTCGCTCTGAACCAATATGCCAGTACTCTTGGTCAACAGATTGATATTAGTTTAGCCAATCTCGATGCCGCCGCTGCCAATGCCAAAAAGCTGACAAAAGCCATCGCCAATAGTACCGATCAATAAAGACGGGTGCCTCGATAAATTTTCGAGGACCACCCGTCTTTTTTTTGGCACTAAAGCCCTAACGTTTAAAGCGAATTAGTGCCTGGCCCAGGATTGGCGTAATAATCCCAGCTGACACAACCTCAACAATCGCATTCCCCAGAATCAAACCAATCAGCAACACAAAAAACGTCTCGGATGTTGACCCAGCAATGACTTGAGTCGAATGCCCCATGTACATGCTCCAAGTGAAAAGCACAAAGCCAGCCGTATTAGTCATTGCCCCTAATATGCCAGCAACACTCATTTTGACAGTACCCCACACGCCGGTCCGCATTTGCTTGGCAATTTGGTTAAAAATTAAGCCCGCCACCAGACCAACCAAGATGCGAGGAATAATTGCGATGAGCGGATTACGAAACAGCAGAATCGTTAACGGATCGGTCGCCATGGTGTACGCCCGAATGAGGGAACTCACACCCCACACGCCACCCAGAAACATTCCTTCCTTGGTCCCGAGGATGATGGCCCCCAGAATCACAGTGAGATGAACCGTGGTGATAGCTGGCAATCCAGGAATCGTAATATTGCCAAAAAACGGTATGAAACTTTGCAAAATGATGATTGCACTGAGAATACCCAAGACGCTGATTTCATAGGCAGAACTACGTTTATTCATAGCCGCACTCCTTCTCTTAGTGCCTACATTGTAGCATCTAAATTCATTAGTGCACAAAAAAGGAACCGATGCACCCTGCACTGAGAGTGGCTCGGTTCCAAAGAATTTGGTTAGTCAAAAACCATTTGATTATGATACAGCTCGGCATAGAAGCCGTCTTCTGCCAACAGTTGTTGATGAGTTCCCTGTTCGATAATATCGCCGTCTTTGAGAACGACAATTTTATCGGCATTCAAGATGGTCTTCAATCGGTGAGCAATCACGAAACTAGTCCGGCCCTGAATCACGTTATCCATGGCTTTTTGAATTTTGGCTTCAGTGACAGTATCAACGTTTGAGGTGGCTTCATCCAGAATCAGCAGATTCGGGTTAGTGATGATGGTCCGCGCAATTGACATCAGTTGCTTCTGACCAGCGGAGAAGATCGAGTTCTCATCACTGATTGGTGTCTGATAGCCTTCTTCCAAACTCATAATGAAATCGTGAATATTGGCTTGCTTGGCCGCATCAATCATCTCGTCGTCAGTGGCATCGGGTTTCCCAAATTTAATATTGTCCGCAATAGTACCTGAGAATAATTGTGGATCCTGAAGGACGATGCCAACATGCCGCCGCAATTCATCTAACTTGAACTCGCGAACATCGGTGCCATCAAAGGTGATCGCCCCACTATCGACATCGTAGAATCGATTAAGCAAATTCATAACCGTTGTTTTACCTGAGCCTGTAGGTCCAACCAAAGCCACCATTTCACCTTTATCCACTTCGATATTGACGCCGTGCAAAATTTCCTTACCAGGTAGGTAACTGAAATGCACGTCGTCCAAGAGGATTTTGGATTTCAACCCGTCCAACGTTTTGCCATCAGCTGGATCAACTTCGTCAGGTTGCTCGCGGACCTCATTAATCCGCCGTGCACCTGTGATTGCCAATTGAATCATATTATACAGCGAGGTCAACGATGTGATGGGCTGGTAGTATTGTTGCGCATATTGGACAAAGACCACAACCAATCCCAGTCCGGCAGCTTGAGATAAGGATCCGTGCAAGACTAACCAAGAGCCAAAGAAAATCACAATCGCCGTGTTTAATAGCGAGAGGCCTTGAAGTAGTGGATTCAAAATCCCAGACCAGATTTGGCCGCGAAGTGCTGACTGACGCACACGCTGATTATAGCCTTCAAAGCCTTTAATCGAGTCTGCTTGCAGGCCATTGGTAATAATGATTTTCTGACCGGTAATCTGCTCGTTAATGTACCCATTCAAAGCCCCAATGTCATCCTGTTGCCGATCAACTGAACGACCGGCTTGTTGAATGACGATGGCAGAGAGAATCAAGGCCACTGGTGTGGAAGCCATGGTGACCCAAGCTAATTCGACATTTTGATTGAACATCATGATGACAATTCCGATGAACTGGGCAATACTCATGATGATTTCAAACAATGCCTGGTTCATGGCATTGAAAATATTATCGAGGTCAGACGTGTACCGAGCGAGAATATCGCCATCAGAGTGCTGATCAAAATAACTGACCTGCATGCGTTGCATCTTCCGGAACAGGCCGATCCGCATGGTCCCAGTCGACTTACCGGAAACTTGCGACAACAATAACGAAGAAATCAACATTGTTGCGGCATTGCCTAAATAGAGCAGGACGAAGATGACCATGGTGTGATTGAAAGCATCAAAGCTAGCGGCTTTCCGGGTCATTGGGTTCATCCATTTGCCCAAATATTCAGCTAATTGTTGAATCGCCTTCCCCATATACGTTGGGGCCTTCACAGAGAAATACGTGGCAAACCCTAATAAAACAAAAACCGTCAAAAAAGTGAGCCAATACCGCTTTAGATAGTGCCAATAGAATTTCCCAGCATTCTTTAAGTCTTTCATGGCTACACCTCCTCAAGCGCTTTTTGGGTTTGGTAAATTTCTTGGTAGGTAGGGTTGGTCTTCACCAGTTCAGCATGACTGCCTTGCCCAATCAGCTGGCCATCATCTAACACTAGAATTCGATCGGCTTTGATAATTGATGAAATTTTTTCAGCAATAATAAACGTGGTGGTCCCATTGAGTTCTTTATTCAGTGCTTGTTGCACCAGCTTCTCTGAGCGGGCATCCAAAGCACTCGTGGAATCATCCATAATCAAAATGTCTGGTTTTCCAATCACGCCTCGAGTAATCGCCAACCGTTGCTTTTGACCACCAGAGAAATTGGCAGACCGTTCTTCAACCGGCGCATCGAACTTCTTATCCAACCGATTAATGAACTCGGCACTCTGAGCAACATTGGCTGCCCAGTTCATTTCTTCCAAAGTCGCGTTCGGTTTCCCTTGCCGCAGGTTCTGCGCAATGGTCCCAGAGAAAATTGTTGCCCGTTGTAGCACAAATGAGACTGCGTGCCGCAAAGATTGCTCGTTGACATCTCGAACATCTTTGCCACCAACTGTCACTTCCCCTGAATCAGGATCAAACAACCGTGGAATGAGCTGTGCTAAGGTCGATTTCCCAGACCCGGTCGCGCCAACAATCCCAATCATTTCCCCCGGAGCGACTTCAAAACTAATGTCTTTCAAGGTTGGCTGTTCGTCACCAGGATAAGTAAAGGTGACATGATCAAACCCAACGCTGCCGGCAAGATGTTCTTCAGGCACGTCTGGGAAGGACAACATCGGTTTCGTATCGAAGACTTCTTTGATCCGGCCCAACGACACCACTGCCCGCGAGGCAAAGGTCATCATGAAGCCCCCAATAATAATTGAGAACAGAATCTGCATCAAATAACTGATGAACGATGTGACAGCCGCTAAATAGGTTGGATGCTCAGTAATCATGCCACCCACCATATAAATCGTTAAGGCCATCGCCAAATTAGCAAACAAGAAGAATGCTGGCATCAAAATTGAGAACAAGTTCCCAATTTTAATGGTCAAATCGCGCATCTCATCACTGGACTCTGAGAAGGTTTTGATCTGATTTTGTTCCTGAACAAACGACTTCACGACCCGAATGCCCATGAGGTTTTCACGTGCCAAAGTGTTCACGCGTTCCACCATTCCCTGCATTGAACCGAAATACTTGCCCATCCGTGTAAATGAAAAGGCTGAAACCCCAACAATCAGTAACATCATCACAATAATAATCCACCAAAGATTCGGCAGCGTCATAATGGCCAAGGCAAAGGCCCCGATGAACAGAATTGGAATCCGGGTCAATTGTTGGAACAACGCCATCACAATTTGTTGGACTTGGTTAATATCATTGGTCATTCGGACAACTAAATTAGACGCGGAAAACTGTTCAACATTCCCATAAGAGAACGTCTGAATTTTCTTATACAGATCTTCGCGCATATCCGTGGCGACATTGAGGGCGATTTTCGCACTATAGACCGTGTTAATGATCCCCGCGACAATCCCGATGACCGCCAGCACAATAAGAATAATCCCATTGTTAAAGACCGTATCGTTATCTTTTTTAATGATTGCTTCTAAGACTTGTTGCAATAAATGTGGCTGCCACAACGTTGCAAAGGCAACAACAAGAACCGAAACAATTGCCCAAGTGATATTCCATCGCTCGCGCTTAAAATATGGCAATAGTGCTTTCATAAAATCCCTCCCATGGTCACAAGTCCATCAATCGTACCAAAAGGGACCTGCGACTGCAATAAAAATCCACTCGGCGCCCATCAATTGCCGACTGTTAGCGTACAAAAAAGCGCCTGCCTTAGCATCAGTCTTGCGCCCTAATCGCGTATACAAAAAAAGAGACCGCTCCCCCAGCGGCCTCTTTGGCACAATTAACTTACTTAATCGAAGCGTATTTATAACTCCACTGGGTCCCAGCGGTATTGTGAATCACGCCTTGGATATTCCGGCGCATTAAATCTGGATAAACGCTTTGGTATAACGGTGTGACCGCTTGTTCGCGATTGACAAGCTGCGCAGCGGCGATCAAATCTTGCCACCGCTTATCAGGATTGGTCGCATCGACACCTTCAGCGGCCGTTACCAGTTTGTCATAGGTACTACTCTGATAATGGCCGGCGTTCATACCATTATCACTCGTTAGCAACTCCAGAAATGAAATTGGGTCATTGAAGTCGGCTCCCCAGCCCATCAGTGCCAGATCAAAATCGCCGTTGTCGCGCTCATTTTTGGCCGCATTACTTGGAATCATACGGATGTTCACCGTCAATCCAGGTAAAGTGACCTCAAGTTGGCTCTTCAGGTATTCCACCACACTCTTGCTAGCAGGAGCGCTACTATTATCATTGCCGACCAACAAGCCCAAAGTGATTTTCTTGAGGCCGGTTGCTGCTTGCGCCTTAGCCCAATGCGCTTTGGCCGATTGCTCGTCAAACTTCATTGTATCTGGAACAGCTTGATCCTTTGAGAAATCGGTCCCAGTCTTTGGGCTGCTGGCCAAATCAGTGGCCACAAAACCAGTAGGAATTAAAGTACCATCCCCCACCACCTTCTTAGCCAAAGCAGACCGGTCAATGGCCAATGAAATCGCCAATCGCGCATCCTGATTGTTCAACATTTCGGCCTTATCCTGGTCTTTATTCTTCCGATTGTAAGCAATATAGTTTACGTATGAATAGGCAAACACCTTAAAATCTGGGTTCTTCACATAAGTCGGGACTTGTTCGACAGAAAGTTGCGTCAAATCAATCTTGTTTGTTTGAAAGAGATCAACCCCAGTCGTGGCGTCCGGAACGACAACGTAGTTAATGCGCTGCAGTTTGACGACTTGATGGTCCCAATACTGTTGATTCTTAACATAGGACCACTGATTGCCGGTCCCGTCCCAATCAACCAACTTGAAGGGACCACTGTAAACCATATACTGGGCCTTGGTTCCATATTTCGCGCCATAACGGTTGTAAATTTTCTCGTTTTGAGGCCCGAAAAGCGGGTAGGCCATCAACTTCTTAAAGTATGCAATCGGCCGCTCCAATTGGACCACAACAGTTTGCGCATTTAGGGCAGTAATCCCAAGCGTGCTGGGTGCCTGCTTGCCCGCAGCAATCGCGGCCCCATTCTTCACCCCTGCAAATAAGTATGCATAAGGCGATCTCGTCTTGGGATTGACTGAACGTTGCCATGAGAAAACATAATCTGCTGCGGTAATGGGATCACCATTGCTCCACTTGGCCGCACGCAAATGGAAAGTATAGGTTCTCTGGTCAGCCGAAACATCCACGGACTGGGCCAACCCTGGAGTCAAAGTGCCATCCTTACCCAACCGATAAAAACTCTCAAAAATATTGCCTGTCTGACCATAGCCGCCAAGTTTGGAAATATCCACTGAATCCATGGGACTCGCAGTCGGTAAGTTCAAAACTTGTTGTGATTTCGCGCTGGAAGAAGCCTTACTTTGCGTTCTCAGGCCAAGCACTACACACGCCTGCCACCGCAACGACCGCAACAGCGCCAACGATAAATTTAGTTAATTTTGATGCCATGATTCTCCTCCAATTCAAAAACGACTGAACAACAACAATCAATATCTGCTTCTGCCTTCATACAACACATGCTGTTCACTCCTTTCGAATTGGAAACGTCTTTAATATTTCAAGTATACGGTACAAAATCGTTGCTGGCAAAGTGAAATTACCAATTAACTGGAATTCAATCATTTCACATCCCTGAATCGCCGTTTTTCACCGTTTATGTCTCAAAATCAACACCGGGTAAAAGACATTTTGAGTAATTACCTGCTGCGGTGGTGCGAATATTCTAATCGAGACATGTCGTAAGCGTTATCAATTCGGGAGCTGGCTGCTGGCAGCAATTGGAATTTAAACATAAAAAAAGCACGTGTGAAAAACTCACACATGCCTTTTGCTAAGTATTGATGCGGGTGAAAGGACTTGAACCTTCACGGCCATAATTGGCCACAAGATCCTTAATCTTGCGCGTCTACCAGTTCCGCCACACCCGCATTGGAAGTAGCTTGATTCACAAGCACAAGAAATATTGTATACAGAAACCAAAGCAAAGTCAACGAAAAATTAAAACTATCCGCGTTCTGCCACTCGATTAGCCCACGTCTGTGGTAAGCTAGTCAAAAATACCAAGGAGTGATTCCGTGATTCGTCCAGCAACGCTTGTCGATCTAAGTCCCATTGTCGGCCTTTATCAGCACCTCACTCGCGAGATGGCCGTCCTCGCACCAACCATCATCCAGCCATTAGCCGCAGACAACCGTGACTATTTTGCCCGGTATATTATGGAAGACCTCGCTGACGTTTTGATTAACGTTGATGAAGCGCAGAACATCAACGGGTTTGCCCTAGTTGTTGCCGCCAAGACAGAGGCGGCTCCAGAAGTGGTCGCCCACGATTTTGCTTATTTAATCGACCTTGTCGTCGCTCCCACGGCTCGCCATCAGGGCATTGGCTCAGCCCTGCTGGGCGCGGTCGATGCCTGGAGCTTAGCCCACCAGCTTGAATACGTCCAACTCAATGTTCTCCCCCAGAACACGGATGCCATTCAGCTGTATGAAAAATGGGGCTATCAAGCCGCGCAAATTACAATGACTCGGCCGCTTGCAACACCAACTGACCGTGGCAACGACCACACCGGTAGCGCTGGAGATTGATCTTGCGACTGCGATAGTAGTCGGCCCCACAGTGGTGGCACTGATAATGCCATTTTGCAGTGTGATCAGGCGCTGGGGCGTACCGTGAGCCCCCCACTTGTGCAAGTAAGGTTTTAAAGTCGTGATCGCCGTGTTTGTAGCCCCGATGTTGCGCATACAAATGATAATGGGTCAGTTCATGCTTGATAATGCCATCAATTGCTTCAGGATGGGTCGCAAACATTGTCGGATTGAAGTCTAAATGACCATCTTTGAGATGAAAGCGGCCGCCTGTCGTTTTGAGACGCCGATTAAAAATGGCTTGATGCATGAACGGCCTATGAAAATCACGTAATGAGATTTGCTCGACTCGTTGTTGTAAGTCTTGATTATTCATTGATTCCTCGATTCATAGTGCCAAGTGCCAGGTCAATTTAACAAAGCATTATAGCACGCCCACAACCCTGATGCCAAAAAGCATTAGAATCACCTCTGCGATTTAAAAAGGATTATGACAAATAATTTTTGTCATAATCCTTTTTGTTGTCTCTACGCGAAGTACGCGAGTAAGTCCTCGCGTTGGAGCCGAGCTTTTTGCTGAGCATCATAGTCAGCAACAATCTGCCCATGATCGAGCACCAACAATCGATTCCCATACGCCAGCGCATCTGCCATATGGTGGGTAATCATCAGGCCGGTTAAATGCCGTTCAGTCATCATTGTGGCTGTCAGTTGCATGATGGCAGCACTGGTATGAGGATCAAGCGCCGCAGTATGTTCATCTAACAAGAGCAAGTCAGGCTGATTCAAACTAGCCATCAATAGACTCAGTGCCTGCCGTTGGCCGCCGGAAAGCGATGCCGTTTCGCGGTCCAAAGCGGCATCAAGGCCATTACCGGTCTGCTTGGTTAAAGTCAAAAAGTCTGGTTTTTGAGCATTTAACCGCCGTAACTTGAATCGTAACGGCTGACCTCGATGAGAAGCCAAGGCCAGGTTCTCGGCCACCGTCATTCGTGGCGCCGTCCCCATTTTAGGATCCTGGAAAACGCGCGCAATGTAGCGGGCCCGCTTCTCTGGTGAAAAGGTTGTGATATCGTGACCGCCCAACATGATTGAACCGGCTGCCACTGGCAGGTTGCCGGCAATGGTATTGAACAAGGTAGACTTCCCAGCCCCATTGGTCCCAACAACACTAACAAAATCACCAGAATTAAGCGTTAAATTCACGTTATCCAGTAAAGTTTTCACGCCGTCATCAGTAGGAACATTCACGGTAACACCCTTCAATGCTAATTGGCTCATGATTGAACCCCCTTCTTTAAAACCCGTCGTAACTTTAATTGGGCATCAAATTGCGGCACCATAATCGCGATTGCCAGCACAACAGCTGAAACCAGCTTCAAGTCATCTGGACTGAATCCTAAGGCCAAAACCACGAGAAGAATAAAACGATAAATGATGCTCCCTAGGACAACCGCGACCAGCCGCTGACTCAAGGTCAAATTACCAAAGGCTACTTCGCCGATGATGATTGCTGCCAAACCGATTACAATCACACCAATACCCATATTGACGTCGGCATAACCGTTACTTTGTGCGACCAAAGCACCTGATAACCCAATTAGACCATTACCTAACATTAAGCCCAATACCTGCTGCCGCTTGGGATTAATCCCTAAACTTTGGGCCATGGTGGGATTATCGCCGGCTGCGATGAAAGCTTGCCCCCGCTGGGTGTTAAGAAACAGCATAAGCAAAGCAACCACCAAGCCGACTGCCACAAACCCAATCAGCACACTACTGAAATCAGCAGAGACCAGTGTGTTGGTCAGTGACTTGAACAAATTAGGTTGGTTTAAAAGCGATAGATTGGCGCGTCCCATTACTCGAAGGTTGATGGAGAACAACGCCGTCATAACCAAAATACCTGCCAGCAGGACAGGCATCCGGCCAACAGTACTCAGCAGACCAGTCACCGCCCCTGCCAACATCCCTGCCAACATGGCGAGTAACGTCGCCAAAACGGGATTAATCCCGTGCGTAATCGCAGAGACTGCCACAGCGGCCCCAAAAGGGAAAGTGCCTTCCACTGTCATATCTGGGAAATCCAGAATTCTAAAAGTCAAAAATAGTCCGATACCGAGCAGCCCGTAAAGCAGCCCTTGGCCAATGGCCGAAACTCCTAATGTCATTGGATCACCTTCCCTTGTGTTTGTGCTGTGTGTGCAACTGATTTTGGAATTGTAATGCCTAGCTGCCGCGCAACCTTGTCATTCAAGATGAGCTGGCCGTTTGTTTCAAAATGAATTGGGGTTGTTGCAGGATCGGCACCCTTGAGAATCTTGGCAACCATTTTGCCAGTTTCAACGCCAAGCTGGAATTGATCCAAACCGATGGCCGCCAAGCCGCCTTGCTCAACCATGGTGTCCACAGACGGAAAAATAGGTACCTTCCGCGCGTTAGCTGCTGCTACCAACGTCTGCATGGCACTCGCAATCGTGTTGTCAGTTGGCACATAGATGGCATCAACTTGGGTCACCATCTGGTTAGCCACCTGCGTTAAGTCATTTGTATTACTGATTGCATACGTTTTGACCGTGAACCCATACTTAGGGGCCAGGGCTTGCATTTGGCGAATCTGCGACTGGGCCGAATCATCACTTGACGTACCAATCAATCCCAAAACTTTAGCCTTGGGCATGAGCGTTTTGATGAGTTGCAATTGGGCTTTGAGTGGTGGCTGATCCGAGACGCCGGTGACATTGCCACCCGGATGGGCATTGTCTTTGACCAGCTTGGCGCCTTTGGGATCAGTAACCGCACCCAGCACGACCGGCGTCGATTGGTTAGCGTTTGCCAAGGCTTGGGCCGCCGGAGTCGCAATCCCCACAGTCACAGCAGCATTTTCGGTCGTGAATCGCTCAGCCATGGTTTTCAGATTACTTTGGTCACCCTGCGCATTCTGAAAATCAAAGCGAACACTTCCAGCTTTATAACCACTCTTCGCTAATCCCGCTTCAATCCCCTTATGAATCGCATCCAGTGCGGGATGACTCAGCGGTTGTAGAATCCCAACCAAGGGCACTTGCGCTTGCTTGCGCTGGTGGCCTTGGTTAAAGAACGCAACGCCCAGAAAAGCCACTAGCGCTGCGATAAAAATCATCATTCGTTTCATTATTTCTCCCCCATTTGAAAAATATGTAAAAAAAGACCTCCGCGCAGGCCAGCGGAGGCAAAAAAAATCCGCATAGTCCCACTTGGGGTGTCTATGCGGAAAAAGTACTCGAGTCACCAACATAGACACAACCTGCGCGTCTGCAGGTTGCGTCAGTCGCACCTGCTAATGTTGGCTTTGCCAAGAATAGCGTGTTGTCATGTTGGTTCCTCCCTTTGATTTAATATCATTCACTATATAAGACGACCTGGATGGTTGTCAAGCTTGTTTTGCGCTTTTGGCCCGCAGATCGTATAAATAACTAGCTAAGAAACTGAGTAACAGCAGAATAAGCGGTGTATAGACCAGAATTTGGCCAAATAATCGACCCGATAAGTTGTGGGCGTTAAATGGCAATTTAACAATCACTTTCCCCTGCAGCTGTGACTGCTTAACGGCACCAATCCAGCGGGAATCAGCAGATGCTGGCCGGTTGTCACCCATCAAGAAATACTGGTTGCTCCCTAACTTGGTTGTGGCCTTGTAGTTTGCGTCATTAAAGACTTGCCCCCCGTTGGCCACCCCACCATAGGAATAGTACAAATTGTCCATCTTGTGCACCACATAGGGCTCTTTTAAGGCTTTGTCGTTAATGTAAACCGTCTTGCGGCCCACACTGACGGTCTCTTTGGGGGTACCGATGACCCGCTTCACAATCAACTCGCCCTTGGTCAAGTTATTTAAGTCAACATCGTTTTTGGCAATGACAATATCGCCGCGATTATAGTTGACATGAAGAAGCCTCATTGCCGTCGGCCGCATGACCCACAAAGGTTGGCCATCCTTTAATGTTGGATCCATCGAAGTCCCCGACGTAAAATCAGTCGCTAACACAAAGTTGGCGATGACCGCTAACACTAACAAAATATCTAAGATAATCACTAATGGTTTTCGTTTCATGGTAACCTCCAGGTTTACATTCACGTTTAACTCTACCACATTTTAGGGGTAAACAACCATGACGAGCCATCTCGACTAGGATTTTTAAAAAGTCATAAAAAACCGCGCGCCCATTGTCGAGGCGCGCGGTTGCATAGTGGTTAAACGAGGACAGAAATTTTCTGCAAGTATTTTGTAATCTTTTCCGTCTCTTCATCTTGGGTCGCTTCTGCTTCATCAAACTGAGATTGATCGATGGTTTGGCCATCGCCAAGGCTTTGAGTCATCTGTTCGCAAGCGGCAACAAAACGGGCATAGCTACCTGCCATCAGCTTGTGATTCCCCAACAAACGGGCTGGCACTTGGGCATTTTGGAGCTTGTCCAACAACTCTTGATAATGGGCGGTGCCGGCCACAAAGTCAGCCTTTGTTTTTTGATAAACGTCGGGAGCCATTTCGGCTACAGTCTGGTCGTCGATTGCCTGACGCAGCGCTTCAAACTCAGGGTTCAATGATTCTTGCGTTGATTCGGTTTCGGTAATCACACTGTTGATTAGATTCCCATAATGCATGATTTTCAGCTGATTCTTGTTCATAAATGTGCTCCTTTAGTGATGGATTAAGCCCGACGGCGTTGGAAAAATTTGACCACTTCAACAATCACAATCATCAATAAGCCGGCACCAATCACGATGGCCCATTGATACAGATCCAATGAGGTCACATGGAACAAGCCATTGAAGCCAGGAACCAGAATGGTTGCGGCTAAGAGAATGAAAGAGGCAAGGATTGCCCAATTGAAGGCCTTATTCCGAAAGGCCCCCACCTTGAACAAGCTTTGGTGGACAGACTTAACATTAAACGCATGGAACAATTGAATCAAGCCTAATGTGGCATAAGCCATCGTCAAAGCGTCTGCATGAATGGCCGAATAGCCACTATGAACCGGCCAAGTAATGGCGATAAAGTACACACCTAGTGTCAGCAAGCCTTCCAGAAGGCCTTGATAAATAATCGCCGAACCCACGCCACCCGAGAAGAAATTCGAGGCGCGCCCACGTGGCTTTTGCTTCATAATCCCTGGTTCTGTTGGTTCCACCCCAAGGGCAATGGCTGGGAAAGTATCAGTGACTAAGTTAATCCACAGAATGTGCACAGGGGCGAGAATATCCCAACCTAACATGGTCATCATGAATAAGGTCAGCACTTCACCGAGGTTGGCAGAAAGGAGATATTGAATCGCTTTTTGAATGTTGCTAAAGACTTTCCGACCTTCCTCAACGGCAACGACGATGGTTTTAAAGTTGTCATCAGCCAGGACCATGTCCGAAGCGCCTTTAGACACTTCCGTCCCAGTAATCCCCATTCCGATACCAATGTCAGCGGCCTTCAAAGCTGGCGCATCGTTCACGCCGTCACCTGTCATGGCAACGACCTTACCCCGCTTTTGCCACGCATTGACGATCCGAACTTTATGCTCAGGGGCAACCCGGGCATAAACGCTATATTTATCCACATTCTTGCTGAACTCCTCATCAGATTGTTCATCCAATTCAGCCCCAGTAATCACAGCTGCATCATCACCCGGTTCAATAATCCCTAGCCGACCAGCGATGGCTTCAGCAGTGTCTCGGTGGTCCCCAGTAATCATCATTGGCCGGATACCAGCAGATTTTGCTTCGGCGACCGCAGCCGCAGCTTCCGGCCGTTCAGGATCAATCATTCCGACCAACCCAGCAAAAATCAAATCGTGTTCAACCGTAGTACTATCCACAGGTTCAGGCACTGTATCGACGAACTTATAGGCCATGCCCAAAACCCGCAAAGCTTGAGTCGCTAAGCGCTTGTTAGTGGCAAGGATGGCCGCGTCATCATCTTCGGTAAAGTCTCGAACCCCATCAGGCATGGCAATTTGGGTCACCCGTTTCAGTAATTCATCGGGGGCACCTTTGGTCGCCACGAAATAACGGCCGTCTGGCATTTGGTGAATGGTCGACATCAATTTCCGTTCAGAATCAAACGGCACTTCAGCCACTCGAGGCATTTCATCAAGTTCAGTCTTTAAGTCGTAACCCTTCGTCTGACCAAAGGTAATTAAAGCTGTTTCAGTCGGATCGCCTAAGAGCTTGCCATCTGCCTGTTCCTGCGTATCATTGCTGAAGTTCATAATCCGCAAAATAGGATTGTCCCCAGTAATATCAGCACTCGCATCTTGCAATTGGCCATCATAATAAACTTTTTCAACGGTCATCTTGTTTTGAGTCAGGGTCCCAGTTTTATCTGAGGCGATGATGTCCGTACTACCTAAGGTTTCCACTGCAGGCAGTTTCCGAACTAAGGCATTACGCTTCACCATTTTCTGGGTGCCTAAAGCCAAAATAATTGTCACAATCGCAGGTAATCCTTCGGGGATAGCTGCGACTGCCAGAGAAATGGCGGTTAAGAACATTTCAGGTAAGCTCATCGCGCCCCGCCACATCCCCACAGCAAAGACCACCACTGCAATCACAAGAATCATGATCGTTAAGGACTTACCTAATTGACTCAGGTTATCTTGGAGCGGCGTTGTGGTTTCATCGGCAGCATTAATCATCCCGGCAATCCGGCCGACTTCAGTCTGCATCCCTGTGGCCACGACAACCCCGACCCCGCGACCATAGGTAATATTACTATTCATAAACGCCATATTGGTGCGATCACCAATTCCGACTTGATCTTGATCAATCGGGGCGGTCGTCTTATCAACTGGCACACTTTCACCGGTCAACGCTGACTCTTCAATTTTTAAATTAGCACTTTCGATTAAGCGGAGGTCGGCTGGGACAACGTCGCCGGCTTCAAGCAAGATAATGTCACCGACGACCAATTGATTACTTGGTACTGTCAGGACTTCATTGCCGCGGCGCACGCGGGCATTTGGCGTCGACATTTCTTTCAAGGCATCAATTGCCTCTTCGGCTTTACTTTCCTGGAACACCCCGAAGACCGCATTCAAAATCACCACGGCTAGAATGATGCCTGCGTCAGCCCACTCGTGGACCACGACACCAGCAATCAGTGCGGCCACCAACAAAACAATGATCATGAAATCTTTGAACTGGTCAACGAACCGCATGAACATACTTTTTTTCTTGCCTTGGGCTAATTCGTTAGGCCCATTTGTCGCTAAACGTTGGTCCGCTTCAGCCGTTGTTAACCCGCTGAGTTGGCTTTTTTCTTGAGCCAATACTTCATCTGGGGAAAGCTGATAAACATTTTTCAACAGTGAATCCTCCTTATTTGGCGCAGGGATTTGCTTTAAAAAAAAGAGACTTACAGTCCAAAAAAAGGACCATAAGTCTCACCTTTTAAGACAACACCAGAATATGTTCTAGCTGATGATGTTGCCACAGAATATCTGCAGATTACTCCCTTATGCTGATTTCAGTATACTAAGGGCGTTTTTGAAAAGCAAGGGAAATTGCATGGTCTATTGCCAGAACGTATCAAAGACGGTGACTGGCAAATGCCGCTTGTGGGCAGTTTTCTTGTACCATGTTTCAATTTTTTCGGCGGCTGCAGCGTCGATTGTCTTACCTTCTAAATAGTCATCAATTGCTTGATAGCTGACCCCAAGGGCAACTTCGTCAGGCAGAGCTGGTCGATCATCTTCTAGATCAGCCGTTGGCGCTTTCTCATAGAAGCTTGCCGGGGCACCAAGGGCCTTGAGCATTGCGGCTCCTTGACGCTTATCCAATCGAGCCAGCGGGGTGATATCGGCCCCACCATCACCAAACTTCGTGTAAAAGCCAGTCACGGCCTCTGCCGCATGATCAGTACCGACAACTAAACCTTGATTAGCGCCGGCAATGGCATATTGCGCAATCATTCGTTGACGTGCTTTAACATTGCCTTTGTTAAAGTCACTAATCGTGTCGCCGTTGGCCTCGACCGCTGCAACCATGGCATCAACACTGGCTTTAATATTAACTCGTTTGACTTGGTCTGCTTGCATAAAGTCAATTGCGGCCATGGCATCAGCTTCATCAGCTTGTTCCCCATAAGGCAAACGCACAGCGATGAACTGATAGCTGTCATCGTTTGTCTCTTGGCGCAATTCTTGCATCGCCTTTTCAGTCAAAGTGCCTGCTAAGGTGGAATCCTGACCGCCGGAAATGCCCAGAACATACGTCTTCAGTCCAGTTGACTTGAGATACGCCTTTAATAAATCCACACTCTTGCGAATGTCTGTTTCTGGATCAATAGTTGGTGCAACTCCAAGTGCTTGAATAATTTCAGTTTGCAATGCTCTCATCTGCTCGTCTCCTCTATAATGCGCCGTCCACTAACAAGCGATAAATTGCCATCGCAATGGGTTTGCCAGGAATGGTATTGGTGTAATGGTTGCCTAGCAACACGACGCCAGTATTGCCATCGTGCCGCATCACCACAGTAGCTTCATGTCCGCCCAAAATACCATGGGTCAGGAAGTAATTGCCAAAATTATACACCCCGCCGGCATATTCGCCGTTTGTCAGGTTTCTCGATTCTGTGATTGCGCTCATTGATGCCACTCGGCCTTGAACAATTCCCTGCTCCATTTGGAACAGATCGCCAGCAGTGGCGTAGATATTGCCCGTGCCAAGTTCGCGATTCCACATCACATCAGGCCATTTGACCTGACTCACGTACGGGTTATTGACCGGCCCGGAATAGCCAATCGCGCGATTACTTTCTTTCAACAGACCGGGCATGAAACCAGTATGAATCAGCTTGAGTGGCCGCACGATTTCGTTTTGAACTTCAGTTGAATACAAGTTACCCGTCACTTTTTCAATGACGCCAGCTAACAACACATAATTGACTGGTTGATAGTTCTGTTTGCCTTCGGGCACGTAAACTAAATGAGAAATCGCATAATCAACAATAGCTCGGTCAGATAAAGTTTTATCTTGCTTAGTGTTCATTGCCAGCCCACTGCGCATATTCAGCATCATCCGGATTGTCACTTTGTTACCCGTTTTAATTCCAGACAAGTACTTGCCAATGGGGTCAGACAGTTTCAATTTACCCTCATCCACCAACTTCATGATTAAAGCCGCAGTCACGGACTTTTGAACAGACCCGATTTGAAACAGTGTGTTCGGACCATTCTTGCGACCGGCGATTGCATCTGCGTCCCCGACCCCTTGATTGAGGATGACCTGACCATTTTTGACGACTAACACAGTTCCCAAATAATGGTTTTGGGTCAGTTGGTTCAACATTTCTTGGGCGTGGTCGTTTTCTGCTGTGCTTAAGGCCGTCTTAGTAAAGGCTGAATTATTTGATTTTAATTTCTGGGCCCCTTGATTGAGCAACCGTTGATCTTCAGCTCGTTGTGAAGTCAGCATCGCTTCATAACGCCGCTGTTGTTGTTCGGCTTGTTGGGCATTGCGCGGACTAATGATTAATTTGTACCCGGCAAAACTCACCACCACACCCAGCAGCAGGCCAATGACCACGCTGATGATAATGAGTTCGTATCGTTTTGATTTCAATTAGTTCACCTTGTTTTGTAAGCCATCACGGATTTTTTTGATAATCGCCATTTTATTATCCCAAGCCAGCTGGGAGAGATCGACAGGATAATCTTGGGGGTTCAAGACCCGTTTGTACTCATCCCAGAGTGACTCAACACTAGCTTGGCAATACCGGCGAATTTCTTCTAGCGGTGGTAGGTCATAGACCTGTTCGCCATTTTCGAAAATCGGTTGCAGTAATGGCCGCGCATCAAAATTGCGAACAGTTTTGTTGATATAGGTGTAATTAGGATGGAACATGTACAACGCATCGAGATGCTGAATCTCTTCTGAAGCAATCGCAACATAGTCCCCTTCTGACTTGCCATCAGCGTGGCGGGTAATCCGCCATACTTGCTTTTTGCCTGGTGTCGAAACTTTCTCTGCGTTACTAGAAAGCTTGATGGTATCCACCATTTCGCCCTCGGCGTTCTCAATGGAAACCAACTTATAAACAGCCCCTAAAGCAGGTTGATCATACGCTGTAATTAATTTCGTGCCAATCCCCCAGACGTCAATGCGGGCATTTTGCATTTTGAGACTTTGAATGGTGTTCTCGTCCAAGTCATTAGAAGCGTAGATTTTAGCCTCAGTAAACCCGGCCTCATCAAGCTGTTCGCGAACACGCTTTGAAATATAAGCCATATCACCACTATCAATCCGGACACCACGGAAATTGATGGCATCGCCCATCTCCTTAGCCACCTTGATGGCAGCCGGTACACCGGAGCGCAACGTATCATAGGTGTCGACTAAGAAGACCACATCGCGGTTGCTCATGGCGTACGCCTTAAAGGCAGCATAGTCATCACGATAAGCTTGCACTAGGGCGTGCGCATGTGTCCCACTCACAGGAATCCCAAAAACTTTCCCGGCGCGAACGTTGCTCGTCGCATCAAAGCCACCAATATAGGCGGCACGAGTTCCCCACATTGCTGCGGACGTCTCTTGGGCCCGGCGAGTGCCGAATTCCATCAAGGGATCATCGCCGACAACAGCACGAATCCGCGCTGCTTTGGTGGCCACTAGCGTTTGATAATTCAAAATGTTCAAGATTGCTGTTTCAACCAATTGGCATTGGGCCAGTGGCCCTTCCACTTGGAAAATCGGCTCATTGTTGAATACCAAATCGCCTTCCAAAGCAGACCGCACCGTACAGGTAAACTTAAAGTCTCGCAAATAAGCCAAGAAGTCTTCTGAATAGTCAGTCACTTCACTCAAGTAATCCAAATCACTGTCACTGAAGGTCAAATTCTGCAAGTATTCGACCGCATGCTCTAGGCCGGCAAATACCGCAAAGCCACTCCCAAAAGGTAAATCTCTAAAGTAAACTTCAAAGACGGCATTGCGCTCGCTAATCCCTTGCTTGTAGTAGGTCCACATCATATTCAATTCGTAGAAATCTGTATGTAAGGATAACCCATCATCGGGATATAAATTATGCATAATTGCCTCCTTGACGTCGCAATTGCTGATATTTTTTGTTAAACCGTTGGGACTGTTGCGCATACGCGCGCACCGGCGGACTCATTAAGGCCGGCAGAGTCAGGTGCATAGCCTTCAGGACATGACCAGCCTTCAAGGCCTGTTTACCTTCACTCAGATTCTTGACGTTTTGCGTGAAGCGTGCTGAGATAGCGGCATCTGCTTGCTGGTGCTTTGTCAGCCAAGCATTGAGCTCTTTAACTTGGGTTTGGGCGTCAGGATAGGCTGGCCGCCGATAGGCCGCTTGTAAATAAGCCGTCACTAGAAAGACCTTGTAGCGATCACCTTGGGTCATGGAATTCCCGCGCAGCCGGTATTGCAACAGGCGCTCGTTAGTCGCGCCAATCGCAAATCCCGCCTTCAAAAATCGCAACCATAAATCATAGTCTTCAGCAGTCGGTAAGGGCCGATACCCATTGACAGCCCTCAAGGCGCTGGCAAGCATCATAACTGACGGATGAATCAAATCTGACCCAAGTGGTAACAACTCAGCTAATTGAGCTGGCTCTTCAGGAATCCAGTCGTGCTCGCCCACAACTTGGCCACGTTCATCAATAAAGGTCGCATTCGTTGATAGCACGGCCACGCCGTTTGCCTTCATTAAGGCCACTTGGCGCTCAAAACGTTTGGGCATGGCTAAGTCATCTGCGTCCATCCGAGCAATGTACGTACCAGTTGCGTGACTAAGGGCGACATTAAGACTATTGGCCAAACCCATATTGTCAGCATTAATATGCAAATGAAACCGGGCATCATTGGCTTGCCATTGAGTCAGAATGTCCCGTAAAGCCTGATTATCTGGCGCATCAAGCACAATTTCGACCTCGAAATCTGACAGTGTTTGCGCCTGAAGCGAATTCAGCGCTGCTGCCAGTTGCGTCGGTGTTTCATTGTAGGCCGCCATTAAAACACTAATCGTAGGCATGTTTTCCTCCTACCGCGCGCGGCGGTTAATGATGAATTGTTTTAAGTCTATAGCAACCCGTGACTTCAAAGCAAATAAGGCCCCGAAATATATGGCTGTCAGTAGGATAGTTTGGCTCACTAGGTCTAAGAACAGCCCAAAGGCATGAATTGGTACCAACAACCCGATGCCAAGTGCAATAAGCGCCGCCAGAATAATCCGCCATTGACCCCTAAAGACTGACCTGAGCGGTAATTCGTGACGCACAAGATAAATCCGCAAGAAGCAGACTAACAATTCTGTTGCCACAATAACTAAAGTCGCGCCATTAGCACCAAACGCTTTAACGACTGCCAAGTTCAGCCCAACAGAGACGACGGCCCCGACATAATATGGGATGGAATAAATTTTGAACAGACCGCGAGAAAGCGTGTATTGATTGGCAAACACGCTGCCGTAACTCACCAAAACGATGATTAAAGCCCCAAAGAACATGTTGAAAGCCATCGGCGTGTACGCCGCCCCCCAAAACCAGCGGACAAATTGCTCGGCATTCACCATAAAAGCAATCGTGAAGTACAAGCCGACCATCAGCGTGTAATCAAGGCTGGTTTTGAGGAGACGAACTACTTGTTCGTGGCCGGTATCTTCCACCAACATCTGGGCCATCTTAGGCATCAGAATTGTACTGATTGAACCCACAATTGCAATCACGGCTCGGGCGAGCATCTGGGTCTGCGAGTAATAACTTAACTGGCGACTCGATGCCAGCCACCCCACCAAAGTTTGATCGAAACTCACATAGAACTGGACCGCAATCATCGGCAAGGTGACTGTTAATGCTGATCGGAAGTAAACCTGGCTCCAGCCAAAGTCTTGGCGCGAAATTTTGCGCCCCAGGTGCTTGGTTAAATCAAACCAAAAGACAACATTCGCTAGATACGTGATTGAGTTAATCAGCAAGTAAATCCATAAATCTTCCGGACGGTGGACAAACAGGAAAATGGTGGCCACAATACTGAGCTTAATGACCGTATTTCGCATGACCACTTGTTTGATCTCACCTAAGCCAATAAAAAGCCAGGAAATATCAAGAACGTAGCCAAACAGAAATGGCACTTCCAGCAGATAGAAGAATTTGTAGTCCAGCCAAAGCAAGACTGCCACCACGTACCCGACAATCACGAGCAACCCGACTGTCAACTGAATCTGCCACAAACGTGCGAAAGTTTTAGGCAGATCTTCTTTAGGCGCCTGAGCAATGCTACGAACCCCAAATTGGTTCATCCCAAACAGAATCACCACGCTCAAAAACACAGGAATCGAGTTGATTAGTGCATTAATGCCGAGCGCTTCTGGTTGCAGAACACGCGAGACATAGGGCGTTGTCACAAAGGGCAGGATCAGAATCAAGATCTGATAAACTCCGTTGTAGATAATATTCGTCATCGTTTTACGCATGCGGTTTCTCCACTAACAATTCTGAAACGATTTGCGCACTGACAGGATGGACATAGTTTGCATTATGCGCCTGCGCAAATGCGGACTGGTCGGTCGGTGCCTGTTGTAAGGCGGCAAATAAATCAGTTTGATTTTCAACAACTGGGCCTGGAACAAAAGTTGGGTAGTCATAATAAAAACCCCGTAATTGGTCACCATACTTGGCCAAATCATAAGCGTAAAAGACCATTGGGCGATTGAGGAGTGCGTAATCAAAGAACACTGATGAGTAGTCGGTAATCAATTGGTCACTAATGAGATACAAATCCCGAATATCAGGATATTGGCTCACGTTTTGGACATGGGGCCAGGCTGATAAGTCAGGCACCTTGTCAGCAACATGCGGATGCAACCGTAACAGCAAGATTGTGTCTGGAAAGGTTTGGGTAAAAGCATCCAAATCTAGTTGCAACTGGAACTTTGCTTCGTCATCCCGGAAGGTCGGTGCATACAACCACACCGGTTGGTCAGGCGTTAACCCTAACTTCTGGCGCAAAGCGGTTTGATAGGGCTTATCGTCGCGATGCGTGACCAGAACATCATTTCGGGGCAAGCCTTCAGCAACTAACTGACCAGCTCCTAAGCCAAACGCTTGTGCATAAATCCAATTATCAGCCGGCGCATTACTCAAGAAGTACGTCCAGTTTTCAGGCTCTTTGGCCGTTTCATCCCGATAGGTATTATCGGCCGGCATATCATTGGCAATGTGCTTCAGCGGTGTTCCATGCCAAGCTTGTAGAAAGACGCCATTGTGATGTTGGCGCAGCCGATATGGCATATTCACATTCACAATCCAATACTTGCTCTTAGCTAAGGCCAGGAAGTACTGCCGTGAATGCCGCGACACAAAAATTAACTGCTGGTTTGGATAGTCAGCCTGCATTTGCGCGGCTTCTGTCAAATCCTCTAATAAGATGTAGTAACGGGCTTGCGGCTTTTCTTGCACCAAGGCTTCAAAAATCGCCCGCGGATTATCTGAAAAGTGCTTGCCATCCCAAGCGTTGAAGAAGTAACTATTCGAATCCATGCGCGTGAACCACTTAACGAGACTGAAATAGATGCCATGGTAGAAGAATTGAATCAACCAATGTTTCATGCGCTCAGCCGTCCTTGCTTCGCTCTGCGGATAGCAGCAATCAATACCCCTTCAAAGAAGCCTAACAGGATCGTGTCAGTCAAGAAGTCCATCACGTTCCCTGAATAGACTGAAGCACCGACCATCGCCACGACCCCAAGCAGTAAAGCTGAGACGTAAAATTGACGCACAGCGGCGTAACGTAACCAGGCGTAGACACCATAAGCCCCCACAAAGACGTAAGGCATCAACAACAGCAGCACACCAAGATATCCCATTGAATACCACTGAGAGACAAAGTCCTGTTCCAGATTGAAAATATTATTCATCCGAGTATAGGTAATCCCAAACCATGCATCTAATGGATTGTGGTTATAGGCCTTAACGTGATCGAGCATTGCTTGTTCGACTTGCCGGTAATTCAAACGTTCAGCGATTGGCCACCGCATCACCCCAAACCAGAATTCAGGATCATTTTTATACGAATAACTTTCAAAAACGAACTTCTTATTGAGCGAATAACGAGACCAATTTTTCTTAATGTATTTAACCAGAATAGGTTTGCGCTGAGCAGTCGTCTTGCCAACCAACTGGGCATCCAAGCGGCGTTCGAGTGTTTTGATCTTAGCCTGTTTCTCGTTTTCTTTACGCGTTGTTTGGACTGAGACATCAAAATTTGCGCGATTACTGTTCGGTGAAATCGGCAGTAAGCCTGCCGCAACCACTAACAATGCTGCAATGATGGCTAGATGAGACCATTCGAATTTAACGTTTTTCAACAACAAGGTGTGGGTCAGGTAAGCAATCACAAACAGGCCTGCCATCCCAATAAATCCGTAGGTGGATGTTTTGGTCCCTAACATGAACATTGCCAATAACTGACTGAAGGCCAAGATACCGTTCAGCCAATTCAAACGTTTGAAGACCACGTACAGAATCAGCGGTGTCAACAGAATTTCAACGGCACTGATGGCATTGGCAAAATAGAAGAAGCCTTTGCTGGCGAGCCCATAGTAACTCCCGCCCACTGCAGACGAGAACCAGTTGAAAATGCTGCCCGTAATCCAGCCGCCACCATAAGACGCTAACGCAAAGCCAAACAGGTTCGTAATTACAATACTGCCTGAAATCAAGCCAACGAGAATCTGAATAATTTTGGTAATGGTAGATTCAGTGAAGTCCAAGCGATTGGTCACAAATAAGGTGAACAATGGAACCAACATCCGCAGAACATAGAAGGCTTCACCCACTAATGAGAAGTGGAAATTATTGGGATTCACTGAAATGAAATGACTGGCATTCCAAACATGTAATACGAAATAAATGGCTAACGCCCCGATATAAGTAAAAATTAGCCAATCTCTTCGACTGAACCGCTCGCTGATGACAAACATCACGGCGACAACTAGAATCAAGATCAGCCGAATGATGGTTGAAATTGAAAATGATAATAATGTTGATAACGGCGGAACATAGAAGAAATAGACATCTAAAAATGGCTGTAACAGAATGAATGCGAGGAAAACCCGCTTAAGTTGTTTTTGCAAAGTGCTTCTCCTTATTTCTTCAATATTTCTGAGTATCCAGCCCAAACGGCTGCTTGTAATTGGGCAATTGAGAAGTGCGCCATCGCATAGTCGCGAAAACGTTGACCTTCGGCTTGGAGGGTTTGATCCAGATAGCGCTGGTAAGCTGTGGCCATCGCTGATGCCAATGCGTCGACATCCCCAACCGGCACGACTTGCCCGTATTTGGCGTCTGGAATCATCACCTGCATGTCACCGACATTCGTCGCAATCACTGGTACCCCGGCGTCAGCACTCTCCAGTAAGACAAGTGGGAAGCTTTCTGATTGCGAGGTTAACAGATTGACATCCGTGGTCGCCTGCAAGCCCCTAATCTCCTCTGGGGTTTTGAACCCAAGCATGTGCACCTGCTGCGCAAGTCCCAAGTCCTGAATCATTGTCTGAATCGCATCATGCATAGGGCCATCACCAACAACATTGAGTTGAGCCGGTAACTGCGCAGCTTTAAAAGCATGGAGTAAGAGCGCATGGTCTTTAACGGGATGCAGCCGTGCAACCATCATCATCGTGAAGGTTGGATGAGGCTGAGCCATCACCGGTGTGCTGTGAAACGCGATACCGTTATAGATTACTCGAATCTTGGTGGTTGGCACACCTAAATGCGCGACCTCAGCAGCGAAGGTCTTGGTGACCACATCGACTTGGTCGGCCCGTTTGAGACTGGCAATATTAAGCCGAGTAAAAATTCGGCCAGCCACGCCGCCATTCATAAAATCAAGCGTGGGATCCGAATGAACGGTAATCACCCACTTGGCGAGAACGCGGCGATGAATCATGCGCATAAATAAGTTTGCTCGAGCCCCATGAGAATGAACAATATCATAATGGCCGTGACCAATAAACTGGCGCAATTCTTTAAGAATAGACAGTGAATAGCGACTCTGATGCGCCAAGACGTGAACAGAAATACCCGCCTCTCGTGCGGCTGCTGCCACAGACCCATCAGCAAAGGTCAGCAATTCAACATCAGGTTGGCCCTTTAATAGGCTAACAATATGGGTCAAGCCGCCACCATTTTCGAGACCAGCGTTGATATGCAGAACTTTCATGATTGGGCTTTAGCCTCCTGACGCACCGCCGCCAAAAACCGCGGCAAAACTAACATTCTGGGTAACCGACTCGGATTTTTGACTAAACGATAGGCCCATTCCATATGTACGCGTTGCACCCATTTTGGCGCGCGTTTAACGGCACCGGCCAAGACATCGAAACTGCCCCCCACGCCCATCATAAAGGCTTGTGGAAGATGTGGCTTTAACGCCAACAGAAATTGCTCTTGTTTGGGAAAACCCAGGGCCGCAAAAATCATATCCGGTTGTGCAGCAATCACGGCATCACTCACCGCTTGATCATCAAGCCCAAAATAGCCGTCGTGGGCGTAAACGACGGTCAGGTTAGGATATTGCTTGGTCACATTGGCCACGGCTTGATCGTTGACTGTTTGTTTTGCCCCTATCAACGCAACGGTCAGATGCGCTTGATTGGCCTGCGCCAGCAGCGCTGTCATTGTGTCAAACCCAGTGACTCGCTCCGGCAATGGCGTGTTGAGCATCTGAGCTCCCGTAACCACACCAATTCCGTCGGCCGTGACAAAATCAGCTTCAGCCAAAATTTGCGCATAGTCGCGGTGTTCTTTTGCGTACATCACAATTTCCGGGTTGGCCGTCACCACAAAACTCCCCTGATGTTGACTTAACCGGTTCATAAAAATCTGAATAAACTCGGATTGCGTATAGGCATCAAAATCAACCCCTAGTACATTGACGCGTGACATCCGCACCGCTCCCTCTTCACATAAGTAAATTAACCCTTGTATTATACCAGAATTATTCCCGCCTCGGGGTCATATCCCGTTTCTTAAGGATTTTCATAAAATTTTGTATGAGCGAACAGTTATGGCTTCTCGCCTTGCGTTCACTTACCCCCTAGGCTACACTTAAAAAAATGGATGAAATGAGGCTTTTGTCATGAAACGCGTGATTACATATGGGACCTTCGACTTATTACACTGGGGCCACGTCCACCTGCTAGAGCGGGCGGCCGCTTTAGGGGATGAATTGATTGTGGGCTTGTCTACTGATGAATTCAATGCTCTGAAACATAAAGAAGCCTATCATAGTTATGAACATCGGAAATATATCCTTGAAGCAATTCGCTATGTTGACAAGGTCATTCCCGAAACCAGTTGGGATCAAAAGATCCATGATGTCCAAGATTTAGACATTGATATTTTCGTCATGGGTGATGACTGGGAAGGCCAATTTGATTTCCTGAAACCTTATTGCGAGGTCATTTATCTTCCTCGGACCAATGGCATTTCAACCACGCAGATTAAAGCAGATTTAAAATAAACAACAAAAAAGCTTGTGTCCAGAAAGGCATCTGGACACAAGCTTTTTTTAGCGTTCGAGATAAAATTCAAAGCGGCTGCCAACGTACTGGGTTCGCACGTATTCAAAAGGCGTCCCGTCTTGCAGGAAGGAGGTCTGTCGCACGCGCAAAATTGCATCGTTACGTTTAATAGCCAGGTACTCGGCAATCCGTTCGCTGGCAAGCATGGCGCTGACGGTCTGTTGAGCCCCGCCCAAAACAAAGCCGCCTTTACTTTCCAGCGTGTGATAGAACGATTTGCTGACTTCTGACTTGCTGAAGTTCTTTACCAAATCATAAGGCACCGTCGCGACTTCAAATGTGATCGGCACCTCATCCGCATAACGAATGCGTTCCATTCGTAGCACTTGTGCGCCCTCAGCCAACTTGAGCTTTTCGCTTTCAGAGAGCGAGGGACTCGCAATGTGGTAAGAAATGGTCTTGCTAGAGGGCTTCCGGCCTTGAGCGACCATGATATCAGTGAAACTGGTCACGCCAGAAACCTTCTCCTGAACCTTCTGATTGGCCACATAGGTTCCTGCCCCGATGCGCCGTTCCAGAATACCCTCTTCAACCAACGTTTGAATTGCCTGGCGGAGGGTCATCCGCGATACCTTAAACGTCACGGCTAGTTCACGTTCAGATGGGATGCGGTCCCCAATTTGCCATTTGCCACTCTCAATATCTTGCTTAATCTGATTATGGATTTTGATATAAACCGGTAATTCCACTGGTTATCCCTCGTTTCACCCTACTTAATCTTGAACAGTGTCATGCTTAACCCCATAACTAAAGGTTTGAATCAATTGCAAGTCTGCATTAAAGACGTTCATGTCAGCATCTTTACCCACTTCAAGCGTACCTTTTGAATCTAAGCCAAATTCACGCGCTTGGTTAACAGAACTCATCATCACGGCTTCACCCATGGAAGCACCCATATAGGCCATTGCATTGTGGAAGGCATCTTTAAACATCAAAACTGAGCCAGCCAGCGTGCCATCAGCCAGACGCGCTTGCTTATCCTTCACAAAGACTTTTTGGCCGCCTAATTCACTTTCGCCTTCTGGCATTCCCTTGCTTCGCATTGAATCGGTCACTAAATCGATCCGCTCTGGGCCTTTTTGTTCAAAGGCTAAACGTAACATGTCAGGGACAATATGGAAGCCATCTGCGATGAGTTCAGCATACATGTTGTCTTCCAACATGGCGTGCCCAGTGACACCAGGTTCCCGGTGCTTGAATTCACGTTGCGCATTGTACAAGTGGGTGACGTGGGTCGCCTTACTATGTAACATCTGTTCCCGGGTCGCATTGGAGTGCCCAACTGACGGCACAATGTTGTGCGCCAAGAGGTAGTCTTCAAATGCTTGTGAGCCCTCATCTTCTGGGGCGTAAGTGATGAGGCGAACACGATTGCCTGATAATTCGTTCCATTGCTTCACTAATTCCGCGTCAGGCACTTTAATATATTCTTCTGGTTGTGCACCCTTAAATGTGGCATTGATGAATGGCCCTTCAAGATGCACACCTTGGATGATTGGATTACGGTCAGCAGCGGTCTTCACGCCACTCATTGCCTTATTAATGTTTTCAGTCGATTGCGTCATGGTTGTGGCAAAAAGGGTAGTCACCCCTTCATGTTCCATCATTTTGGTTGCCATTTGATCGATTTGGTCGGCATCGCCATCCATGGCATCGAACCCATAACCGCCATGGGCGTGAACGTCGATGAATCCAGGAACAATTGTCTTGCCTTGCATATCAACGATTGTTTCACCGGATTGTGCCCGGTAATCAAACATATCCCCCACGGCGAGAATCTTATCATCGAAACGAATATAGCCGTCTTCAATTCGTTCTAAGCCTGTATAGATTACAGCATGCTTCAACACAGTAACTGTCACAATCAACCACTCCTAATCTGAATTACTTTAAATATACGCTGGTATAGACCAAACTTCAAGCCCACACCAATTTAAATTTAATTTCGCGAGACCGCTATTTTGCTACCATTCACCCATAATCTGAATTAGACCAATTGGGCCGGGCACAAAAAAAGCTGTCACCATTACTGGTCACAGCTAGAGTAGTTGGGGTAGCTGGATTCGAACCAGCGCATGACGGAGTCAAAGTCCGTTGCCTTACCGCTTGGCTATACCCCAATAAGAAAAATGGAGGAGATAGGATTCGAACCTA
>NZ_AYZQ01000010.1 GCF_001436115.1 Lacticaseibacillus brantae DSM 23927
TTTGAGAGTAATCCTCTCAAAACTAAACAAAGTTTCATGTGTAGGTTTCCGTAATATTCCTTAGAAAGGAGGTGATCCAGCCGCAGGTTCTCCTACGGCTACCTTGTTACGACTTCACCCTAATCATCTGTCCCACCTTAGACGGCTAGCTCCTAAAAGGTTACCCCACCGGCTTCGGGTGTTACAAACTCTCATGGTGTGACGGGCGGTGTGTACAAGGCCCGGGAACGTATTCACCGCGGCATGCTGATCCGCGATTACTAGCGATTCCGACTTCGTGTAGGCGAGTTGCAGCCTACAGTCCGGACTGAGAATGGCTTTAAGAGATTAGCTAAACCTCGCGGTCTCGCAACTCGTTGTACCATCCATTGTAGCACGTGTGTAGCCCAGGTCATAAGGGGCATGATGATTTGACGTCGTCCCCACCTTCCTCCGGTTTGTCACCGGCAGTCTCACTAGAGTGCCCAACTAAATGCTGGCAACTAGTAATAAGGGTTGCGCTCGTTGCGGGACTTAACCCAACATCTCACGACACGAGCTGACGACAACCATGCACCACCTGTCATTCTGTCCCCGAAGGGAACGCCTAATCTCTTAGGTTGGCAGAAGATGTCAAGACCTGGTAAGGTTCTTCGCGTTGCTTCGAATTAAACCACATGCTCCACCGCTTGTGCGGGCCCCCGTCAATTCCTTTGAGTTTCAACCTTGCGGTCGTACTCCCCAGGCGGAATGCTTAATGCGTTAGCTGCGGCACTGAAGGGCGGAAACCCTCCAACACCTAGCATTCATCGTTTACGGCATGGACTACCAGGGTATCTAATCCTGTTCGCTACCCATGCTTTCGAGCCTCAGCGTCAGTTACAGACCAGACAGCCGCCTTCGCCACTGGTGTTCTTCCATATATCTACGCATTTCACCGCTACACATGGAGTTCCACTGTCCTCTTCTGCACTCAAGTTTCCCAGTTTCCGATGCACTTCCTCGGTTGAGCCGAGGGCTTTCACATCAGACTTAAAAAACCGCCTGCGCTCGCTTTACGCCCAATAAATCCGGATAACGCTTGCCACCTACGTATTACCGCGGCTGCTGGCACGTAGTTAGCCGTGGCTTTCTGGTTGGATACCGTCACTACGTGAACAGTTACTCTCACGTACGTTCTTCTCCAACAACAGAGTTTTACGATCCGAAAACCTTCTTCACTCACGCGGCGTTGCTCCATCAGACTTTCGTCCATTGTGGAAGATTCCCTACTGCTGCCTCCCGTAGGAGTTTGGGCCGTGTCTCAGTCCCAATGTGGCCGATTACCCTCTCAGGTCGGCTACGTATCACAGCCTTGGTGAGCCTTTACCTCACCAACTAGCTAATACGCCGCGGGTCCATCCAAAAGCGATAGCTTACGCCATCTTTCAACTCAAAAGCATGTGCTTTTGAGGTTTATGCGGTATTAGCATCTGTTTCCAAATGTTATCCCCCACTTTAGGGCAGGTTACCCACGTGTTACTCACCCGTCCGCCACTCGTTCAAATGTTTAATCTATTGGTGCAAGCACCGCCATCATAAACGCGAACTCGTTCGACTTGCATGTATTAGGCACGCCGCCAGCGTTCATCCTGAGCCAGGATCAAACTCTCATATAAAGTTTGTGACTCTTATTGTTAATACTAGCGAATTGACTTCGTTGTATGTTGCTTAATTCTCCGATTT
>NZ_AYZQ01000011.1 GCF_001436115.1 Lacticaseibacillus brantae DSM 23927
TGTCGTCAGTTCGAGCCTGACAACCGGAGGAATAGCACCAGTCATCAGTTGATGGCTGGTGTTTTTTTGTGTCCGAAAGCCAAAGGGCAATGAATCGAACATTGTGAACGATACTAACCGTAATCAGACAAACGAAAGGTGACAGGGAGAAAGATATCAGTTTGCAGCGGGCAGCGAGTCAACCCACCAAAAATGAGATGGCGCATCAACTGGCCAGAGAAGTGTTGGCTCAATATTATTCCAAGGACCTATAAACTAGCGCAATTTGCTTGGCGTAATCTATGGACAGTAGCAAAAAAAGCCTATCAGGAGGACAAACAATGATCACAATCGAAAGTGGCGCGCAAGAAGTTATTAATGAAGCTGAACAGACTTATCTCAAAAAGTTTGGTGAGAGTTTCCCCTTTATGGAATATTTAAATGTCACAAGCGGAGGCGCCTACGACTTTTCGGTGGCGGGTGCCTATCGCCTAAAAGCCATCATTTTGCAGGCAATTGCCGATAACCGACCGGTTCCTAGGCCTAAGGGTTATGAGGAGCGCGTTTATTAGCTGAGAGAAAATTCTGTGATTGCTGGAAAATGACAATGAGCGCAGCCGTGAACACTGACTGCGCTCTCTTTTGGTGTAACTAATCCAAATTTTGGTTGTATAACGCCGCTTGGACGCCGGGCCTTACGAGCGACCAGACCGCTTCGAATTGATTACGTGTTTGGTTGTTCCAGGCAGGTGCGAAGGCAGATGTGGAGAAGCAACTGAAAGCCTGGAGGATACTACTAATGATGGTGTCGTCAGCAATGCCCGTGGCAGCAATGAGACTGCGGCTGAGATCATTGATGTGGCGCGCGAGCAATTCAGGGTTACCATCAATATAGTCAGTGTAGAGTTTAAACATGTGGGGATCAGAATGGAACGCCGAGATTTTATCGTCAGCCAAAGCCCACAACCAGTCATGGGCGATAGTGAGTCGTGAATCGTAATTGCTGGTGTCAAAGGGGAAGATGCTAGTACCGGGTAGAACCACACGAAAAAAGCCATTCAACATCTGTTGAATGGCTTTTTGAATGCCGGCTGCAGGACTTGAACCTGTGACCCTCGGTTTACGATACCGATGCTCTACCAGCTGAGCTAAGCCGGCATATGACCCGTACGGGATTTGAACCCATGTT